>JACJYY010000001.1 GCA_020635875.1 Flavobacteriales bacterium
CTTTGAGCAGCCCTTACGCGCGTTATCGCAAACGTTAGGGGTTACTGAACTTACATCGATAAAAAAGCTTTTATGTTAGGAGTAATTTTGAGAAAAAAATTCAAAAGTTTTTATGCATTAACTAAAGAAGACTACAAAACCCTTTGGGATAAAGGTGTTTTTGTTTTCGATGCAAGTTTTTTGTTGAACTTATATCGTTTTCCAGATTCGGTACAAAACGATATTATTACAACTCTTAAGAAATTAGAAAATAGAATTTGGCTACCTTATCATGCGTCGTTGGAGTTCCATCGCAACAGATTGAATACAATCTTTGAGCAGAAAGAACTCTGCACCAAGTCTTCGGAAATATTTGAAAATGCTATCAATCAAATCCGTAGAAATATTACTGGATTAAATTTGAAGAAAAGGCACTCTAGAATTGATCTTGATTACCTGATGGATCAACTTACTTCTTTTCTTGATAATATTAAGTCATATCTTGATGAGATTTTAGCTCAGACACTTGATGTAAATGATGTTGATACAGTTTTGAATTCAATTATGGAAATATTTGGGGAATGTACAGGCGAAAGCCCTTCACAAAAGGAGGTTGACTTAATTGAAAAAGAAGGTTCAAAAAGATATAAATTGCAAATACCGCCTGGATTTAGAGACAATGAAAAAGTTGCAAAAAATGGTGAGGCGATAGGTTATTATTATAATGAGGTCTATTATGATAATAAATATGGCGATTTAATATTTTGGAAAGAGATACTGAAAGAAGCTGAAAAACAAAAGTGGAAATATGTTACTTTAATAACAGATGATTTAAAAGACGATTGGTGGACAAAAATCCATGGGAAAACAATTGGACCACGCATTGAATTGAGAAATGAAATTCACACAGAGGCAAAGGTGGAAATATTCCATTTATATGAATCATCACAGTTTCTAGAATATGGAAAAGAACATTTTAATCTAGAAACATCTGATGATTCTGTGGCTATTGCAAAGGATCTAAATACACTAAAAAATATAATTCGTGAAAACAGTATTATTATTCAAGGTCATGAAAACAATAGTATTATTCAAACTCATAAAGTGCGAAGAAAAGCTGATGCAGAAAGGATTTTTAATAGTATCATCTTCGATTTTTGTAGTACTCTTGTAAATGCTGATGATCAAGTTACACAGGCTATAGCGGGTACTAATGCAACGGGATTTGGGCTTGATGATTACCTTCTAAAAAGCATAGAGTTTGATAAAGAAGATATTTTATTTGATGTGGTTTTATCTTTGTCTGGTGAAAGTGACGATGATAAAATGTTTCACGGAGACCAAATCACAATTCGACTGAATGGTATTATTATTAATGATTATGGAGATTGGATAGTTCACAGCTATTCTATTGAAAAATTGGTAGTTGAATAATTTATGTGGGCAGTTCAATACACACAACTTCCTAACCGGGCAATCAACGCGACGAGTGGGCAAAAAGGTCTTTAAGAAATGCAAAGTCTGAGAAGCCCACTCGCGCGTTATCGCCAACTCGTTGGCTGGCGGGCTCTTCCGCCACAACGTCTGTGCAGAACTACTTTTTCCCCGGTTAAGGGCCGTAGGGTTGTAAAGTTGGTAGCATATGATCAAGACTGCCCCACAGCATTTGTTTGGCCCGGTTTTCAAGTTTGGTTGCGCTTGTGACGGTTGCAGAGCACGATTTGGGCTATCTGGTTACGCGAGTTCCGCAAGGGCG
>JACJYY010000010.1 GCA_020635875.1 Flavobacteriales bacterium
GATGGAAGGTTCGTATTACGCCTTTGACGCAGCCTGCACCAACGAAATAAACTCAAGCTGCCGGGTTGATAGCAAGGGTGCCACCGGAACCTGTTCCTGTTGCGAATCGCAATTTATTTTTATCGATGGAGTGGTTGTAAAAGGCCCGGCTTCAGCCCCGCTCAAACAATACAATGTATCTCGTTTTGGAGACATGCTAAGGGTTTACAACTAAAACCATATTTGCTCCCCGTCCTCTATAGTGAATATTCTCTGCCAGGTATTCTCCCAGTCGAATGATTTCAATAAATAAAGAGCACCTTTAGGAACATTTCTAAATATTAGTTTTTTGTCATCTTTTACGACACATATTCCACACGAAACCCATTCGTTATCCCAGAAGAACAGTTCTATTTTATTTCCCTCAGAAGGATAACCAATATTCCATTGGTAATCAAAAAATTTATTGTAACAATATAGATTAATGTTAGGATACATATCATCAACCCGGATTTCAACAAATGTCATCTCATCAGTCTTCAATATGAATGGCGATCCGGCAGGAACAACTTTTCCTTTTTCATAAAAGCAGGGCAGATAAACAATATGGTTATTACCCATATTCGCAAACCTTGCTTTTCCGTTTTCAATCTCTGCCCACGCAGCAATACTCCACTGTTCAGCATTAAACACTGCCAGATAAGCTATCTTCTGCTCCTGCCGCAAATCACTGTTCTTTATCTCAATTTCGACATTACTAACTGATACATATTCATGGGTAACATCTACCCGATTAGGATATTTAAAAACAGGAGGCAAGTTTTCGTTATTGACATTTGGCGGCTGAAAACTCTTTTGCGAAGAAAATGTATGTCGATAAATCTTGGGACTTTTGGTAGAGTCAGAGATGACATCAAATTCAGATGGATTGGCTTCGGCCCCACTAAAAGGAATCCATTCGCCGTTTTCGGTTAAAAACGCATTCCAGCGATGTCCAGAGTTTCGGTGAGCCCAAACAGGACATTCATCGACTGCAGACGGAATCCCAAAATATCGCATAGTTTGAGCCGTTACAGCCGTCAATGAGTTACAACTACCCACTCCAACCGTTAAAACTTCAACAACACTAGGTTCATATAGTTGAGCATGAGAACGTAAATCGAATTCTAAAATCTCCTTAAGTTTCGTATTTATTGCCCTCGCTTTGTCTTTTAATAACACATCTTGATTTAAACACCCCACAAAACCCCGAAACCTTTTCTCTAACTCCTGGTGATAATCAATAAACTTTTCCTCACCTGCACGATATGGCAAGACATATTCACAAAACACATCATGGTCCAGTTGTCTCAAAAAAACTGATTCTTCTCTCTTTTGATAGACTGCATTAGCATGCTTCTGAATAAATTCATCGCTAACCATTTCAGAATCGGCATGACAGCAAACAAAGACAGCATTTGCCTCGAGAAGGTGAGAAAGTGAATCTTTAGCATCATAAAGGGTTTTGTATTGGTATGGAGAAAAAGGAATTACGTTTCCATTATGATCTATTATCTTTTTCTCTCTTACAACTATTTCACCTTTGTTTTGGTGAAGAAAGTTTAGCATCTCTCTTTTTACTTTCTTTTGGCAAGAAGAAAGAAGAAAAATAAAAAGAGATAATAAAAAGAATGATTTCATACAAATTTGAATGTTCAAAAGTTAAGCTTATGTGGCTTAAGAATTACAACTCTAACGCCCTGACTTACAGCACTAAGCATACTAGTAGCCAACCAAATACTTTTCTACTAAAAATAATGAGGGATAACAAAATAAGTATCTGCTATCCCTCATCACAAATTAAGGTCTTATCCAAACACTTACCTCTTCATGCACCTTACTTTCAGGGTTAAACAAAAGGGCAATATGAGGCTGTCCAAAAAGTAAAATTGGACAGCCTTTGTTTTTATTGTCCCGTTAAGATTTGTATCTTAAAGGTCTCTATGACAACAAGATCAAACGTACGATTTAAAAGCGTTACTTCCCAGCAATCGATGCTGTTTCCGAGTAATTTAAGCGATAAAATAGCGGCTAATCACCCTGTTCGTCTTGTTAACCAGATAGTTGACGGCTTAAATATTGATGATATTTTATCGACCTACAAAGGTGGTGGCACCAGTTCCTA
>JACJYY010000011.1 GCA_020635875.1 Flavobacteriales bacterium
AAAAGTTCTGGAAAGTACAAAATGGTTAAGACAATTGGCAGCTCTAGCGATCCTACTGAGATTGACATACTCTACAATCAAGGTTTAGATTACATTGAACATTACCAGGGGCAGCAAACCTTTGATTTCTCCACTCAGGATTTCAACCAGACGATCAAACAAAGCATTCAAAAAATATACATAAATGGGATTCATCTTTTACTGGGTAAGATTTATACAGAAATAGGTTTTGATAAAGTTTGCGATGATCTTCTCAAACAATTGGTTTTGGTTCGGCTCTCCCATCCAGCCAGCAAATTAAGAACGACACATTATTTGCGGCGATACTTTTCCGTTAATATTAACGAAGATCGCATCTACAGATACCTGGATAAGATTTATACAAGTCACAGGGAAACACTTCAGCAAATTAGCTACAACCATACCAAGAGGGTTCTTGGAGGTATTGTTAGTATTGTTTTTTACGATGTAACTACCATCTATTTTCAGATAGATGATGAAGATGAAGTTCGAAAACGAGGTTTTTCCAAGGAAGGAAGACATCAAAATCCACAAATTGTCTTAGGACTTCTTGTTGGTCTGGAAGGCTATCCATTAGCATATGAGATTCATGAAGGTAATAAGTTTGAAGGACATACAATGCTACCGATTATTGATGCATTCAAAGCCAAATACGAACTGGATAAGCTAATTGTGATTGCTGATTCTGGATTACTCTCATCATCGAATGTAAAAGAGCTACAAGAAAAAGGTTACGAGTTTATTCTTGGAGCACGAATTAAAAATGAAAGTACATCTGTGAAACATAAAATACTTTCATTGAAGCTGGATGATAAAACAAGTGCAATTATTAAAAAAGAAGATGGAACAAGGTTAATTGTAGGCTACACAGACAGAAGGGCAAAAAAAGATAAGCATAACAGGGACAGAGGATTGATGAAACTGGAACAGAAAGTAAAATCAGGTAAAATGACCAAGTCCTCAATTAACAATCGAGGCTATAATAAATATTTAAAATTAGAAGGAGAGATCAACATTTCTATTGACCATGAAAAGTTTGCTGACGATGCTGCATGGGATGGATTGAAAGGTTATCTTACTAATACAACACTATCAAAAGACGAGATTATCAGTAATTACGGTCAACTTTGGAAAATTGAGAAGGCTTTTCGAGTTTCAAAACACGATCTGAAGATCCGACCAATTTACCATCGATTGCACAAGAGAATAGAAGCGCACATTACCATCAATTTTGTAGCTTATAAAGTTTACAAAGAGCTTGAGCGCCTGTTAAAACTGAAAAATAACAAAATTAGTTGCGAGCAGGCTATTGAAATAGCCAAATCAATTTATGCAGTTGAGTTTACAGATCCAACTAATGGCAACACTTACAAAGAGACTTTACTACTAAGTGAGGAACAAAATCAACTCGCAGAATTATTTGAATTCTAATTTGGGTGTCCCAGCGCGGAACTCAGGAAAAAGACGCGAATCCCTTTGTAAAACGCGTTCCCTTTGCCGTGGTATCCCAGCTGTTACTTATTGTTT
>JACJYY010000012.1 GCA_020635875.1 Flavobacteriales bacterium
GTCACTCCTTAACAAATTTTAATTTTCAATTTAGCTTTAGAAAGATTTATGTTAAGATTGGGAATAAGACTATTTAAAAAAGTAAAAATAATTTTTCCTTTGAGTATTTCCATCATTTTCTTCATATTCCAAGCGGTTGCAGCTAACAATGCGTTAATCTGTATTCCAGTTTCGTTCCAATAGTAATTCTGAGCCAGCCTAAAATTAGCTTTCAAATGTCCGATGATAGGTTCTATAGCAGCTCTAGTTCTAAACTTCTTACGTTTGGTTCGTTTTTGGTAAGTAGTGTCGGTTTTCTTGGGAGTACTTGGAATCGTTATTTTTACGCCCTTGATTTCTGTTTTCCCTCTACCTCCACGGTCGTAAACAAGCTCTTTGGGAAGCTTCTGACCGCCATTTTCCATTTGTTGTAAAAGTGGCTCAATGGTGTGACCGTCGTAAGGAGTTTGTAAAAATGATTTAATTCCAAGGATGATTTTCTTTCCTTTGTTTCCAGTAGTTATAAGTCCTACTTTATTTCCAAACTCATAGTGTTTATGAGCTTTTCCTTTAGCAATACATCGGGTAAATGGTTTGTGCAGGCTGTAAATTTTATCTTTGTCACCCTTCTTCTGAGTAATTGCTTGGGTGTAACGTGTGAGTACCTCTTTATAAACCGCTTGTTTTTCTGCTGTAAAATTGCGTTGAAGTTCTCGTATCAATCTCATAGCAATGGTTTTAAGTCGTTTCTGTGATTTCCTTGCTAACTTTAATCTTTTAGGATGCTTTCCGTTGTAGGTATTGCGTACTAATTGTTTGCTCACTTGGGTATAACGTTGTCTTTGTTTGATGCCTTCCTTTTCGGCAATTTTGTTGCAGTAATCAATCACTTTTTTACATAATTTTGCATCGGTAGGAAAAGTGGTGTTATTTTCTTGGACGGTAGTGTCCGACAAAACAAAATTAGAAGTATTCATCCTTGTGTCATGCATATGCACGCTGTATCCAAAAATTTTCTCAATACCTTTTTCGCCTATTCTTTTCCTGAAATGTACAAAATTACTCGGATCACAAGGAAATTCGTGCTCAAAAAAAACTCTGCCACAAAAGTACTGCATATAAGGGTTCATAATCCAAGCTTTTTCCAAAGTTTCATCTCCCAAATTGTAAAGATTTTTTAATAACAAACAGCCTACCATAAATCGAATCGGGTGGCTCGGATTGCCTTTGTGAGAATATAATGGCGAAAATTCAGCATCAAAATAAGACCAATCTATTTTTTCTGAAAGTAAAACAAGTTCGTGCGTACTATCAATAAAATCAACCAACATCGGTCGAAATAATTCTGCTTGTTTTTTAGGATTTTGTCCCAACATATTTGCAAGGTTTTAAAGCTCTAAGATACAAAATATTGCAAAATTATACAACAAATTAGCTGTTTATTGTATTAATAATCAAATGTTTAATGCCGTTTTAAGGAGAGACTAATTCTTTTTTTGGCTTACAAATTCAAGTGCTTTATCAATCTGAGAAACATCAAAGTAGCGTTCTTCAAAACCTTTTCTTAGTCGTTCAAAGAAGAAATCATCTAACGGAACTAACGCTTTTAGTATTTT
>JACJYY010000002.1 GCA_020635875.1 Flavobacteriales bacterium
AGCAACCCGAACAAAGTAAAAGAGATACAAAATCTTTTACCTCCAGAAATTGAAATTATTAGCCTAAATGATATAGGCTGTACAGAAGAAATTCCTGAAACATCTGATACTATAGAAGGAAACGCGATACAAAAAGCCAATTACGTTTCGGATAAATACGGTTATGATTGTTTTGCTGAAGACACTGGACTTGAAATCGAAGCTTTAAACAACGAACCAGGTGTTTTATCGGCTAGATATGCTGGAGAAAACAAAAACAGTGAAGATAACATCACTAAAGTATTACACAATCTTTCTGGTAGCACAAATAGAAAAGCGCGTTTTAAAACCGTGATTGCCCTTAATACCAACCATAATCAACACCTATTTACAGGTATTTGTGAAGGAATTATAACAAAAGAACGATCGGGGTCAGATGGATTTGGCTACGACCCTATATTCAAACCAAAAAATTCAGAGCTAACTTTTGCACAAATGGAAATGAAGGAAAAAAACAAAATTAGCCATCGTGGAATTGCCACAAGGCAACTTATTACCCATTTAACACAATTAATGAGTAAAAAATAGCATCCTTATTCTTGTTTTTTCAAAAAAACATGTATTTTGGTAAACGTCATTAATCCAATACCCAACGGTATATGAAAATTTTCAAAATTTCATTACTACTAGCTATTATTTCATCTAGCCTGTTTAGTTCTTGCGTTAAGGATATAGATGTAGGACAAATCAGCAATATCGTCTTAACCCCAATATTCGAAGTGAGTTTCATCTATGCCACAAAAGAGGCCGGGAACTTTGATAGCACTAATCCCAATTCATCTGTTATAATACCTGAATTGATTGAGAGCGATACCACGAGTTTTCCTTTATTAAACAATCAATCTATCACAAAAAGTATTGAAAAAATTGAGATTACGTACCAAGTAGACAATACCTTCAATAAAGATTTTATTATAGAATTTAAGTACTTAGGAGCAACTAATGAATTGATAAACAGTCCTGTTATAGTGCCTGTTCAAGCGGGTAACGGTCCTTTTGAAAAACCTGTACAAACCCTTTTTGTTGATGAACTAGACAAAAATGAAATAACCAATCTTAAATTGGCTAAAAAGATAGTTTCTACCATCAAAGCAACAGATGTACCTAGTAATATTGAAGGATCACTTAACTTGAAATCCAAAGGACGTTATTATATCAAAATGGAACTATGAGAAGGTTAATTGTTTTTCTTATTACTATCTCCATTTTATTTATTGGCTCTGCGCAAAATAAGCAGTTGCTATACGATTTTACAGATTTACCACAGGCTTTGATGCTCAATCCAGGTACAGAAATGTATTATAAATCTCATATTGGAGTTCCTGTATTATCACATATTCATTTCAATTATGGCTTGAGAGGGTTTACTCCTTCTCAAATTATTATGAAAGATGGTATTGACATCAATTATAAATTACAAAATCTCATTAATTCCGTTTCCAATAATGATCATTTGGTAATTAATCAACAATTAGAACTACTGAATTTCGGATGGAGCAGCAGACGATATTACAACACCTATTTTTCGGCGGGTATGTATGAAGAATTTGACTTTATCGGTTACGTACCTAAAGAAATAGGGCAATTAGCCCTTTATGGCAACCAATATCACATAAATCAAAGACAAGGCTTTTACAACATAACCGCAAAAATGGACTTAATGAACGTTTTTCATTTTGGGTTAACCAAAAAAGTGGATGACTATTTAACTATTGGAGGTCGTATTAAGTTATATTCCAGCATTTTAAACTTTGAAACACTGGATAACACAGGAGCGCTTACCACTTACGAAACACCTAATGGAAATAATATTTACAATCATGATATTGCCAATGTCAACATTGCTATAAAAACAGCGGGATATGCCTCTCTACGTGATAATCGACAAGGTGGATTAGGTATGTTAACCTCCGTAGTTGGTAAAAGTTTTTTTGGAGGAAACATCGGTTACGGACTAGATGCTGGTTTTACCTATACCTTAAGGGATCAGTGGGAAGTTACTGGAAGTGTTGTTGATTTAGGAGCCATCTTTTACAATAAGGATACAGAAATATACACAGTCGCTCTTGACTATAAATTTGATGGTGTAAATGCAAGTGGTACTAACACTAATGCCCTACAAGAAATGATTAGCTCCATCCATACCGATACACTAAAATCAAAATACTCCTCCATGCGCCCAACAAAGCTCAATGGCTCTATCAAATTTTCATGGGAGGAATTAGACTATAGTACTTGTAACTGCCGGGTGTCGCCAACAAAAAGAAGGTATATCAACTCTGTAGGTCTTCAAGCTTTTTCACAATTCAGACCTCGTAGGCCAATCTTTGCTGCATCGTTATACTATTATCGCAGATTCTCCAACAGTACTCAAGCAAAGATTGCTTACACCATAGATGACTATTCCTTTACCAATGTAGGCATAATAGTTTCAAAAAGCATCAGGTCACTCAATCTCTATCTAGCATTAGACAATCTTTTAGAATTTTATCAAATTCCAAAATCCAACGGTATGTCTATTCAGATGGGAATTAACTTCATTACACAAAATAAATACTAACTAATTCAATATCATTAGTTAATACAAGTTTATTCAACTACCTTTGCGGCTATTTTAAAATAGTTTATGAATAAATTTGAAGCATTAGGATTGAAAGGATCGCTATTGGAGGCGATAAACAATCTAGGATTTGAGAATCCGTCTGAAGTACAGGAAAAAGCGATACCCCTTTTGTTGGAAAACGAAACTGATATTGTGGCTTTGGCCCAAACAGGAACAGGAAAAACAGCAGCGTTTGGTTTTCCATTAATTCAAAAAATTGACTCTGGAAGCAAAAAAACACAAGGCCTAATTATAGCCCCTACGCGTGAGTTATGCTTACAGATCACCAATGAATTAAAGCTATATTCTAAATTTGAAAACAATATCAATATTGTGGCTATCTATGGGGGAGCTAGTATATCTGATCAAGCTCGAAACATACAACGTGGAGCTCAAATTATTGTAGCAACACCAGGTCGTATGCAAGATATGATCAACCGTAAAATGGTGGATATTTCTGAGATCAATTATTGCGTTCTGGACGAAGCAGATGAAATGCTAAACATGGGATTCTATGAAGACATTGTATCCATCTTATCTACTACTCCAGACGAAAAAAACACTTGGTTGTTTTCAGCAACCATGCCGAATGAAGTAGCAAAAATTGCTCGAGAATTTATGCATAATCCTGCTGAAATTACAGTTGGAACCAAAAATTCAGGATCGTCAACAGTTTCTCATGAGTTTTATTTAGTTGGGGCTAGAGATAGATACGAGGCACTAAAACGTTTAGCTGATGCTAACCCTGATATTTTTTCAGTTGTTTTCTGTAGAACAAAAAGAGATACACAAGCAATTGCTGAAAAATTAATTGAGGACGGTTATAATGCAGCTGCCTTACATGGAGATTTATCTCAAGCACAACGTGATGGTGTAATGAAATCGTTTAGAGGGCGTCAAATTCAAATGTTAGTAGCTACTGATGTTGCTGCCCGTGGCATTGATGTAGATGATATTACTCACGTAATTAACTACCAATTACCCGACGAAATTGAAACCTATAATCACCGTTCAGGAAGAACAGGGCGTGCAGGTAAATTAGGAACCTCAATCGTCATAATCACTAAAAGTGAGTTACGTAAAATTTCTGCCATAGAGCGCATTATTCAAAAGAAATTCGAAGAAAAAACCATCCCATCAGGAATTGAAATTTGTGAAATTCAATTACTACACTTGGCTAACAAAATTAAGGAAGTAGAAATTGATCATGAAATTGATAATTATCTTCCTGCTATCAACGAGGTGTTAGACGGTTTAACCAAAGAGGAATTGGTTAAAAAAATGGTATCCGTTGAGTTTAACCGATTCATCAGTTACTACAAAAATAAACGTGACTTAGCTGTTGGTGCAGGTGGACGTGAAAAAGGAAGTGGACGTGATAACGAAGGAGATTCATCAGATGGATCTACTAGATATTTTATAAATCTAGGAACCAGAGATGACTTTGACTGGATGCAACTCAAAGATTTCTTAAAAGATACATTAGACTTGGGTCGTGAAGGTGTCTACAAAGTAGACGTTAAAGAAAGTTTCTCCTTTTTTAATACGGACAGCGAACACGCTGATAAAGTAATGGAAATTCTAAATGGTGCGGAGTTAGAAGGGCGTCGTATCAACGTAGAAATCTCCAAAAATAATGGTGGTGGTAAACGTGAAGGCGGACGCAGACGTGAAGGCGGAAGTAAACGTAGAGATTTTTCATCAGCACGCAGAGATGGAGGAAAAAGAGATGACTTTGGCTCTGGAGACAGAAGAGGCAATAGAAATAATGATACTAACGGTCGCAACCGAAGAACAAACACTGTAAGTGACGCTAAATCACCAAATAGAAGAGAACGTCGTAGAGCAGAATCTTCTGATAGACCAAGAAGACCAAGACGAGGCTAAACTAGGAGTCTTGTTAATTTTCTTGTAAAAGGTAAAAAGGATTATAAAATACTTGTAAAAGTTAGTTACTTTTGAACTAATAATAATATGATGCGGTATTTTATAATCCTTTTGTGTTTTTTCTCATTATCTGTTTTTTCTCAAGAAAAAACCATTCATCTCATTGAAGGAACGATTACTGCCAGCGAGACTAAACTTCCGTTATCCAATGTACATATCATTAACACTAATCTTGTTAAGGGTACAATCACTGATACTAATGGTCAATTCAAGATAAGTGCTGCAATTAACGACACGTTACACATCTCTTGCCTCGGATTTAAATCTTTGTCTCTTAGAGTAACTAATGATTGGTTACTTTTCAAAAATGCTCAAATTCAATTGACTGAAAAAGCCTATGCACTAGACGAGGTGGTCGTAAATCCTTATAATCTGACAGGATATCTCGAAGTCGATTCTAAACTTATTCCTGAAAAACAAGATTTTAGATACACTATTTCGGGACTTCCATACGGCTATGAGGCGGGAGAGTACAATCCCAAAACCTTCAGTAAGATTATGAATTCAATTTTTAATCCTACTGATTTCTTGTACAATACCTTTGGCAAAAAAGGAAAAGAACTGCGAAAACTTAAAAAAGTACGTCAGGACGAAACCATCAGAGAATTACTTGAAACTAAATTTGACAGAGAAACTCTCGCTACCCTGCTCAATGTAGAAAAAGACGAAATTGCAGAAATCCTCAAACACTGCAATTATTCCGAAACGTTTATTCAAACAGCCAATGACCTCCAGATTATGGATGCCATTAATGGATGTTATGAAGAATATAAGATTCTAAAACGTTAATATCTTTCTTATTTCGGGTCTCCTTTCGGAGGCAAAAAATGCCTTTTTTTTTTACATTTGCACCTTATCCATTTACGCTATAAATCTTTATACAAATGATTCATTTTTTTGAAAACGAAAGCCAATTAATTTACGCTGTTCAAACTCAAAATCCCATCTCCGAAGAAACGGTATCTAAACTAAAATGGTTGTTCGGAAATGCACAAGCCATAGAAGGTACTACCTTTTCTAACGAAAACGGATTTATCGGCCCACGTGCTGCCATGATAACTCCATGGAGTACCAATGCCGTTGAGATTACGCAGAACATGGGTATCGAAGGAATCATTCGTATCGAGGAATTGAGTAGATTAAATGACGAAAACAAAGATTACGACCCAATGATTTCTCAAAAATATGAGGAATTAAATCAAGACATGTTTACTATCAATATCCAACCGGAAGCGATATTAGATATTATAGATATTGAGGCTTACAATCGTGCGGAAGGTTTGGCTTTAAGCCCAGAAGAAGTAGACTACTTGAATAACCTATCCACTAAACTAGGGCGTAAATTGACAGACTCCGAAATATTTGCCTTTTCGCAAGCCAATTCAGAGCACTGCCGACACAAAATCTTTAACGGAACATTTGTAATAGATGGAGAGGAAAAAGAAACTTCTTTGTTTAAATTGATAAAAAAGACTTCACAAGAAAATCCTAACGAAATTGTTTCGGCCTATAAAGACAATGTAGCTTTTATCAAAGGTCCTAAAGTAGAACAATTTGCACCAAAAAGCCCAGACAAACCTGACTTTTACCAAACCAAAGAATTCGACTCTGTGATTTCGCTTAAAGCAGAAACACACAACTTTCCTACTACAGTTGAACCATTCAATGGAGCGGCAACTGGATCAGGAGGTGAAATTAGAGACCGTTTAGCAGGAGGACAAGGTTCTTTGCCTTTGGCTGGGACAGCTGTTTACATGACTTCTTATTCTCGATTAGAAGAAAATAGACCTTGGGAAAAAGCCATGTCAGAAAGAGCTTGGCTATACCAAACCCCAATGGACATCTTAATCAAAGCTTCTAATGGAGCTTCTGATTTCGGGAATAAATTTGGACAACCTTTAATAACAGGTTCTGTATTAACTTTTGAGCACGAAGAAGAAGCTCGTAAATTAGGTTTTGATAAAGTAATAATGCTTGCAGGAGGTATTGGTTTTGGCAAATTGGATCAAGCCTTAAAAAAACATCCTAAGCCTGAAGATAAAATCGTCATCTTAGGTGGTGAAAACTATAGGATTGGAATGGGTGGTGCTGCCGTATCTTCAGCGGACACTGGTGCTTTTGGTTCAGGAATTGAATTGAATGCCGTACAACGTTCTAATCCAGAAATGCAAAAACGTGCCGCTAATGCCATCCGAGGATTGGTAGAAAGTGATAGCAACCCAATCGTTTCGATTCACGATCACGGAGCCGGTGGACACTTAAACTGTTTATCCGAATTAGTAGAAGATACAGGAGGAAAAATCGACTTGGATAAATTACCTGTAGGTGACCCTACTCTATCCGCTAAAGAAATTATCGGTAACGAATCGCAAGAGCGTATGGGGTTGGTGATAGGTAAAGAGGATTTAGATATTCTCAAGCGTATTGCAGATCGTGAACGTTCACCGATGTATGAAGTGGGTGATGTGACAGGCGATAACAGGTTTACCTTTGAATCGTCAAGCACAGGTGAAAAACCAATGGATTATGCCTTGGAAGACTTCTTTGGGAGTGCTCCTAAGACCATCATGACAGATAATAAAGTAGAACGCAACTATAAAAATGCAAGCTATTCAAAAGACCAAATCGGCACCTATTTAGAAAACGTATTGCAGTTAGAGGCTGTTGCCTGTAAAGATTGGTTAACCAATAAAGTAGACCGTTGTGTAGGTGGTAAAGTCGCTAAACAACAAACCGTAGGGCCTTTACAGTTACCATTGAATAACTGTGGAGTGTCTGCTTTAGATTATAAAGGAAAAGAAGGTATTGCGACTTCGATTGGACACTCTCCTATTGCCGCTATCATTGATCCTGCCGCTGCAAGCAGAACTGCTATTGCTGAAGCCTTATCAAACATTGTATGGGCTCCAATCAAAAATAATATCAAAGGTTTGTCTTTATCTGCTAACTGGATGTGGCCTTGTAATAACAAAGGAGAAGATGCTCGTTTGTACGAAGCGGTTGAAGCGTGTTCTAACTTTGCGATTGAATTAGGCATCAATATCCCTACTGGAAAGGATTCCTTGTCGATGAAACAAAAATATCCAAATGACGAAGTAATTGCTCCAGGTACGGTTATTATTTCTGCCGCAGGTAATTGTACAGACATCAACAAAGTGGTTGAGCCTGTATTACAAAGAAATGGTGGTTCAATCTACTATATCAACTTATCTCAAGATAGTTTTAAATTAGGCGGCTCCTCGTTTGCTCAAACCTTAAATGTAATAGGCTCTGAAGCGCCAACAATTAAAGATGCCGTGTTCTTTAAAAAAGCGTTTAACACAGTGCAACAGTTGATTATTGATGAACAAATCGTAGCGGGTCATGATATAGGAAGTGGTGGTTTAATTACTACGCTTTTAGAAATGTGTTTTGCAGACAACAACCTAGGAGCTAAATTGGATTTCTCTTCTTTAGGTGAATCAGACATCATCAAGTATTTATTTGCAGAAAATATCGGTCTAGTATTTCAAGCCAAAGATGATGTAACTATTGAGAGCGTATTAACAAACGAAGGAGTAACTTTCCACAAATTAGGAACAGCAACTAATGAAGCTATCTTAGACTTTGGCCCTTGTAATATTGATGTAGCCAAGTACAGAGATATTTGGTTTAAAACATCCTACTTATTAGATCAAAAACAAACCAAAAACGATACGGCTCAAGCGCGTTTCGACAACTATAAAAACCAAGCCTTAAACTTTGAGTTCCCTGCTCATTTTGATGGAAAAATACCTGCTGCAGGAGCTACGAGACCTAAGGCCGCTATAATTCGTGAAAAAGGGAGTAACTCAGAACGTGAAATGGCGAATGCTATGTACTTAGCCGGTTTTGACGTGAAAGACGTTCACATGACAGATTTAATCTCTGGTCGTGAAACTTTAGAAGATATTCAGTTCATTGGAGCCGTTGGAGGATTCTCTAACTCGGATGTATTAGGTTCTGCTAAGGGATGGGCTGGAGCGTTCCTGTACAATCAAAAAGCCAAAGAAACGTTAGATAAGTTCTTTGCAAGAAAAGACACACTTTCTGTCGGAATTTGTAACGGATGTCAGCTTTTTGTGGAATTAGGTTTGTTAAACCCAGACCATGAAAACAAACCTCGTATGCTGCACAACGATTCTCACAAACACGAATGTAACTTTACCTCTGTCAAGATTCAAGAAAACAACTCTGTGATGTTGTCTAGCTTAGCGGGTAGCACACTAGGAGTGTGGACCTCTCATGGAGAAGGTAAATTTAGCTTACCATATAGCGAAGACCGTTACAATATTGTAGGTAAATATGGGTATGACCAATATCCTGCTAACCCTAACGGATCGGATTACAATGTTGCAATGATGACCAACAAAGACGGTCGTCATTTAGTCATGATGCCACACATTGAACGTTCCATTTTCCAATGGAACTGGGCGCACTACCCTAAAGGAAGAAAGGATCAAGTATCTCCATGGTTAGAGGCCTTCATAAATGCCAGAAAGTGGATTGAGAATTTGTAATTAGTTTCTATTGTAAAGTATCTAGTTAATGACTAAAACATTCTCAGCAAGTATCATTAGTTCAATTTTTGCAGGTATCTGCTTGGTTTCTACACTGACATTTATTGTTCCTCTGTTAACTATTATACCAGCAAGTGTTTTCTTAGAATCCTTTTATAAAGATTATCTTAAAACTGACTCTTATTACGAAATTGTCCCAATGGTATTAAAAAGTTTGTGGGGAATATTTTTGTTTTCTACTGTTTCTTTTTACTTGTACTGTTATAGCAGTATTAAAAAAAACAGGAACCTCAAAAAAAGTATTTTTATTACTTTTTTAATACTACAACTATTTATTTTACACCCTTTGGTGTTCTTCATTGATACCTCAAGTAATTGGGGAAGAGCATCTGATGGACAATTTATCATGGGAATTATAAAAACTTTCCCTATAAGTAGTTTTTTGTTTGTAGTTTTCGGGCTGGTGCTTGATGTACTAAGGAATAATAATTCAATTGAGATAAACAAAGAAAAAAAGTCTAAAATCTCAAATCTATAATCTCACGTCTACAACAACTCCCCTCTCACAGTCCCATCTTCATCTATAGAAGTCAATTTAATCGAGTGTAAAGTATTGGCTAATTCTGGATTCCAAGGTGCTTTAATTTTCACGTAGTTTTCTGTGAATCCATAGATGTATCCTTCCTTATTTTCTGTTTCGAACAGTACTGTTCTTTCAGTACCAATTTGACTTTCATAGAATGCACGGCGCTTCTTAACTGATAATCCTCGGAGCATTTTACTGCGTTTGCTTCGTACATTTTTAGGCACTACTCCATCCATTTCGGCAGCTTCTGTATTGTCCCGCTCAGAGTAAGTGAATACATGCAAATAGGATATATCTAAATCATTCAAAAAATGATAAGTCTCCAGGAAACGTTCATCAGTTTCTCCAGGGAAACCAACGATTACGTCCACACCAATACAAGCATGAGGCATGACTTCTCTAATCCTTTTAACTCGATCGACATATAACTCACGCATGTATCGACGTTTCATTAATTTGAGAATATCGTTATTCCCTGACTGCAATGGAATGTGAAAATGAGGAACAAAAGTTCTGCTTTTCGACACAAAATCTATGGTTTCATTCTTTAACAGGTTTGGTTCAATCGAAGAAATTCTTAAACGTTCTATTCCTTCAACTTTATCTAAAGCCTGAACCAATTCTAAAAAAGTATGCTCGTGTTTTTTATTACCAAACTCTCCCTTACCGTAGTCTCCAATATTAACACCTGTAAGCACAATTTCTTTAATATCCTTCTTAGAAATCTCTGCAGCGTTATGCAATACATTTTCTAGCGTATCACTTCGAGAAATCCCTCTAGCCAATGGTATAGTACAATAGGTACATTTATAGTCACATCCATCCTGTACCTTCAAAAAAGCACGTGTTCTGTCCCCAATAGAATAACTTCCTACATAAAAGTCCGCATCTTCAATTTCACAGGAATGTACTTCGCCTTGATCGTTCTTAGTTAGGTCATTCAAGTAATCTGTAATCTTAAATTTTTCGGTGGCTCCCAAAACCAAATCCACACCATCAACGGCAGCCAATTCTTCTGGCTTTAACTGGGCATAACATCCTACTGCAGCGATAAAAGCTTTGTCGTTTTTTTGTAAAGCCTTTTTCACAACCTGTTTAAACTGTTTGTCCGCATTATCCGTTACCGAACAGGTATTGATTACGTACACATCCGCGACATCTTCAAAATCCACACGCTCGAAACCCTCACCCAAAAAACTTCGAGAAATGGTAGATGTCTCTGAAAAATTCAGTTTACATCCAAGAGTGTAAAAGGCTACTTTTTTGGTTTCGATCATAACGGGTGCAAATTTACGTATAAAGTATTAATTATGGTACATTTGTAATTCAATTCAAAAATCAAAGAATGTGATTTTGAGACTACAAAACCTCTTTTGTCTATTTCTCGTAATTAGTTTCTTGTTCTCCTGCCAAAACAAAGACACTTCTAATCGAGACCATCTTGTTTTTCGCTATAACGAAAGTGCTAATATCACTTCTTTAGATCCTGCTTTTGCTAGAACACAGTCGAACATATGGGCTTGTAATCAGCTTTTTAATGGATTAGTTCGTTTGGACGACAGTCTGAATATCCAACCCGACATTGCCAAATCATGGGAGATTTCAGAAGATGGTTTGGAGTATAGCTTTGTATTAAGAAAGAATGTAAAATTTCACGAGAGTGAACTCTTTGGGCAAACCAAAACTAGAACCGTCAATGCAACTGATTTTGAGTATAGTTTCGGACGTTTGTTAGATGAAAAAGTGGCTTCGCCTGGAGGATGGATTTTGCAAAATGTAGCTTCCTTTTCCGCACAAAATGACTCTGTATTCTCTATAAAATTAAAGACACCATTCCCTGCTTTTCTAGGATTATTGTCCATGAAGTATGCGTCAGTAGTCCCGTTAGAATTAAAAGACAACCCTACTTATGAATTTAGGTCCCACCCTATTGGAACTGGGCCTTTTCATTTCAAACTATGGGAAGACAATATAAAACTCGTATTGAGAAAGAATCCTTTATACTTTGAAAAGGACGAAAATGGTGTACAACTCCCCTATTTAGAAGCTGTAGCTATTTCCTTTTTACCTGACAAACAAAGTGGTTTTTTGAGTTTTATTCAGGGTAAATCTGATTTTGTTTCAGGGCTTGACCCGTCCTATAAAGATGAAATAATTACCTCAACTGGAGAATTACAAAGCAAGTATCAGGCTTCTGTAAACATGACTTCTGGAGCTTACCTAAATACCGAGTATCTGGGATTTCAGATGGATAATCCTAACAGCATTTTAAAAGATAAACGTATACGTCAAGCATTAAACTATGGTTTTGACAGAGCGCAAATGGTCAAATACTTGCGTAATGGAATGGGGTCTCCTGCAACTAGTGGAATAATTCCAAAAGGTTTACCTAGCTTTAATGGTCAAGTGGGGTATGACTATCAACCTCAAAAATCAAAAGCACTAATTGAGAGCTATTTAAAAGAAAACAATATTAAGGAAGTTCCTGAAATTGTTCTAAGCACTAATGCCTCTTATGTTGATATTGCTGAATACCTACAAAGAGAATGGCAGAAAATCGGATTAAATGTTTCTGTAGATGTAAATCCTCCCTCTACTTTGCGTCAAGCGATTTCGACAGGAAAAGTCTCTTTCTTCAGGGCTAGTTGGATTGCCGATTATCCAGATGCAGAAAACTATTTGTCTTTATTCTACAGTAAAAATTTTGCGCCTAATGGCCCTAATTATACTCATTTCAAAAATGATACTTTTGATAATTTATACGAGCAATCTTTAATTACGGTTAATACAAAAGAAAGACAACGTCTGTATCAAAAAATGGATTCCATCGTCATTAGCGAAGCCCCTGTAATCCCCCTATTCTACGATAAAGTAGTTCGATTTACAGGAAAAAATATTCAGAACACAGGAATCAATCCACTGAACCTTCTGAATCTTAAAAGAGTTAGAAAAACTCAATAAAAAAAGCCTCGGATTACCGAGGCTTTACAAATTTTATTACAAGACTGAGAATTACTGCAACCCAGCCAAACTTTGTTCTAATGTTTCAATTTTTGCTAAAGCATCAGCTTCCTTTTTACGCTCGTTAGCAACCACTTGCTCAGGAGCACCACTCACGAATTTCTCATTAGATAATTTCCCTTGTACAGACTTCAAGAAACCTTTAGTGTATTTCAATTCCTCATTAATCTTAGCGATCTCCTCCTCAACATTAATAGCTCCTGCAATTGGAATGAAATATTCATTTGATTTTACGCGATAAGTCAATGCTCCTTCTACCTTGTCCGTTACATAGGTTAATTCTGAAATGTTACCTAACTTTTTAATTACACTATCAAAAGAGGAAGAAACGTTTTCGTTGTTAATGATCTGTAACACTATCTGGTCTTTAAAAGCTATATTCTTATCTTTTCTAATTGTCCTAATGCCCGCAACTACTTCTGTAGTAAACTCAAATTCAGCAATCAAATCTTCGTTAACAGTAATAATTTCAGGCCAAGATGAAACTATAAGTGCTTCTTCGACACTGCGTTCTGCAATGTGTTGCCAAATCTCTTCTGTCAAAAAAGGCATAAAAGGATGTAAAATCCTAAGATTATTTTCTAAAATCTCAATAGTCCTTTTATGTGTAACGGCATCAATCGGTTGCTGATAACCCGGCTTAATCATCTCTAGGAACCAAGAACAGAAATCATCCCAAACTAATTTGTAGGTAGCCATTAAAGCATCTGAAATTCTGTATTTTGAGAAGTGATCTTCTATTTCCGTAATTGTTTTTTGGAATTTAGCTTCATACCATTCAATGGCCACTTTAGATGAGTTTGGTTGCTCGATACTTTCGCTTACTTCCCATCCTTTAATCAGTCTAAAGGCATTCCATACTTTGTTAGCAAATGATTTTCCTTGTCCACATAACTCTTCATCAAACATAATATCATTCCCTGCCGAAGCACTCAGCAGCAATCCTACACGTACCCCATCCGCACCAAACTTATCAATCAAGTCTAAAGGATCTGGAGAATTACCAAGAGACTTCGACATCTTACGACGTTGTTTATCTCTTACCAAGCCTGTCAAATACACGTTACTAAATGGTTTTTTATCTGCATATTCATATCCTGCAAAAATCATTCTAGCTACCCAGAAGAACAAAATATCCGGCCCGGTTACCAAATCATTCGTTGGATAATAATACTTGTACTCTTCATTTTCAGGATCCATAATTCCGCCAAAAACAGACATTGGCCATAACCATGAAGAAAACCAAGTATCTAAGGCATCTTTATCTTGAGTTAAATTTTCAGTAGTTAACCCTTTATTACCCGTTTTTTCTTGAACTAATTTCAACGCTTCTTCCATTGTCTCAGCTACAACAAAATCTTCCTTGCCATCTCCGTAATAATACGCTGGAATCTGTTGTCCCCACCACAATTGTCTTGAAATATTCCAGTCGCGGATATTTTCTAACCAATGACGATACGTATTATTGAAGCGCTTTGGGTATAATTTGATATCCTCATCTTCTAATACCGCTTTTATCGCTGGTTTAACTAAATCATCCATTTTTAAGAACCATTGGTCGGATAATCTCGGTTCAATCACAGCTTTGGTTCTTTCAGAAGTTCCAACTTTGTTCAAGTGGTCTTCTGTTTTTAGTAAAGCTCCTATGGTTTTTAATTCCTCTGCTATTTCTTTACGAACTACAAATCGATCTTTGCCTTCGTAATGCAATCCAAAACTATTTAAAGTAGCATCCTCGTTAAAGATGTCAATAATCTCCAAATTATGTCTTTCCCCTATTTCCTTGTCATTGACATCATGAGCTGGAGTCACCTTCAAACATCCTGTCCCAAACTCCATATCCACATAATCATCAAGTATGATTGGAATCACACGATTACAAATAGGTACTATAACTTTTTTCCCCTTTAAATGAGTATAACGTTCATCCAAAGGATGAACACAAACCGCGGCATCTCCTAAAATAGTTTCAGGACGCGTTGTGGCTATTGTTACATACTCATTGCTCCCTTCAATTTGATACTTTATGTGATAAAACTTCCCTTGCTTTTCTTCGTAGATTACTTCTTCATCAGATAAAGTGGTTTTAGCTTCAGGATCCCAGTTCACCATACGGTATCCACGATAAATCAATCCTTTATTATACAAGTCAACAAATACCTTAATAACAGATGCTGACATATCTGGATCCATAGTAAACTTAGTTCTATCCCAATCGCACGAAGCTCCTAGTTTTTTCAATTGTTCTAAAATCACACCACCATACTCATTGGTCCAATCCCAAGCGTGCTTTAAGAACTCCTCTCTGGTCAAATCACTCTTTTTAATGCCTTGTTCTTTTAGCTTAGCAACAACTTTAGCTTCTGTAGCTATAGAAGCATGATCTGTACCAGGAACCCAACAAGCATTATATCCTTTCAATCGTGCTCTGCGAATCAAAACATCTTGAATGGTATTATTCAGCATGTGCCCCATGTGTAATACACCTGTTACATTGGGTGGTGGTATTACAATAGAATAAGGCTCTCTTTCATCAGGTATGGAATGAAAATAATTGTTTTTCATCCAGAAATCATACCATTTACTTTCTACTGAATTGGCATCGTATTGAGCAGGAATATTCATTATTTATAACTTTTATATTCAAAATTAATCTTCGGCGCAGTATTTGTAATACAAGAGAACAAAAATAGTATTTTAACAAGCATATCAAATCAAAAAAATAAATTTGTACTTTTTCAAAAACTAACTAATTTTACAAATCATATAAAATTTTAAACTATGAAAACAACAAGAACACTATTAAGCTTAATTTTATTATTAGCAGTTAATGTGGCTGTATTTGCGCAAAAGGGACCAAAAATCGAGTTTGAATCTACTACAGTTGATTACGGTACTGTTGTTAAAGGAGAAGATAGTGGATTACGAAAGTTTACTTTTACCAACACAGGAGACGCTCCTCTTATTATCAATAAAGTAAATTCAACTTGTGGGTGTACCATACCGTCTAGTCCAAAAGAACCAATTTTACCTGGGAAATCAGGAGAAATTGAAGTGAAATATAGTATGAGACCAGGTCCTATTCGTAAAACAATCACTGTAGAGTCTAATGCAATTAATTATGAGGAAGGGCGAATCGCTCTAAACATTAGAGGTTTAGTGGAAGAGAAAAAAGAAGAAACTCCTGCTCCAGAAGCTGAAAACAAAAAAGTTTTAATTGAAGGGTTTCAAGACAAACAATAAAGATTAAAAAACACATCAACTATTTCAAAATATTTTACCCTCCAAATGGAGGGTAAAATATTTTTTAGTATTACAGCATTTTTATAAATATCCAATATGCCATCAATTTCGAAAAAGGGCTCACGCATGCCCGAATCACCAATTAGAAAACTCGAACCTTTCGCTGAAAAAGCAAAAGCAAAGGGTATACATGTTTACCACTTGAATATTGGGCAACCAGATATAAAATCTCCCAAAAATGCTATTGATGCTATTAAAAACATTGAATTAGACACCTTAAAATATAGTCCTTCGGCGGGTATACCTAGTTTAAGAAACAAACTACAGGAGTATTACAAGAAAAACAATATCAACATTAAGTCAGATGAGATAATCGTTACAACTGGTGCTTCTGAGGCTATTTATTTTGCCATATCAAGTATTGCTGATGATGGAGATGAAATTATTATTCCTGAACCATTTTATGCCAATTATATTGCTTTTGCTTCTGCATCTAATGCACATATCGTTCCTGTGGTTTCAAAAATCGAAGAAGAATTCCGATTGCCAGATATCACCAATTTTGAAAAACTAATCTCACATAAAACCAAGGCTATTCTTATATGCAACCCGAATAATCCTACGGGACACTTGTATTCAGAAAAAGAAATGAGACAATTGGCTTCAATAGTGAAAAAGCATGATTTATTCTTGATTGTTGACGAAGTGTATAGAGAGTTTTTTTATGACAAGACCAAACACTTCTCTGTAATGAACATCAAGGGTTTAGAAAAGAATGCCATAATGATAGATTCTGTATCTAAACGTTTTAGTATGTGTGGTGCTCGTATTGGTAATATCGTTTCCAGAAATCATAGATTTTTAAATACTGTTTTAAAATTTGCACAAGCTAGATTAAGTCCTCCTACTTTGGCTCAAATAGCAAGTGAAGCTGCCTTAGATGCTCCTCAATCCTATTTTGATGAAATCAACGCAGAATACAAAGAACGTCGTGATATTTTAATTGAGGGCTTGGGTAAAATTGAGGGAGTAACCGTATCCAAACCAAAAGGTGCGTTTTATTGTATGGTTAAATTACCTGTAGATAATACTGAACATTTCGCTCAATGGTTGCTAGAAGAATTTTCTTACGAAAACGAAACTGTAATGGTTGCTCCTGCGACTGGATTCTATTCTTCGGCAGGTTTAGGAGAAGACGAAATCAGATTAGCGTATGTGTTGGATAAAGAAAAACTCAAAAGAGCAACGCTGATATTATCAAAAGCTATCGAAATCTATAATAATTTATAGCTATCATTCTGTAATTCAAGAGTCATCAAAGTAATACAAGTTTCAATGTTAAAATATTCCTAATATTTTAGCAGAGAACTAGGTTGTAATTAAAAATTATTTACTAATTTTTCCGTTTGAATACTATTATTATCAATAACATTTCTAACGTTATGAAAAAAATACTTTGGATTACCTCACTACTTGTTGCTTTTTGTTTTAACACTAGTATTGTTCATGCACAAAAGGGAATAGAAATTAAAGATAAAGTTTTGATTATTGATGATTTCAGCAGTGAATATGTAAAATCTCGAACAATCGAAATCTATTTTCCTAAAGAATACAATGCCGATTTAGAAAAAAAATATCCCGTATTATATATGATGGATGGACAAAATATGTTTGACGAAAGAACGGCATATGGTGGTATCCCATGGGATTTAGATGAGTCTATCAGGACAGGGCTTAATAACGGAGAATTACAGCCTTTTATTGTAGTTGCTGTGGCTAGCGTTGAAGCACGTTTTCACGAATACTTCCCTCAAAAGGCTCTTAAACATCTTTCGAGTGAAGAAATGATATTAATGGAAAAGGCCAGAAGAGAACGAGCTGATTACAAATCAGATTTTTTGGCAGACAACTTCTTAAAATTTGTGGTTGAAGAAGTTAAACCATTTGTCGACAAAAACTATAGAACCAAAACAGACAGAGCGAATACCGCCATTGCAGGAAGTTCCATGGGAGGTTTAATTTCTTTGTATGCAATTTGCGAATATCCTGAGGTGTTTGGACAGGCTGCCTGTATCTCAACACATTGGCCAGTGCTTTTCGATAATGATTATTCAGCTCCAGCCGAATCTATTAGAACCTACTTAAAAAGTCATTTGCCAAGCCCTGCTTCGCATAGAATCTATTTTGACCACGGAACTGTTACTTTAGATCAATATTATGAAGTACACCAAAAGAAGGTAGACCAAATCATGATTAGTAAAGGTTATAAAAAGGATGTCAATTGGGTAACCAAAAAGTTCGAAATGGCTGATCATCATGAATTAGCTTGGAAAAAAAGGTCTAATGTATTTTTATCTTTCTTATACGGTAAATAATGCCTAAAAAATCTTTTTTCTTACTTTTTGTTCTTTTTTCGTTTTCACTACAGGCTCAAAAGTTTACGCGAGCAGATTCCTTACAAGGAAGCCTTAGACATGAAAGAACAGCCTATGATGTATTGCGTTATGACTTGACAATTGCCGTACATCCTAAAGAAAGAAAAATTGTAGGCCACAACAAAATCACTTTTAAGGTCGTAGAAAAGGAAGTTTCGACAATTCAAATTGATTTGTTCGAAAACATGAAGATTGATTCAATAGTATGGGAAGGAAATTCTTTATTCTATAAAAGAGAATTCAATGCAGTATTTGTAGACTTTCCTCAAGTCTTGGTAAATGGGGACACACACGAACTGGCTTTCTATTATTCTGGTAAACCACAAATTGCCAAAAGACCACCTTGGGACGGAGGATTTGTTTGGAGCAAAGATTCTAATGATAAAGACTGGATTGGTGTAGCTGTGCAAGGAACAGGTGCTAGTCTTTGGTATCCCGTCAAAGATCATCAAACCGATGAACCTGATAACGGAGCTACCATTACTATTATCGCTCCTAATAGTCTTATGGGAGTTTCCAATGGAAGACTAATAGAAACTATCAAAGCAGATCAAACGACCGCTTGGAAATGGGAGGTAAAAAACCCTATTAATAACTATAACATCACTCTTAATATTGGTGATTATGTACACTTTGGTGAAAACTATAAGGGGTTAGATTTAAATTATTACATCCTTAAGGACAACTTGTCTAAAGCTAAAAGTCATTTTGAAGAAGTGAAACCCATGTTAGATTGTTTCCAATCTAAATTTGGAAAATTTCCCTTTTGGGAAGATGGATATAAATTGATTGAAACACCATACCTAGGAATGGAACATCAATCGGGAATTTCGTACGGGAACAAATACTTAAAAGGGTACTTGGGGCAGGATATTTCAGATACAGGTATTGGAATGCTGTTTGATTACATCACTATCCATGAATCTGGACATGAATGGTTTGGCAATAGTATTACTTCAGAAGATATTGCAGACATGTGGATTCACGAAGGTTTCACCACTTATACTGAGGGAGTTTTTATCGAATGCCAATACGGATACGATCAATCCGTAAAATACATGAACGGAAAAAAAATCAATGTACTAAATAAGACTCCCATAGTAGGACAATTTGGTGTAAACTTTAAGGCTTCGAATTCTGATATGTATGGAAAAGGGGCTTTATTTCTGCATACCTTAAGGAACGTTATTAATAATGATGATCTGTGGTGGAATTTACTGTTGGACTTTGCTCAAACCTATAGACACCAAATAGTAAACACAAACATGGTTTTGGATTTTTTCAATAAAAAAACAGAACTAGATTTGGAACCAATATTTAAACAATACCTATTCCATCCTGATGTTCCGACTTTAGAACTAAAAATAAAAAGAGGAAAGGTGTATTATCGATGGCAATCCAATGTTACTGACTTTAACATGCCTATTGATGTAAAATTCAATAATGAATTGACCAGATGGCATCCAGATAACGACTGGCAACAATCCAATTTCAAAACAAAAAAACTCAAGGATGTTAAACCGATGGACAATAATTTTTACATCCACATTAAACGTTACTAATTGATTTTATATATGAAGACTAACTTCGTTATACAATTATCTTTTTTGGGGTTGGTTTTGTGTTCATGTGTTTCCACAAAATCAGCACAGGAACAGTCAAAAGAGGTTGTTCATTATATGAATACCATTTTAGCAAAAGATTTAAAAAAACATCTTACCATAATTGCATCTGATAGCCTCGAAGGACGAAATACAGGAGAAATAGGACAAAAGAAAGCAGCAGAATACCTGAAAAACTTTTACATCAATCAAGATATTCCTTACCCTACTGGAGCAGAATCGTATTATCAAAGTATCCCATCAGAATTTTTCCACAAAGCGTTTAGTCCTAAACTAGGAGATTCAGAGAACGTCTGGGCCTTTATTGAAGGAAACGAAAAACCAGAAGAAATTGTTGTCATTTCCGCACACTATGATCACGTTGGAATGAAGAATAATGAAGTGTATAATGGTGCCGACGATAACGGATCTGGAACAAGTTCTTTACTCGAAATGGCTGAAGCTTTTGCTCTGGCAAAAAAAGGTGGGCACGGTCCTAAACGATCTATATTATTTTTGCATGTTACTGGCGAAGAACACGGATTACATGGTTCTCGCTATTATACTGAAAATCCACTTTTCCCTCTAAAAAACACCATCGTTGATTTAAATATTGATATGGTAGGCAGGAGAGATAGTGTTCATGCCAATACCAATAATTACGTGTATCTGATAGGTTCAGATAGGCTTAGTACGGATTTACATAACATTTCAGAAGAAGCAAACGAAAAATATGTACAGCTAGAGTTAGACTATACTTATAATGCCCTTGACGATCCCAATCGTTTTTATTACCGATCAGATCATTACAATTTTGCCAAAAATGGAATTCCTTCACTTTTCTATTTTAATGGAGTTCATGACGACTATCATCAGCCTACAGATGATGTTGACAAGATCGAATTTGATGCACTAGAAAAAAGAGTACGTCTATTTTTTGTTACCGCATGGGAGCTGGCCAATAGAGAAGAACGACCTGTTGTGGATAAAGAAGGAAAATAAGTTAACTTCTTCTTTTACGTCTGCTTTTACTTTTTTTAATCTTAACATAGACATCAGCGTAAGACGCTAAAATAGCTAAAACACCGAAGTAGGCTATTGTAAAATACAATCTACCTATTATCCCTCTAACAAAATCGAAAGCTGGCATATAGCCTACGATAAATACAATTAAAACCAAAAAACGCCAAAACATACTAAATCTACTGATTTTTATCTCATCATAACACTCCGTACAATTGAACGTATCATAATACAAATAGGACGTTACTCTCCAATGTTTAAATAAATTGTATTTAGTCTTACACGACGGGCACCTTCTAAAGTGTAGCATTCTTGTTGGCTTTACTGTGCTAAATATAACTATGTTTTCGAAACCGTCAAAATGAATTTTTTTAAAATTCCAGTACTTTGTATTACATACTACTAAAACTTTTATATATCTTTGCAATGTAACCTAATAGGTATAATTATGAATACAGAAAATATCAAAGCACAAATGCGCAAGGGGGTATTAGAGTATTGCATTTTAAGTGTTATTAAAAAAGGAGATGCCTATGTATCTGATTTAATAGAGGAACTTAAAAAAGGAGACTTAATAGTCGTAGAGGGTACATTATATCCTTTGCTTACCCGTTTAAAAAAAGCAGAGATACTTACTTATAGATGGGAGGAATCACTATCAGGACCCCCCAGAAAGTACTACTCATTAACTACAAAAGGAGAAACATTTTTAGAGGAATTATCTCAAAGTTGGGAAGAGTTAATCACATCCGTTAATATAATTTTAAAATCTACAAGCCATGAATAAATCCATATCAATCAGCCTAGGAGGTTTTGCCTTCTTTATCGAAGATGACGCCTACGAACAATTACAAAAATATATTGAAGCTGTAAAGCAGTCACTATTACCTGACGACGATGTCAATGAAATAATTAATGACATAGAAACACGTATAGCCGAATTGTTTAAAGAATATTTAGGTTCTGGCAGAGAGGTTATAAATGCACTAGATGTTTCAAAAATCATTGAAGTTTTGGGAACGCCCGAACAATTCGAATCAATCGAAGAAGAGCCTTCTGTTAAAGATCCTATTAAGAACAAAGCAAGAAAAATCTATAGAGATATGGATGACAAACTTATTAATGGTGTTTGTGGAGGAATTTCTCATTATATAGGTTTGGATTCTCTATGGGTTAGGGTAATTATTCTGATTCTGTTCTTTTCAGGCTTTGGTTTCGTACCAGTACTAATAGGTTATATAATTGCTTCTGTTTTAATTCCTGAAGCAAATTCTGTCTCTGAAAAACTAGAAATGAGAGGAGAACCTATCAACTTTGACTCCATAAAAAAATGGTCTGAAATTGAAAAAGCAGGATCAAAATTGGGTAAAAAATTCACTCCGTTTTTTGAAGTGATAAGCACTATTATTCTAAAAGTATTTGGATTAGCCTTTGTAATAATCGGAATATCTATTATTGCTGTATCCATTGCCTTTTCGAGTTTTATAGTGTACCTACCTTTTGATTTTGACAATGAGGGATGGAGGTATACTCTTGGCATTGGATTATTATATTTCATTGTTTTAGTTCCTGCCCTATCGTTCCTTTTTTCGGGATTACGAATCATTTTTAATAAAATGAAATTTACAGTATCGCCGATATTCACAACGTCTATCCTAGTATTATGGATCGTATCGATTATAGCATTTGTTAACTTTGCCATATTCAATCATACAATATTCAGAAAAGAACAAGTAGAACGAAGAGTACCTATAGAACTATCTCAAATTAAAAATGACACTATAACTGTGTCCGCAAATAATTACAATCATTTCATATACCATAGAGGCATCCCATTTCTTGATTTTAATGATAGAGAAGAAAACACAGAAAATGGAATCACGTTCCTAAAAATTAAAAATGAACTGGAAATAGTCCCTAGTCGAGATGATAAATTCCATATAGATATAGTCTATGTAACTCATGTATCTAGAGATGAAGAGGCTTCTGAAGAATTAAACAAAATCAGTTATTCCTACGAGGTGCAAAATAATGAACTAATCATTGACACGTTCCTAAAAATCCCTGAAGAAGAAGGTTATAACCAGCAAGACGTTCGTATCTCTTTATTTGTTCCAGAAGGAAAATACGTACACAACAAAAATATTGATCATTTTTATTATAACCATGGTAATGGTTGGCATGATACTTGGCACCAACCCAATACCACCTTTTTAGTCGAAGACAACCAGTTTATTAATACTGATAAACATAATGAAACTAAAGGATTTAAAGGTGCGATTGAAATAAATGAAGATGAAGATATAAAATCACTAAATATAACAGTTCAGTAACAACTGCTATACTTTTTTACTTGAGGATAAGGCCGCCTTTTAGGTGGCTTTATTTTTCTAACGATTTTGTACATTAGCAATAAAATAAATTATGAGACTTAATAATAGTATTTTAATCCTTATTTTAAATTTTGTTTTTTATTTCGGGTGCGCCCAAAAATCTACAATTGATTATTTAGGAATAGGAGATTCTACTAAATTTAGTAGCCAACACTATTATTTGAACCAATCTTTTCGCCCGTACAAAAATTATTTTATTCAAGAGTATTTAAAACTAAACCAAAACATTCATAATTTTAATAAATCCATTGTAATTGTTGGAATTATTGACAGTACAAGTATTGATCAACTAGCTTCTCTAAAATTGGATGAATTGAAACAAATGAAGATCAAAAACAAAACTGTAAATTTTCAGATAATGTTTAAAGATGACGGAGGAAGGATGATAGAGTTTTCTTATTTTGATGGAACCTACCATTTTTGGAACATCCAAAGATATACGGTTCAAACTCTAAAAAATGGTCGGCAAGTAGGAGTTATGTACACTTATGTTGAACGTGAGATAATATCGAATCAACGAAGCATAAAAGATATACAAGAAAGCATTGAAGAAAAACGGGTGTCATACATCAATGAAGTTGGTGAAATGGATTTACCTTCTGTCAGCATAGAATAAAAAATCCCGTTTCAATAAATTGAAACGGGATTTTTTATATAATATTTATTCCTTCTTAGTAAGCAAATAGTGGACGATCACCCATTAATTCATTAACTCTTTCTGCTACTGATTCTATTACTGATTCATCCTCTGGATTCATCAATACCTCATCAATTAAATTAGCAATTGTTGGCATATCCGACTCCACTAAACCTCTTGTTGTACAAGCAGCCGTTCCGATTCGAATACCAGATGTCACAAATGGTGATTTATCATCAAAAGGCACCATGTTTTTATTAACGGTAATATCTGCCTTTACTAAAGCGTTCTCAGCTTGTTTCCCAGTTAAGTTTTTGTTTCTTAAATCTATCAACATCATGTGGTTATCAGTACCACCAGAGGTAATATGATATCCCTTCTTAATGAACTCCGCAGCTAAGGCAGCGGCGTTCTTTTGCAACTGCAATGCATAAGAGAAGAATTTATCATCCAAAGCCTCTCCAAAAGCTACTGCTTTAGCAGCAATGACATGCTCTAATGGCCCTCCTTGATTCCCAGGAAAAACAGCTAAATCTAAGAGTGCTGACATCATTCTGACTTCTCCTTTTGGAGTTGTCAATCCCCATGGGTTTTCGAAATCTTTCCCCATTAAAATCAAACCTCCTCTTGGCCCTCTCAATGTTTTGTGCGTTGTAGTTGTTACAATATGACAGTGAGGAATTGGATCATTCAAAATCCCTTTTGCAATTAATCCTGCTGGATGAGAAATATCCGCCATCAAAATTGCTCCTACACTATCCGCAATTTCTCTGAACTTAGCAAAGTCCATATCTCTAGGATAAGCTGATGCTCCCGCAATAATTAATTTAGGTTGTTCTTTAGTGGCAATCTCTTGAATTGTATCGTAGTTTAAACGTCCTGTTTCTCTATCTACACCATAAAACACAGGTTGATAAATTTTACCAGAAAAGTTTACTGGTGACCCATGAGTAAGGTGCCCACCATGAGCTAAATCAAATCCTAATATTTTGTCACCTGGTTGTAAACAAGCGTGAAAAACAGAAGCATTCGCTTGAGAACCTGAATGTGGTTGTACGTTAGCGTATTCCGCACCGAATAATGCTTTGGCTCTATCAATTGCGATCTGCTCAATTTCGTCTACAACCTCACACCCTCCATAATATCTCTTTCCTGGATATCCTTCAGCATATTTGTTCGTTAATATAGAACCTTGTGCCTCCATTACTTGGTCACTCACAAAATTCTCAGAAGCAATTAATTCTAATCCATTGATTTGTCTGTCTTGTTCATCAAGGATTAGGTCAAAGATTTGTTCGTCGCGTTGCATGTAAATAATATTTTTAAAAAAGTAAGCTGCAAAAATACAAAATAGATTGGTTATTAAAAGTGGATTTTATTCACAATTTCAACCTAAATATGCTTCATAACCTCCGTAAAAGAAATACTGTTATGTGTCTCAGAATAAACACATTTACCCTCTTTTATCAACAACACTTGTGGTGATTGATGAAAGACATCAAACTGCTCTGCAACAGCATTCGAAACCGAACGATAAGTCAACAAATCGAGGTAATAACTTTTCAGTTGATCTTTTGATGCTGTATAATCGTTCTGGAATTGTTTTATTGCCATACTACTGATAATACAACGTGTACTGTCTTTAAAAATCAGTACTGGAATGGAATACGATTCTTTAATGATTTCCTCCAGTTGATTTTCCTGAAAAAGTACATTCCAGAATGAATTTTCATCCTCTCTTTCTCCTCCTTCTTTTTTAAATAAATTGCCAAAAAGTCCCATTTGTTGTCTCTTTTACGTCATTTTGACGTTAATTATCACCTAAAAAACGTCTATATAAGTCATTTTGACACTCTTAAGGTATCGGAATAAATATTGACGTTAGCTCAACAAATTTAAACCTTTTTTGCCATGAACTTTAAAAACTATACTATCAAATCACAAGAAGCCCTGCAACAAGCGCAGCAGATTGCACAGGGCTATACACATCAACAAATTGAAAACGAACATCTCTTCCAAGCCATCTTTGAAGTAGATGAAAACGTTCTACCTTTTATTTTGAAAAAGTTAAACGTAAATCAAAATTTGTTGAAACAAATCCTAGAAAGTACACTCAAAAGTTTCCCTAAAGTCACAGGAGGAGAGCAAACTTTATCTAGAGAGGCTGTAACTACATTAAATTTGGCAAGCAACCTTGCTAAAAAAATGAATGACGAATATGTTTCGATTGAACACCTGATTTTAGCCATATTCAACTCTAAAAGTAAGATTGCTCAAATCTTAAAAGATCAAGGAGTTACTGAAAAAGGCTTACAAGCAGCCATTAATGAAATTCGAAATGGAGAGCGTGTAACCTCAGCATCGGCAGAAGAAACCTATAACTCTCTCAACAAATACGCAAAGAACTTAAATGATTTAGCCAAAAATGGAAAACTAGACCCTGTTATTGGACGAGATGAGGAAATCCGACGGGTGTTACAAATACTAACACGCCGAACCAAAAACAACCCCATGCTCATTGGTGAACCAGGTGTAGGTAAAACTGCTATTGCCGAAGGAATTGCACACCGCATCATTCAAGGCGATGTACCTGAAAATCTTAAAAACAAAATTGTATTCTCCTTGGATATGGGTGCTTTGATTGCTGGTGCCAAATACAAAGGTGAATTTGAAGAGCGTCTGAAAGCCGTTGTCAAAGAAGTAACCAGTGCAGAAGGAGACATTGTACTCTTTATTGACGAGATTCACACCCTTGTAGGAGCTGGTGGTGGTGAGGGCGCAATGGATGCAGCCAACATCTTAAAACCTGCTTTGGCTAGAGGAGAATTAAAAGCTATTGGTGCGACTACTTTGGATGAATACCAAAAATATTTTGAAAAAGACAAAGCTCTAGAAAGACGTTTCCAAAAAGTCATTATTGATGAACCTGATACAGAGGATGCTGTTTCTATATTAAGAGGAATCAAAGAGAAATACGAAACACATCATAAGGTACGTATTAAAGACGATGCGATAATCGCTGCAGTAGAATTATCACAACGCTATATTACCAATCGTTTCTTACCCGATAAAGCGATTGATTTGATGGACGAGGCCGCTTCTAAATTACGTATGGAGATTAATTCTAAGCCAGAAGCACTAGATGTACTCGATCGTAAAATCATGCAATTAGAAATTGAAATCGAAGCTATTAAACGAGAAAAGGATGATGTAAAACTTAAGACTTTAGGACTCGAATTAGCGAATCTGAAAGAGGATCGTAATGAAATCTATACGAAATGGAAAAGTGAAAAAGATTTAGTGGATCAAGTCCAAAATTACAAAGCCGAATTAGAAGATTTAAAACTCGCCGCCGAACAAGCAGAACGCGATGGAGATTACGGAAAAGTAGCCGAAATTCGCTACGGAAAAACCAAAGAGGTTCAAGAACAATTGGATAAACTCCAAAAAGAATTGGCAGAGAATCAATCGGGCAACTCTTTGATAAAAGAAGAAGTGACTCGTGAGAACATTGCCGAGGTCATTGAAAAATGGACAGGTGTTCCTGTACAGAAAATGCTACAAGGAGAACGCGAAAAACTCTTACATCTAGAGGACGAATTACACAAACGTGTAGTAGGTCAAGAAGAAGGTATTGAAGTAATTAGTGATGCCGTACGTCGTAGCCGAGCAGGATTACAAGATGTTAAAAAACCTTTGGGTACATTCTTGTTCCTAGGTACGACAGGTGTAGGTAAAACCGAGTTAGCAAAAGCCTTAGCGGAGTATCTGTTTGATGATGAAAACGCCTTGACTCGAATCGATATGAGTGAATATCAAGAGCGTCATAGTGTAAGTAGATTGGTTGGAGCACCTCCAGGATACGTAGGTTATGATGAAGGTGGTCAATTAACAGAAGCTGTGCGACGCAAACCTTATTCTGTCATCTTGTTAGACGAAATTGAAAAGGCACACCCAGATACTTTTAATATTTTATTACAAGTATTGGACGAAGGGCGTTTAACAGACAACAAAGGACGCTTAGCAGACTTTAAAAATACCATTATCATCATGACTTCTAACATGGGAGCGGATATTATTCAGGAGAAATTTGAAAATATCAAAGGTTCTATAGATGCTGCCGCAGAATTGGCCAAAACAGAAGTTCTAGGCATGTTAAAACAAACGGTACGACCTGAGTTTATCAACCGTATTGATGAGATTGTACTCTTTAGACCATTAACTCACGAGAACATCACACAAATTGTTGAAATCCAATTAAAAAGTGTTGCCAAAATGCTCGAAGCACAACACATCACTTTAGAGTCTACCAAAGAGGCTGTAGCTTATTTAGCCGAAAAAGGATACGATATTCACTTTGGTGCAAGACCCGTAAAACGTGTGATTCAACGAGAGTTATTGAATAAACTATCCAAAGAAATACTCGCTGGTAAAATAAAAACAGACAGCGTAATTGTAATAGATAGTTTTGACGGAGAATTAGTCTTTAGAAATCAAGAAGTAAATTTAGTTTAACCACAAAAAACGCCGAGCATAGCTCGGCGTTTTTATGATATAAATTTGGTGTCGTTACTTACGACAATGCTTCCTTAACGCGATCCGCTGCTTCTTGGAACTGAACGGCAGATAAAATTGGCATCCCAGAGTTGTCAATTAATTCTTTAGCAATCTCAGCATTTGTTCCTTGTAAACGTACAATAATTGGAACTTTAATAGAATCTCCCATGTTTTTGTAGGCATCAACAACACCTTGTGCAACACGGTCACATCGTACAATACCTCCAAAAATATTAATCAAAATCGCTTTTACATTTGGATCTTTTAGAATAATACGGAAAGCTGTCTCAACACGTTTTGCATCAGCTGTACCTCCTACATCTAAAAAGTTAGCCGGCTCATATCCCGCATACTTAATCAAATCCATTGTTGCCATAGCCAATCCAGCTCCGTTTACCATACAGCCAACAGAACCATCCAAATCAACATAGTTTAAACCTACGGCTTTTGCTTCCACCTCAATTGGGTTTTCTTCGCGGACATCACGCATATCTGCATATGCTTTTTGCCTATACAAAGCATTGTCATCTAATACTACTTTGGCGTCTACAGCCAAAATCTTATCATCAGAAGTTTTAATCACAGGATTAATTTCAAACATTGATGAATCACTACTTACATAGGCTTGATATAAAGCTGAAATGAACTTTACCATCTCTTTGAATGCATTTCCTTTCAATCCTAAATTGAATGCAATACGTCTAGCTTGGTATCCTTGTAATCCCAAAAATGGATCTATTTGCTCCGTAAAAATCAAGTGCGGCGTTTTTTCGGCAACATCCTCTATGTCCATTCCTCCTTCTGTTGAGTACATGATCATATTACATGCCTCCCCTCTATTCAATAATACAGAAATATAAAACTCTTCTACTTTACTTTCGCCTGGATAGTACACATCTTCTGCCACCAATACCTTATGCACTTTTTTTCCTTCAGCTGATGTTTGAGGAGTAACTAGGTTCATTCCTATAATTTGCTCGGCCAAAGACTCTACTTCCGCAAGGTTTTTGGCTAATTTAACTCCTCCTCCTTTTCCTCTTCCCCCAGCATGAACCTGTGCTTTAATAACATGCCATCCTGTCCCAGTTTCTTCTGTTAATTGTTTCGCTACTGTTACAGCCTCTTGAGCATTGTTGGCCACATAGCCACGTTGCACTCTAACTCCATGTTTTGCTAGAATTTCTTTGCCTTGATATTCGTGTATATTCATGATGGTGAAATTTTTACTTATAAAATGAAAAAAACAAAAATAGATAAATCATTGTAGAATGCCTATACCAAACGAAAATTAAACCTGTTATATTTATAACATTTTGTTGGGATTTGTGAATTGATTAAGATTATTTGGTTTAGACTGCCCAGAGGTATATGTTTGCCCAAAATTATTTATTATGGAGTCGAATGAATTATTACAATTAGTGGAACAATACGGAAATCCACTATATGTGTATGATGCCGAAAAAATTCAATCACAATACAATCGATTGAGTAATGCATTTTCTAATGTCAAAAACTTACGAATCAACTTTGCAGCCAAATCGCTGACTAATCTATCCATTCTAAAATTGATCAAACAATTAGGAGGATGTTTAGATACCGTTTCTATCCAAGAAGTTCAATTAGGAATCCATGCGGGATTTGCTCCAGAAGATATCATCTATACACCGAATGGAGTGTCTTTAGAAGAAATTGAAGAGGTAGCTAAAATTGGAGCACAAATCAACATTGATAATTTATCAATATTGGAACAATTTGGCGCAAAGCATCCAGAAACACCTGTTTGTATCCGTTTGAATCCGCATATTATGGCGGGAGGAAATTCTAAAATTTCGGTAGGACATATCGATTCAAAATTTGGAATTTCTATCCATCAGTTACCTCATATTATTCGTATTGTAGAAAACACGAATATGCATATTAATGGTTTACATATGCATACGGGTTCTGATATTTTGGACATTGGAGTTTTCTTACAAGCCGCCGAAATTCTATTTGAATCCGCACGTCATTTTAAAGAATTAAAATTCTTAGATTTTGGTAGTGGATTTAAAGTACCCTACAAAGCAGACGATATAGAAACCAATATCGAAGAGTTAGGAGAAGAATTAGGAAAAAGATTCAACAAATTCTGTAAAGAATATGGACAAGATTTGACTTTGGCTTTTGAACCAGGGAAATTTCTAGTGAGTGAAGCCGGAACATTTTTAGCCAAAGTAAATGTGGTAAAACAAACTACTTCCACTGTATTTGCAAGTATTGATTCGGGATTCAATCACTTGATTCGACCTATGTTTTATGGTGCACATCATTTAATTGAAAACATTTCAAATCCTAATGGAAAAGAACGATTCTATTCAGTTGTTGGATATATCTGCGAAACAGATACGTTTGCAAGTAACAAGAAAATAACTGAAATCAAAGAAGGTGACATCTTAGCTTTCCGTAATGCTGGAGCTTATTGTTTTTCGATGGCTTCGAATTACAACTCTAGATATAAACCCGCAGAAGTATTATATTACAAAGGTCAATCTCAATTGATTCGCAAAAGAGAAGAGTTTGAGGATTTAATCAGAAATCAAATTGCTGTGGATATAGCATTATAAAAACAGAAAAAGGGCTAAATTTTCATTCAGCCCTTTTTTATTATTCATGAATTCGGACTCTATGAATTCTGTGTATTGGAATTACCACTCCTTGTTTTAATATGATTCGGCTATCGGTTATTCCCCATATAGTGGTTATCACTTTCTTTTTACGCTCTTTATCTTCAAAGTATATTTTTACCTTTATTTTCTCGTGATTCCCCAAGGACAAAGCTCTGTTCATAATTTGCTTTCTGTCTTCAATTAATTCATCATCATCCAAAACATCTTCCTTAGGAAAAATACAATACTTTACATCTTCTTTTTCAATCAATTGAAACAACTCTGTCATAATTCAAAAAATAAAAAGGTTAAACAATTAAAAACATCAATCTTAACTGACGTCAGCCATTCATAAAGTAACAAAAAACTTTCGCACAAAACAACACTCAAAATAAAATTCTTAAAACAATGTTAATTTAGTTTGTGTTGATAAATTTCAACGGAAATAAACTTTATAACGAAGTATTGGCTTATTTTTGGCAATTCGTTTGACACACTTAATCAAGTAAAAATGGTTTACAAATTTCGAGTAATTCTGGATAATAGCGAAGATATTTTTAGAGACATCGCTATAAAGAGCGAAGATACATTAGAAGATCTTCATAATGCAATAATTAATTCTTTTGGTTTTGACGGAAGCGAAGTAGGTTCTTTTTACACCTGTACAGATGAATGGGAGCAAGAAGATGAAATTCCTCAGTTCGACATGGACGAAACACCTGGATCGAAAAATTCAATGAGCAATTTTGTTTTGGAAGACATCTTACACAAAGACAGCACTAAAATCATTTATGTGTACGATTTCTTTAATATGTGGACGTTTTTTGTAGAATTAGCTGCTATGGAAGATGAAGAATTGGAAGATTCTTATCCCGCAACTTTGTTTGCAATGGGTAACATCCCTGATTCGAACGACTTCGAAATTACAGACAGCTTAGACGCAAATGAAGATGACGATTTTTACACCAGTGGCTACATGGACGAGGATGAGGAAGATGACTTTGGCAACTATGACGATTATGAAAATGAAGATTTGTGGAATTAATTTTATATAAATGATTAACCTATATAACGCACAAATAGAGACGTTATCCATTCATAAAGTGGGGAACAAACACAAGGGAGATTCTTATTTTTTATCTGAAACCCCTTACAACATGACGGATGAATTATTACCGTTAATGAAGGAATATTTCTTTAAGCCTTTCAGGGAAAAAGAAGAAAACTACTATCAATTTGTTCACGACGTAGACTTAGAGTTTAATGATATGCATCTTTTGGTAAGTGCCATATTCGAGAACCCAGACTCATTACATGAAAACTCTAAGAAAATTACCAAACACTTATATGAGCAATCTCAAAACCCTCATATTAAAGACGGAGAAATCTATATAACCTATCTGACAAATCTCAATATTGACAATACAATTGTCGACGGAATTGGAATCTTTAAAAGTGAACTTAAAGGGGACTTTTTACAATTTGAGGAAAACCAAAAAAATCTTGACGTAATCTTACAACACGGAGTTAACCTAAACAAATTAGATAAAGGTTGTTTAATTTTTAACACCAACCGAGAAGAAGGATACAAAATACTATCTGTAGACAGCAACCGATACGATACACGTTATTGGGTAGAACATTTTTTAAATATGGATGCTTTAGCAGATGACAACTTCATCACTAAAAAATATTTAAAATTTTGTCAGAATTTTGCCAAAGATGTTGTTTTACCGGCAGAAGACAAAAAAGAAGAAGTTATGTTCATGAATCGCTCTGTCGATTTTTTTGCTAAAAACAACGAGTTTGAAGAAACAAAATTCATGAATGAAGTAATTTCTAATCCTGACTTAATTCCTGAGTTCAGAAATTATAAAGAAGATAGGGGACACAAATACAGTATTGAAGATATTACATCCTTCCCTATTGCCAATACAGCCGTTTCTGATGCCCGCAAAAGCATAAAAAACATTATCAACTTAGACACCAATGTTCAAATTAAATTAGACTTTATTAATCCCGAAAGTGCTGATAAATTTGTAGAAAAAGGTTGGGACGAAGAAAAACAGATGTATTATTATTTGGTATATTTCAACAGAGAAGAAAAGAGATAAAAAAAGCGCCTATCGGCGCTTTTTTATTAAATATTATTTAAAAAAGGAATCCACAAACTCGTATTTATTAAATACTTGTAAATCATCTATCCCTTCTCCAACTCCAATATATCTTACTGGTATTTGAAATTGATCAGAGATACCAATTACAACTCCTCCTTTTGCCGTGCCATCTAATTTGGTAACCGCTAATGAGGTTACCTCTGTCGCTGCGGTAAACTGTTTCGCTTGTTCAAAAGCATTTTGTCCAGTAGAACCATCCAAAACCAACATCACATCATGTGGAGTATCCGGGACCACCTTTTGCATCACACGTTTTACCTTAGACAACTCATTCATTAGGTTCACCTTATTATGTAGTCTTCCTGCCGTGTCAATAATCACAACATCTGCTCCCTGACGTACAGCTGATTGCAGAGTATCATAGGCTACAGACGCAGGATCACTCCCCATATTTTGCTTGACAATGGGAACATCCACTCTATCTGCCCAAATTTGCAACTGATCAATAGCTGCAGCTCTAAATGTATCTGCGGCTCCTAATACAACCTTCTTGCCTGCCTTTTTAAACTGACTTGCTAGTTTACCTATAGTCGTTGTTTTTCCTACACCATTAACTCCTACTACCATAATTACATAAGGCTTTTGATCCATTGGAATTTCAAAAGTTGAAGCCTCATTTTGATTGGTCTCTGATAATAAACCAGCAATCTCTTCTCGTAGCACTTGATTCAATTCATCCGTGCCCACGTATTTATCACGAGCGACACGTTCTTCAATTCTTTCAATAATTTTAAGCGTTGTGTTAACCCCTACATCTGAAGAAATCAAAACCTCCTCCAGATTATCCAATACTTCATCGTCAACCTTTGACTTACCAACAACCGCTTTACTTAACTTAGAAAAAAATGATGATTTTGATTTTTCTAAACCTTTATCTAAAGTTTCCTTTTTCTCCGAAGAAAATATTTTTTTAAAAAAACTCATAACGAAATGATTTTATGGTTTTAAAACAAAAAAGCTACTTCCAAAATTTGAAAGTAGCTTTTTGTTTTACCTATTCAATATGTTATTTCTTATTAAAGAAATCTTTAACCACATCTGGATCAACAATTGTTTCTACAAAAATATAAGCACCTGTTTTAGGAGACTTAACCATTTTTATAGCTTTTGACAATTTTTTTGATTTACCTTGTAATGTTGCTACTACCTTCTTTGCCATGACTTATTATTTAATTTCTTTATGAACAGTCACCTTTCTTAAAATCGGATTAAATTTTTTAATCTCCAATCTGTCTGGTGTATTCTTTTTGTTTTTAGTTGTTATATATCTAGATGTACCTGGTTGACCACTAGTTTTGTGTTCTGTACACTCAAGAATTACCTGAATTCTATTTCCTTTACTTTTCTTTGCCATCTCTTTATCGTATTAAAAGGATTATTTTACAAATCCGTTTTTTTGAGCTTCTTTCAAAACTGCAGAAATCCCTTTTTTGTTGATCGTTTTAATTGTAGATGCAGCCACTTTTAACGTAATCCACTGACCTTCTTCAGGGACGAAAAATCTCTTCTTAACTAAGTTCACGTTGAATTTTCTCTTAGTCTTATTCATGGCATGAGAAACATTGTTTCCTACCATCGCTTTCTTACCCGTAAGCTCACAAACTCTTGACATTTCTATGTTTATTATGTTGTTATTCTAAAATCAGTGTGCAAATTAACAAAAAATAAATTGTTCACACAACACAAATCTCTAGTTTTTTGTAATAAATTTTAGGAGCATGTTCATCGCCTTATTCACAGCTCTATTTATTACGGCTTCCCTAGGCTTCCCGAAATAAAAACGCTCCGAGAAAACACCTTTAGGATGAGCAACAGCAATGATTACAACTCCCAAGTCATCTTCAATAGTCTGGCTTGAAGGCCCTGCATTACCCGTCACACCGATTCCATAGGTAGTTTTGTTAATCAACCTGATATTTTCAGCCATAGATTCTGCTACCTTTTCACTCACTACTGAGTGCTCCTCAATTAATTGTCGGGAAATTTTGAGATTTTTTATCTTATTTTCAATCGTATAAGATACAATACTACCATAAAAATATGCCGAAGCACCAGGCACGCTAACAATTCTGGAAGCTAATTTACCCCCTGTACAACTCTCTGCCGTTGAAACTGAATACCCTGAATCTGTTAAAACTTTCCCCAACAAGACTTCGATAGGTTCACTCTCATCATAACCAACTATTGTATCACCTAATATTTCATTTAATGTACTTATGCGTTGAGTCAATTCAGACTCAAGTTTTTCCCTAGACGTTCCTTTAGCTGTTAATCTCAAACGTACTCTTCCTGGACTAGGCAAATATGCCAATTTGATGTAAGACGGCAAATCTTGTTCCCATGATTCGATTTGTTCAGCCAATAGGCTTTCTCCTACTCCATAAGTCATAATGGTTTTGTGTATGATAAAAGGAGTGTTGTATTCTTTTACTATTTTAGGAATTACTCGATCTTGAATGAGGTGTTTCATTTCATAGGGCACGCCTGGCAAAGAAACGTAGACCGTTTTTTCTTTAACCATCCACATTCCTGGAGCTGTTCCGCAGTCATTAAACAAAACTTGACATCGAGAAGGAACTAAGGCCTGATCAATATTAGTTTGAGTAATAGGCTTCTTATAATACTCCTCAATAAGATTTTTGACATGAGTCAAAACTTCTTCATTTTGAATCAATACGTCATCAAAATACTGAACAAATACTTTTTTTGTAATATCATCTTTTGTAGGGCCTAGCCCTCCCGTAATAAATACAAAATCGACTTTATTCTGAAAATAAGCTAAGATTTCAGCTATTTGTTCTGCATCATCTCTAACGGAAACAGATTGAATTACTTCAATACCAACACCATCCACCTTTTGGGCAATAAAACCCGAATTTGTATCGGTAATCTGACCTATTAATATTTCGTCTCCTATTGTGATTATTGCCGCTTTCATATTAAAAGGCTTTGATATAATTCATCAAATTATAATCCTTTTGTAATTCGACATGAGCTTCTTCTAATTCTTTTTGAAATTCAGCATAGGTCGTTCTAATTTCTTTTCTTTTCCCTTCAGACTTTGCCCATGTCATGATATGAAGTAAGTTATCATACGCGGTATCCATCCCGAAAAGCTCTATAGAATCCTTTATGGATTTAGCCCTTTTAAGTACTTCTTTATACTTTTTCTTTTTTATTCCTCGAGCTATACCAATAGATGCCTTTTCAGTGTCAAGTATAAATGAAACTATGATTCCTTGAATGACTTCTAACTTTCTGTCAGAAATAGCATATACCTTTGTTAAATTATAATGTAGAGGCATTACTTTATACTTACACTTACTAATTTCTGATCATCTATAAATCCTTCAATCTTATCGTTGGACTGTACAGCACTGACTCCTTCTGGGGTACCTGTAAATAGTATATCTCCTTTTTTTAATGTAAAAAACTGAGAGACATAAGAAATCAATTCATCTATCTTCCAAAGCATCATACTGCTATTGGCTTGCTGAATCGTTTCTCCATTTTTTTTTAAGCTAAAATTGATGTCTTGAACGGATGTAAATTGTTCTTTATCAACAAAATCTCCTATCACAGCAGAACCATCAAACCCCTTACAAAGCTCCCAAGGCAATCCTTTGGCAATCAAATCATTCTGCACATCCCGAGCTGTAAAATCAATACCTAAACCAATTTCTTGATAATAACGATTCGCAAATTCTTGCTGTATAAACTTCCCTGGTTTAGATATTTTAACTATCAACTCCACTTCATGATGAATATTCTTTGAAAACTCAGGCAAATAAAAGGGCGTTTTACTTGGAAGAATCGCAGAATCAGGCTTCATGAAAATAACAGGAGACTCTGGTCTCGGGCTTTGCAACTCGTCTATATGAGCCGAATAATTACGACCTACGCAAATGATTTTCATAACTTAGAATTAAGTTTTCTTAGCTTAATGCCTGTCAAAACTTTTTTAGTATACAATGGAAATTCTGCATTTTGAATCCAACTGAAATAACCTGGCTCGCTCTCCAACACATCCTCCACCTTTTTTCCTTTATGTTTACCAAAAGAAAATACTTCTTTTCCTTCTTTATTATATATAATAAAGCCCGCAAAATCAGCACTCTTATTACGTTGGGAAAAAGAAGACAAAGACTTTACATCATTCCCCAAATCACCATACCTTTCAATTTGAGATAACAATATCTCATACGTAGCTTTTGTATCGGCCTCCGCACTGTGTGCATTATCTAAATTCTTGTTACAATAAAATTGATAGGCAGCACTTAAGGTGCGCTGTTCTTTTTTATGAAAAATGGTTTGAACATCCACTGAAACTGTATTTTTCATATCAAAGTCCACCTCGGCTCTCAATAATTCTTCTGCCAATAAAGGGATATCAAAGCGATCTGAGTTATATCCTGCCAAATCACAATCTTTAATCATTTGATAAATTTGACCTGATAACTCTTTGAAAGTAGGTTCGTTAGCCACTCTTTCATTCGTAATTCCATGAATTGAAGAAGCTTCAGCGGGAATGGGCTGCTCAGGATTAACCAACCACGTCTTACTTTCCTTATTTCCGTTAGGAAATACTTTAAAGATGGAAATCTCAACAATTCGATCTTTTGACACGTCTACACCTGTTGTTTCCAGATCAAAAAAACAAATCGGTCTATGTAGTTTTAATTCCATAGTACTTTTTCTAAAAGCAATTCTTTTTATCGTTCCAGTCTTCGAGATAGTCCACTACTCTTTTTAAGAATAAACCACCCAGAGCCCCGTCTACTACTCGATGATCATAGGCATGAGTAATAAACATTTTGTGCCTAATCCCTATATAATCTCCTTCTTCTGTCTCAACAACAGCAGGTACTTTTCTGATAGCCCCTAAAGCGATAATTCCTACTTGTGGTTGATTGATAATTGGAGTTCCGAACAAACTCCCAAATGACCCAATATTACTAACAGTAAAGGTTCCTCCCATCACATCATCTGGTTTCAACTGATTGGCTTTCGCTCTCTTAGCAAAATCATTTACAGCTTTAACCATTCCTGATAAACTCAATTGATCCGCGTTTTTGATTACTGGCACAATCAAATTACCTGTAGGCAATGCTGTTGCCATACCTATATTAATATTGTGTTTTTTGATTATTTTCTCACCATCTACAGATATATTCATCATAGGAAAATCACGCAATGCTTTGGCTATAGCCATCAAAAATACAGGTGTAAAGGTTAAATTTTCTCCTTCTCTTTTCTGAAAAGAATCCTTTACATTGGTTCTCCAACTCCATATATCCGTAACATCTGCTTCCATAAATGATTGTACATGAACAGAAGTTTCTACAGATTCTCTCATGTGCGTAGCAATAATTTTACGCATACGATCCATCTCTATTATCTCATTCTGACCGTTCAATGAAGGCGCAACTGGTTTAACGTCTGGTTCTTTTTCTACAAATAATCGCGAATCAACTATTTGCTTTACTGGCTCAATTACAACATCTTCCTTTTTCTCAAAAACAATATTCGAATCTATCGCTTGAATTTCCTCTATTATTTTACCCGATTTACGGTCGGCTACATAATCTAAAATATCCGATTTTGTCACACGTCCTTCACTTCCAGTTCCTTTTATGGTCTCTAGCTCCTCAAAAGAAACACCTTCTGCCTCAGCAATATTCTTAACTAAAGGTGAATAAAAACGAGTCGCGTTAGACACATCTATTGGCGCACGTGACTGCTCTACTCGTTCTATAGCCTGTTCAATTTGGTTAGATGCAACTTTCTCATCAATTACTACTTCCTCTATTTCCTTTTCTAAAAATTGTGGCTCTAGCTCTTTTTCGGGTTCATCAACTACGATTTCGGGGGTAGTTTCATAAACCGCCTCGGCAGTTTCGATTACAGCAATCGTCTCTCCTACTTTTACCACGTCTCCTTCTTTGAAGTTTTGACTTAGCAAGGTGCCGGAATATTCTGTAATCACTTCAGAATCTACTTTATCTGTTGCAACTTCCACTACTGCGTCGTCAACAAGAACAACATCTCCAACTTTTTTTAGCCAAGACGTGAGTGTGGCTTCAGCTACACTCTCCCCCATATTTGGTAGCTTTAACTCGTATTTTGCCATAAGCGACTTTTAGGTTCTTTTAGTGGTTCAAAGATACATTTTTAATGGTAACTACTTCGCCTCTACTTTCGCTGGAATCACTCCCAATGTAAAATGATGACTGAGCAGGAATAATTCTGTATCTAATTGATTTTGATGAGCAATTTACAATAGTTTCGATAATATTTTTAAACAAAATAGAGTGGTTATCAAAAATAATTTCAACAAAATCTTTAGGATGATTACTAATATACGAAGGCAACTCATTTAAATGGAGAATTTGATCTATGGGCTCTTCCCCATATTCCTTCAAACTTGATCGTAATGATTCGTCTTTTGAAATTAACAGTTTTCTATCGACTTTGATTGCTCTAAAATTAGCCCCCTTAAACTTTTTTACTACATAAAAGAAATATATTCCTAAGGTCATCAACATCGAAAACCACCATGATTCCTTTAAATGTTTTTTATAAAAGAAACTCATTGCTTGCTCAAATCGTCTTAAATATTTTGCATCTCGTACTGTACTCTCCCCTTTAAAATGAATCACTGTACTCTCCCCATAATAGTAATTTGCCAAGCCCTTTAATAATAGCCTATACGACAAATCAATATCGTCACTATACATAAAGCACCCTTCATCAAACCCCCCTAATTCGAGATAGATTTTTCTTTTCATTAACATAAAGGCTCCAACCAAAATAGCTGTCTTTCCATTTTCATCCTCAGCAACCTCATGAGTATAGTAGCCGTTCCATGTTTTTTTCTTAGGAAAAATTTTATACAACCCTGAAACTTTACAAAATGCTACCCATGGTGTTGGAATACCCCTTTTAGATTCTGGTAAAAATTTCCCTTTACCATCCACCAAACGAACACCAAGTGCTCCTAAATCTGATTTGGAATCTGCAAATTCTAGCACTTTTTCGAAGGTATCTTCGGCGACTACTGTATCTGGATTAAGTATACAGACATACTCTCCTTTGGCTTGACTGACACCTATATTATTACCTTTAGGGAAACCCGTATTTTCTTTGTTTTCAATTAATACTGCCTTAGGAAATTTAGTTTTAACCATCAGACAGCTATCATCTTTAGAATCATTATCAATCACAATAATCTCAGCATCCAAGTTTAGAATTGCTTGCTCGACACTGCGTAAACACAATTCCAAAAAAGGACTCACATTATAGTTCAGTATGATAACGGATAGTTTCAAATGCTACACATTTTTGAGTGAAGACTCAAAAGAGACTCTATTGATTATACTTCGTCCTAAAGTAACTTCATCCGCATACTCAATTTCATCTCCCACCGCAATACCTCTAGCTATACTGGAAATTTTTATCGGCAAATCTGTCAATTGCTTATAGATATAGTAACCTGTAGTATCCCCTTCCATAGTTGCGCTCAAGGCGAAAATAACCTCTTCCACTTGTTCCATTTTGACCCGGTCCACCAACTTATTAATGGTCAATTGAGAAGGCCCAATGCCCTCTATGGGCGATATTTTTCCTCCCAAAACATGATACAAACCTTTAAATAAACGTGTGTTCTCGATGGCCATAACGTCTCTCACATCCTCTACTACACAAATCAGGGATTGATCTCTTTTTTCATTACAACAAATCTCACAAATGGGTTGATCGGACAAGGTATTACACTTCTCACAATGCTTGATATTGTGTCTTAGATTAATTAGTGCCTCTGTCAAAAAATCAGTTGACGCCGTAGGTTGTTTTAACAGATGTAGAACCAACCGAAGTGCCGTTCTTTTGCCAATTCCAGGCAATTGAGACATCTCTTTAACAGCTTGTTCTAACAACTTTGATGAAAACTCCATAAAAACAACTATGATTTATTTTTTATTCTCTTATTCAAGATATGCTGCCCAACTTCTAAGCCTACCAATTCTCCTTCATTGATAAGTAATAAACTCTCAAAAAATACAACTTTTTTATCATATTGAGCTTGCACGAGATATTTATTCCCTTTAAAGTAGGATTTCCTAACTTTTACCTGAAATAAGGAACTAGAGTTGACTTTCAATTCATGAGGATATATTAAAATATTAGTGTCATATTCATAATTAGGATATAATACTCTTACAGCAATCTCATTGACTTCACCAAAAAGAGATGCCACATATTTATTAGGTGGATTTTGATACATTTCCTGAGGTGTGGCTTGAGCCAAAATCTTTCCTGATTGCATAACTAACACTTTGTCTGCAAAAGACAAAGCATCAACACTATCATGTGTTGCAACAATGCACGATATTTTTCTTTGCTTGAGATAATTGAATAAATTTCTTCTAAATGCATTTTTACGAAAACCATCTATTTGGTTAAATGGCTCATCTAAAAGCAATAATTGAGGCTCTAACGCTATAGCTCTTGCCAAAGCTACCCGTTGTTTTTGACCTCCACTCAGATAACGCGCATGGACATCAGAAAAGTTCTGCATTTCTATCATCTGTAGTAGCTCATTAATCCGTTTCTTCTTTGCTTTCAAATCTAGATTAGAAAGATGTTTTCCTATATTTTCGGAAACGGAGACAAAAGGCATTAAATCAAAATCTTGCGTGAGTAGTTTTATGTTTTTTTCGTCTGGAACAAGGTTATGTTCCGGGCCTAAAATTTGTTTTTTATTAAAAACGACTTCACCTGAATCCAGATTATATAATCCACAAATCAATTTGAGTAAAGTACTTTTGCCACATCCACTTTCTCCCAAAATCGATATATTCTGTCCTGTTTGAACATCAAAAGAGACACCCTTAATCACACCTAAATTGGTATAACCAAAGTAAACTTCTTTAACTGTCAACATCTAAAATAGAATTTCGAAACGTCTAAAAACAGTAAGAGTGCGTCTCAGAAACTGAAAACACACCCTTACCTACCCAACCAATAAAAAAACTAACTTGTATATCGAATTTTGAACAATTTAGATATTACTTCATCGCCCTTTCATCTAAATTACTATACAAACATAATATATCTTTTTGTCTCATCCTAACAAATACGTATAAAATATTTTTATACATATCATAACATAATTTATACTTACTCGTTTGTGTTATTCTACAACTCTTTGAAACTTATAGGAAACTCTAGTAATTCGACCTCCCAAATTGGCTTTATCGACCAATTGAAAAGCATTTTCATTTTTTGGAACAAATTGCAAATTATATCCCTGCGTTACCTTTTTTTCATTCACACCTGGTGGTATAATTTTAAATGCAAATGTATTCTCTTTGTTAAGACTCCAAACTATATCCGACGAATACTTTGGACAACTTGTTTTGTTTAATTGCAAATTTCCTTTGCTATTATTTCCATTAAAGAACCATGTGCTTTCTACCAAACATTGCGAATCTCCAATACCAAATGAAGTTATTTTAATCTCATCTGATCCTTCATATGATACTTCTTTTATCATCCATTTTCCTTTCAAATCGAACTTTTTTGACTTACTAATTGATGAAGAAAAAGAGGACAATAGTAACACAAGTACAACAAGTACACTACTAAAACATTTTTTTATCATGTTATGACTTTTTCGTTATAAACTTAATTCCAACAAATATAAAACATAAACTATTTCAAATTTTTCGAGTCATTACGACAATTTGTCATATTGTAAGGTTTGGTATTCAATTTGAAAAGTGAGGAATAAGAAATTGTTTAACTATTAATTTTATAAAATATGTCAACAGGAAAGATTAATGTTTCAGTAGAAAACATTTTCCCTTTAATTAAAAAGTTTTTATACAGTGATCACGAAATATTTTTACGTGAATTGGTATCTAATGCTACAGACGCCACTCTTAAACTGAAACATCTTACCAGTATAGGAGAAGCAAAGGTTGAATATGGTAATCCCATAATTGACATAAAAGTTGATAAAGAAGGCAAAAAACTTCACATCATTGACCAAGGTCTAGGTATGACTTCTGAAGAGGTAGAAAAATACATCAACCAAATCGCTTTCTCTGGTGCAGAAGAATTTTTAGACAAATACAAAGATTCGGCAAAAGATTCTGGCGTGATAGGTCATTTTGGATTAGGCTTTTATTCTGCTTTTATGGTGGCAGACAAAGTTGAAATTATTACCAAATCCTATAAAGACGAGCCTGCTGCTCATTGGACTTGTGATGGAAGTCCTAACTTCACATTATCAGAATCAGATAAAACAGAGCGAGGAACGGAGATTATTCTTCATATAGCTGATGATTCAACAGAGTTTTTGGAAAACCATAAGATTTCTAGTTTATTAAATAAATACAACAAATTCATGCCAATTCCTATTCGTTTTGGCACTAAACAAGAACAATTACCAAGACCAGAAGACGCTCCTAAAGATTACAAACCTGAATACAAGGAGGTTGATAACATTGTAAACAATCCTAATCCTGCATGGACAAAACAACCAGCGGATCTACAATCAGAAGACTACAGCAAATTTTACAGAGAATTGTATCCAATGCAATTTGAAGAGCCTTTATTTAACATTCACTTAAATGTTGATTACCCGTTCAATTTGACAGGAATATTGTATTTCCCAAAAATTGACAACAACCTTCAAATTCAAAAAGACAAAATTCAATTGTACCAAAATCAAGTATTTGTTACAGATAACGTAGAAGGAATTGTGCCTGAATTCTTGACTATGCTTAAGGGTGTTATTGATTCACCAGACATTCCGCTAAATGTATCTCGTTCCTACTTACAAGCAGATGGTAATGTGAAAAAGATTTCTAATTACATCACACGTAAAGTAGCGGATAAATTAAAATCACTTTTCAATGAAAACAGAGAAGATTTTGAATCAAAATGGAATGATATAAAAGTTGTTATTGAGTATGGTCAACTTTCTGAACCTAAATTCTACGAAAAAGCAGGGGCTTTTACATTGTATCCTACAGTTGATGGCAGCTACTATACATTAGAAGAGTTAAAAGAAAAACTGAAAGATAACCAAACGGATAAAGATGGCAAGTTAGTTGTGTTATACACTTCAAACAAAGATGCTCAACACAGTTATATTGATGCTGCTAAAGAAAAGGGATATGAGGTATTGTTATTGGACTCTCCTATCATTTCCCACTTGATTCAAAAGTTAGAAGGAGATAACGAAAACTTAACCTTTACACGAGTTGATGGTGACCATATCGATAATTTGATTAAAAAAGATGAAAATCAAATCTCTAAATTGTCTGACGAAGAAAAAGAGAAACTAAAAGCTACTCTTGAAAATGTGGTTCCTAAAGAAACCTACTCGGTACAATTAGAGGCATTAGATAGTACTGTCGCACCTTTCATTATCACTCAACCAGAATTCATGAGAAGAATGAAAGAAATGAGTGCGACTGGTGGCGGAATGTTTGGATTGGGTAATATGCCAGAAATGTACAATCTTGTAATAAACACCAATCACCCATTAAGCACAAATATTTTGAATGAAAGTGATGTAAAAAATCAAGAACGTTTAATTCAACAAGCTTTGGATTTAGCCAAATTATCTCAAAACCTATTAAAAGGCGAAGAGTTAACAAAGTTTGTGAAACGTGGATTTGAGATGATTAAATAAATCCATATTTCACTGAAATAAGATACCCCTTGCTCAAATTGAGCAAGGGGTATTTTTTAACCCAATACAACTTCGCACCAACAAAAAATGCCCGATGAATTTTTTTTCATCGGGCATTTTTATTTATTCGCTTATTATGTTTGGATTATCCTCCAAAGTCATCAAATCTTACGTTCTCTGGTGGTACTCCCCAATCATCACACATCTTCACAACCGCTTGGTTCATCATTGGTGGCCCGCAAAAATAGAACTCAATATCCTCTGGAGACTCATGTTTAGACAAATAATTGTCAATCAAAGCTTGGTGCACAAATCCTACAAAACCATCTCCTTCATCATTAATATCTTTCTTTACTTTCCAATTGTCTTTCTCTAATGGTTCAGATAATACAAGGTGCATTTTGAAATTAGGGAACTCCTTCTCCAATGCTTCAAAATAGTGTAAATAGAATAACTCACGACGCGAACGTCCTCCGTACCAATACGACACTTTACGTCCTGTTTTCATCGTATGGAATAATTCATATAAGTGCGAACGCATTGGTGCCATACCAGCTCCTCCACCTACATAAATCATTTCAGCATCTGAATCCTCATTGATAAAGAACTCTCCATAAGGACCAGAAATAGTAACTTCGTCACCAACTTTACAGTTAAAAATGTAAGAAGAAGCAATACCAGGATTTACATCCATCCATCCATTCTTAGCCCTATCCCATGGTGGACAAGCCACACGAACGTTCAACATAATGTTGCGTCCTTCTGCAGGATAAGAAGCCATAGAGTAAGCTCTTTCAATTGGCTCTTCATTTTTCATCACTAATGGCCACAACTTAAAGTTATCCCACTCCGTTTTAAACTTATCAGGTTCTCCTGGATGATCTTTAGGGTGAGCTGTAATATCCATGTCTGTATATTTAACCTCACACGCAGGGATTTCAATTTGAATGTATCCTCCTGCTTTATAATCCATATCTTCGGGAATCTCAACCACAAACTCTTTAATAAAAGAAGCCACATTGTAGTTAGAAACCACTTTTGCCTTCCACTTCTTAATACCAAAGATTTCCTCTGGAATCGAAATCTCCATATCTCCCTTTACCTTTACTTGACATCCTAAACGAGCTCCCTCAGCCAATTGCTTACGAGTAAAGTGAGGAGTTTCTGTTGGTAAAGCCTCTCCTCCACCTGAATGCACGTGACATTCACATTGGATACATGTTCCACCACCACCACATGCTGATGGTAAAAATATTTTTTCATTACCCAAAGTCGACAATAATGACCCCCCTGTAGATACTTCGATTACCTTTTCTTTGTTAATCGTAATTTTTACCTTTCCTGATGGTAGTAATTTTTGTTTTACTACTAATAGTATACTAATTAACAATAACGCAATCACCAAAAATATGATTACTGTTACCGTAATAGTTCCTCCTGTACTAGCTGCTAATATCATTATTTAGAAACTTTTGTGTTAGTTGTATTTTCTTCTTTCATTTCTTTGGTAGCTGGTATCTCTTCAACAGTAACCTCCTCAATCACTTCCACTGTAGTTGAATCTGCAACTACAACGATCTTTTCCTCCACCACTTCAACTTCTTGAGCAGGAACTACTACTTCTGCAACTTCCTTTTTATCTTTAGACTTCTCATCTCCTCCAGTTAACATTCCACCAAAACTCATAAATCCAATCGCCATTAAACCGGTAATAATAAATGTAATACCTAAACCTCTTAACGGTGCTGGTACGTTTGAGTATCTAATTTTTTCACGAATTGAAGCAATCGCTAAGATGGCCAAAAACCATCCTATCCCAGAACTAACACCATAGTTGAATGCCAAACCTACAGAGGCAATTTCACGAGATTGCATAAACAAAGATCCTCCTAAAATCGCACAGTTTACTGCAATCAACGGTAAGAAAATACCCAATGAATTATACAATGCTGGAGAAAACTTCTCTACAATAATTTCCACCAATTGTACCATCGTTGCGATAGTAGCAATAAACATAATGAAAGATAAAAAGCTCAAATCATACTCTGCATATTCTGGCCCTAACCAAGCTAACGCTCCATCTTTTAATAAATACGTATCTAATAACCAGTTTAAAGGAACGGTAATCGCCATTACAAATATAACGGCAGCTCCCAAACCAACAGCTGTTGATACTTTTTTCGAAACCGCTAGGTACGAACACATCCCTAAGAATGTTGCGAATACCATGTTATCTATAAAAATAGACTTGAAAAATAATTCTAAATGTTCCATATATCTTATTTTCTAAATAATCTCAGAGACTATTTAATCTTCAATTAATGACGGATTTTTACTTCTTTGTACCCAGATAAGGATTCCTAAGGTAATCAAAGCCATTGGTGCTAAAAGCATGAAACCATTGTTCTCATATCCCAAAGCATACAATCCAGTTTTTTCGATAGCACTACCCAATACAGGGAAACCTAATAGTGTACCTGAGCCTAACAATTCTCTAAAAAAACCAACGATTACTAGTATTAAACCATATCCTGCTGCATTACCAATACCGTCCCAGAAAGCTTCCTTAGGCCCATTCGCTAGAGCAAACGCCTCAAAACGTCCCATAATAATACAGTTTGTGATAATTAATCCAACAAATACAGACAACGTCTTACTTAGCTCATAAGCAAAGGCTTTTAGAACTAAATCCACTACAATTACTAGTGCAGCCACAACCACCAGCTGAACAATAATTCTAATCTTTGAAGGAATAATGTTTCTCATTAATGAAATTACCACATTCCCTAAAGCCAAAACGAACATTACCGCCAAAGCCATAACTATTGATGCCTTCAATTGAGCAGTGATTGCCAAAGCAGAACAAATCCCTAATACCTGAATCGTAATCGGGTTATTATCTAACAACGGATCCTTAACTAACTTAGCGTCTTTTTTTGATAATAGTCCCATAATTTATTTTTTTAATGATTTAAAGTAAGAAGCATACAATTTCAAATCCTTTTTAATCATAGCTGTAACACCATCCCCAGTAATTGTTGCCCCTGCTATAGCATCAACGGCTAAATCGTCTTTTCTAACATTCTTCGGATCAGCATTTCCCTTTTTCACTGTAACACCTTCTATTTCTCCATTTTTAGAAATTAGTTCTCCTTCAAAATCATCCATGAAAAAACGTTGGTTGATATTTGCACCTAATCCTGGAGTCTCTCCCTTATGATCAAAAAACACTCCTTTGACTACCATGTTTTGGTCAATTGCCATATATCCCCATACTGCATCCCAAAGACCTTTACCAGTCAACGGAACAATATAATACGTTTGTCCATCCTTTTCTCCTATAAACAAAGGCAAACGTCTTTCGTAAGAAGCATTTTTAGCTAAGGATTCCTCCTTTTTTACATCAATCAAATACGCATCATCATCTTCAGTAATTTGATCTCCTTGGATGATAATTTGTTTTTTGATGTATTGTTTAAATGTTTCTTCTACTTTATTTGTAGGAATGAAAACAACACTTGATTCATCATTTTCGTTTACGCCCATAGCGTACAATATGTTTTGTTGCTTTTCAAAACGTTTGTTCTCTCCAATTTTAGGCTTTAGAGCTGTAGCAAAATAAGCCAAAATTGCAGCTACAATAGACACCATTATTACGGCGAATACTATAGTATATGAATTTTTATCTGTTTTATTTTCCATTGTTACGCAGTTTTTGCTTTTAAACGTTTCATTCTTTTCTTCACATTACCTTGTACCACGTAGTGATCAATAGTTGGAGCAAACACGTTCATCAATAAAATGGCTAACATTACTCCTTCTGGATAAGCAGGGTTAAACACTCTAATTAGGATTGAAATAAACCCAACAAAGAATCCATAAATCCATTTCCCTTTATTTGTTTGTGAAGCCGTAACAGGATCAGTCGCCATATATACAGCCCCAAAAGCAAATCCTCCAATTAATAAATGATGCCAATAGGTAGTGCTCATCAAACCGTAAAATTTACTACTCTCAGTAACTACTCCAGCGTCTACAACTTGATTGAAAATTAATCCCATTACCAAAGCTCCAATAACTGATGACAACATAATTCTCCAGCTACCAATCTTAGTAAAGATTAAGAACAAACCTCCTAATAAAATTAAAAAAGTTGACGTTTCACCAACTGAACCTGGGATAAATCCAAAGAACATATCTGCTACGGAATATTTTAGTTCTTGACCCTGTGCCAAGCTACCTAAAATAGTTTCTCCAGAAATAGCATCAACTTTTACCCCTGCAGCAATTTCATTGGCGCGTTCAACAGCTCCTGAAACCCACACCTTATCACCACTCATCCAAGTTGGATAAGCGAAGAATAAAAACGCTCTGATTAATAAGGCAGGATTCATAATATTCATCCCAGTACCCCCAAAAACTTCTTTCCCTAAGACCACTCCGAAAGCTACTGCCACCGCCAACATCCATAAAGGAATATCAACAGGAACAATTAAAGGCACTAACATACCTGTTACCAAGTAACCTTCTTCTACTTCATGACCTTTTTTTGCTGCAAAGAACATTTCGATAGCCAAACCTACCACATAGGCAACTATCAAAATTGGCAATACTTTTAATGCCCCAACAAAGAAATTATCAAAACTCCAAAATTCAGCTCTAAAGAATCCTTCTGAAAAAGATTGAATCTCACCGATAGCCACATTGTGTTGATATCCCGCGTTGAACATACCAAAAATCAAACATGGAATTAACGCCATGATTACAGTATTCATAGTACGCTTAAGGTCATCCGCGCCCCTAATATGTGCACCTGAATGAGTTGTTTCATTCGGCGAATATAAAAATGTATGGAATGCGTTAAATACCGGTGAAATCTTTGTCCCTGTGTACTTAACTTTTAAATCGTGTAATTTTTCTTTTAAGGCCATTATCCTATTTCTTTAAGCATTAAGTCTAAACCTTTTCTTATAATTTCTTGATGAGGCTGTTTTGACACACATACAAACTCAGTCAACGCAAAATCCTCAGGAGCCACTTCATACATTCCCAATTGCTCCATTTCATCTAAATCTTCGTACATACAAGATTTTAACAATTGCATTGGATAAATATCCAATGGGCAAACCTCTTCGTATTTACCCGTCAATACAAATCCTCTATGTTCTCCATTAGTATTTGTATTTAGGTCAAATTTCTTATTTGGTGTCAACCAAGAAAAAGTCAAAGCTCTTGTTGTTGATACTTTATCAAAAACAGGCTTATTCCAACCAAATAACTCGTAGTCATTTCCTTCAGGGATAACTGTAATCTCATTGTTATAGTAACCTAAATTCCCAGCTTGCCCTACAGCTTTACCTGTTAAAACATTACCCGAAATTACTCTCACGTTATCTCCATTAAGACCCGCAACTTTCAAAACATCTGAAACTTTAGCCCCAATTTTAACCGTGTAATACTTTGGATTTGAAACAGAAGAACCTGCTACAGCAACCACTCTTTCTGAGTTGAATTTACCCGTAGATAAAACTTCTCCAATAATTACCAAATCTTGAGGTGTTACTACCCACACCAACTCACCTTTATTAATAGGGTCGATATACGCAATCTGAGTGCTTACATTCCCTGCTGGATGAGGACCTGAAATAGTGTTTATTGTTACGCCTTTCAGTTTTGCTAAAGGTGAATCCGAATTTTTGCCAACAGTGACATGTACAGCTCCATTTGTTAATTTCTTTAATGCAGACACAGCTATCTGTAAATAAGCCTCTTTACCTTTTAATGAATAATCGTAATCATTAGCCAAAGGAGCCGACGCATATCCAGAAATAAAAATTGCTTTTGGACTAGTCGACGGATTAGCGATTACATCATACGGTCTTTGTTTAATAAATGGCCAACAACCACTTGAAAGCAATGCCTTTTTAACACCATCTGCATCTACTTTAGCAATATCAACTACAGCATTTTCCTGAAACACTTGTTCCTTGTCAGCTTGCACTTTTACAGACAACACTTTTCTTTTTTCTCCTCTAACGATTTCAAGCACTTCTCCACTAACTGGCGAAACAAATTGAATAGCCGTATTCACTTTGCTAAAAAACAAAGTTTCTCCCGCCTTTACCTTTGCTCCAACTTTTACAGCAAGTTTTGGAATAATACCATGAAATTCTGGAGGATTTACCGAGTAAACATCAGAAGGAGTTATACTTGCAGTTGTCTGCTCTGCCGCTCCAATCAGATTAATGTTTAGCCCTTTTTTGATACGAATGTCTTGAGACATATTTTAAAGCTTATATTTAATTATGAAATAAAAATAAAACGGGACAAAAGTATAAAAATTATGACTCATTTTTTTTGAATTTAAATCATATAATTATTATTTAGAATCATTATAAACAATCTTAAAGAAATGTTAAGATTCGACAATTTAGTTTTAAAATAAAATCTTAATTTTGACTCAATCAATCAACAACCCAAATTAAAAAAATATGAGGTACCTAGCCGTTTTAGCACTCCTGTGCAAAATTTCTTTAGGTCAAGTGCAGCAAGAAATAGCCCCTCCTGCTAACATTAAAACTGTGACTTTTGTTCAAAGTGCTCAAAGTATCGTACCTAACATACTTCTTGGAACAGCCTTCGAGCTACAATTCGATGATTTGTTTGGCGATGAATCGGATTATTATTATACCATTACCCATTGCAATTATGATTGGACTCCTTCCAACCTAGCAAAAAATGAATACCTCACAGGAAACGACGACGTCCGGATAATGAATTATGAAAACTCATTTAACACGTTGCAAATATATTCTCACTATCGATTACAACTCCCTAACAATTTTACAGGCATAAAGTTAAGTGGCAATTACATTATTAAAATATTTGACGAAGACAAGCAACTTGTTTTTGCAAGACGCCTAATAGTATATGAAGATTTATGTATTGTACCCATCCAAGTACGACGCTCTAGAGATATCAAAACGAGATTAACAAAACACAACTTGGATTTTTCGATTGATTCTCAAGAGATAACCTTTCAGAATCCCATGCAAAATGTCAAAATATTGATTATGCAAAACGGTCAGTGGTCAAACGCCATCACCAATATAAAACCACAATACACCATCCTCAACGACCTTGTATATAAGTACAATGCACCTACTCAATTTTGGGCTGGAAACGAATCAAGGTATTGGGATAACAAAGACATAAAAATGGCGTCCAATGCCGTTTCGAGAGTGGATTTACAAAAAATATATCACACCTACTTGTTTGGAAATACACCCAGAAAAGATCAACCCTACACCTATTATCCAGATATAAACAACAACTTTTTTGTTCGAAATATTATGTCAGAACTCCCACAAACGGAAGCCGATTACTCTTGGGTGTTTTTTCAACTAGACACACCAAAGACCAATAAAAATATTTATATCACAGGAATGTTTAACAACTATGAACTTTCCGAAGCTAACCTCCTAAAATACAACAAAGAGCTTGAAGTATACCAAGGTGCAGTATTGGCCAAACAAGGCTTCACCAGTTACCATTATACATTAGCAGACAAAAACGGAAAAATCGATGAAGAAAATGCCATTGACGGAAATTTTTTCCAAACCGAAAACGCCTATTCAATTTTTGTATATTATAGGGAAAATGGCGCTCGATACGATCGCATAATCGGTAAAGGAACAGGAAATTCTCAAGATATTATCAATTAAGATTTATTCAAAAAACATAAGTATCTTTGCCCGAATATTTGCGCAATGATAACTACTTACCATCCAAACGACTTAAAAAAAGGACTCGTGTTACCTCTAATGGAGGAATTTTACACTATTCAGGGGGAAGGTTACCATACTGGTACCGCAGCCTATTTTATTCGAGTTGGAGGTTGTGATGTGGGCTGTCATTGGTGTGACGTCAAAGAAAGTTGGAATGCCGATACTCATCCTCCTACTGCAATAGAACACATAGTAAAAAATGCAAGTCCTTATAAAACAATAGTTGTTACAGGAGGAGAACCATTAACATGGAATTTGAATCCTTTAACGGAAAACCTCAAAAAACTAAATCTAAGCACACATATCGAAACCTCTGGTGCTTATCCCGTTACTGGTCTATGGGATTGGTTTTGTCTCTCTCCAAAAAAAAATATGTTACCTAAAGAAGATTCATATGCTATTGCCAACGAATTAAAAGTTATCATACACAATAAACATGATTTTCTTTTTGCCGAAGAACAAGCACAAAAAGTAAATAGTAACGCGGTATTATTTTTACAACCCGAATGGAGTAAAAAAGAACTAATGACTCCTTTGATTGTAGAATATGTTATGAATAATCCTAAATGGAGAATTTCATTACAAACGCATAAATACCTGAATATCCCATAGCTATTTTAACTAGCTACCGTTAATTTTGCTAAATAGTCATAGTGTTCTCCTTCTTGTACTAATTCACAAGAAAAACCAACAGCCACAGCTACATTCTGGAGTGTATTATAGTCAATATACAACCAATCAAAGGGCTTTTCCTTTTCATTTTTATAAGAAATAGTAAAAACTAACTCTCCGTAGTATTCACTATAAAGAGGAATCATTTTACTCCCATCTTCCTCATCGTCAAACATATAAATGATATCAGAAGAATCCAGTAATAATTGTCCACCATCTGCTAATAAACCCTTTAAATGGTTTAAAAAATCATACATACGACTCAAACGACCAGACATTCCTGCTCCATTCATCAGCAACAATATAGTATCAAATTGTTGTCCATCAAAAGCAGTAACATCAATCACCTGAGCATCTCTAACACCCCTCAACTGACAAGCTTTAATTGCCGCAGGAGATATATCAATCGAAACTACATCTAAATTCCGATCATTCTGCAAATACAAACTATGACTTCCCGCTCCACAACCCACATCCAGAACTCTTCCTTTGGCTAGATCCAGAGCTCTCCTTTCTATTTCGGGCATCTCTTCATACCCTCTAAATAGATATTCAACAGACAATTCATCTGGCTCAGAAATGTTTGTTTCAGTAATGATGTCTTCAGGTGAATTATTCGTCTGATAATCCAATATTGCCTTTCCAAATAGATCTTTCACAAATCAATATTTATATTATTATAAAAAAGGCTACCAAAAAGGTAGCCTTAAATACTATTGCCTTTGCTATACAATTAAGCCAAAGCCTCTTTAATTCTCTTTAACGCTTCTTTCAATTGCTCTTCGCTAGCCGCATAAGAGAAACGAATACAATCTGGATTTCCAAAAGCATCTCCTGTTACTGTTGCCACACAAGCTTCTTTTAGTAAATACATCGAAAAATCTTCTGCATTTTTAATTTCCATACCTCTTAATGTTTTACCAAAGAAAGAAGAAACATCAGGAAACACATAAAAAGCCCCTTCAGGAACATTAATTTTTACACCTGGTATTTCTCTCAATAATCCAACCACTAAATCTCTTCTTGCATGAAACTCATCTACCATGTATTTAATTTTGTCAGGAGAAGCTTTCACTGCTTCGATTGTAGCTCTTTGAGCAATACCGTTAGCCCCACTAGTTACCTGACCTTGCATCTTAGTACAAGCTTTGGCAATATATTCTGGTGCTCCAATGTAACCAATTCTCCAACCTGTCATAGCAAATGCTTTAGACACTCCGTTTACAGTTACTGTTCTTTCGTACATCCCTGGGATTGAAGCTATACTGCAAAAACTATTTGAGAAATTAATGTGCTCATAAATTTCATCAGACACAATAATAATATCTGGGTGTTTTTCTAACACTTTAGCCAAAGCAGTTAACTCTTCACGGTTATAAACAGAACCCGATGGATTACACGGGCTACTAAACATAATCATTCTTGTCTTAGGTGTAATAGCGGCTTCCAATTGAGCTGGTGTAATCTTAAAATCCGATTCAATTGTTGTAGGCACCTCTACTGGTATACCATCAGCCATTTTTACCAATTCTACATAACTCACCCAATAAGGCGCAGGTAAAATACACTCATCTCCAGGGTTTAGTATAACCTGAGTAATATTATACAACGAATGTTTAGCTCCAGTTGAAACAACAATTTGAGAAGGCTTATAATCTAAGTTATTATCTCTTTTAAACTTCAAACAAATCGCCTCTTTTAAATCACCATAACCATCCACTGGACTATAAGTGCTATAGTTATCATGAACAGCCTGTATAGCTGCTTCTTTAATGAAATCAGGAGTATTAAAGTCCGGTTCTCCTAAACTCAAACTAATAATATCTTTTCCTTGAGCTTTTAATTCTCTAGCCAAAGCCGCCATAGCCAAAGTTTGAGAGGTCGCTAATTTGTTAATTCTGTCAGATAATTTACTCATCTTTATTTGTATTTAATTTTTTATAAAATCTATATTACTTTTCTAAAAATTTGATGCAAATATATTATTAATTGTGGCTTAGCCATTCAAAATTACAGATATCATACAATTTTCAGTAATATTGTTATTTATTTAAAAAGCATGAATTCGATTACAAAATACTTCCCTGAATTATCTGAAATTCAAATCGACAAATTCAATCAGTTAGAAAAACTACTAACCGAATGGAATCACAAAATCAATGTTATTTCCAGAAAAGACATTGACCAACTATCCACTAGACACATACTTCATTCTTTGGCTATAGCCAAAATTATTCAGTTTAATCCAAAAGCGGAAATTTTGGATGTAGGAACAGGCGGAGGACTCCCCGGGATTCCTCTAGCCATACTATTTCCCGAAACACACTTTCATCTTGTTGATACTATAGGTAAAAAAATCAAAGTCGTACAAAGCATCGCCGAAGAATTAAGCTTAAAAAACGTAACTACAGAACAAATCCAAGCGCAAAACATAAAACATCGTTATGACTTTATTGTAAGCAGAGCCGTTTGCAAAATGGAATTATTACACCTGTGGGTTAAAGACAAAACCAAAAAGGAAAATAATCACGATTTAAAAAACGGTATCCTATGTCTAAAAGGAGGTGACTTAACCGAAGAGCTTGAAAACTTCCCTAATGCGGTAGAACACAACATTTCAGATTTTTTCGAAGACGAGTTCTTCGAGACAAAAAAAGTCGTTTATCAGCCGATTAAGTATAGAATTAATTAAGTCGTTAGTTGAAAAGTAAAAGAAGAAAGGTTCTATAGTTGCAAGCTATAAACAAAAAACCCTTACTGGTATTGAAGTAAGGGTTCTAAAAAAAGATTTGACTTGAGAGGAGGACTGCCAGTGGCAGTCAGGTATTCTAACCATTCCTCATAGATTTAGACATAAAAAAAATGAGGTCGACTTTTCGGACGACCTCACTAAAAAAAGGCAGCGGATCGAACGAAGTGACACGCTGCACCTATAAAAAAAAATCCCGATGGTTTTTCACCATCGGGATTTAAAAAAAAGGCAGCGACATACTCTCCCACAAAATGCAGTACCATCTGCGCTGGCGGACTTAACTTCTCTGTTCGGAATGGGAAGAGGTGAGCCCCGCCGCTATAACCACCTTAAATTTTGAGTCTAAAATTGAAAGTTGTAAAGTCTAAAGTTATTTCTTTCGACTTTTGACCTTCGACTTTTAGACTATCAGCATAGCTGATAAATATTTTAACATACTAAGAAAAAACAAAAACATTTTAATTAAACACAGTCAAGTGTATTATCGCTAGGCATCGCCTAGCAGAAAGTGTCTCTCCCTACTTTTGCAAGCAGGGAGAACTATAATAAGCTTACGGATTATTAGTACTACTCGGCTTTGACATTACTGCCTTTACACCTATAGCCTATCAACGTGGTCATCTCCCACGATCCTTTAAAGAAATCTCATCTTGTGGTGGGTTTCGCGCTTATATGCTTTCAGCGCTTATCCCTTCCAAACGTAGCTACTCTGCAATGCCCCTGGCGAAACAACAGATACACTAGAGGTTTGTCCAACTCGGTCCTCTCGTACTAGAGTCAGATCCACTCAAATTTCTAACGCCCACAGTAGATAGAGACCGAACTGTCTCACGACGTTCTGAACCCAGCTCGCGTGCCACTTTAATGGGCGAACAGCCCAACCCTTGGGACCTTCTCCAGCCCCAGGATGTGACGAGCCGACATCGAGGTGCCAAACCCCCCCGTCGATATGAGCTCTTGGGGGAGATCAGCCTGTTATCCCCGGCGTACCTTTTATCCTTTGAGCGATGGCCCTTCCATACGGAACCACCGGATCACTATGCTCTACTTTCGTACCTGATCGACTTGTAGGTCTCTCAGTCAAGCTCCCTTTTGCCATTGCACTCTACGCACGGTTACCAAGCGTGCTGAGGGAACCTTTAGAAGCCTCCGTTACTCTTTTGGAGGCGACCACCCCAGTCAAACTACCCACCAAGAATTGTCCCCCTCACGGGGTTAGGCTTCAGATAAGTAAAGGGTGGTATTTCAACAATGACTCCAAAACGCCTGGCGACGCCTTCTCATAGTCTCCCACCTATCCTACACATCACTTATCCAAAGTCAATACTAAGCTATAGTAAAGGTGCACGGGGTCTTTTCGTCCCACTGCGGGTAAACGGCATCTTCACCGTTACTACAATTTCACCGAGCTCATGGCTGAGACAGTATCCAGATCGTTACACCATTCGTGCAGGTCGGAACTTACCCGACAAGGAATTTCGCTACCTTAGGACCGTTATAGTTACGGCCGCCGTTTACTGGGGCTTCAATTCAATGCTTCTCCGAAGATAACATCTCCTCTTAACCTTCCAGCACCGGGCAGGTGTCAGGCCCTATACTTCATCTTTCGATTTGGCAGAGCCCTGTGTTTTTGATAAACAGTCGCCTGGATCTTTTCGCTGCGGCCTACATTGCTGTAGGCGACCTTTGTCCCGAAGTTACAGGTCTATTTTGCCTAATTCCTTAGCCATGAATCTCTCGAGCACCTTAGAATTCTCATCCCAACTACCTGTGTCGGTTTACGGTACGGGCTGCTGCACTCGCTTTTCTTGGAAGTCGCTTCTCTGGATTATCACTTTGACCGAAGTCTCAATGTACTATCGGGACGTTACCGTTCCCTTCAACGTGCTATTCCGTCAGCACGCACCAAATATACGCCTCCGTCACTTTTATCGTGAGCAGGTACAGGAATATTAACCTGTTGTCCATCGACTACCCCTTTCGGGTCCGCCTTAGGCCCCGACTAACCCTCAGCTGATTAGCATAGCTGAGGAAACCTTAGTCTTTCGGTGTGCGGGTTTCTCGCCCGCATTATCGTTACTTATGCCTACATTTTCTTTTCTAGCCGCTCCAGGAATACTCGCATATTCCATTCTGCGCAACTAGAATGCTCCCCTACCACTAATTAATTAGTCCATAGCTTCGGTAGTATACTTATGCCCGATTATTATCCATGCTCGCCCGCTCGACTAGTGAGCTGTTACGCACTCTTTAAATGAATGGCTGCTTCCAAGCCAACATCCTAGCTGTCTAAGCAGGCAAACCTCGTTTTTTCAACTTAGCATACATTTGGGGACCTTAGCTGATGGTCTGGGTTCTTTCCCTCTCGGACATGGACCTTAGCACCCATGCCCTCACTGTTGTAAAGCATTATATAGCATTCGGAGTTTGTCAGGAATTGGTAGGCGGTGAAGCCCCCGCATCCAATCAGTAGCTCTACCTCTATATAACTAAAACAACGCTGCACCTAAATGCATTTCGGGGAGTACGAGCTATTTCCGAGTTTGATTGGCCTTTCACCCCTACCCACAGGTCATCCGAAGACTTTTCAACGTCAACCGGTTCGGTCCTCCACAGTGTGTTACCACTGCTTCAACCTGCCCATGGGTAGATCACACGGTTTCGCGTCTAACAGTACTGACTAAAGCGCCCTATTAAGACTCGCTTTCGCTACGGATCCACACCAAAAGTGCTTATCCTTGCCAGCAACGTTAACTCGTAGGCTCATTATGCAAAAGGCACGCCGTCACCCTACGAAGGGGCTCCGACCGCTTGTAAGCGTATGGTTTCAGGTTCTTTTTCACTCCCTTATTCAGGGTTCTTTTCACCTTTCCCTCACGGTACTGGTTCACTATCGGTCTCTCAGGAGTATTTAGCCTTAGCGGATGGTCCCGCTTGATTCAGACAGGGTTTCACGTGCCCCGCCCTACTCAGGATACTACTATCATTAACGCTCTTTACTTATACGGGACTATCACCCTCTATGGTGCCTCTTTCCAAAGGCTTCTAATTTATTACGCAACAAATATCGTAGTCCTACAACCCCAAAATTGCCGTAACAACTCTGGTTTGGGCTATTCCAAGTTCGCTCGCCACTACTATCGGAATCACTTTTGTTTTCTTCTCCTCCGCCTACTTAGATGTTTCAGTTCAGCGGGTTCGCTTGCTTTCGCATGTCATGCCTTCAACATGACGGGTTACCCCATTCGGATATCTACGGATCATAAATTGTGTGCATCTCCCCGTAGCTTTTCGCAGCTTATCACGTCCTTCTTCGCCTCTGAGAGCCTAGGCATCCCCCATACGCCCTTAATTTGCTTATTATTCTATTTTTTAGTCATAAAGTCTAAAGTGGTAAAGTTTATAAAGTAAAATACTTTCAAACTTTATTACTTTCAACTTTAAAAACTAAACTTTCTGTGTCTTCTACTTTGTGTTTGTTTTTTCTCAATATGTCAATGAACGTTTTCTTTAAGGCATAAGTCGTAAGTTTTAAGTCGTAAGTGATTCACTTAATACTTACTAATTACTACTTAATACTTTAAAAGTAGTGGAGAATATCGGAGTCGAACCGATGACCTCCTGCGTGCAAGGCAGGCGCTCTAGCCAGCTGAGCTAATCCCCCAAAATTTTATTCGGCTAAGATTATCGTGAGTCTTCTCGTTTGATTCCAACTCAAACCCAACTTCTAAAATTTCCTATTCTTTTTATACTTACTATTATTCTTGTATTATACCCCTAATAAACCTAAAAAAGTAGTCCCGGGCAGACTCGAACTGCCGACCCCTACATTATCAGTGTAGTACTCTAACCAGCTGAGCTACGAGACTCTGTTTCTTTTTCTTGGTTTACTATTGTTTTATATCCAATAGCAGTATATTTTAAATTAACAGCAGAACAAGGGTTCTTTCTAATTCGCTATTTCTCTAGAAAGGAGGTGTTCCAGCCGCACCTTCCGGTACGGCTACCTTGTTACGACTTAGCCCCAGTTACTAGTTTTACCCTAGGCAGCTCCTTACGGTCACCGACTTCAGGCACCCCCAGCTTCCATGGCTTGACGGGCGGTGTGTACAAGGCCCGGGAACGTATTCACCGCATCATGGCTGATATGCGATTACTAGCGATTCCAGCTTCACGGAGTCGAGTTACAGACTCCGATCCGAACTGTGACCGGCTTTATAGATTCGCGCCTACTCGCGTAGTGGCTGCTCTCTGTACCGGCCATTGTAGCACGTGTGTAGCCCAGGACGTAAGGGCCGTGATGATTTGACGTCATCCCCACCTTCCTCACGGTTTGCACCGGCAGTCTTGTTAGAGTTCCCGGCATGACCCGATGGCAACTAACAATAGGGGTTGCGCTCGTTATAGGACTTAACCTGACACCTCACGGCACGAGCTGACGACAACCATGCAGCACCTTGTAAGTAGTCCGAAGAAATATCTATCTCTAGATAATGCAACCTACATTTAAGCCCTGGTAAGGTTCCTCGCGTATCATCGAATTAAACCACATGCTCCACCGCTTGTGCGGGCCCCCGTCAATTCCTTTGAGTTTCATTCTTGCGAACGTACTCCCCAGGTGGGATACTTATCACTTTCGCTTAGCCACTCAGATCGAAATCCAAACAGCTAGTATCCATCGTTTACGGCGTGGACTACCAGGGTATCTAATCCTGTTCGCTACCCACGCTTTCGTCCATCAGCGTCAATAAATTAATAGTAACCTGCCTTCGCAATTGGTATTCCATGTAATATCTAAGCATTTCACCGCTACACTACATATTCTAGTTACTTCTTAATTATTCAAGTCTAACAGTATCAATGGCAGTTTCCTAGTTAAGCTAGGAGATTTCACCACTGACTTATCAAACCGCCTACGGACCCTTTAAACCCAATGATTCCGGATAACGCTTGGATCCTCCGTATTACCGCGGCTGCTGGCACGGAGTTAGCCGATCCTTATTCTTACAATACCGTCAATCTGCCTCGCAAGACAGGGTTTCTTCTTGTATAAAAGCAGTTTACAATCCATAGGACCGTCATCCTGCACGCGGCATGGCTGGATCAGGCTTGCGCCCATTGTCCAATATTCCTCACTGCTGCCTCCCGTAGGAGTCTGGTCCGTGTCTCAGTACCAGTGTGGGGGATCTCCCTCTCAGGACCCCTACCTATCATCGTCTTGGTGAGCCGTTACCTCTCCAACTAACTAATAGGACGCATGCTCATCTTATACCGATAAATCTTTAATCTTAAAGTGATGCCACTCTAAAATACTATGGGACATTAATCCAAATTTCTCTGGGCTATTCCCCTGTATAAGGTAGATTGCATACGCGTTACGCACCCGTGCGCCGGTCTCTAAGTTGCAAGCAACTTATACCCCTCGACTTGCATGTGTTAGGCCTGCCGCTAGCGTTCATCCTGAGCCAGGATCAAACTCTTCATCGTATGTTTTTAATTTTTATATAGCTTCCTCTTCCAGAACTCTTGTTCTGTTTTGCTGTCAATTCAATATGTCTATGAACGTATTCTTTTTAATCCCTCTCAAGAACTTATTCCCGAAAGCGGATGCAAAGATAATCACTCTTTTTATTCCTACAAGTTTTTTTTCAGAAAAAAATTTATTCTTTTTTTATCCTAATTAAAACTTGTCTTATGAACGTCTACAACAACGCATTCCGTCATTGCGGGGGCAAATATAAAACCCTTTTTACCCACTAAACAAACTTTTTGCAATGTTTTTTAACCTAAAATTTACATAAAACACTAACCACCTGATAAACAACAGTATCTATATTAACTTTGTGTTTTATTTAACAATTATTATTGATAATCTACATCAATAACAACCTTCACACTTTTGAATTGACTTATTGTTTCAAAACTTTTATGTGTTTGATTTAACACCTCTTTTGATCTGGCAACAGATTTATTCCCTGGTAGTTTTATCTGGATAACTCGAATGTACTGGTTACGTATTCGATTGATCGAGGGTTCTTCTGGCCCAAAAATGGGCACATCAATAGTTTGAGACAAAACTTTATAAAACCACAAAGAAGCTTCTTTTACTTTTTCAAAATCTTTATGTTTAAATATCACCCTAATCATTCTCACAAATGGCGGATAGAAGTATTCCTTTCGTTCAGTAATTTGACTCTTATAAAAACCCAAATAATCTCTGTTTTTTGCAAAATGTATTACTTCGTGTTTTGGATCATAGGTCTGAAACACTACTTCTGCATTATTTTTCGCTCGTCCTGCTCGACCCGAAACCTGTACCAACGACTGAAAAGCTCTTTCGTATGAACGAAAATCAGGATAATATAACATTTGATCCGCATGGAGTACTCCAACCAATGTAATATTGTCAACATCAAGACCCTTTGCTAACATCTGTGTACCAATAAGAATATCTACTTCGTTATCATATATTAAATCTAATAGATTATCAAATGCGTATTTTCCCCGTGTGGTATCTGCATCCATTCTTGCAATTCGCGCTTCTGGAAATAATTGTTTAGCTTCAATTTCTATTTGCTCTGTCCCAAAACCTTTGGTGTTCAACTCAAAACTAGAACATGATACACAGCGATTAGGCTTAGCCGAAGTAAATCCGCAGATATGGCATTTCAACTCATTTCTATTCTTATGATAAGTCAAACTAACATTACACCGGATACATTGTGGTACATGACCACAAGAACCACATTCTAAAATAGGTGCAAATCCCCGTCTGTTCTGAAAAAGTATCACTTGCTCTTTCTTCTCTAAACGTTCAGTTATCATCCCTACTAACTCATCACTGAAATGACCTGACACCTGCTTTCTTTTTATCTTCTCTTTTAGGTCAATTATTTTAACGTTAGGGTCTGACACTGGTACAAATTTATGACCCACATAAACTAACCCGTATTTCCCTATCTGGGCATTATGATACGTTTCCATGGAGGGAGTAGCAGAACCTAGCACCACTTTTGCTTCTTTTAATTTAGCCAAAACAATAGCCGTATCTCTGGCATGAAACCTCGGGGCAGGATCTGATTGTTTGTAATTAACTTCATGTTCCTCATCCACTATAATTAACCCTAGCTTATCAATTGGCAAGAAAACAGAAGACCTAGTACCAATTATGACTTTTGCCTTACCTGACTGAACGTTGTTCCAAATTTCAACTCTTTCGTTAGTACTGTATTTAGAATTGTAAACAACAATATCTTCCTCAAAATAATACTTATATCTATGATATAGTTGAGTTGCCAACACTGATTCTGGCACTAAAATTAATACCTGCTCGTTTTGATTTATCGTATCTTGAATCAATTGGGCATAAATATGTGTTTTTCCACATGCGTTTATACCATGTAATACACATACTTCCTTTTGCTGAAATTCATTTTTGATAGCAACATATGCTTTATGTTGAAAATCGGACAAACTAATTACTTTTTGTTCTTCTCCAGAATAAAAATGAACTCTATCTTCCTGTTGATAATAAAGTTCAAAAACGCTTTTATCAACTAACGCTTTTAATGTAGTTGTATTAGCCTCACTCTCACCAAGTAAATCTTTTACCGCAACTTCCTTATCTCCCTCTGCCAACTGCTGAAAATAAGCCAACACCAATTCCTTTTGCTTTGGGGCGTTCTTAACCTTTTCTAGTAGATTGGCCATCACTTCATTACCCACGAACTCTTTGGTCAAACGAACAAACTTTTTAAGCTTCGGTTTATACACCTCCTCAACCTTTTCTTCGATTTCTACCCACCCATTTGCTATCATTTTTTGGATAATTGGCAGAACGTTTTTTCTATCTATAATTTTTGAAACTTCCGAAATCTTAATATCACTCTGCTGCTGAAGAGCTTCATACAATATATACTCTTCATCCGAAAGAGTAGTAACGTCTTCCAAAATTTGATTTTTCCACCTGATTACTGTTTCACTTGCCAAAAACATTGAGGAAGGAAGCGCTGCACGATATACTTCTCCAATTGAACATAAATAGTAAGAAGCAATCCATGACCAGTGTTTGATTTGAACTTCTGTTACTACAGGCAACTCATCGACTATTTGATGAATTTCCTTCGGCTCAAATAACAGATTAGTTCGTTGATGTTTCTCTACTACAATTCCTGTATATATTTTGCTTTTACCAAAAGGAACGGCAACCCTACAACCTATTGAAATGTAATCAAACTCACTAGCTGATAACTCATAAGTAAAGGTTTGATGTAAAGACAGAGGCAATATAACTTCAATATAATACATACAATAGATGAATTATATTATAAATCTCTTTTTTTTAACCTCTGAAGCACGACATTCAGTTCAAAACCTAAAAGTAAAATGGCACAGTTAATCCATATATAAAACATCATTACCAACAACGTTCCAATGGAGCCATATAATTCATTGTAATTTGAAAACTTCTCCACATAAATCCCAAAAACATAAGAAGAAACCACAACCAAAACAGAAGTCATTATAGAACCGTGATTGATGAAAGAAATCCCTTTGGTATCCAATGTTCCGAATTTATACAAAAATGATGTTGACAATAGGATTAATAAAAATCCTATAAAAAATTTAAAAAAAGTCAACAGAGGAACATGCCCTACCAGGTGCCAATGATGCTCCAAAGCATACACCAAAACCTCAAAGAAAATCAACAATCCTACGGTAACAAACAACAACACCACCATCAATAACGACATTCCTATTGCTAGTATATAATCTTTTATAAAACCTCTGGTTTCTGTGACGTGATACGATGCCTGAAAACCACTAAAGATGGCATTCAAACCATTACTCATCAAAAATATTGAGAGTATAAAACCCGACGACAATAGGCTATCGTAACTATTGTTTAGAATATCGTTAATAATAGAATCAATGGCATCAAACGTACTTGGTGGAACATTTTCAGATATAAAAACCATAAAATCTTCCTGAAACCCCTCTATCGGAATGTATGGAATTAAATTCAAAATAAACAACGCAAAAGGAAACATTGCCATAAAAAAACTGAAAGCAATTGCTCCTGCTCTATTGGAAAGCGTCCCCTTTACAATCCCTACAAGATACAACTCAATTAAATCGTATAAACTAAAACCATTGTATGCCGACATTTTAATTGTTTTTGTAATCAAAAACAATTGCTTTACAACAGGAATTTGAATTAACTTATGTTCAATTTCTTTAGACATCTAAATTTATACTGCTTTTAGACTTAAGTCCATGTTATATATCGAATGTGTCAACGCTCCCGAAGAAATAAAATCCACTCCACATTCTGCATATTTTCTCATCGTTTCTTCGTTTATTCCCCCTGATGATTCCGTTTGAGTTTTGTCTCCAATCATTTCTACCGCTTTTCGAGTATCCTCGTAAGAAAAATTATCTAATAGAATCCTATGTATTCCTTCTACCTGAAGTATTTCTTGGACCTCTCCTAAATCTCTAGCTTCAATTATTATCTTGAGATCCAAATTATTTTCCTTTAGGTATTGTTTGGTTTTTTGAATAGCCTTTGTAATTCCTCCTGCAAAATCAATATGATTATCCTTTAACATAATCATATCATATAGTGCAAATCGGTGATTTTCTCCTCCTCCAATTTTTACCGCCCATTTTTCTAGTGCTCTTATGCCAGGCGTTGTTTTTCGAGTATCCAAAATAGTAGTATTGGTACCGTCCAAAAGAGCAACGTACGTCTTTGTTTTTGTTGCGATAGCACTCATTCTTTGCATGGCATTAAGTACCAAACGCTCCGCTTTCAGAATAAGTTGAGAGCTTCCTTTTACTTCAAAAACAATATCTCCATTCTTAACCTCTTCTCCATCATTTATGTACACTTCTACCTCTGACGTTGGGTCTAACTGACAAAAAACTCTTTGAGCAAATTCGACTCCCGCAATTATACCATTGTCTTTCACTAATAACTGAGCCTTGCCCATTGCTTCTTTAGGAATACAAGACAACGAGCTATAATCTCCAAGACCTACATCTTCACGAATGGCATTGGCAATAATTAACTCAATTTCTTTATCAAACTGCTGTTTGCTTATCATGTGAATTTATTTACAAGAGCAAAATTACAAATTCAATTTGGGTCATTACCTATGTTTCTTTTATTTTTACCCTCAACCAAAGCCAAAAGTGCATGACCATACGATTTCTTGTCATTGGAAAGACGGATTCAAGTGAAATCACCTCCATTATTGACAACTACCTTAATAGAATAAAACACTATATCCGATTCGAATACGATATAATACCCGACATAAAAAATGTCAAAAACCTTTCGGAGGCTCAACAAAAAGAAAAGGAAGGCGAATTAATTTTGAGTAAAATAGCCAATGGAGATCATTTCATTCTTCTTGATGAAAGAGGTAAAAAATACAGTAGTATTGGATATTCAGAATTGCTCCAAAAAAAAATGAATAGCGGTATTAAAAACTTAATTTTTGTGGTAGGTGGCCCTTATGGATTTTCCGAATCAGTTTACCAACGAGCAGATGGAAAAGTTTCTTTATCTGACATGACTTTTTCACATCAAATGATTAGAATGTTTTTTGTAGAACAGACATACAGAGCATTAACTATTCTAAGAAACGAGCCTTATCATCACCAATAAATACTCTTTTTACCACATTCTTAAAAAAATGTTATTTTTAATTTTAGAATTTAAAGAAATAGTACTACTTTGGTTCTCGTGTTTACTTGTATAAACCGCACATTTTATTCAAAACAAATAAAATTCTTTTTTTATGAATGAAGCTCCAAAAATTAATGACAAAGCAAACGGAGAAAAAAAGGAAAAAGGCTCAAAAAAATGGCTGATTTTATTACTATTACTATTATTAATAGGTAGCGTTGGATATAACTACTATACTCAACAAAGAAGTACAGCCACTGTGAATGTACTTACTGATGAAAAAAATGAGTTACTAAAAGAACTTGAAGCTCTAAAAAAGCAATATGACCAAGAAATCTTAAACAATAAGAGTGTCGCTGCCGAACTAGAAGCTGAGCGCGATAAAGTCTTAAAATTAATGGACAAACTCAAAAATTCAGATGTTCAAATGAACAGCCTTAGAACTTTTCGAAAAGAAGCTCAGGATTTAAAATTGAACATGTCGCACCTAATTACGGAAAACCGCATGTTGAAAGCCTTGAATGGGCAACTACGGAACAAAGTTGATAGCACATTCGTAGTTTTGAATCAAGCTGAAATTAAAGCTAATACACTCTCGAAAAAGGTAAAAACTATGGCAACCTCTATTGAAAGAGGAAGTGTTGTTCAGCCTTTAAATCTAACCATTCAAGCTGTTGGTCAACGTGTTCAATCCAAAACAAAAAGAGAATCTTACACCAACAGAGCAAAGAAAGCTCGTGAAATTAAAGTGTGCTTTAACTTACCTGAAAATCCTTTAGCAGAAAAAGGAGAAATTAAATTCTATATCCAAATTACTGACCCTCAAAACAACATTATGGGACAAAAGAAAACTATTTTCTTTAATGACAAATCGTTGACTTATAGTTTTGACAAAGTGATTCATTACGACAACAAAGCACAAGAAGTATGTGGATATATTAATACTGCTTTCGTAGATTTACCAAAAGGCAGTTATATTGTTCAATTATTTAGAGATGATGAATTCTTGTTAACAGAAAAATTAGCCTTATTCTAGAAAACGGCAACTACAAAATATATTACAAAAGAGGCTGACTAAAAACTTTTTAGACAGCCTCTTTACTTTTAAAAACTCACTAAAATGTTTATTAGAACACTCTAACCATATTAAACCCAAAAGACACTTCTCCTTTAGTCCAATCACCAGCAGCATTTGCCAAATAGCCCACTTCGTCCATGAAACGAGCATTAGTAAAATGCAACTGAAAGACATGTCCTCCCGTCTCAATGTCAACTCCAATTGAAGCAGGATTATTGTAAATCGCCTCGCTAGATACAGAACGATTAAAGTGACGGCCATACTCAGCAGTAAGAGCAACTCTCGAACTTAATTTATACCTACCTCCAACACCTAGCACAAATTGGCTGTTTTGTTGATCATCAAATTCTACAAAATTTTGATGAAAATGGGTAGGCATTAATTCTAACGTAATTGCTTTAGACAATTTACTTGATATTAATAGCTGATTAACATATGAAACTTTATGACTCGAAGTTTTTAACAAGGACGGATCGTTATTTCTTAACCCCATATAACCAATCCCATTATAACCTACTACAGTTAATGGAAAACTATCGGTTTGAGAGATTAGTCTGTATTTGATATTTCCTTGATAGGTTTTTCTGGTTGAACTACGATCAACACTTACAGACAGCCAATCATTGATTCCATAAATAAATCTTAAGTTAACAGAGGCTCCATCCAAACCAAACCAATCGTATATACCATTGGTAACGTCATTGAATCGGTGTGAAGCTACAAAATACAAATCCCCCTTTGCAGCAATTTTAGTAGATTCAAAATTGATAATCTTCATTGACTTAAAGGCTGAAGATACTTTTGAAGGAGTTTCTTCAATTTCGATGTCGGCCAATAAATCTTCGTCTTGAGCAACGGATAACATCGGCACCAATGCCAATACCATTAAAAAGAACTTTTTCATAAACTACTTAATTACAATTGTTTTTGTTAAACTACCCTCAACTGTTTCAATTGACATTATATAGGCTCCTGCCGAAAGGTTAGTTAAATCAATTTCACTTATCGTTTCTGTTACCTCTTGAGATTTTACCAATTGCCCCAAATAATTATATAATGACACCGAAGCTTGCCCAATATGAGAAGGCAACTCTAGATTTGTTGATCCAATGGCTGGATTAGGATAGACCCCAAATTGTGAAGCAAAATAGTCACTTACTCCTAGAGCATCAGCTGAAGCCACTTTCTTTGTTCCAGTCACCACTTGATCTCCAGAAGTTGAGAAGTTAGCATTAGTTGCATTGACTACTCCATAAAAAGTTACCTCTCCTTCGTCTTCTGACGGAGATGTTCACTCCATACTCCATGTACTTTTTCCTGTTGCGTTAAAACTATGCAATGCTCTTTTTCCTGACTCCACAAACGTCAAATCAGTTCCACCTGAAAAAACACCAACCTTTTTATTAGAATTATTTTCTGCTACTAATTGAAACCCGTGTTTAGTCGCATTAGACGCTCCTGAGGATAGAGTTATGGTGTATTTTGTATTAAGCTGATACCCGCTCTCTGGAATATCTGTTGTAATCACAGCACTAACCCCAAATGTGGCATTTCCCGCATGACAAACGGCACAAGTCTCCAATGCATCTCCTGGCGAACCACTAAGTGCATTAGGATTTCCATTACTGAATGAATACATTAAAAATGCAACTGCGGGTAGTGCCAAGGCTCCTCTAAAATAATTGATTTTCATCGTTAGTTTGTTTATTTAATAATAGTTACTTGATCAAATTTTAATTCTTCGAGTAGGTCATCATAACCTAAAAATCTTCCTTTAATAGTCACTTCAGCCCCTTCTTGAACCTTTATTGTTTGATCCAAAAGGATTCCAAACAACTTCTGATCTAATACAATGGAATTTGAAGAAGTGTCAACGGCTGTGATAATGCCACTTAGCTCAATTGTTTTGTCACCATATTCTATGTTTGCTTGAGCGGCATCTTTCAAGAATTTATCATGCAAATCTTTAACACTTAACACATAAGCTGCTTTTTCAGTTGCAATATCGCGGTGGTCTTGGTACGTATATTGATACACTCCAAATACAACCACCAATAAGAGAAGAATTCCTAGTCTAATTTTTTTCATTATTGATTGAGTTTGTTTTGATTTCAGCTAATATATTGATATTTGTTTACAACCTTTAACTTTTGATTAACATTTTTGAGTGTTTTTTTTATATTTTAGATTTTCTAACACAAAACATATTTATCATGAACAAAAAACTATTTCTATTCCCCGCCCTTGCTTTACTTTTAATCTCATGCGAAAAAGACAGCCCTACGGACATTACTACAACTCCAACAAACAACACAAACACAACAGCTAAGACTACTTACAATGGACATATTAAACCAATCATTGACAATAACTACGCGTTGTTTGCCATGGAACCACTGGAGCATCCGCAGGACTAAGTCTTACCAATTATAGCCAAGTCAAAAACGCCATCCAAACTCGTGGATTATTAAACCGAATAAATTCATCCACTAACCCAATGCCACAATCTGGGAAAATGCCACAATCCAATATAGATGTTATTACCAAATGGAACACTGATGGATTATTAGAAACAGAATAAAACAAACAAACATGAAAAAAACTATTATTTCTTGTCTTACACTTTTTAGTGTATTGACTTACGCACAAGATAAAATGATTACCAAAACTGGCACTGTAGAATTTGAAGCGAGTGTGCCAAGTTTTGAGGAAGTAAAAGCAAAAAATGAATCTGCGACTTGTGTATTTAATACAAAAACAGGACAAATTGCCAGTTTAGTATTAGTCAAAGGATTTAGATTTAAAGTTGCTCTAATGGAGGAACATTTTAATGAGAACTATGTGGATTCTGAACGCCACCCTAAAGCAACATTTAAAGGTGAAATTATGAATTTCGATATAGGAAAAGTTTCTGCAGAAGGAACTAAATTCACGATGAAAGGAGAACTATCCTTTAATGGTAAAACAAAAAACTTGACTACTACAGCAGTAATCAAAAAAACCATGAATTCTTTCATTATCCATTCTGAATTTGATTTATATCCTAGAGAATTTGGAATAGAAATACCTTCTGTAGTGAGTGCAAAAATCGCTAAAGCGATACATGTAACAACGGATTTTGAGGTCAAATAATTTTTAAACCCTATTAAAAAAGGAGAGGCGTTCCGTATACGGAACGCCTCTGATTCGTTAATAACCCAATTATATTTTATTAAAACGGATATTTATTCTCTTGAGTTACTTTGTCTGCTATTACTTTTCGTAATCCAATTACGTTAGGATGATTCGCATATTTAGTAAATCGCTTTAATCCCATCAACAACATGCGTTGCTCGTCTCCTTCTGCCATGGAGCAAATCGCTTCTTTCCCTTTACTCATGGAGATATCTACAGCATGATATAAGTACAATTGTGTCATAGCAATTTGTTCTTTCATGGCCTCTTTCCCTTTGAGACTCACTAATTTTTCTGTTCTTAATAGTGCTGATTCTGCTATATAAGTTTCTATTAAAATATCAGCTACAGACAACAATAACTGTTGTTCTTTATCCAATTCTACACCGTATTTTTGAACAGCACTTCCAGCAATCATAAAAAACACCTTTTTCAACTTGGCTATCATTTCCTTTTCTTCTATGAACAACACAGAATAATCGGGAACATCAAACGAAGGTATACTCATTAACTCTCCTGCAACCTTTTGGGCAGGACCCAATAAATCCAACTCACCCTTAAGTGCCTTTTTGATCAACATTCCTACACTCAACATACGATTGATTTCGTTGGTTCCTTCGTATATCCTTGTAATACGAGCATCTCGCCATGCACTTTCCATGGGGGTATCTTCAGAAAAACCCATTCCTCCAAAAATCTGAATCCCTTCATCCGAACAGTTTTGAACATCCTCTGAAGCCGCTACTTTTAATAACGAACATTCTACCGCATATTCCTCTACCCCTCTAAGTTCTGCTTCTTGATGCGTAAGACCTTCACTGGTCAGTTGAGCTATTCTATCTTCAATATTTTTTGCCACTCTATAGCTTGCCGATTCTACTGCAAAACAAGACGCTGACATTTCGGCTAATTTGTATCGGATGGCTCCAAAAGATGCAATAGGAACATTAAATTGTTTTCTTTCGTTGGCATATTTAACAGACTCTGTAATCATTCTTCGTTGAGAGTCCAGGCAAGCAGCTGCTAATTTTATCCTTCCTATATTTAATGAGTTCATGGCTATTTTAAACCCATCTCCTCTTTTGGACAACATGTTCTCAACGGGCACTTTAGTGTCACTGAAAAAAACCTGACGCGTAGATGACGACTTAATTCCTAACTTGTGTTCTTCTTCTCCTAATGTAATTCCATTATTTGAATCGTTCTCAACGATAAACCCTGTAATATTTTTGTCGTCTTCTATTCTGGCAAAAACTATAAATACACTACAAAATCCTGCGTTAGATATCCACATTTTTTGTCCCGATATTTTATAATGTGTCCCATCTTCTGACAATACAGCTTTAGTCTTTCCTGAATTAGCATCTGAACCTGCTCCAGGTTCTGTCAAACAATAAGCCCCAAACCACTCTCCCGTAGCCAATTTAGATACATATTTTTGTTTTTGTTCTTCTGTGCCGTATAGCAATATAGGCATGGTACCTATTCCTGTATGCGCTCCAAAAGCGGTTGCAAATGAACCCGTAGCTCCAGAAATGTAATCACAAACTAGCATCGTCGAGACAAAGCCCATTCCCATACCTCCGTATTCGACAGGAACAGCTACTCCGAGTAAACCCAGCTCTCCTGTCTTTTGCATGGTCTCTACTGTAAAGTCATAATCTTTCTGTTCATACCTTGCCTTATAAGGCCAAACCTCTCTATCTATAAAATCAATAACCGCCTCTTTCATCATATTTTGTTCCTCAGAAAACTCCTCAGGAATAAACACTTGATCTGCTTTTGTCTCTTTGATGAGGAACTCACCTCCTTTAATAATGTCTCCCATGGCAATAGATTTTAAAGATTAGTATTTACAATAATTCAAAAATTCCTGCGGTTCCTTGCCCTGTACCTACACACATGGTCACCATACCGTATTTATTTCCTCTTCTTTTCATTTCGTCAAACAGTTGAACCGACAACTTAGCTCCTGTACAACCCAACGGATGCCCTAAAGCAATAGCTCCTCCATTGACATTTACAATGTTAGGATCTAAATCCAGTTCTCGAATCACCGCTAAGGACTGAGAGGCAAACGCCTCATTCAATTCTATTAATTCGATATCTTTTAATTGCATCCCTGCTTGCTTAAGCACTTTTGGAATAGCTTTTACTGGGCCAATCCCCATTAAACGTGGTTCGACTCCTGCTGACCCAAAATTTACTAACCTAGCTATTGGTTCAACACCTAACTCTTTGACCAAATCCTCAGACATTATCATTACGAATGCAGCACCATCACTCATTTGTGATGAATTACCTGCCGTTACACTACCTCCTTCTGCAAAAACAGGTCTAAGTTTAGACAATGCCTCAACGCTTGTTCCCTCTCGTGGTCCTTCATCAGTTCTAACAACGTATGATTTTGTTTCTTTCTTAAAACTTTCGTTTAAAAAAGTTTGCTCAATTGTTATTGGAACTATTTGCTTATCAAATTTACCTTCTGCTTGCGCTTGCAAAGCCTTTCTGTGTGAATGATACGCAAACTCATCTTGATCTTCTCTCGACACCTTGTAATGATTAGCAACAGCCTCTGCCGTTAACCCCATTCCCCAATAATAATCTTCATTTCCCGCCTGAGCCACTTTATAATCAGGAGTAGGCTTATAACCACCCATTGGGATATAACTCATACTTTCAGCCCCACCAGCGATAATGCAATCTGCCATTCCTGATTGGATTTTGGCTGTAGCCATACCAATAGTTTCCAAACCTGAGGCACAATACCTATTTACAGTTACACCTGGTACATCTTCTACCTTCAATCCCATTAAAGAAATTAAACGCCCCATATTTAAACCTTGCTCCGCTTCAGGCATAGCATTACCTACCATAACATCGTCTATGCGTTTCTTGTCAAAATCAGGCAATTGATCCATCAAATACTGAATGGTTTCAGCGGCTAATTCATCTGGTCTTTTAAATCTAAACAACCCTCGTGGTGCTTTGCCCACGGCTGTTCGATATGCTTTTACTATATAGGCTGTCTTCATAGGATTAGTTTCTTAATGGTTTCCCTTTCGTTAACATATATTGAATACGCTCTAACGTTTTTCTTTCTGTGCACAATGACATAAAAGCTTCTCTTTCCAAATCCAATAAATATTGCTCACTTACTAATGTCGCTTCTGACAAATCTCCTCCAGCCATAACATACGCCAGCTTGTTCGCAATTTTCTTGTCATGCTCAGATATGTATTTTCCAGCTTCCATTTGATCTGTCCCGACTAAAAACATGCCCAGAGCTTGTTTTCCTAATACCTTAATATCTGTTCTTTGAATAGGCTGTGTATATCCCGCATCAGCTAATAATATAGCTTGTTGCTTGGCTTGTGCGAGTTGTCTGTCTTTATTGACTACAATAACATCTTTCCCTTTTTGTAAAATTCCTAAATCAAAGGCTTCATAAGCCGAAGTAGAGACTTTAGCCATTCCTATCGTCAAGAAATACTCTTGAAGCACATTTAATTCCACATCATTTTTCCTAAAGGTATCAGAGGCCCTCAAGGTCATTTCTTTACTTCCTCCACCTCCCGGAATTACACCTACCCCAAATTCAACCAAACCAATATAAGATTCGGCGGCAGCTACAACTTTATCGGCATGCATAGTCATCTCACACCCCCCTCCTAAAGTCATTCCGTGTGGTGCCACAACTACAGGTATACTAGAATAACGCACACGCATCATCGTATCTTGGAACATCTTAATAGCCATCATTAGCTCGTCATACTCTTGCTCCACCGCCATCATAAATATCATTCCAATATTGGCTCCTACAGAGAAATTAGCTGCTTGATTTCCAATAACCAATCCTTTATACTCTGTTTCCGCTAAATCTATGGCTTTATGAATAGCTTGTAAAACATCTCCTCCAATAGTATTCATTTTGGATTGAAATTCTAGGTTTAGAATCCCATCTCCTATATCTTGAATAATGGCTCCGCTATTGCTCCAAATTTTATTGGTTTCTCTAATATTGTTTAGAATAATGAAAGCATCTTGCCCTGGTATTTTCTTTTGATCTTTAGACGATTGATCATAAAAATAAGTTGCCCCTTCTTGTATTGTATAAAAGCTTTTTTGTCCTCTTTCAAGCATATCATCTACCCATGTGGCGGCATTATGCCCTTCTTCTTTTAACAGGGTCAATCCTGTTTCTACACCAATGGCATCCCATATTTCAAAAGGCCCATTTTCCCATCCAAAACCAGCTTTCATAGCATCGTCTATTTTATATAGCTCGTCCGATATTTCTGGAATTCTATTCGATACATAAGCGAATAAAGCAGCAAAACTTTTTCTGTAAAAAATACCTGCTTTGTCTTTTCCTTTTACCAAAATCTTAAAACGGTCAATAGGCTTATCAATGGTTTTAGTTAATTCCAACGTTGCAAAACCTACCCTTTTGCTCTCGTGATACTCTAAAGTTTCTAAGTCCAGTGCTAAAATTGTTTTTCCTTCTTTCTTATAAAAACCTTGATTGGTTTTGCTCCCCAGCCATTTGTTATCAAGCATTTTTTGAATAAAATCAGGCAACTTGAACAATTCATGTGACTCATCCTGTGGACAATGCTCATATAAACCATTAGCCACATGTACTAAAGTATCTAATCCCACTACATCAACCGTTCTAAAAGTTGCAGACTTTGGTCTGCCAATCACTGGACCTGTAAGTTTATCCACTTCCTCTACAGTTAAACCCATCTCATTAACGATATGAAATAAGCTCATAATCCCAAAAATACCTATACGGTTTCCAATAAATGCTGGTGTATCTTTGGCTACGACCGAAGTTTTACCTAGATATTGCTCTCCGTAGGAAGTCAAAAATCGTACTACTTCAGGTGACGTTTTTGGTCCTGGAATAATTTCAAATAATTTGAGATAGCGCGCTGGGTTAAAAAAATGTGTTCCACAAAAATGAGCCTGAAAATCTTCACTGCGTCCCTGACTCATATATTTGATAGGAATACCTGATGTATTGGAGGTAATTAAGGTCTTGGGGGTGCGGTGTTTTTCAATTAGCTCAAATACCTTTTGTTTGATATCTAAGCGCTCAACCACTACCTCAATTATCCAATCGACTTTGGCAATCTTATCAATGTCATCTTCCAAATTCCCTAAAGCAATACGATTGACAAAATCCTTATGATATAATGATGCTGGTTTAGATTTAATAGCAGTCTGAAAATTATCCGAAACCATACGATTTCTGACTGCTTTATCCTTTAGGCTTAGCCCTCTTTTCTTTTCAATCTCAGTCAACTCATTAGGAACAATATCCAACAATAGAACCTTAACACCTATATTGGCAAAATGACAGGCTATACCTGACCCCATGATACCTGACCCAATAACAGCTACACTGTTGATGTTTCTCTTTCCCATAGATTTGAATTAAATGGATTTATTCTTTATAGATTTTCTTTTCAGTAATGAGCTGATTGATCTTATTCATTACTTCCAAAAAAGTGGTAATTTTTGCAGGACTGATGTTTTCACGCACTACTTTGTCAAACTGCATTACTCCTTGCTTTGCTATATCCCTTTTTTCTTTTCCTAATGGAGTTAAAAAAACGAGAACGCCTCTACCATCATTTGGATTTTTTTTTCGAAAGATCAAACCTTTTTCTTCCATGGTTTTTAAGGTTCTCGTGAGACTCGTCGATTCTATTCCCATCTTGGGACCTAAAGACGTTGAAGGAGTTCCTTCTTTATCTACGCTTAATAGAACAAAGCCAACAGACATTGAACCGCCTTGCTTGGCTGCTTCCTCATTGTACGCTCTGGACAAGGCTTGCCAAGTCGCACGTAAATGGTAATCAATTGTTTTATTTTCCATAACATCAAGGGGTATACTCTCAAATATAAAAAAAAAAGAGTTACTATGACACGCATAGCAACTCTTTTTTTAAAATGGATATACCTTATGAGCAACCCTTGTATTTATTAGGCTTCGCCAGTAGGGCCAAAGTTAAGTGGTGGGATTTGCACCCCTTCCACGTCTTTTATTTCTCCAAAGTTTTTCTCAAAACGCACCACATTGTCCTGTAATGCTTTTATCAAACGTTTCGCATGTTGAGGCGTCAAAATTATTCTTGATTTAACATTCGCCTTAGGAGCACCAGGCATGATACTCACAAAATCCACAACAAACTCGGATGAAGAATGATTAATTATAGCCAAGTTCGAATAGATGCCTTCGGCTGTCTTTTCGTCCAATTCTATATTAATCTGACCTGGTTTAACTTTTGAATCGCTCATAGTCTATTTTCCTTAAAATACAGCGTTTTCTACTTTTGATAAAAACAGTTCTTCATATTCTTCTTTTGAACCAACGATAATATCAGTGTAATCTCTCATACCAGTACCTGCTGGTATTCTATGTCCTACAATAACATTTTCTTTCAATCCAGACAAATCATCAACTTTACCTGCAATAGCAGCTTCGTTTAATACTTTTGTCGTTTCTTGGAAAGAGGCCGCTGAAATAAATGACTTAGTTTGTAAAGAAGCTCTAGTAATACCTTGTAATATTGGTGTTGCTGTCGCTAACCTAATATCTCTAACTTCCACCAATTGTTTGTCATTACGTTTCAATTGAGAATTTTCATCTCTCAACTCTCTAGAAGTAATTATTTGTCCTTCTTTTAAGTTTTCTGAGTCTCCTGGATTTTCAACATACTTCATTCCAAACAACCTATCATTTTCGTTGATAAAATCTATTGTGTGAATTAATTGATCTTCTAAGAATAAAGTATCCCCTGGGTCTTCAATCTTAACCTTACGCATCATTTGACGTATAACAACCTCAAAATGCTTATCGTTAATTTTTACTCCTTGTAAACGATATACCTCTTGAATCTCGTTAACCAAGTATTGTTGTACTGCCGAAGGCCCTTTGATACGCAAGATATCAAGTGGAGTAATCACACCAAATGATAACGGTGTACCTGCCTTAACGAAGTCATTTTCTTGTACTAAAATTTGGTTAGATAACTTCACTAAATATTTCTTTTCTACACCTAACTTAGAACGTACAATGATCTCCCTGTTTCCTCTCTTCACTTTTCCAAGTTCAACTACACCATCAATCTCTGCAACTACTGCTGGGTTAGATGGGTTACGAGCTTCTAAAAGTTCTGTAATTCTAGGAAGACCTCCAGTGATATCGGCAGCCTTAGCGGATCTTCTAGGAATCTTAACTAAGATTTTACCAGCTTTAATTTTCTCTCCGTTTTCAACCATAAGGTGAGCACCTACAGGTAAGTTATACGAACGTATTAACTCTCCGTCTTTACCAAACACCTTAACGGTAGGAACTAATTTTTTGTTTCTTGACTCGGAAATTACTTTTTCTTCAAATCCAGTTTGCTCATCCGTTTCAACCATATAGGAAAGTCCTTGCTCGATATCCTCAAATTCAATTTTACCATCAAATTCTGAAACCACAACGGCGTTAAATGGATCCCATTTACAAATTAATGTTCCTTTCTCTACAATTTGACCATCTTTCACAAAAATTTGAGAACCATAAGGTAAGTTATGGGTATTCAGCAAAATTCCTGTAGTCTCATCAACTAATTTCAATTCTGTTGAACGAGAAACAATTATGCTAACCTCTTCTCCATTGTCATTTTTACTATTAACCGTTGTTAAATCTTCGATCTCAATCTTACCTGCAAATCTTGTAGAAATACTTGATTCTTCCGAAATGTTACCAGCAATACCTCCCACGTGGAACGTACGCAATGTTAACTGAGTACCTGGCTCTCCAATAGATTGAGCTGCTATAACTCCAACAGCTTCTCCTTTTTGAACTTTTTTACCAGAAGCCAAACTCTTACCATAACATTGTGCGCAAATCCCTTGTTGTGCCTCACATGTCAATGGGGAACGAACCTCTATTTTTTCTAATCCTGATTCTTCTATTTTGTTGGCTAACTCAGTAGTAACTTCATCACCTGCTTTGCCAATAATACTTCTAGATTGTGGGTCATAAACATCATTCAATAACACACGTCCTTCTATTCTCTCTTTTAGAGTCTCAACAATTTCTTCGTTTTTCTTTAACGCCGTAATTTCAAGACCTCTTAATGTACCGCAATCTTCTGTGTTTACGATAACATCTTGAGATACATCATGTAATCTTCGAGTTAAGTATCCAGCATCTGCTGTCTTCAATGCGGTATCTGCAAGACCTTTACGTGCACCGTGAGTAGAAATAAAGTATTCCAAAATTGAAAGACCTTCCTTAAAGTTAGAAAGGATTGGATTTTCAATAATCTCACCACCACCAGCAGTAGATTTTTTAGGCTTAGCCATCAAACCACGCATACCAGTTAACTGACGAATTTGTTCTTTTGATCCCCTCGCACCAGAATCAAGCATCATATACACTGAGTTGAACCCTTGTTGATCTTCTCTAATACGTTTCATTGACAATTCTGTCAACACGGCATTGGTAGAAGTCCAAATATCAATTACTTGATTATAACGCTCATTATTTGTGATAAGACCCATGTTATAGTTCATCGTCACAGCATCAACTTGTTCGTTAGCTTCAGCAATTAACTTAGGTTTATCCGCAGGAATAATAATATCCCCTAAACTGAAAGACAATCCTCCTTTAAAGGCAAATTTGAATCCCATATTCTTGATATTATCCAAGAAAGCTGCTGTGGTAGGAACATCTGTAACAGCTAAAATCTTACCGATAATATCTCTTAAGTTTTTCTTAGTTAAAATCTCATTGATATAACCCGCCTTTTCAGGAACAACTTCGTTGAACAACACTCTACCCGTAGTAGATTTAATAATTTTAGTTACTAACTCTCCTTTTTCGTTAAAGTCTTTTGTTCTAATATTAATTGAAGCATTAATATCTAATAATCCTTCATTAAAGGCAATATTTACTTCTTCCGCAGAATAAAATGTCAATCCTTCTCCTTTAATTTTTAGTTCAGGAGTAGACAAACGTTCTTTAGTCATATAATATAGACCTAGTACCATGTCCTGAGAAGGTACAGTAATAGGAGAACCATTTGCTGGATTCAATATATTATGAGAAGCCAACATCAATAATTGTGCTTCCAAAATAGCTTCTGGTCCTAACGGTAAATGAACCGCCATTTGATCCCCATCAAAATCCGCGTTAAAAGCCGTACAAACCAAAGGGTGCAATTGAATAGCTTTTCCTTCAATTAATTTTGGCTGAAAAGCTTGTATCCCCAATCTGTGCAAAGTAGGGGCACGGTTCAATAGTACTGGATGTCCTTTGATTATGTTTTCTAGGATATCCCATACAACTGGTTCTTTTTTATCAATAATCTTTTTAGCAGACTTTACTGTTTTTACAATACCACGCTCGATTAACTTACGAACGATAAATGGTTTGTACAACTCAGCCGCCATATCCTTTGGTAAACCGCATTCGTGTAATTTCATTTCTGGCCCTACAACAATTACAGAACGAGCAGAATAATCTACACGTTTACCTAATAAGTTTTGACGGAAACGACCTTGTTTCCCTTTTAATGAATCAGATAATGATTTTAATGGGCGTGCTGATTCTGTTTTTACAGAAGATGCTTTTCTTGTGTTATCAAACAATGAATCAACTGACTCTTGAAGCATACGTTTTTCGTTACGTAAAATTACTTCTGGAGCTTTGATATCCACTAAACGCTTCAAACGATTATTACGAATAATTACACGTCTGTATAAGTCATTTAAATCTGATGTAGCAAAACGTCCTCCATCCAATGGCACAAGTGGTCTCAATTCAGGCGGAATTACAGGTATAACCTTAAGTATCATCCACTCTGGTTTGTTTTCTCTATTTAGATTTGACCCTTTAATTGCCTCAACTACTTGTAAACGTTTTAAGGCTTCTGTTTTACGTTGCTTAGAAGATTCATTATTCGCAGCTGCACGTAGTTCATACGACAATTCTTCTAAATCAATACGTGATAACAAATCCATGATACACTCTGCACCCATTTTAGCCACAAACTTATTTGGATCAGTATCTTCTAGATACATGTTTTCCATAGGAAGTGTATCTAAAATATTCAAATACTCCTCTTCTGTTAAGAAATCCATTTTTTGCAATGGCTCACCATCAGCATTCTTTGCAATACCTGGTTGAATAACAACATAACGCTCATAATAGATTATCATATCTAATTTTTTAGATGATAACCCCAACAAGTAACCAATTTTGTTCGGCAATGAACGGAAGTACCAAATATGAGCTACAGGCACTACTAAATTTATATGACCTACTCTATCTCTCCTTACTTTCTTCTCAGTAACTTCAACCCCGCATCGATCACAAACAATTCCTTTATATCGAATTCTTTTATACTTACCACAAGCACATTCATAATCCTTTACAGGACCAAATATGCGCTCACAAAATAACCCATCTCTCTCCGGACGGTGTGTACGGTAGTTGATAGTTTCAGGCTTTAAAACCTCCCCTCTTGACTCAGCAAGAATAGATTCAGGAGACGCTAAACCGATAGTTATTTTATTAAATCTCTTTTGTGTAATATTTTCGTTAACTCTAGCCATTATATCGCGTAATAGAATTATTAAAATTTAAATATTATTCCTCTAATCTAACATCTAATGAAAGACCTTTCAACTCATGCATCAATACATTGAAGGATTCTGGTAGACCTGGTTCAGGCATAGTTTCCCCTTTAACGATTGCTTCGTATGTTTTTGCTCTTCCGTTAACATCATCAGACTTGACAGTTAAAATTTCACGTAGCGTACTAGATGCACCATAAGCCTCAAGAGCCCATACCTCCATCTCTCCAAAACGCTGACCTCCTAATTGCGCTTTACCTCCTAAAGGCTGTTGCGTAATTAATGAGTATGGTCCGATAGAACGTGTATGCATTTTATCGTCAACCATGTGTCCTAATTTCAACATGTAAATAACACCTACAGTTGCTTTTTGATCAAAACGTTCTCCTGAACCTCCGTCATATAGGTAAGTGTGTCCAAATCTAGGAATACCTGCCTCATCAGTAAATTCATTAATTTGATCTAAAGTAGCTCCATCAAAAATAGGCGTAGCAAATTTTTTGTTTAGCTTTTGACCTGCCCATCCTAATACGGTCTCGTAAATCTGACCGATATTCATACGCGATGGTACCCCAAGTGGATTTAACACTATATCAACGGGTGTTCCGTCTTCTAAGAAAGGCATATCCTCTTGACGTACAATACGTGCCACGATACCTTTGTTACCGTGACGACCTGCCATCTTATCTCCCACTTTTAGTTTACGCTTTTTCGCTACATAAACTTTGGCCAATTTAATAATCCCTACTGGTAATTCATCTCCTACCGAAATTGTAAACTTCTCTCTACGAAGAGCACCTTGTAAGTCATTCAATTTAATCTTATAGTTATGAATGATGTCATCAATCATACTGTTAATATCATCATCAGTCGTCCATACACAGTTATTCAAGTGTGCAAAGTCTTCCACTGAATTTAACATCTTTTGAGTGAATTTTTTTCCTTTAGGGAAAACTTCCTCTCCTAAGTCATTTAAGACTCCTTGTGATGTTTTTCCATTAACAATTGCCGACAATTTATCAATCAAAACATTCTTCAACTCATTGAATTTAACTTCAAATTTATTTTCAACGGCTGATAATTCCTCTTTCTCCTTATTCTTTTTACGCTTATCCTTAACTGCACGTGTAAATAATTTCTTATCAATAACAACTCCACGCAACGAAGGAGAAGCTTTTAAAGATGCATCTTTAACATCTCCCGCTTTGTCTCCAAAGATAGCTCTCAATAATTTCTCTTCAGGCGTTGGATCAGACTCTCCTTTAGGTGTAATCTTACCAATCAAAATATCCCCAGGTTTAACCTCAGCACCTATACGAATCATTCCATTTTCGTCTAAGTCTTTAGTTGCTTCCTCACTTACGTTAGGAATATCATTGGTCAACTCTTCTACACCTAATTTAGTATCTCTAACTTCTAAAGAATAATCATCAATATGAATGGATGTAAAAATATCGTCTCTAACAACTTTTTCAGAAATTACAATTGCATCCTCAAAGTTATATCCCTTCCAAGGCATGAAAGCAACTTTCATGTTGCGACCTAATGCTAACTCCCCATTTTGAGTAGCATAACCCTCACATAATACTTGACCTTTTGTAACCCTATCACCTTTCTTAACAATTGGCTTCAAGTTAATATTTGAACTTTGATTCGTTTTTCTAAACTTAATTAAGTTGTATGTCTTGGAATCAGAGTCAAAACTAACCGCCGCTTCACGCTCAGAACGATCGTACTTAATAACAATTTTAATGGCGTCAACGTATTCTACAACACCTTCTCCTTCAGCGTTAATTAACACCCTTGAATCAGAAGCGACTTGACGCTCTAAACCAGTACCTACAATTGGTGCCTCAGGTCGTAATAATGGTAAAGCCTGACGCATCATGTTCGATCCCATCAACGCACGGTTCGCATCATCATGTTCCAAGAAAGGAATCAAAGAAGCTGAAATCGACGCGATCTGATTAGGTGCAACGTCCGTATAATTAACAACAGTAGGTTCCACAACTGGGAAATCTCCCTCCTCACGAGCGATAACCTTTTCTGCTTCAATTTTACCATTATCGCTGCAAGGAATATTAGCTTGAGCTATCAACTTGTTCTCCTCTTCCTCTGCACTTAAATAAATTGGATCGTTTTTGAAATCAACCACACCATCCTTAACTTCACGATAAGGAGTTTCAATGAATCCCATTGTGTTTACCTTGGCATACACACTCAAAGAAGAAATCAAACCGATGTTTGGTCCTTCCGGTGTTTCAATGGTACATAAGCGGCCATAGTGTGTATAGTGTACGTCACGCACCTCAAATCCTGCACGCTCGCGTGAGAGACCTCCGGGTCCAAGAGCAGAAAGCCTGCGTTTGTGAGTTATCTCTGCCAATGGATTGGTTTGATCCATAAACTGTGATAACTGGTTGGTACCGAAGAATGAGTTGATAACTGATGATAATGTTTTTGCATTAATCAGGTCTGCAGGTGTAAACACTTCGCTGTCGCGAACATTCATACGCTCACGGATGGTACGTGCCATACGTGACAGACCAACACCAAACTGAGAGTATAACTGCTCACCCACTGTACGAACACGTCTGTTGCTGAGGTGGTCAATATCGTCAATCTCTGCTTTAGAATTTATTAATTGAATCAAGAATTTAACAATGGTAATGATATCTTCTTTAGTCAAAACACGACTATCTATAGAATCATCCAATCCTAATTTTTTATTAATTCTGTAACGGCCTACTTCTCCTAAATCGTAACGTTTGTCAGAGAAGAATAATTTTTCAATGATACCGCGTGCTGTTTCATAATCCGGTGGTTCTGCATTACGCAACTGACGGTAAATATGTTCAACCGCTTCTTTCTCAGAATTCGTTGGATCCTTTTGTAAGGTGTTATGAATAATCTGATAATCAGCCTGATTATTGTCAATTTTATGTAATAGAATCGATTTTACACCTGATTCCATAATGACTTCGATATTATCTTTATCGATAACTGTATCTCTGTCTAAAATAATTTCGTTTCTTTCGATAGAAACTACCTCGCCTGTATCTTCATCAACAAAGTCTTCATGCCATGTTTTCAAAACACGAGCGGCTAATTTTCTATCAATGAATTTTTTTATTCCTGATTTAGAAATTTTAACCTCTTCAGCTAAATCAAAAATTGCCAAAATATCTTTATCTGTTTCGAAACCGATAGAACGGAATAATGTAGTAACAGGTAACTTTTTCTTTCTATCAATATATGCATACATCACATTATTGATATCTGTTGCGAATTCAATCCAAGATCCTTTGTAAGGAATAATTCTTGCCGAATACAATTTTGTACCATTAACGTGAAAAGACTGACCAAAGAAAACCCCTGGTGAACGGTGTAATTGCGATACAACAACACGTTCTGCACCGTTAATAACAAAAGTACCGCTAGGAGTCATATAAGGAATTGTCCCTAAATACACATCTTGAACGATTGTTTCAAAATCTTCGTGTTCAGGATCAGTACAATATAATTTTAATCTCGCTTTTAATGGAACACTATACGTCAAACCTCTCTCAATACACTCTTGAATAGTATATCTTGATGGGTCAACGAAATAGTCTAAAAACTCTAATACAAACTGATTTCTTGTATCAGTGATAGGAAAGTTTTCCATGAAAGTTTTGTATAAACCTTCGTTTCCTCTTGAGTCAGATTTTGTTTCAAATTGAAAAAAATCTTGAAATGACTTAACTTGAATATCCAAAAAGTCTGGATATGATGGGATGTTTTTTGTTGAGGCGAAATTTAATCTCTCAGTCTGATTCGTTATCATCAATGGACAAAATTTTGATTAAAAAAAAATGAAAAGACAATATACTAAAAAGGGTTTAGGTCATTGAGATCACATCCCAAGACCTAAACCTAGTATATTTACTGAAAAGAGGCTTATTTCAACTCTACTTCAGCTCCAGCTTCTTCTAAAGATTTTTTAAGACCTTCAGCCTCTTCTTTAGAAACACCTTCTTTAATTGCTTTTGGTGCACTATCAACGATATCTTTAGCTTCTTTCAACCCAGCTCCTGTAAGTTCTTTAACCAACTTAACTACAGCCAATTTAGAAGCACCTGCTGATTTTAAGATAACATCAAATTCTGTTTTCTCTTCAGCTACTTCTCCTGCTGCTGCTGGTCCTGCTGCTACAGCTACTGCTGCTGCTGCTGGCTCAATACCGTATTCTTCTTTTAAAATTGTAGCTAATTCGTTTACTTCTTTTACTGTTAAATTAACTAATTGTTCTGCGAAATCTTTTAAATCTGCCATTTTTCTATCGTTTTAATAAAATTTTTAATATATAATTATAAAGTGCGTACTAATTAAATTATCCTTCTCTCTCAGATAATGTTTTAAGAATTCCTGCCAAGTTTCCACCACTTGATTTAAGCGCTGAAATAACATTTTTAGCAGGCGATTGTAGTAATGTAACAATATCCCCAATAACTTCTTCTTTTGATTTAATAGAAGATAGAGTTGATAATTGATCATCACCTATATAGGTAGCTTCATCTATATAAGCTCCCTTCAATATCGGTCTCTTTGAACTTTTTCTAAACTTCTCAATAACTTTTGCTGGCACATTACCAACTTCAGCAATCATAATAGAAGTATTACCTTTTAAAATAGAAGGCAAATTATCAAAGTTTCTTTCAGAAACCTCCATTGCTTTTGTTAACAAAGTATTCTTAACAACTTCTAAAGTAACATTAGATTTAAAGCAAGATCTTCTCAAGTTAGAAGTATCCTCTGCATTCAATCCAGAGATATCAGCAATGTACACGACACTTGATTGATTAAGCTTAGTTGCTAAGTCTTGTATAACGTTCGACTTTTCCTCTCTAGTCATAATTTCTAATTTTTATCTAATAATTAAACCGACTTTGGATCCAAAGCTATACCAGGCCCCATTGTACTAGAGATATTAATACTCTTAACATAAGTTCCTTTAGCCGCAGTTGGTTTTAATTTGATTAATGTATCTAGAATCTCACTAGCATTTTCTGCAATTTTATTAGCCTCGAAAGAAACTTTACCAATTGCTGCATGCACAATCCCTGCCTTATCAACTTTAAAATCAATCTTACCCGATTTTACTTCCGTAACAGCTTTAGCAACATCCATAGTAACAGTTCCTGTTTTAGGGTTAGGCATCAATCCTCTAGGCCCTAAAATACGACCCAAAGGTCCTAATTTACCCATTACACTTGGCATAGTAATAATTACATCAACATCAGTCCAACCGTTCTTAATCTGTTGTAAATAATCATCTAAACCTACGTAATCCGCACCTGCCGCTGTTGCTTCTTCTACTTTATCAGGAGTAACTAATGCTAAAACTCTAACATCTTTACCCGTACCATTAGGAAGAGTAACAACTCCTCTTACCATCTGATTTGCTTTTCTAGGATCAACTCCTAACTTAACTGCAATATCTACAGACTCATCAAACTTTGCTGTTGATACTTCCTTAACCAAAGTAGCAGCCTCTTCTAACGTATACAATTTATTTTTATCAATCTTTGATAAAGATAATTTTTGATTTTTTGTCAGTCTTGCCATTTCTTAAAATTTAAAATTAAAAGGGAGCGTCTCCTGTTACAGTTATACCCATTGATCTAGCTGTACCAGCAACCATACTCATTGCAGACTCAACCGTAAACGCATTTAAATCAGGCATTTTATCTTCAGCGATTGCCTTAATTTGATCCCAAGTAACTTTTGCTACTTTTTTTCTGTTAGGTTCACCTGATCCTGATTTAACTTTTGCAGCTTCTAATAATTGAACAGCAGCTGGAGGAGTTTTTACCACAAACTCAAACGATTTATCAGTATAAACCGTAATCTGTACAGGTAAAACTTTACCAGGTTTATCTTGTGTTCTAGCATTAAATTGCTTACAGAACTCCATGATATTAACCCCAGCAGCCCCCAAAGCAGGTCCAACCGGTGGCGATGGATTCGCAGCACCTCCCTTAACTTGTAGTTTAACTACTTTACTAACTTCTTTTGCCATTGTTTAAAATTTAATTTCTCATCATGAAATGGAAGCCCATAATGATTTTATATGTGTTGTAACAATTATTATACTTTTTCTACTTGCATGTAACTCAATTCCAAAGGTGTCTTTCTTCCAAAAATCTTCACCATCACCTCAATCTTACGTTTTTCTTCGTTGACATTTTCTACAGTACCATTAAATCCATTAAATGGTCCATCAATAACCTTTATTGTTTCACCTACAGTATATGGTATCGCAACAGCCTCTTCTTTTACAGCAAACTCATCAACTTTACCTAAAATTCGATTTACCTCATGTTTTCTTAAAGGCACAGGATCCCCTCCTTTTACTTCTCCTAAAAAACCAATAACACCATTTAAAGACTTAATTACATGTGGTAACTCACCAACCAACGCTGCTTCAATTAAAACATACCCTGGAAAATGAACTTTTTCCTTATTGATTTTCTTCCCTTCACGAATTTGTACTACCTTTTCTGTTGGCACCAATACTTGAGCTACATAATCAGCCATACCTAAACGCTGAACCTCATTCTCTATGTACGTTTTTACTTTACCTTCTTGTCCACTGACGGCACGAATCACGTACCATTTTTTTACATTTAAATCAACTGCCATAGTAATTAAGACTTAAGCCACCCTAAGAAAACGCTTAGCGCATTAGACAAAATTTCATCAATTCCCCAAATAGCCAAAGAGAACAAAATAGAAAAAACTGCCACTGTAATTGTGAAGTTTTGTACCTCATTCCAAGTTAACCAAGAAACATTCGTCTTTAACTCTTCAAACGAATCCGCAATGTATCTAACTATACCAGACATTATCTATTTTTTTTGTTGCACGGGTAGAGAGATTCGAACTCCCATCAACGGTTTTGGAGACCGCTATTCTGCCATTGAACTATACCCGTAAAAAACCAGTTTGATTACATCAAACTGGTTTTAAGAAATTATAAATCTTATAATTAAGCTGTGATTTCAGTAACCTGACCTGCACCAACTGTTCTACCTCCTTCACGGATAGCAAAACGCAAACCAACGCTCAAAGCAATTGGATTCAACAACTCAACATCAATTGTTAAGTTATCACCAGGCATAACCATCTCTACACCGCTTGGCAAGCTAATAGTACCTGTTACGTCAGTTGTACGCACATAGAACTGAGGTCTATAGTTATTATGGAAAGGAGTATGACGTCCACCTTCTTCTTTTTTCAAGATATAAACCTCTGCTTTGAATTTAGAGTGTGGTTTTACTGAACCTGGCTTACAGATTACCATACCTCTACGGATATCAGTTTTATCAATACCTCTCAACAAGATACCAACGTTATCACCAGCCTCACCTCTATCTAATATTTTACGGAACATCTCAACCCCTGTAATTGTAGAAGTCAATTTATCTGCCCCCATACCAATGATCTCTACTGGATCTCCAGTGTTAGCAACACCTGTCTCAATACGACCAGTTGCAACAGTACCACGACCAGTAATTGTAAACACGTCCTCGATTGGCATCAAGAAAGGCTTTTGGTTATCACGCACAGGCTCCTCAATCCAAGAGTCAACAGCATCCATTAACTGCATTACTGTATCAACCCATTTCTCCTCACCATTTAAAGCCCCTAAAGCTGAACCTGAAATAACTGGACCGTTATCCCCATCATACTCGTAGAAAGAAAGCAAATCTCTAACCTCCATTTCAACTAACTCTAACAACTCTTCATCATCAACCATATCTACTTTATTCAAGAAAACAACAATTCTTGGAATACCAACTTGTCTTCCTAATAAGATATGCTCACGAGTTTGTGGCATAGGACCATCAGTTGCAGCTACAACCAAAATAGCACCATCCATTTGAGCAGCACCTGTTACCATGTTCTTAACGTAATCCGCGTGACCTGGACAGTCAACGTGAGCATAGTGACGATTTGCTGTTTGATACTCTACGTGTGATGTATTAATAGTAATACCTCTTTCTTTTTCTTCTGGAGCATTATCAATAGAAGAGAAATCTCTCACCTCAGAAAGACCTTTACTTGCCAAAACTGAAGTAATTGCTGCCGTAAGAGTTGTTTTACCGTGATCTACGTGTCCGATAGTACCGATGTTCAAGTGCGGTTTGTTACGGTTAAAATTTTCTTTTGCCATCTTAATTAATTTTTAATCTTAGTTATATATATAATTCAAATTTATTACACAATTAGAGCCAATGACGGGATTTGAACCCGTGACCTTTTCCTTACCAAGGAAACACTCTACCCCTGAGCTACACCGGCAGAGATTACTCTCAAAATTCTTTGTGGGGAGAGCAGGATTCGAACCTGCGAAGACGTAAGTCAGCAGAGTTACAGTCTGCCCTCGTTGGCCGCTTGAGTATCTCCCCTAAAGCCTTTATTTTATTACAACCTCTATAAAAATAGAGCCGATGGAGGGAGTCGAACCCACGACCTGCTGATTACAAATCAGCTGCTCTAGCCAGCTGAGCTACATCGGCAATAAAAAAAGCCCGCTATTTCTAGCGGACTGCAAATATATATAATAATTTAAATTCTCAAAAAAGATTTTTATTTTATTTTCTCTTTTCGTTTGATAAGCACTCTCTCGATTGAACTAATCGCCAAATCAGCTCCTTCTTCAAAGGATTTTCCTTGCTTTTTAACTATAATTGAATCTCCTGGCACATGCACTTTTAATTCCACTATTTTATTCTCTTTGGTAGAGGTGTTATCTAACTTTAAAAACACGTCCGAATAAACCACTTTATCATACACTCTATCTAATTTATCCATTTTATCCTGAATGAAATTGATCAATTTTTTGTCAATCGAAAAATTTACTGCGTGAAAATCTACTTTCATAACTAACACTTTTTTTATGGTTAAACATTTTTATTTTTTCTTATTTCTTGGATGAGCTCCCTGATAGGCTTTTTTGAGTTCTGCCAAACTACTATGCGTATACACTTGTGTCGAAGCCAAACTAGAATGCCCCAAGAGCTCTTTAACCGAATTCAAATCCGCACCGCTATTCAAAATATGTGTTGCAAAAGTATGCCTTAACATATGAGGACTTCTTTTTTTCTTTTCGGTTATCGCACTAAGGTAACTATTAATAATACGATAAACAAGAGTATCGTATACTTTATCCCCCTTTTTGGTCAAAAATAGTCGAGAACCACTATGAATACTAACTATCTGTTCACGCTCAATCAAATATTTTTTAATTTTATCAATCAATTCTGGCAACAAAGGAATAATCCGTTCTTTATTCCTTTTCCCTTTAACTTTTATGGTTTTACCAAAATAATCTATACCTCCTAACTCAAGATCTATCAACTCTGCTCGACGCATACCTGTAGAATACATCAACTCAATAATCAAACGATCCCTTCTCCCTTCAAAAGAGTCGGGATACTCTATAGTATCCAATAAAACTTTCATTTCATTTATTGAGTATGGCACCTGAACTATTTTTGGTGTTTTTAGTGCTTTATGCTTAACCAAAGGAGATGCTGTTATCTGTTCTGTCTTTAAAAGGTAATTGTAAAAAGACTTTAACGAAGCTACTTTCCGATTAACGGATTGATGACTAATTCCTTGGTCAATTAAACTCACAATCCAACTCCTAATTAAGCTGTAATTCACATCTTTTAGCTCACAATCATCAAATTGTTCTTTAATAAATTGACCAAAAGCAATCACATCATGGGAATATCCCAATAAGGTATGACGTGAATACTTCTTTTCAAGTAGTAGATAATCCTGATATGATTGAATAATAGACAAGTGCTTCAATATTTCTATAAAAATAAAAATAAAAAAGTCGTAACTCAAAATGATTTCTCATTAAGCTACGACTTTACTATTATTAGAATATTCTTAAGACTAGTTTTCTTCTGCGTCTCTCAAGCCTTGAACGTAAGATGCTTTTTGGATTTGAGCTCTTCTTACTACTGAAGGTTTTGTAAAACACTGACGATTTCTCAATTGTTTCATTGTTCCCGTTTTATCGAATTTTCTTTTGAAACGCTTTAGCGGTCTATCGATATTTTCTCCTTCTTTAACTGGTATTATCAACATAATTTAGGCACCTCCTTTCTTTGTGATTTTTTTTGTGTGTGCAAACCTACGACAATATTTATTAAGAACAACAACTATCCTAAAAAAACTTCATGAAAAGAGCTGACATTTTTATCTTTGCCTTTTATTAGCTTATCCAAATGACAAGAAAACAAACTCTTTTTAAAGGCGCAAGAATCCTAAGCATGGCGCTGCCTTTGTTATTTTTAGGCCCCGTTATCATTCATAGCTCTTTTAAAAATCAGCAACATCCTTTTTTTGAAGTAGTTCTCGGAGTTGGCATCTTGGCTTGCATAAGTGCTGTGGGATTAATCTTTTATGGGATTTCTTTACTTGTTAAAACAATATTTAACGACTAAGTATCAGGAAAAATCTTCTTAGGATTCATAATTCCATTAGGATCAAACACATCTTTTATCCCTTTCATAAGTAGTAACTGTCCGTTTTTAAAAGGTATATCCATAAAGTTTCTTTGAACATATCCTATACCGTGTTCTCCAGATATCGTTCCTCCTAATTCAACTGTTAGTTGAAACAATTCTCGTATTCCCTTTGTTACATCTTCATTCCACACCTTTTCATCAAGATCTCCTCTGATTATATTAATATGTAAATTACCATCTCCAGCATGACCGTAACACACAGACTTAAAGCCATATTTATTACCTATCCTTTTTACACCTTCTAATAATTCAGGCAACGAATATCTTGGCACGACCGTATCTTCTTCTTTGTATATAGAATTAGCCTTAACTGCTTCTCCTACAGCCCTACGCAAAGTCCACAAAGCATTTTTTTGATCCTCTGTATCTGCAAACAACACCTCATCTATTTCAAAAGCATCTAAGACTCCTACTATTTTTTCGGCTTCTTCAAATAAAACGTCAGCATTATTACCATCTACCTCTATTAACAAATGCGCCTCTATACCTTCTTGGATGGGAACACTGGCATTATCAACATATCGCATAGTCCAATCAATAGCATCTCTTTCCATAAACTCCAACGCACTAGGAACTATCCCTGACTTAAAGATTGCAGACACTGCCTCACAAGCTTGTTTTGCTTTATAAAATGGCACCAACATCAATACATTATGAGTAACCGCAGGAATTAACTTTAGGACAATTTTAGTGATTACTCCTAGCGTCCCTTCACTACCCACTAGTAATTGCGTAAGATTATATCCTGTAGCGTTTTTTAAGGTATTTGCTCCTGTCCAAATGATATCCCCGTTGGCTAAAACTACTTCTAAGTTGAGTACATAATCTTTGGTTACACCGTATTTAACCGCTCTAGCTCCTCCTGAATTTTCAGCCACATTTCCCCCAATAAAACAAGATCCCTTGCTACTTGGATCCACAGGATAAAACAAGCCTTTTTCGGCAACAGCATCTTGCAAAACCTGAGTAATCACACCAGGCTCTACCACTACTTGCAAATTCTGTTCATCTATTTCAAGTATTTTATTAAACCTTTCCATAGACAATCCTATCCCTTTACATACACTCAATGCTCCTCCACTTAAGCCTGTCCTCGCACCAATTGTTGTTACCGGCATACCTTGTGTATTGGCCATTTTTAAAATTGCCGAAACTTGCTCTACCGTTTTGGGCTTTACTACAACTGAAGGAGGAAAAACCAAATCTTCCGTTTGATCACTTCCATACAACTTTGTAGTTTCTTGATCTATAAAAACATTGGACTCCCCCAATATCTCCTTTAATTGATCAACCAATACTGGTGAAATATCATTCATTATTTCTGTATTATTTTAGACAAGTTTAAACAATAGGTACCACAAAAACATGGTGATTAATGAAATTGGAATTCCAAACCCTACCATCATGCTACTTAATTTTGGTTTTAAACCATAAGTTGCTGCTAATATAGTACCCGCAATCATTGGAGGCATAGCAGATTCTATCAACGATACTTGAATTACCAGCCCAGCTCCATCTAATAACAAGACATATAAGAGATAAAACAACAACGGTGTAATTATAAGTTTATAGGTCAAGCCCAAAGCCAAAAAGTTCCAGTGCTTACTCCTGCTGTTAAATTGCAGTTGCATTCCCACCGAAATCAAAGATATAGGCGTTACTGTTGCTCCCAGTTTTTGAAGCACCAACTTAATCATATCATGAAAATGCAAGTCAAAAAGATTCATTATTATGGAAACAGTGAAAAAGATAAAAGGTGGAAATAAAAATATCTTTTTTGAAATTGTCTTAATGCTAGGCTCTACGCCCGAAAATTTAGAAGCCACAAAAACACCAATAGTAGAAAACACCACAAAAGTACCCGGTTGATCCACAATAATTGCAGTATTTAATCCCTCTACACCAAAAAAAGCTTCCACTATCGGGAAGCCTACAAATGACGTATTACCTAAACCTGCTGTTAAGATTAAACAACCCGTCAGTTTTTTGGACCATTTAAAAATTCGGCCTAATGCGGTAAAAAAAATATACGATCCTACAAAGCCCAACCAAGCTACCCCTACAGGATACAATAAAGCACTACTGATTTCGATTTCCGGAATAAAATACAGGCCTAACGAAGGTAAAGAAACATAAATCACAAAGCTATTAAGTACCTTATAGCTTAATGGAGGAAAGGCTTTTGCATGTTGTAAAACCAAACCAATAACTAAGCAAACAAATAATAGCAATAGATTCTCCATTAACTTGCAGGTTCGGTTAATTTACTTTTGCTGGACAGCATCAACAATCCCATAAAAGTTAAGAACCCATTCAACAACAACAACTCAAAACTAAATTTATAACCATTCAACCAAGCCTCAGAATTGGCATTGATAATATAGCTTAAAACAGGCGCTAAAATAGCCGCTATTGGAACCCACTTATCTAAAACCCTTCTATTATTGAAAATACCAAACGCGAACATTCCTAATATAGGTCCATAGGTATACCCCGCAACGGTAAACAACTGAGAAACCACGTTATCATTGTTAATTCGTTTAAAAACAACTATAACAATTATCAACACCAAGGACATTGCAATATGTGTCCATCGTCTTTTTTTCTTTTGAGTTTCGGGCATGTCTTTCTCAATACCCAAAAAATCAACACAAAAAGAGGTCGTTAGTGAGGTAAGCGCAGAATCAGCACTTGAATATGCCGCAGCAACCAAACCCAATATAAAAAACAACCCAACCGCTAATCCAAGATGACCATCCATAGCTATCATGGAAAACAACTGATCTGCTTTATCGGGTAACACTAGTGAATATTCCGAGGCAAAAATATACAGCAACGCTCCTAAAGCCAGAAATATTAAGTTCACAAATACTAACACTAAACTAAACGTAACCATATTCTTTTGGGCATCACCCAAACTCTTACAAGTCAAATTCTTTTGCATCATATCTTGATCCAAACCTGTCATCACAATTGCAATAAACGCCCCAGCAAGAAACTGTTTGAAAAAATAACGTTGATCGTTCCAGTCCTCAAAAAAGAATATCTGTGAGTATTCGCTATCAATAATACTATCCACTACCCCTCCAAGCGATAAATTCATCTTATCACCAATCAAAAATATTGTAATAATTACAGACAATAACATGAAAGTTGTTTGAAATGTATCTGTCCAAATAATGGTTTTTATCCCTCCTTTAAAGGTGTATAACCATATTAAAAAAACAGTAATAAAAACAGTAACCTCAAACGGAACAGAAACATCCATTTTATCAAAAACAGAATATTGAAATACTATAGCAACTAAATACAGTCGAAACGATGCTCCTATTATTTTAGAAATTAAAAAGCAAACAGCACTGGTCTTATACGAATACAACCCTAACCTATCCTCAAGATAACTATAAATTGAGGTTAAATTAAGTCGATAGTATAACGGCATTAGAACATAAGCTATAACAAAATAGCCTACCAAATATCCTAATACCATCTGCATATATGAAAATTGAGAGGTACTTACCCAACCAGGCACTGAAATAAATGTCACTCCAGATAAGGAAGCCCCAATCATCCCAAAAGCAACAATATACCAAGGAGATTTTCTATTCCCCCTAAAAAAGGAATCACTATCGTCGTCCTTTCCTGTCCAATACGATATAGACATGAGCAACGCAAAATAAGTCACCACAACCAATATGACAACGAGAGGATCCATAATAAATAAGGTGTTTTTGAAAAAGGCTAAATTAACAAACTTTTTGTATTCCTAAATCTATCAATATTCCTAAATTTGGAGCTTGATGATTGAAAATAGCAAGGAAATGGATTTGGCTTTTAATATTAATGAAGACCACAATAAATTATTGGTCTCCAGTCTTAAACAGAAACTCGTTCAAGTTAAATTGGGTGGAGGCAAAAAAAGTCTCGAAAAACTGCATGCTAAAGGCAAAATGTCAGCAAGAGAACGTATTGATTACCTATTAGACCCAAACTCTAAAAGTATTGAAATCGGAGCTTTTGTAGGAGATAAAATGTACGAAGAGCACGGCGGCTGTCCATCGGGTGGTGTTGTGGTTAAAATTGGTTATGTCAGCGGACACCAATGCATCATTGTAGCAAATGATGCCACTGTAAAAGCAGGTGCCTGGTTTCCTATCACTGCTAAAAAGAATCTCAGAGCCCAAGAAATTTCCATCGAAAACAAATTACCAATCATCTACTTAGTAGATAGCGCAGGGGTGTATTTGCCTATGCAAGACGAAATATTCCCTGACAAAGAACACTTTGGACGTGTTTTTAGAAATAACGCTCAAATGAGTAGTATGGGTATAACCCAAATCGCCGCAGTCATGGGAAGCTGTGTGGCAGGTGGCGCTTATCTCCCAATCATGAGTGACGAAGCTCTAATTGTAGACAAAACAGGGAGTATCTTTTTGGCTGGAAGTTATTTAGTAAAAGCCGCTATTGGAGAACAAATTGATAACGAAACCCTTGGTGGAGCGACTACACATTGCGAAATTTCAGGAGTAACGGATTACAAATCAAAAGACGACAAAGACTGTCTGGACTCCATAAAAAAAATAATGGATAAAATTGGCTCTCCAAAATCTGCTGGTTTTAGTAAAAAGGAAAGTGTTGCGCCAGTCTTAAATCAGGAAGAAATTTTTGGAATTTTACCCAAATCAAGATCAGACCAATACGACATGCTTGAGATCATAAAAAGATTGGTTGACAACAGCGAAATAGAATTATATAAAGAACATTACGGTCAAACGATTATTACGGGTTATGCCCGAATTGAAGGATGGGCAGTAGGTATAGTCGCTAATCAACGTAAAGTAGTCAAAAGCAAAAAGGGCGAAATGCAATTTGGGGGGGTTATCTATTCTGACAGTGCAGACAAGGCCACTCGTTTCATTGCTAATTGTAACCAAAAGAAAATACCATTGGTATTCTTACAAGACGTTACTGGTTTTATGGTGGGATCTAAATCGGAACATGGAGGCATCATTAAAGATGGTGCTAAAATGGTAAATGCTGTAAGCAATTCCGTTGTTCCAAAATTTACAGTGATTATTGGAAATTCGTACGGGGCAGGAAACTACGCCATGTGCGGAAAAGCCTATGACCCTCGATTAATCGTAGCCTGGCCAAGTGCCGAACTAGCAGTAATGAGCGGAAATTCTGCCGCTAAAGTTTTGATGCAAATCGAGAAAGCAACACTAGAGAGAAAAGGAGAAGAAATCACCCCACAAAAAGAGGACGAACTATTTGAAAAAATTAAATCTAAATACGACGAACAAATATCTCCTTACTATGCAGCGGCCAGACTTTGGACTGATGCCATAATCAATCCTTTGGATACCCGAAAATGGATTGCTATGGGTATTGAAGCTGCTAGCCAGTCCCCCATTGAAAAAGATTTTAATTTAGGTGTAATTCAAACATAATTCGCCATAACTCAGAAACTTCATATTTATCAAGATAAAATCTCACACATGAATAACGACACGATTGCACAAATAATAGGTTATACAATTCCTGCTTTAGTAACTGCTGGGGTTGCTTTTTATTTCTTAAAAATGTTCTTGACCAACGAGGAAAACAGAAGGCGTTTTCTTATGATGAAAGCCAACAGAAAAAATGCTCTACCGCTGAGACTTCAAGCCTATGAAAGAATGACCTTGTTTTTAGAACGCATTAATTTGTCCAAAATTGTCATCAGAATCTCCCCTATCTCTCCAGAAAAAAAGGATTATGCCAATTTACTAATCCAACACATAGAACAAGAATTTGAGCACAATTTGACACAACAAATTTACATGACCGAAGATACCTGGAATGTAATACTTACTGCCAAGAACACGACTATTCAAATGATTCGTAAAATCAGTTTGAATCCCGAAGTAACAGATGCCAACAAACTCAGAGAGAGTATTCTTAACGAATTGTTACAAAAACAGCCTCCAACTCAAATGGCAATTGATATACTGAAAAAAGAAGTTACTAGACTTTGGTAAGTTAAAATTCTTTAAAAAGAAGATCAAGTTGTTTAATTTCGTTTTGATTCAACTCTCCTTTCATTTCTTCTACGGCTTGCTGAACGCTCTTGTCCTGTAGTAATGTCCTTAATTGTGACCTGCAATATTTGGCAAACTGCCATCTTGGATGGTTGGTTCCTTGTATGAGACTACGAACCGTGGCGTAATTAATGAGCTTGAGTCTCAAGCAATAATTAAGTGCTATCTCTCGTATTACCACATCATATTCTGGCTGAGTATAGGCCAATAGATTAGAGACTTCTGTACCGTAATCAATTTGATCATAACCTCGGGTTAAAATACTAAGGTACAACCATAGTAACTCAATATTTTTATTACCCAATCCTTCTATCCCTTTCATTTTTTCCAAATATTCAGGAGCATACTCAGGAAAAAACTCCCATAATTTCAACATTGCAATCTCACGGGCACGATAGGATTTACTGCTTAAAAGCTTTTCAAAAAGCACTCGTTGTTTAGGCTCAATTTCACTTTCTATCGCCGCTAATACAAGATCTAAATGTGGATTATTCTGTTCTATGACAGCTTTCAATAGTTCCTTTTTGCTTTTAAACGGAACCCCCTCTAACTGGTAAATAACCTCTTGCTTAATAGGATAATAAGCATCCGACTCTATAATTTTTATCAACGTCTCTTTCTTGTCTGAAAAAGGCACTATTCGTAGTTTTTGTGCCGAAACATAATCCTGAATAAATTGGCTTTGAAACAACAAATCGTAAATCTCTTGCTCTGGGAAATGATGTTTTTCTAACCATACTGACGAAAACTCTTTATCATCAAACTCGGCAACTGATTTTACAGCATTAATAAAATCATCGGTCGTTACAACCTGATACTTATTGGTTTCCAAGTAATTTAAAACCGCCTTATTAAAATCTTCTCTACCAATTTTTGAGTAGATGGAGTGTAATGCCCAAGCTCCTTTTTTGTAAAAGGTCAACGAGCTGGCCTTTCCATCGAGCAACGGAATTGTATCATAATTAGATGCTTCCTGAATTTCTGTCGCATATTTAAACAATTCCCAATAAAAATAATCTTCACCAAATAATTCTTTCTCTGCCAACAAGGCATAATAAGTAGCAAAACCTTCATGTAACCAATGATGTTTACTACTAGAAGCCGTGACTACATTTCCAAACCATTGATGAGCCAATTCGTGTGCATTGATATTGACAAAATTCTGATCATTGAAGGCTAACGAATCAACCATATACTCTCTCGAAAACAGCGTCGAGGTAGTGTTTTCCATGCCTGCATAAACAAAATCTTTAATCGGAATATTCCTGTACACTTCCCAGGGATAAGAAAAACCTATTTCTTTTTCGAAAAAATCAAAAATCTCCCTTGAATATCTGTAAGTAGGTTCTACCTTACCGTTATCTTTTTCAGAATAGTACAATTCAATAGGAATACCACTATATGAGGTCAGTGTATCATGGTTGAATTTCCCAATGGCAATCATTAACAAATAACTGCTCATTGGCTTTTTCATTTGATAACTCCAAATGTATTTATCTCCTAATTTTTCTTTGTTCGTTAGTATTCCGTTTGAAATCACTTCATAGTTTTGGTCAAAAGCGATGTCTAAAGAAAACACTAATTTTTCTGATTCTTTATCAATACTAGGAAACCAATTACTCGTGTATTTTCCTTGTCCTTGTGTCCATAACTGAGAATCTTCCTTTCCGTTCCAACCAAAAAAATACAGAGCTTTTTGAGGAATGGCATGATAATCAAACGTCAATTCATAATTCCCAGCTGTCAGTTTTTTCTGAATGATTAAATGAGTATCCGTAACAGAATGTTTGACCTTATTATTGTCAATCATAACCTCATAAAATGACATTTTTTTGGCGTCAAGCGAAAGAGAGTCGACTGCATGAAGCACCTCAAATTGATACTTTACTTTGCCCGAAACAGATGCCTGGATGGTGTCAACTTCAATATATGCATCAACCTTTTTAAAATTCACTTGAGCCATCATAAGATGACCTGTGATTATAAAAAAAATCAGATTAAAGTGTTTAAGCATATATTGTTTTTAGATTAGAAACGCCTAACAGCTCTTAATCTACCTCTACTGTACTTATGATAAAAAAACTTCTGTTTTATGTCTCCAACATGTTGACGCCAAGCACTACCTGAGCTTCCTTCGGTAGAACTCCAATAATAGTCCATCATTAAGGGTTGGGTTTCATCAAGACTATCATTACTGAGAATTGCATTAATGACATGTATATTTTGAGATAGTTCGTAAAGTTCCCACGAGGCTGGTAAATACCAATCATTAAAACCTCCTCCTCTATATTGATGACACATACCTGCAGCACATATTGAACAGTTATTTAATGCCTCTACAATTGTTTTTGTATTTGTTACTCCATCATCCAGACTAGTCGCTCCAGTTAACTTCTCATAGGTATTCCAAACCATTCCCTTACTGATGTCGTCAAGTGACGCTATCAACCCATGTTCTACACCAATGCTGTCTTTCCACACATTATACACAATACCTCCCCCATACAACTCCCCTACATAATGCTGAAACTTAGCCTCTATAGGAATCTCCCTTTCTTCTGTTACTTCTCTCTTTAGCTGAAGCGTAGTGCCTACATTATCTTGACCGAAGCATATGTGGCCAAAACAAAAGAACAACAAAAGAAATAGTCTTATCATTATTTATTGGGATTTCTCAGCTATTGCGGAGTCCTTTTTTGTTAAAAAAACAAGCACAAAAGTAAACATTTTTTACTTTATCGATTTAAATCATATAGGATTCATATACAATCGACATCTCATAAATATATAAAAATTTGAGAATGTGTAGCAATTAAAGTTCATTAGATTATTTTTGCAGCATGGCAAGACAGAAAAAAATGAATAAAACTTTTGAAAACATTAAAATAATTGATGCAGGAGCTAAAGGTGTGTGTGTTACAAAAGCTCCTGATGGCAAGGTTATTTTTGTTCCTAATGTAGTTCCAGGTGACGTTGTAGATTTGGAAACTTTCAAAAAACGAAAAGCTTACTATGAGGCTAAAGCAACTCATTTTCACCACTACTCCATAGACCGAGTAGTTCCTGTATGTGAACATTTTGGTGTTTGTGGTGGATGCAAGTGGCAAAACATGGATTACAGTAAACAGTTGTTTTACAAAAATCAAGAAGTCACTAACAATCTTCGTAGAATAGGAAAAATAGAACTCCCAGAATTTGAGCCAATTTTGGGATCTCAAAAACAGTTCTTTTATAGAAATAAGATGGAGTTTTCCTTCTCTAACAAAAAATGGCTAACACCAGAAGAAATTCAATCCGAAAATGAAATCGAAGACAAAAATGCACTAGGGTTTCACATTCCAAAAATGTGGGACAAAATTCTCGACATCAATAAATGTCACTTGCAAGAAGACCCTTCTAACGCTATACGAAATGAGATAAAACGTTTTGCTATAGAAAATGGTTTGACTTTTTACGACCCAAGAAACCAAAATGGCCTTTTAAGAACGTTAATGATTCGCACAGCGTCTACTGGCGAAATCATGGTCTTAATTCAATTTTTTGAAGAAGACCAAACACAAAGAGAAATGCTATTGAATCATTTATCGAAAATGTTTCCTGAAATTACTTCGTTGCTTTATGTTATCAATTCCAAAGGGAATGATACCATATATGACCAAGAAGTTCAATTGTTTAAAGGTAGAGAATACATCTTAGAGGAAATGGAAGGCTTGCAGTTTAGTATCAATGCTAAATCTTTTTATCAAACCAATTCCGATCAGGCCTATGAGCTCTATAAAATCACTAGAGATTTTGCCGACTTAACTGGAGAAGAAATCGTCTACGACTTATATACTGGCACTGGAACCATTGCCCAATTCGTTTCTAAAAAAGCGAAAAAAGTAGTGGGCGTAGAAGCTGTTCCTGAAGCCATTGAAGACGCAAAGCAAAATGCGATAAGAAACAATATCACAAATACCACTTTTTATGTGGGTGATATGAAAAAAGTTTTTAACGACCAATTCATTAGAGATAACGGTCAACCTGATGTAATTATTACTGATCCTCCAAGAGATGGGATGCATGCAGATGTAATTGAACAAATTTTGAAAATTGGCTCCCAAAAAGTAGTGTATGTAAGTTGTAACTCAGCCACTCAAGCCAGAGATTTAGCTTTATTGGATACCTCATACAAGGTAACCCGCGTGAGACCTGTAGATATGTTTCCGCAAACTCATCATGTTGAGAATGTTGTTTTACTTGAAAAAAGAAATTAAATGAGTAAGAAAATTATTATTTCTCTTAGTATGCTTTTTACGTCAATTTCTCTTTTTTTATTAAGTTGTGAAAAGGACGACATCTGTATAAGTTCAGCCCCTTCAACACCTGAATTAGTACTCCAATTTTTTGACAAAAACACTCCTGAAAAATCAAAAAACATCTCTTCTATATACGTGAAAGCTGATGGTCAAACCGACGGACTTGTCTTTACTGAAGTGGACAGAGTAAACATCCCACTACAAACGAATCAATCACAAACAAACTATACATTCTACAGTAATTTCAACCCTGCTGACGGCTCCTATGATAATGAAGATCGCCTAACTATAAATTACACCCCTATAGACTCTTATATTTCGAGAGCCTGTGGATACCGAACTCTTTTTGCTTTGAATCAAAATGACGGTGTGGTCATTGAACCAGACAGTGATAATTGGCTGAGCAACCCCGAAATAATAAATCATTCCATAATTTTAAGCGACAGCACTCATGTTAAATTATTTCATTAGCATTCTGCTTTTTTGTGGTTTGATGTCATTTTCTCAAAAAGAAAAGGATTCCATCTCTAAGCCGACTCAAAAATACGGGCTTCGTTTAGGTGTCGATTTATACCGAGCAACAAAACCGTTGTATAATAAAAACTATAGTGGTTTTGAAATCTCTGGAGATTATCGAATTTCTCACTCTCACTATTTGGCTATCGAATTAGGCTCAGAAAACAACTTCGTTGATGATGACTTGATACATTTCACTACAAAAGGGAATTATACCAAGATTGGATTTGATTACAATGCCTATCGTAATTGGCTGGACATGCAAAATATGATATATGTGGGATTAAGATATGGCTACAGCAACTTTAGCCAAACCCTTCACCAATACAGTTTATATAACAACAACACCTATTTTCCTTCCTATACTGTAGCTACCAATAAGGAATTTAATGATTTGTCTGCTCACTGGATGGAATTTGTAGCGGGAATCAAGACAGAAATTCTAAACAATCTTTATCTGGGTTTTAGTGTAAGACTAAAAAGAATGATTAATCAGGAAAAACCTGACAATTTTGACAATTTATACATTCCTGGTTTTAACAGAACTAGAGAAGGAAGCCATTTTGGTTCTGGATTTAATTACACTATCAGCTATCTCATTCCAATTGTAAAAAAATAAAGGACTCTTGAGATTTCAAAGTCCTTTATAGATCTAACACTGTTTATAATTTAATCATTCATAGAAATCAAAAACTCTTCGTTGTTTCTAGTTTGACGGAATCTATCATTAATGAAGTCCATTGCTTCAACAGGATTCATATCCGCTAGATATTTACGCATAATCCACATACGTTGAACCGTTTTTTCATCCATTAATAAATCATCACGTCGTGTACTTGAAGAAGTCAAGTCAATTGCAGGGAAGATACGCCTATTGGCAATCTTACGATCCAATTGTAACTCCATATTACCTGTTCCTTTAAACTCCTCAAAAATTACTTCATCCATCTTAGAACCTGTATCCGTCAAAGCCGTTGCAATAATAGATAAAGAACCTCCGTTTTCAATATTACGAGCCGCACCAAAGAAACGTTTTGGTTTTTGTAAGGCATTAGCATCAACCCCTCCACTCAACACTTTACCAGATGTAGGTTGTACCGTATTGTAGGCTCTTGCCAAACGTGTAATCGAATCTAATAGAATCACGACATCGTGTCCACACTCTACTAAACGTTTTGCTTTTTCTAATACGATATTCGCTACTTTAACATGTCGTTCTGCTGGTTCATCAAAGGTAGAGGCAATCACTTCTCCTCTTACGTTACGTTGCATATCCGTTACCTCCTCTGGACGTTCATCAATCAACAACACCAACAAATAAGCCTCTGGGTGATTAGCCGCAATGGTATTTGCTATTTCTTTTAACAACACCGTTTTACCTGTTTTAGGCTGCGAAACAATCATCCCTCTTTGTCCTTTACCTATAGGCGAAAACAAATCGATGATTCGTGTTGAAACTGTTGCTTGTTTATCTGCTAAACGGAATTTTTCGTCTGGAAAAACTGGAGTCAAATGCTCAAACGCCACTCTGTCTCTTACAATCTGTGGATCTAGTCCATTAATCTTAAGTACTTTTACTAAAGGAAAATATTTTTCTCCTTCTTTAGGTGGTCTCACTACCCCTTTGACAGTATCTCCCGTCTTTAAACCAAACAGTTTTACCTGAGATTGTGATAAATAAATATCGTCTGGAGAAGCTAAATAATTATAATCCGAAGAACGTAAAAAACCATACCCATCAGGCATCATATCCAACACTCCTTCACTTTCAATTATTCCCTCAAACTCATATTCAGACTTTTTGTTGTTTTGCCTGTTTTTGTTTTGATGTTGATTATTATTGTTGTTCTTGTGATGAGGACGATTATTATTATCTCTTTGTGGCTTATGATTACTGTCCTCTTGAGTTTGAGTTTTTTCCTCCTCTACTTTATCAGAAATCTCGTTATTGGAAGCACTAGGAATTTCACCCTTTTCGAACTCATCAAATCGCTTAACTCTACTTCCTTGAGTTTTCTCTTTTACTTTGACAGAAGCCTCTTCTTTCTTGGTCTCCTCCTGACCATTTTCGCTTGCCAAGCTTTGTTCCTGAATCTCTAAAATTTGCTGAATCAATTCCGCTTTTTTAAGTGTTTTGAACTTAGGCACTCTAGCAATTTCTGCAACCTCCTGAAGTTCAGCTATTTTCATAGCCTTTAGTTTTGAATTATCAAACATGTAACTGAATTACTTAATAGATTTTATTTGAAAAATAGGGATTGTATATTATGGAAGGGATATTCTTTTTCATCGGCGATGATTTCCGATGTTTGTTATGCAATTATACAATTTTTTTTGAAAACAATGTAGAATAAAAAATAAATTATATTTTTACGCTCGAGTTAAGAAATTCAAGTAATGATACAACGAATTCAGTCCATTTATTTATTGATTTCATTCATCCTTTCGGGTGTTCTGGTTGTGGTTTGGAAACCGTTTCAAACAGACAGTTTAGTACAAGGAGGATTATTAGTATTGAGTGGATTGTTATCTGTTATGAGTATTTTCTCTTACCAAAAAAGACAAAATCAATTTGTCTTAGGTAGAGTTAATATTTTAACCAATCTGATATTACTAGGGCTATTGACTTATGATGCACTACAATTATCTGGAGAAGCGTCTGCCGCTTCGAAGAAAGGTATTGAGGCTCTACTTCCTTTTGTTTCTATCGTTTTCATTGTCTTGGCCAACAAGGCAATACAAAAGGATGAAAACCTCGTAAAATCAGTGGATCGTATCCGATAAACCTATTACTATAGTGCGTAAAAAGGCCGTCTAAAAAGAAGGCCTTTTTTTTAGAATTACTAACAATATGACTAGAAGCTTGATGACAGAGAAGTATCTTCAGTATAAAATAGCATGAAATGTTTCATCATACAGTTAAATAGATATACCTTTATGCCTTATCTAAACTAATTTTTATGAAAAATTCTTCAAAAATCATCACTAGCTTTTTTGTTGCACTTTTAGTTTTAAGCTGTAGTAAAGACGAAACTCCTATACCAACAGGAAATCACACTGTAATTCAAGACACTCCAAAGAGTGAATATAAATTGAAAAAAATTGAAGACATTCAAAATGGAGTTGTGATAAAAACTTCTGAATTTGAGTATAATTCATCAGGGAATATCTCTAAGACCAAAGTGGCAGATAGAAATAAGACGATAGAGGTCACATATAATTATGACCAAAACAACGATATTGTGACTTGGAACCAAACAGAGACAAGTAGTTTTGATCCTGAATTTAAAATTACTCAAGTCAATACGTTAGAATATAATAATGGCAAAATATCAAATATTTGCATTGACAGAAAAACCTTTGATTGGAGCACAGAAACCTTATCTAAAGACAAAATAGAGTTTACATATGGGCCAGATTCAAATCCTATCTCTATCAAACATTTTGAGGAAATGACCTATGATTCATTTAACCCAAGATCATGTGCGGATGTTATATATTTATCGAATGAAGAAACATTTGAAAATGTAAATGGTAACACTGTGAAATATAGTTCAGGCGATGACTCATTTTTTTCAAATAATTATAATTTAATAGAATACGATGATAAAATCAACCCTTATTCTACGTTAAAACCAGAGGCTTTTAGAATAGTTGTTAGTGGTTTATCTGCGAAAAACAATAAGACCAAAATTACCATTCATAACGCTTCTGATGACTCACTTCAAGCAACAGCTGTTTATGAAAACACCTACAATAGCGCTAACTATTTAATACAAACGATTGAAAAATATTATTATGCCGGTCAATCAATTCCAGCGACAACAACAATCGTCAAGTATTATTACTATTAATTCATATGATTAGATTCATTTCAAATAAAAAAGGTCGTCTGAAAAGATGACCTTTTTTTATCTCTTATACTCAATAACCTCCAAATTCTTTATCTCCTTACCATCAATCTCAAAACGAAGCATGGTTCTCACTTTATGTAGACCATACTTCCCTATAGCCCCGGGATTCATATGCAACATATTGAGTTTTTTGTCTGGCATGACTTTGAGAATATGAGAATGTCCACAAATGAATAACCTTGGAGGATTGGCTTTGAGTTCCTCTCGAATCTGTGGGTTATAACGACCTGGATAACCGCCGATATGTGTAATCCAAACAGATACCTCTTCGCACATGAATTTTTGATGCAATGGACACGACGCCCTTACTTTAGCATCATCTATATTTCCATATACCGCAATTAAAGGTTTGATTTTGTTTATAGCGTCCGCTACTTTGATATCTCCGATATCTCCAGCATGCCACACCTCATCGCATTTTTTGACATGATCAAGAATTACATCATCAATATAACTATGAGTATCTGATAAGAGGAGTATTTTTTTCAAATGGGTCTGATTTATTCAAAAAGCAACTTAATATTATTATACGAGTTCTTTAGTTTATCCTGAACATCTTCTGGATTAACCCACTCTACTTTGTCAATACCTTCTTCCTTCTGAGCTACCAATCCCCCCTTATATTGCGTAGTCATACGGTACCACTGAGTAACCTTAAGTCTGAATTTGCCTCTACGATAAAAGATATGATAGGTCTTAATTAGTTTTTCTTCTACCTTCAATTTACCTACCCCCGTTTCTTCTTCGACTTCCCTGATAGCAGCGTCTTTTGTTCTTTCTCCTTTGTTAATTCCGCCTTTGGCAATGTCCCACTTACCGTTTCTAAAAATGAACAACACTTGACCTTTGTCATTATATACCAGGCCTCCTGCCGCTTTTTCCACAGGTAGCTTTTCTTTTAGTTTTGTTAAAATCTGTTTTTCATCCTCATGATACAGGTACACTTTGCCAATCTTATTCTCATACATTTTTGTGATGAGTTTCTCAATATCTACACTCTCCAATAGAAAAAACTGAAAATCTGTTTCTTTTGTGATTTGATTAGTTAAAAAAAGAGGGGTGTTGTTTACAAAAACTTTATACATTTGCACTATGATTTTTAACAAAGATACAGCCAACAAGACTTCCGAATTGCTTTTACAAATAAATGCAATTAAATTGAATCCTAAAAACCCATTCAAGTGGGCTTCAGGATGGAATTCGCCTATATATTGTGATAACAGAATCACATTATCATTTCCTCAAATCAGAACGTATATCCGTGATGAATTTGCCAAGAATATTGAAAATCAATTTGGCAAACCAGACATCATTGTTGGTGTAGCAACTGGTGCTATCGGTATTGGTGTTTTAGTTGCCGAAAGACTAGGATTACCTTTTGCTTACGTGCGTCCTGAACCTAAAAAACACGGTCGTCAAAACCAAATCGAAGGCTTTGTATACAAAGGTCAAAATGCTATTGTAGTAGAAGATTTAGTAAGTACTGGCAATAGTAGTTTAATGGCTGTTGAGGCTTTGCGTCAAGCGGAAGTAAATGTAAAAGGTATGGTTGCCATCTTTGATTATGGATTTGATATTGCTAAGAAAAACTTCAAAGAAAAGAACGTAGACTTGTATACATTGGGTAATTATGCTACTCTTTTGGATAATGCCATTGAAAAAAACTATATTTCGAAGAGCGAATTAAAAACCTTACAGGCTTGGAATGCCAATCCGGAAGGATGGGCTCCTGCAGAAGATTAGAACGGTATTAAAATGGTAATTGAAAGTCAAAAAGTCACTTTTTCTAAATCAAAAGAAGAAATCGCAAAATTTGCTTCGGAAGTGGCTAATTTTGAAAAATTAATGCCGGATACTGTTGCCAAATTTGAAGTTACCAGCCCTACTACTTTTAAATTCGCCTTACAAGGAATGCCTGAGTTTGAGTTAAAAGTGATTGATACAACAGCAAATGGTGTACAATTGGTTTCAGCTAGTGAAAAAACACCATTCAAATTAAACTTAGACCTACAAAGCTCATCTGACAATTCATCTGAAGGATTTTTCGTTTTTGAAGGCGATTTTAATCCAATGATGGCTATGATGATCAAAAAACCTATCAGCAACTTCTTAGGTGTTTTAATCTCTAAACTGAGTGCTATATAATGATCCTTAAAGCCAACAATCTTGTAAAAACCTACAAAGGAAGAAGCGTTGTCAAAGGAATTTCTATTGAGGTACAACAAGGCGAAATTGTTGGATTACTTGGTCCAAATGGAGCTGGTAAAACGACTTCTTTCTATATGATTGTAGGTTTGGTCAAGCCAAATGGTGGATCAATTTATCTTGATGATATCAATATCACGGATTATCCGATGTATAAAAGAGCGCAGCATGGTATAGGATACTTAGCGCAAGAAGCGTCTGTTTTCAGAAAGTTGAGCATTGAGGACAATATTTTAAGTGTATTACAGCTGACCAAACTCTCAAAAAAGGAACAAGAAGCTAAAATGGAAAGCTTAATTGAAGAGTTTAGCTTAGGACATATCCGCACCAACAGAGGAGATTTATTATCTGGAGGAGAAAGACGCCGTACAGAAATTGCAAGAGCTTTAGCTACTGACCCTAAATTTATCCTATTGGACGAGCCATTCGCTGGAGTAGACCCTGTAGCTGTTGAAGACATCCAGCGTATTGTAGCCAAGCTGAAAGATAAAAATATTGGTATTCTTATTACCGATCACAACGTACAGGAAACATTGGCTATTACCGATAAAACATACCTCATGTTTGAAGGAGGAATTTTAAAATCAGGTGTGCCAGAGGACTTAGTGAATGACGAAATGGTAAAAAAAGTATATCTAGGTCAAAACTTCGAATTACGTCGTAAAAAACTCGACTTTCAAAAATAAACTTTCGAATCCTATTTGATGGTATAGGACAACATATTGTCATAGTCTCCATGCCATACGTTTAAGTCTGCTGGACCTTTAATCCCATCAATTATAACAGTGTCCGTAAATTGCCATATCAACCAATCGTCTTCTAAATACGAAACGCTTGGATTGTAATTAGCCACCCAAAACTTATATGCCTCAAAATCCTGTCTTAAGAATCGGTTGTGATAATCGTCTCCCGTGTAAATGATTGGCTTAACACCATAATGCGCTTCAACTATATCCAACCATTTTTTCAGGTTTTGCTTTAGCTTCTTCATAGGTATTGTCTTAGCCTCTTTTTCAATATCTAATACAGGAGGAAAATCACCCTTAGAAAGGGATACATTTTTTATGAATTGCTTTGCTTGCCAAACAGGGTCTTCGTCTGGTCTATAATAATGATAGGCTCCTCTAATAAGATTATTTTCTTTAGCCTTTTTCCAATTATGGTTAAACATCTCGTCCTTTTTGTTTACCCCTGCCGTAGCACGAATAAAAACAAATTTCAAAGAAACCTTATTCCTAACCTTTGTTGCCTTCTCCCAATTGATGTAACCTTGATAATGGGACATATCAAAACCAAAAACTTTGTCTTTGTGATCGTTAAAAATTTCTGACAAACGCCCTTCTGAAATCCCACTTTTCTTACTTGTCAAAAGAATACTACTCTGAAAGAAGAACAATACTCCCAGGTAACATAGTGCTTTTATCACAACGCGGTTTTTCATTTCACAGAATAATTGTTAGAAAACAGTTTTTTTACTTGGCAAAAGTAATGAAATCAAAATATAAAATACTATCACAAATGGCACGGCATACAGCCCAATCACAATTAAAAAAAGAATTGAGAACAAAACAAACAATAACTGCACCTTGTATTGATACCAATCTTTCGATTTTATTTTTAATGAAAACAAATGAATTTCGGAATTCAGCAGGTAGGTAGAAATAATAGCTATACCCACTAAAAACCACGTCGAGGAAATCCACTCGGACAATAGAGGTATTTTGTTTTCAACGACCAATAATGGCAAACTAGCAATCATTAGACAATTAGCTGGAGTTGGCAAACCAATAAAAGAATCTGTTTGTCTTTTATCTATATTAAATTTAGCCAAGCGATAACATGAACCTAAAGTCACTAAAAATCCTAAAAGCGGAATCCACAAATCATTACTTAAAAATGAACCGTTTGCATACGAACTAATAGTAACTCCTCTACTATCCATTAACATATAAAACAACACTAAGCCAGGTACTACTCCACTTGTCACCATATCAGCTAATGAATCTAACTGAACCCCTAATTCACCTGAAACGCCCAACAAACGAGCGGCAAAACCATCAAAAAAATCAAATAAAATACCTAAACAAACCATGTAAAAAGCGCCATAAAACTCTTGATTCACAACAAATAAAATAGCCAACAATCCTGACAACAAATTCAGCAAGGTAAGAGCGTTAGGAACTATGGATTTAATTGACATAAACGTTAATTTTATCAAATCGGTGTTAAATATACTATAAGAAACCTATTACCTTAAATTTACGACTTAATTTTTTTACTTTTGTTGAAACAGCTCGAAGAATTTTGACAAAAAAAGCACTCTATTTTTTACTCTTATTTGCCGTTTCTATTCAGGCACAAACCGTACGCAAATATTCTAACGAATTTTTGAATATTGGAGTCGATGCAGCTGCACTAGGAATGAGTAACACCACTACAGCACACACCTCAGATGTTAATTCTGGGTATTGGAATCCAGCTGGTCTTGTTCATATCAAAAACAAACAGATCGGATTAATGCATGCCAGTTATTTTGCCAATATTGCTCAATACGACTATATTGGATATGCAAGTCCTATCGACAGCATTAGTGCTCTTGGATTATCTGTAATTCGTTTTGGAGTCGATGATATTTTAAACACAACGCAATTAATTGACAATAATGGTCAGGTCAATTATAATAACATCAGTCTGTTTTCTACTTCCGATTATGCTTTTACCTTATCTTATGCTCGTAACACTCGATACAAAGGTTTGAGTTATGGTATAAATGCCAAAGTGGTGCGTCGTATCATTGGAGATTTTGCCAATTCGTGGGGATTTGGATTTGACGCAGGGCTACAGTATCAAAATAAAAATTGGAGTTTTGGACTGATGGCTCGTGATATTACTACGACAGCAAATATCTGGTTAATTGACGAAGAGGCTTTTGTTCCTATCCAAAACGCCGTGGCTGGACAAAATCAAGAACTCCCAGAAAAAACAGAGATCACTTTACCAAAAATACAATTAGGAATAGCTCGTTCATTTTCTATTAAGGACAAATACGGCATCCTGATTTCAGGTAATTTAAACTCTCGTTTTACACGAACAAATGATATACTATCTAGTGAAAAATTAAGTATTGATCCAGCCCTAGGCATGCAATTGGATTTAAAAAAGATAGTCTTCTTACGTGCTGGTGTAGGAAATTTTCAACGCATCAGACAATTTGATTATTCCTTTAAAACGAGTTTCAAACCCAATATTGGATTAGGTTTTCAATACAAAGGAATAACTTTTGACTATGCCCTAACCAATATCGGAGACTTGGAAGATGCCATGTATTCCAATGTGTTTTCTCTAAAAATAGATTGGTCTTTATTCTCTAAAAAATCATGAGCCTTTTAAGAAATCCTTTTTTTCTTTCTGCTTTATCGGGAATTTTATTCAGTTTGAGTTGGCCCACTTGTGGTTTTCCATTCATGATTTTTGTCGCTTTTATTCCTCTTTTTTTACTTGAAAAACAAATACGAGAAAAAGCCAAAAACAAATCTGGTTTAAGACTTTTAGGTTTTTCTTATATCGCCTTCTTCATTTGGAACTTTTATACTACCTCTTGGCTCTATTATGCCAGCCCTTTCGGGATGGCTTTTGCTGTTTTGGCCAACTCTCTTTTGATGAGTTTAGTTGTTGTTGTTTTTCATGCTTTCGCCAAAAGAACAAGTTCAAATAGAGCTTTGATTTTCTTTAGTGCCCTATGGATAAGTTTTGAAAAAATGCATTTAGAATGGGATTTCTCTTGGCCTTGGCTCAATTTGGGAAATGTTTTTTCGGATTACATCTACATCATACAATGGTATGAATATACAGGAACTTTTGGCGGTACACTTTGGATTCTCATCCTAAATATTTTACTATTTAAACAAGTTGAACGCTACAATGTTAAAGACACTAACTTCAAAAGAAAATGGTTTAGCATTGGACTATTAACCTCTTTACCAATAGCCCTTTCACTCTATATATTTAGCACAACAAATGTCAAATCTGAAAATCAGAAAGAGGTCATTGTCGTTCAACCCAATATCGATCCGTATACCGAAAAATATTCTCAGACTAACGACCAAATTACCCAACAGATTCTGGAACAGGCAGATAGTTTGGTTACACCAAAAACTGATTTTGTCATTACCCCAGAAACCGTATTAGCAGAACATACTGATTTAAATAAATACAAATATTCCTCCTCTAAATACTTATTTGACAGATATCTCGAAAAACACCATAATCTTACTTTTTTATTGGGTTATGATGCGTATCGATTGTTTTATAACGAAGCGGATAGTAATGAGGCTTCTAACAAGGTCAGAGACGGCCTTTGGGTAAATTATTACAATGCAGCTATCCAGATTGACACCGTGACACGTGAAATCCCCACTCATTTTAAATCTAAATTAGTAGTTGGAGTAGAAAACTTGCCTTATAAAAAGTTTCTGAAACCATTATTAGAAGGATTTATGATTGACCTTGGAGGCACGGTTTCTTCTCGATCCATGCAAGAACGCCCAAGTGTTTTTTACAAAGGAGACAGTACGACAGTTGCTCCTGTGATATGTTACGAATCAGTTTACGGAGAATATGTCAATCAATACGTCCAAGATGGCGCTCAATTTATTGCCATTATGACTAATGATGCGTGGTGGAATAAAACACAAGGCCATAAACAGCATTTGAGTTTGGCCAGATTGAGAGCCATTGAAACTCGTAGAGACATTGCTCGAAGTGCCAATACAGGCATTTCTGGTTTTATTAATGCTCGTGGAGAAATCACTCAACAATCTGCTTACAACGAAAAAACCGCTCTCATTGGAACGGTTTCTTTAAATAATGAATTGACGGTTTATACACAATACGGGGACTATATTGCTCGTATTGCCTTTTTTGTCGCTTTAGGTATCGGATTGGTCACTCTTACAAAACGCAGATTCACAATCTAGGTTTAACTAACGTGTAAATACCAATTGTGTATTGGTAGATAGACTTTCATCAAAAGCATAACCATCGACATTAAATCCTTTCAATCCTTCTACTGAATCAATATTGTTATCAATAATATAACGCGCCATTAATCCTCTAGCCTTTTTGGCAAAAAAACTGATAATTTTCAATTTCCCGTTTTTATAATTCTTAAATTCAGGGGAAATAACAGTGCCTTTGATTTTTTTAAAATCTATAGCTGTTGCATATTCTTTACTTGCCAAGTTTACGAGTAATTCACCTTCTGTTAACTCTTCATTCAATTCCTTTGTTAGTTTTGTTTTCCAAAATTCATACAGATTCTTTTTGGTTCCTATTGGCAATTTAGTTCCCATTTCTAGGCGATAAGGAAGGATTACATCCAATGGCTTTAGCATCCCATATAATCCCGACAAAATCCGAACAGTATCTTGCAAAGCATCTATTTTATCATCTGGCAAAGTATACACGTCTAATCCTACATACACATCGCCATCAAATGCGTATACAGCCTGACGCGCTATTGCCTCAGGAAAAGGTACTTGCCAATCTTGATTGCGTTGCCAATTCAGATTTACTAGTTTATCCGATATACCCATCAACTCTGCTAATTCCTTGGGCTTCTTTTTAACTAACACCTTATGCACTTTTTGAGAATCAGTTAAAAACTGTGATTGTGATTGTTTATTTGTTGGTATTGCCTTGTCAAAATTCAATGACTTAGCTGGGGATAGCAGTACTTTCATATATTTTCTAATAATCATTTCAAAATTCAGCAGTGTAAATTTATAATTTTTATTTCCTTTTTTGTAATGAATTAAGTCCGAAGAATATTCAATATTTCTTTTGGTTAACTTTAATTCAAACATATAGTTAGATTAGTAATAAATAAAATCAACGATACATTTTTCAATAAGAATCAAACAAAAAAACTTACATATTTTATAATTTAATTCCATTTAATGTAATTTTACTTATATTTGCATTAATTAAATACCCAATAAATGCATATTATTTCATTCAAGAAATTAAAAGATTATTTCACAAAGGAACCTAATTCTAGGGTTGGATTACAAGATTGGTATAAAACTGCAAAAAAAAGTGATTGGGATAACTTTGCTGATTTAAAGAATACATTTAATTCTGCTGATAACGTTGGCAATAACAGATATGTGTTTAATATAAAAGGTAACAATTATAGAATAGTAGCCATAGTTCGTTTTAATATAAAAAGGGTTTTCATTCGTTGGGTTGGAAACCATAAAGACTACGATAAACTAAAAAACATAGATCAATTATGATAACAAAAAAAGAATATATCGATGCAAACCTCGAACTAGAAAAATTACTAAAAGAATTAGATTCAGGGAAAAACGTAGATGAAAGGCTAGTTGAAGTTAGCGATATCATAGAAAAATATGAAGAAGCTAATCATCCTATTGGTCTACCATCACTTATGGAGGTTATTGAGTTAAGAATGTTTGAAATGAAATTGAAACAAAAAGACTTAGCTGTTCTTTTAGGCACAACAGCTGCAAGAATAAGTGAAATATTTAAAGGCAAAAGAAATATATCTTTATCTATAGCTAAATCTTTACACAAAAAACTCAATATTGATAGCGATATTATTTTGCAATAAACTTACTTACTAGCAAATAGTTTCACATCATCCTCGCTGATTTCATCATCTCCAAGGATTACCAAGCGTTCAATGACATTTCTTAACTCTCTAATATTACCCGTCCAGTCGTAGGCTTGTAACAGCTTGAGTGCTTTTGAAGATATCCTTTTAGGAATCTGTCCTTGTTCTTCTCCTATCTTTTCTAAAAAATGATTAATCAGTAACGGTATATCATCACGCCTTTCGTTCAGAGCAGGCACCTTGATTAAGATTACCGCTAATCGGTGATATAAATCTTCTCTAAAACGGCCTTCTTCGATTTCCGTTTTTAAATCTTTATTGGTTGCCGCTATCACCCTTACATCTACCTTTTCATCCTTTTCAGCTCCTACTTTTGTGATTCTGCCTTCCTGTAAAACTCTCAACACTTTGGCTTGAGCTGGTAAAGGCATATCTCCTATTTCGTCCAAAAAAATAGTCCCATTATTGGCCAACTGAAATTTTCCTGTTTTATCCTTTATAGCAGAGGTAAAAGCTCCCTTAACATGTCCAAACAACTCACTCTCTATTAATTCTGATGGGATAGCCGCACAATTAACCTCAACCATTGCTCCTGCCGAACGACTACTCTTTTCATGTAACTGATGAGCCACCAACTCCTTTCCTGTACCGTTACTTCCTGTAATCAACACTCGAGCATCAGTGGTTGCCACTTTTTCAATCATGGTTTTGACTTGGGTGATGGCTTCACTTTCTCCAATAATTGTATAATTCTTATTGATTTTCTTTTTGAGCCTTTTGTTTTCTACTACTAATTGCTTTTTATCTAAAGCATTTCGTACAGTATTCAGTAATCGATTTAAATCTGGTGGTTTAGAAATATAATCAAAGGCACCTAATCGCATGGTCTGCACTGCCGTTTCTAAATCTCCATGTCCTGATATCATTATCATTGGTATTTCGGGCTTTATCTTTTTGGTCGCTTCTAATACCTCAACCCCATCCATCTTAGGCATCTTGATATCACATAATATCATATCAAAATCTTCTTGTTTGATTTTTTCCATTCCGTCTAGACCATCCTCAGCTTCGACCACTTGATACGATGAGTTTTCTTCGGCAATTATTTTTGACAGCACCCTACGGATAGCTGGTTCATCTTCGATGATTAAAATTTTAGACATTGTTTTGCTATTTTATCCACTTGAACAATTCTCGATAAGTTGGCTTTTTACCATACATCAAAATCCCAACTTTATATACCCTTGAAGCAAACCAGACGATAAGCATAAAAGTACAGCACAGAAGACACAAAGATAATGCCACTTCCCACCATGGTACACCAAACGGAATGCGCATCATCATCACAATTGGAGAAGTAAAAGGTATGTACGAAAATACTGTTGCTACCATCCCATGCGGATCACTAACCACAGTTACTAAACCAACATATACTCCAATAATTAATGGCGAAATAACAGGCAACAAAAACTGTTGCGAATCGGTTTCGGAATCAACTGCTGCTCCTATTGCCGCATACATGGAACTATATAATAGATAGCCCGCTATAAAATAAATGATAAAAGCCAATATAATAGAACCTATAGGTAATTCGAAAAGATGAGCTACTATAGTAGCAATATCAAGATCCACATTACGACTAATTGGAGTTGATACTGGAGTTGGATTGGTCAATGGAATTTCCATAAAGAAGCTTAACGCAAAAAGCAAACTTAATCCAATTAGTACCCAAATGATAAATTGCATTATCCCTGCCAATGAGGTCCCAATTATTTTCCCTAACATTAACTGGATTGGCTTTACAGAAGAAACAATAACCTCAATCACTCTATTAGTTTTTTCTTCTATGACACTGCGCATCACAAAGTTGCCATAAATCACTATGAACATCATTATTAAATACCCAAAAGCACCACCTATAACCATTTTAATTTCGTTTAATCCACGAACATTGCTTTCACCTTTGAGGTTGTACAATTGCAATTGCACATCTACTTTGGCTTTCTCAATGGCTGTTGGATGCATTCCCATCAGGAGTAGGCGCTCATTGGTCAAAACGGATTCAACCTCGTTTTCTATACGATGAACAAAATCTAATGAGGGTGTTTCTTGTGATAGGAGCTGTACTGAATAGCTGTCATTATTGGCGGAGACATGCAACAAACCTACATACCCACTTTGTGGTATGATTTCTTTGGCTACAGCCAAACCCATTGATGTAATATCCTCAAATTGAATAGCATCTGTAGATTGCAATTGAGAGCCTATTTTTTGAGATGCGTCATAGACTGCCACCTTTTGTATCTCTTGCTGTTCCTGACTTAAAATAGCCACAATAGCCACAATCGCAATCATAATCATCGGGCTCAAAAAAGTCATAATTATAAATGACTTGTTCCTTATTTTTGATAAGAACTCACGTTTAATGATTAACCCTATTTTCATTCTTTTACTGATTTAACTGCATTAATAAAAATATCGTTGACCGAAGGAATCTTTTCTGAAAAATGAACGACATTTCCATGAGGCATAATATCATTTAATAAATCGGTCGAAGCTACATCTGTAGGTATTTCTACTTTAAATTGAAGTATGTCATCAATCGAACTAAAGGAATCTTCAGATACTTTCCATTTGGCACCAAGCTGAGATAAAACACTCTTATCATTAGGAAATAATCCAACTTCGAAAGTATTTGTCCGATACTTCCTTTTGATTTGAGTCAAATTACCTTCTAACACTTTATTCGCTTTATTCAATAGGGCAATATGATCACACATTTCTTCTACACTTTCCATACGATGTGTCGAGAAAATAATAGTTGCTCCATTAGCCCGCAAATTCATTATTTCTTCTTTAATCAAATCCGCATTTACAGGATCAAAACCACTGAATGGTTCATCAAAAATGAGCAATTTAGGTTGGTGTAAAACGGTTACAATAAACTGTATTTTTTGAGCCATTCCTTTGGAAAGCTCTTCGATACGTTTATTCCACCACTCCTCGATTTCAAATTTTTTAAACCAATATTCTATCTGCCGTTTAGCATCATATTTGGACAACCCTTTTAATTGTGCCAAATACATGGCTTGGTCCCCAATTTTCATGCTTTTGTATAACCCTCTTTCTTCGGGCATATAACCGATGTGACTGATGTGATGCGATTGCAACTCCTCACCGTCCAATAAAATTTTACCTGAGTCTTGAGATACTATTTGATTAATAATACGTAACAAAGTGGTTTTCCCTGCCCCATTTGGCCCTAATAAACCGTATATCGAATTGGTTGGGACAAGTAACGAAATCTTATCCAAAGCCACGTGATTCTGAAATCTTTTTTCTATTTCTACTACCTCCAGCATGATATTATTTTTGTCGTAAAAACGAAGATAATACTATTCTATAGACATGACCACTATCCACTCATTTTTATGCTTTTTAAGCTATATTTGAAACAAATTATAAGTTATGAAAATACGTGTTCCCTTCTTAGCATTATCGTTTTTATGTTTGTTCTTTTGGTCATGCCAAAACAAAAAAGACGATTCCTCTAACTCGAATGAATCGGCAAGCGATTTGTTCGAAAGTGAATCAGCGAACAACCATCCAGGCAAAAAGATATATGACAATAAGTGTGCTGCCTGTCACAGAGAAAGCGGTCAAGGAATCACTAATGCCTTTCCTCCATTAGCTCAGTCGGACTATTTAAATGCCAATCCTGAAAAATCAATTGAAGCCATCATAAAAGGATTGTCTGGAGAAATCAAGGTAAATGGTGTGACTTATAATTCTGTAATGTCTCCAATTGACGCAACTAACCAAGAGATAGCAGATGTATTAACTTATGTATACAGCCAATGGGGCAATAATAAAACGGTAATAACCCCCGAAATGGTTGAAAAATTGAGACAATAAAAAAACCTTAGTAAATGCTTATTTCAACATTTACTAAGGCTTTTGCTTTGACCACTATGTTCTTAGGAGAACATATCCTTTACTTTTTCAAAAAATGATTTATCCTGCTTATCAGGATTTGGTGTAAAATTATCGCTTTGTAATTCCTTCTCAAAAAACGCCAATTGTTCCTTTGTCAATTCTTGAGGTGTCCACACATTAACATGTATTAATAAATCTCCTCGTCCATAACCTTGAATATTTGGCACTCCTTTGCCTTTCAAACGTAGAATCTTACCCGACTGAATACCTGCATCCAATTTAATTCGAACTTTACTATTAACTACCTGTATATCTTTAGCCACTCCTAAAACCGCCTCTGGGAAACTGATATACAAATCTAAATGTAAATTTTCTCCTTCTCTCTTAAGTGTTTCGTGTTCCACCTCTTCAATCACAACAATCAAATCTCCTGGCACTCCATTACTAGGTGCATCATTACCTTTACCCGAAACTTTTAATTGCATCCCGTCCTGAACACCTGCTGGTATCTGTACAGATACTGTTTCTTCTTCTACAACCATACCTTCTGCATCGGCATGCGTCGGTTTAGATTTAATAGACTGTCCTACTCCTCCACATGTAGGACACGGACTAGAGGTCTGCATTCTCCCTAAAATGGTATTGGTTACACGAGTTACTTGCCCCGTTCCATTACATGTCGAACATGTCGAATAAGTAACACCACTAGCTAGTTTTTTACGTTTAACTTTTACCTTTTTATCCACTCCATTGACAATGTCTTCAAGAGTTAATTTGATTTTTATCCTAAGGTTACTTCCTTTAAAACGTCTTGGACCGCTACTTCTTCCGCCTCCAAAACCTCCTCCGAAGCCTCCGCCAAATATATCTCCAAACTGACTGAATATGTCTTCCATATTCATACCTCCTCCACCAAATCCACCAGAACCGTCAAATGCCTGATGTCCGTATTGATCGTATTGTGCTCTCTTTTGAGGATCACTCAATACTTCATAGGCAGCGGCAGCTTCTTTAAATTTTTCTTCGGCACTAGCATCTCCTGGGTTCTTGTCAGGATGATATTTTACCGCCATTTTACGGTATGCCTTTTTTATCTCCTGTTCAGAAGCCCCTTTTGAGATACCTAAAACTTCATAAAAATCTTTTTTCATCTTTTTATACTTTTTGAACCTAAACTAGCTTCCTATTACAACTTTAGGGAAACGAATTGTTTTAGTTCCTAATTTGTACCCCTTTTCTATTTGGTCTATAATTTTTCCTTTCATGTCTTCGGACGGAGCAGGTATCTGAGTAATCGCCTCATGGATATCAGCATCAAAAGTATCCCCTACACCTACTTCTATTACTTCTAATCCCTTTGACGTTAGTGTTCCTTTCAATTTTTCATGAATTAACTCTACTCCTTTTACCAAATCCTTGTCTCCAGACTTGTTTATCTCTACCAACGCTCTATCAAAATCATCCATCACAGGCAACAATGACTGTAATACTTCTTGATTGGCAGTAGTGAATAACTCTATGCGCTCTTTAGCTGTTCTTCGTTTATAATTTTCGAACTCTGCAAATAATCGCAAATATTTATCCTTTTCCTTTTCTAAATCTGACTTCAATTGTTCTTCAACTGACAACTTTTCCGCCTCCTCTACAACTTCTTTTTGTTTTGAGGTCTCATTTCCTTCTATAATCGGTTGGTCTTTTTCTATTTCTTCAGAATTAGTAGTACTCATATGTCTTCAAATTAAATAATATGTGTTTTATGTTTTTATAGTCAATTTGTTTGCCATATCACAAACACTGTCAACATGACATTCGTAATAAACAAAAAAACCACTTGACTAAGTGGTTTTTTGAAATAAGTAAGATTGTAAATTGAACAAACTATTTAACTTTCTTTACAATTGCTTTAAAAGCTTCTGGGTGATTCATCGCTAAATCGGCTAGAACTTTTCTGTTCAATTCGATTCCGTTAGCTTTTACTTTACCCATAAATTGAGAATATGACATTCCTTCTAAACGTGCTCCAGCGTTAATACGTTGAATCCACAAAGCGCGGAAATTTCTCTTTTTTGCTTTTCTGTCACGGTATGAATAAGCCATTGCTTTTTCTACCGCATTCTTGGCTACTGTCCAAACGTTTTTACGTCTCCCAAAGAATCCTTTAGCTTGTTTTAATAATTTTTTTCTTCGTGCTCTACTAGCAACTGCGTTGACTGATCTTGGCATTTCTTTTAAATTTTTTTTACATTAGGCGATACTGATGTATTCTTAGGTGCCTGAATATAGGGTTTATACTAAATTTTTAACCGCAACAAAAAATTAAGACAATAATCTTAATTGTTGTTTAATGTTAGCTTCATCTGATTCGTGAACTAAACCAGAGTGTGTTAAAGCAAGCTTACGTTTTTTAGACTTTTTAGTCAAGATATGACTTTTAAAAGCATGCTTTCTTTTAATTTTTCCAGTACCTGTAAGCTTAAAACGCTTTTTAGCACTAGATTTCGTTTTCATTTTAGGCATCTCTCCTAGGTTTTATAATTAATCTTACTTATTTCTTTTTTACCGGGGCAATGAACATTATCATTCTTTTACCCTCTAGAACTGGCATGGACTCCACCTTACCATATTCCTCTAAATCTTGAGCCAATCTTAATAATAAAATTTGACCTTGATCTTTGTATATAATCGAACGTCCTTTGAAGAATACAAAAGCTTTTAACTTTGATCCATCCTTCAAGAACTTCATCGCGTTCTTTTTCTTAAACTCATAATCGTGCTCATCTGTTTGAGGACCAAAACGAATTTCTTTTATTGTAATTTGAGTAGACTTAGCTTTTAAAACTTTCTCTCGTTTCTTTTGTTCGTAAAGAAACTTCTTATAATCCATTATTTTACACACAGGTGGCTCCGCGTTCGGCGATATCTCAACCAAATCTAACTCCATCTCAGCCGCCATTTTTACGGCAATTGATGTTCTGTAAACACCTGCCTCGACATTATCTCCAACAACTCGCACCTCTGGAGTACGAATGTCCGAGTTAATTCTATGCGCATCTTTTTTTTCTACTTGTACAGGACGTCTTGGTCCTTTACTTCTACGTATTGCTATGGCTCAACTATTTAAATTACACTTCAAATTTCTTCAACGTCTTATCAATATCCGCCTGAATAATCCTAACAAATTCCTCTACAGTAACTGTTTGATTTCCTTTCCCATCTTGTCCATGTTTGCGAATGGATATGGTATTGGTTTTCTCTTCTTCTTCTCCAATGATAATCATATAAGGCATTTTCTGCATTTCTGCATCCCTTATTTTCTTACCAATGGTTTCATTGCGGTTGTCTAAGACCGTGCGAATTTCGTTATTTTCTAGTAACTGCAAAACTTTTTTTGCATAATTCTCATATTTTTCACTTAAAGACAATATGGCAACTTGCTCAGGCATCAACCACAATGGGAAATTTCCTCCTGTATGCTCAATCAATATCGCAATAAATCTTTCCATAGATCCAAACGGTGCTCTATGAATCATTACTGGTCTATGCAACTCATTATCAGAGCCTTTATAACTTAAATCAAAACGCTCTGGCAAGTTATAATCCACCTGGATCGTTCCTAATTGCCAACTACGCCCCAAAGCATCTTTTACCATAAAATCCAACTTTGGCCCATAAAAAGCTGCCTCTCCATATTCTACTACAGTATTCAATCCTTTGTCTTTGGCCGCGTTGATAATAGCCTGCTCTGCCTTTTCCCAATTTTCGTCAGAACCAATGTATTTTTCTTTATTTTCTGGATCTCTTAAGGAAACCTGAGCTGTAAAATTCTCAAAACCTAATGCTCCAAAAACGTAAAGCACTAAATCAATTACATTTTTGAACTCCTGATCTAACTGACTAGGCATGCAAAAGATATGTGCATCATCTTGAGTAAATCCTCTTACTCTGGTCAACCCATGTAACTCACCACTTTGTTCATATCTATATACCGTCCCAAACTCTGCATAACGTTTTGGCAAATCTTTATACGACCATGGACTGTTATTATAAATCTCACAGTGATGAGGACAGTTCATCGGCTTCAATAAAAATTCCTCTCCTTCTGCTGGTGTGTTGATTGGCTGAAAACTATCTGCTCCATATTTGGCATAATGACCAGATGTTTCGTACAATTCTTTTTGACCAATGTGTGGCGTAACCACCTGTTGATACCCTGCCGCTTTTTGTGCTTTTTTCAAAAAATCCTCTAATCGCTCACGTAAAGCCGCTCCTTTTGGCAACCATAAAGGCAAACCTTGACCTACCTTTTTAGAAAAAGCGAACAATTCTAACTCTTTACCTAATTTACGATGATCTCTTTTTTTTGCTTCTTCTAATAATGCCAAATATTCATTGAGTTCCTTTTGCTTAGGAAAAGACACGCCATACACACGGGTTAATTGTTTGTTTTTTTCATCCCCGCGCCAATAGGCTCCCGCAATACTCATGATTTTTACAGCCTTAATAATTCCAGTGTTAGGAACGTGACCTCCTCGACACAAATCTGTAAAGTTAGAATGGTCACAAAAAGTGATAGTCCCGTCTTCTAGATTAGAAATTAATTCCGTTTTATACACATTATCCTTATACATTTCTAGAGCTTCAGCCTTAGAAACTGGACGCATTTTAAATTCGTGTTTTTCTCGTGCAATTTCAATAATACGATCCTCTATTCTTTTGAAATCATTTTCACTAATCTTTTGATCCTCAAAATCAACATCGTAATAAAATCCATTATCAATAGCAGGACCTAATGTTAATTTAATACCCGGAAATTCTTCCTCTAACACCTGCGCCATAACATGAGACGTGGAATGCCAAAAAGCCTTTTTGCCTTCTTTATCATTCCATGTATACAACACCAAAGAACCATCCGTAGTCAATTCAGTTACGGTCTCCACTACTACATTATTAAAGGATGCCGAAATAACATTTCTGGCGAATCCTTCACTTATACTCTTAGCTACATCTAGCACCGTTACGCCACTGTCGTAACTTTTTACCGAACCGTCAGGTAATGTGATTTGAATCATGATTGATCTTTACTATTTGAGAGCGCAAATATAACTTTTTAACGAAAGACTTACAATAGATATTGCCATTGATATTCTTGCGTTTTTTTAGTATTTTTTTGAGCCTAAACTTTTGATATGCTAAAACGTACTCTTCTCATCGAAAACAAGTATCAGATTACCACCCAAAATCTCCAATTAGTCATCAAATCTGACGCTATAGAAAAAACAATTCCTATAGAAGACATTGGTTATTTGATAATTGACCATCCTGAAATCTACATCAGTATCCCTGCTCTTAATTTGCTCACAGAAAACAATACCGCCGTCATCATTTGTGGCAAGAATCACCTGCCTAATGGCATGATGATGAACCTCAACAGCCACCATATCCAACAAGAGATATTCAAAAATCAAATAAATGCTACCACCCCTCTCAAAAAAAACCTATGGCAACAGACCATAAAACAAAAAATCCTTAACCAAGGGATTTTACTACAGCGACTTACACAAAAAGAAAATCATTTTGATTTTTTAGCCAGTAAAGTTGCCAGTGGAGACACTAGTAACATGGAAGGAGTTGCGGCGCAACAGTACTGGAAACATTTTCCTGTTATTGAGGATACTGGACTTAAAAGAGAACGTTATGGCGATTATCCCAACAACTTTTTAAACTACGGATATGCTATACTCCGAGCTGCTGTGGCTCGAGCACTTATGGGTAGCGGATTACTTTGCACACTGGGCATTCATCATCGGAACAAGTATAATTCATTTGCATTAGCTGATGACATCATGGAACCATTTAGACCTCTGGTAGATGAAAAAGTTCATGAAATAACACAGAAATATCCTGAAACAGAACTTAACTCCACCATCAAATCTGAATTACTTCAACTACTCACAAGAACCGTATATTTTAAAAATGAAAAAAGCCCTTTAATGATTGCCTTGCAAAAGACAGCCAGTTCATTACAACAGTGTTTTATGGGAGAACGAAAAAAGATTAAATACCCTCAATTATGGAACTCAATGGATATAGAATAATGTGGTTATTTGTATTTTTTGATTTGCCAACAGAAACCATTAAAGATCGTAAGAACGCCTCACGATTTAGAACTAACTTGTTAAAAGATGGTTTTTCGATGATGCAATACTCAGTCTATATGAGACATTGCGCTAGTAGCGAAAGCGCAGATGTACACGAAAAAAGAATTCACAAATTATTACCACCTTTGGGAAAAGTCAGCATTTTACGCATTACAGACAAACAATATGGGAATATCCTTAACTTTTGGGGTAAATCCGAAGTCCCCAAAGAACCACCACCAACGCAATTGGAGTTGTTTTGAACTAATTCATTCTAAAAATTCTGCCTGCCAATAATTGCCATAATTTCAATTTTATCATCATTGATTTTGTAAAAAATGGTGTCGACTCCACAAACACAATATCTATAATCTTGATGGTATCGTATGGCTTTGGGAAATAAATACGGATTTAAAGCGATTTTATCAAAACAATCATGCATCATATCAAAGTATTTATCTGCTTGATTTATACCAAATTTTGCTATTCCATATTCGTAAATTCTAAATAAGTCTTCTTTGGCTAATTCATTTAAATGATAACTATACATTTAATTTCTCCTTAAATTCTGCCAACATTTCCTCTCTAGTTTGATTTTTTGCAAAACTACTTTTTTCAGCTTTATCCAATTTCATTCTAACAAAATCAACATACTCATCGCGTTCACGAGCTTGCTTAATTAAATAATTCACCGCTTCGCTTTTGCTGGTAAACTCCTGATTCTCAATTTGCCGTTTTAACCAAGCATCGTTTTGATTGGCTAATGTTATACTCTGACGTGCCATAACCATATTTTTAGTTTGGTGTAAATTTACACCAAACTTTTTGAAATTAAATCCCCTTTTTGAAGTTTTTCTAAAAACTGAAATTTTTACTTTTATTTGATTGCTTGTAAACCACTCCCCTAAAAACCAAAAAACACCTCAATCTTGGGTTATCAATCCACAACATTTGCAATACAACATATAGCTGTATATCCAATTTACAAATCTTTGGTTGAAAAAGTAGATTTGTTAATTTTATCAATTAACTTTTTAAAAGAGTCAATTTTAATTTGATTTCTATATCTATTCCTTATTATTGAATCAACTGGAACAAAATTTATCAAATGACATCTTGCCTCACAATGCTCTCTATTTAAGGGTTTTGTTAACATTTCATCATTTATAACAAAAGAAAACTCATCATTAAAATTCTTAGAAGTCATCATAACACATACAAAATACCCTTCTACATCTTGAACTAGCTTATTAGACAATACAATTGCGGGATGATTTCCCCCAAAATCATCATCAAAAACCACTTCTACAATATCTCGTTGACAAACCATGTATTATCTACCCTTTTGTAAAGCTATCGCAATACCTCTAGAAGATGTTTTAAACATGGCTCTTTTTAATTTTTCTGGAGCGGAATTAACTTGCTTAGATGCATAAGTATAATCTGTGGACGAAGAAAACCCAACAGTTACAGATACTTTCGTATGTGAATAGTCAGAAATATTTCTTTCCTTCTTTACAAATCTTTCAACAACGATGGGATTTTGCTTTTTATATTGTAAATCTGAATCTGTATATTTTTGTGAAGCGTCGATAAACATAACCTATATAGTTTTTGTTATACTTTTATATTCTTCAATCTTTCTTTCTAGAAATTCTTTAATACTTATACAAGTATTTATATCCATATAAGCTCCAAATTCAAACTCTCTAACAATACCTTGTTTAGAATCGTCTATATCCTTAATAGCTTTTGTTATCTGTCCTTCTTCATTAAGTTCAAACTCAGTTCCTTTTGGGATCACACCTCTTTGACTAAAAAAATTAACATTAATAAACCCATTTGGTGTAATACCTCCATGTGCTCCATCCACATGAACCTGTCTATATAAAGAATTTTTTATGTTATGGATGATTACAGAATTTGTCTTTTTATTTTTAGCCATGCTGTCGAATACCAAAATTTCTTAAAAGTATGCAAATCTAATCAAATAAAAAACTAGGCACAACACTGTTTAAAATTAATTGATTCTGTCCTTTTATTTCTACAAATTACGAGAAAACCAAAAAAATTAGAGAATTTTCCACCTAATCGAAAAGCAACTAATTATGTAAAGAACGACTAATATCGTGTCTTCTAATCTGAAAATCAAATCGACCAACGGGAGATTCACAAACACACCACTAAAAAACAAACAAGTGGTGTTTGTAAACCACTCTCCTAAAAACCAAAAAATGCCTCAATCTTGGGTTATCAATCCAAAAAAGAGACATTTTTATTACGATATTTTTCTTTTAAACCTATGAATATCAGAAGGTAATGAGCCAACTAATATCGTGTCTTCTAATCTTTAATCAAACCACAACGCTCTTTTGTACTCTTTTTTTTCAGCTTTTAATATCGTGTCTTCTAATCTTTAATCAAACCACAACGCCAAGCTCATTTATGACTTCAATTGCCCTAATATCGTGTCTTCTAATCTTTAATCAAACCACAACGACGATTGTCTTTTTTTTAAAAATGAAAAAATATCGTGTCTTCTAATCTTTAATCAAACCACAACAATATACGACCTCTCCCCTTTCAGATTTAAATATCGTGTCTTCTAATCTTTAATCAAACCACAACCGTCTATTACTCTAAAAGTCATCGCTTCAAAATATCGTGTCTTCTAATCTTTAATCAAACCACAACGCTTTCATTGGTCTGTGTTTTATTGTTGTTAATATCGTGTCTTCTAATCTTTAATCAAACCACAACTCTGGTATCAATACTAAGTATTGAGTTGTTAATATCGTGTCTTCTAATCTTTAATCAAACCACAACCCCTCTTTTATCAAGTTTTCAATCGTCCTGAATATCGTGTCTTCTAATCTTTAATCAAACCACAACGAGAACGTGAAAGGACTTCTTTCAGACGATAATATCGTGTCTTCTAATCTTTAATCAAACCACAACAACGAATTCACTTAAAACACCAACATATTCAATATCGTGTCTTCTAATCTTTAATCAAACCACAACTTGAACACCCGGAAAAATTCGACGGTGCTAAATATCGTGTCTTCTAATCTTTAATCAAACCACAACGCCACGGCGTGTAGCCTTCTGTTTCTAACCAATATCGTGTCTTCTAATCTTTAATCAAACCACAACTGTAATATGCAAACTAATTGGGCTTAACCCAATATCGTGTCTTCTAATCTTTAATCAAACCACAACTATTTCCGTTCTGAGCTATAAACCCATTTTAATATCGTGTCTTCTAATCTTTAATCAAACCACAACTGTTCTTGAATATATCCCATCTTAATCGTTAATATCGTGTCTTCTAATCTTTAATCAAACCACAACAAATAAATAACAATTTCCACTTGACCCGCTAATATCGTGTCTTCTAATCTTTAATCAAACCACAACCGTCTATTACTCTGAAAGTCATCGCTTCAAAATATCGTGTCTTCTAATCTTTAATCAAACCACAACTACTTCTTCAAAATCGTCGTAGATTGTATTAATATCGTGTCTTCTAATCTTTAATCAAACCACAACGACGGTAAGCAATATTGATATTTATAGCACAATATCGTGTCTTCTAATCTTTAATCAAACCACAACGTACTTATTATAATCTCTGTATCTTACATTAATATCGTGTCTTCTAATCTTTAATCAAACCACAACTTCATTACAGATGATTATTTTCTTCGCATAATATCGTGTCTTCTAATCTTTAATCAAACCACAACTTACTTTATCACTTTTCACAACAACATTGTAATATCGTGTCTTCTAATCTTTAATCAAACCACAACTTGATTTCGGTCATGTCTGATTTAGAATTAAATATCGTGTCTTCTAATCTTTAATCAAACCACAACTAACCCTATGAATCAGATAGTTAAGCAAAAATATCGTGTCTTCTAATCTTTAATCAAACCACAACTGACATGCTATACTCATAATCTTTTTTTTAATATCGTGTCTTCTAATCTTTAATCAAACCACAACCCATTACGCCATCTAATTGTTTAGCTGTTAAATATCGTGTCTTCTAATCTTTAATCAAACCACAACCGCGAAGAACTCTTTTTTATTTCGTGCTTTTAATATCGTGTCTTCTAATCTTTAATCAAACCACAACTCAAATATGTACATTTACACCATAAATCAAAATATCGTGTCTTCTAATCTTTAATCAAACCACAACTCATAGCTATCCGTTAATTAAATTGTCAAAAATATCGTGTCTTCTAATCTTTAATCAAATCGACCATAGGGAGATTCACAAACACACCTCTAAAAAATAAACAAGCCGTGTTTGTAAACCACCTCCGAAATCCTCATAACTAAGATTATCTGTTCAATCTCCAATCAAATCGACCAAAGGGAGATTCACAAACACACCTCTAAAAAATAAACAAGCCGTGTTTGTAAACCACCTCCGAAATCCTCATAACTAAGATTATCTGTATTCAATCTCCAATCAAATCGACCATAGGGAGATTCACAAACACACCTCTAAAAAATAAACAAGCCGTGTTTGTAAACCACCTCCGAAATCCTCATAACTAAGATTATCTGTTCAATCTCCAATCAAATCGACCAAAGGGAGATTCACAAACACACCTCTAAAAAATAAACAAGCCGTGTTTGTAAACCACCTCCGAAATCCTCAATTAATCTGCAAACTTGATTCGATTATTTAAGATTTGATTTTTATGTCAATGAACTTTATAAGCTAACTTATTTTAAAATTTTACTGAAATAGTCATGAATTATTACGGTTTATAAAATCTTCGCTATAATTAGTATCCAGTTTACCTAATGCATTAAGTTTAGCTGGAATTACTCTTAAAGTTGATGGACTTCTTCGTAAAACAACTTGTGAACTATCATTCAAATCATTTTCAGATTTAATTGGTGTCGCAATATCAACACTCCCTCCTGCAAAATTATGTCTAACTAAAACTATAATTCCGTTTTCATCAAATTTTACGATTTTGAATAATCTATTTTGTAAGTCTTGAGTTTTTTGCCATTCAATTTCATCTTTTGGATTAATATCAAAAACTAAAAACATATCGTCTTGATGTAATTGCAATAATGAAGTTCTATCTTCTTTTTCAAATATATTCTTAACAATATTATGATGGTTAATAACTTTATATTCTCTATTTTTAAATTTTCCTTTTTCATTTGGTATTAAATCACCATAGATTCTTGCTTCATAATTTGTATAAGAATCCTTATTAAAATAGAAATCAAATTTATGACTAAATTTCAACTTTCCATCTTTATCTCTTGCTTGATTTCTGTCTAATTTCCTAATCTCTTTATAATCTTTAAGATTAGATTTTGATGATTTCAACCTCAACCTTTTAATTATCATTTCACTAACAACTTTACCCTTTTCTTCATCATAATATTTCGGAAGAAGCATATAGCCAATCTTATTACTTTCTTTTACAAACGCCTCTAAACCTACTTCTCTTGAAAAATCTACAATACGTTTTTTTATTCCTTCATCAATTATATTATCAATGTCTTTGCTAGATATGCTCGTAATTGATTTTCGTTGAGCAAAAATCAATGATCCATCCTTCTTAATATGTGCATATGGATTTTGGCTATTGAGTCTTCCTCTTAGATTTAATTTCTTTGCGTTTTCTTTTTGTGCATTTATTAACAATGGTTTTATTCTATCAGTTTGTTTATGATAGACCAAAACTTCTTTGTGCAAATTTTTCATTCGCTCGACAAAATTTTTCATCGGTTCTTTTGCACTAATTCTTGGATTTGAATTGCCCTTAAAATAATCATTTTCATATTTATGATACAACTCTGAAATTCGATTAGCTGTTCCTTTTTCAACACAAGCTACAACAATTGCATCAATACAATGATGAATATGATTGCTTCTATCTTTTACATCTTCATCGCCTTGAAGTCCCCATATTTTTCGTAAAGTGTCTGTAATTTTTCCATTAACTACGTTTACTTTATTGAAATAAGAGTTCAAATATGCTCTGGTGTATTTTGTGATTATTCGTGTATCAACAAGGTTCGCATTTGTAAATTGATTGTTAATTTCTTCAATTTCAAAGTTTCTATATTTTTCTCGTAGATAATCTAACTTTAATTTTGTGTAATGAGCTTTTGTCATTACTTCATCGTGAGCAACTGCATCTGTAATCGCTTTTGCCGCATTTTTGAATTTTTTATATTCAAATTTTAAATCATTTAATGAAACATTCCATTCAATATTAATGTTTGGTTTTTTTCCAACAAAAGAATACGATTTTAAGTAAGTATCTCTGTTATTCAAAATTGATTCTCTATTGATTTCAATACCATTAAAATTAACATTTAATAAAGATGGCAACGTAGCTTTTTTATAATATCTATTAAAATCATAATTGGCTAATGTTTTATTCTTTAAAGAATTATCATTATTCTTACTTCTCGGAATTGTGTGTTCAATATCAAAAGTAGATTGTTTATTTAAAAATTTTCTTGGGCAAATTTCTTCTCTTGTATATAAACATTTTTTATTTTGTTCGCTGTATAAAATATATTTTGCTATTTGTGTATCTGTTGGAATTATTTTTTTTCTTTCCTCTTCAGGATAACATTCGATAATCTTTTCTCTTGCCCAGGCTCTTATTTCTTCTTGTTCTTTTTGCCAAATAGATAATGCTCTTCTATAACTTGCACTATTAATTTCTCCTGCAACTTCAAGATTAACCTCTGTATCTTTATCAACCAATCCATTCCTGATTAATTCATTACACAATCTTTTTACTTGGTGCATTGCTCTATCAAAAACAGGATTTTTTATTGAAGTTATTTCAGGATTACCTAATTTTTTATCGGCTTTTGGATAGGTTTCCATTGCTGATGGATGATATAATTTAGTAACATCAATTTTATCGTTTGGAAAACTTACCTTCAAGCCATCATGAATAAATTGTGGAATTGTTTTAGTTGACAGATAATTTACATCTTTGAGCTGCTTGTCACAAGCAGCTTCAAAAAACAAATTCCAACAAGTTTCAGATATTTCTGCAACTTCTTGTTTTTTCATTGAACCTAATTGAACTTCTCCAATCCAATTAGCAATTTCATAATCTAATTCCTTTCTAAAAGCATTAATGCTTAATTCATTGTTACCTAATGAATTTTCTCGATTCTCTTTAAATTTGGAAATGTAATTATTTACAATTCCTTTATTTTGTTTTTCAATTCTGAAATTCTCTAATGCTTCTTTAATAATTTCAGAAACTTGATTTTGTTCAATTTCTGTAATTTTTCTTCCCAAAACTTCTGAAACATTAGCTAAGAAAACCGCATTTGTATAAATTTCACCTTTTTTCAAAAAGGGAATTATTTTCTTAATAGCAGATTTGCTTAAACTTCCATATCCTTTGACTAACTTTATTTTTACAAAATTTTCAATTCCTTTTTCATCAAGTTGTAAATGTTTTTTTGCAAACTCTTCTCTAACAGTTTTCTTATCTTTTGAACCAAAACTATCCATTTGCAAACAATGCCAAACATCTTCAATACTTATTTGATTCTTTCCTTTTTCATCTTTATAACCAGAATTTAAAAGAGACATAACACTATAATTTTCAGCACCAATAATTTTCTTCAAAGATGAAGTAGTAGGACAAGCAGAAAACTTTTTATCCATTGGAAAGTTAAAACTTATAACAGATTTTATTTCTGAATCTTTATCAAGTTGCTTACCTTTCAAGAAAACTTCTTCTGGTCGTTTTATGTAATTATAAGAAAGTCCATTGCTCAATTTATTTGCGATTTTACCAAACTCAAAATCGGTTATTTGTAAAAACTCATTTTTGATTAATTCTTTTTCTTCTTTATTGAGAAAATCTAATTTATCATCAAACTCTCTTTTTATCTTAATTCTATTAATAGATTCCCACATTCTAAACTCTTCGAATAATGGATGCGATAAAGCAATTCTTTTTCGTTTGGCTTCTAGTGTACATTTTGCTACTAATCCCTTTTGGCTTTTTAATGGTCTTTGATAAAAAATAGCATTATGTAATTTATCTTTTAAATCTCCTGTAATTTTTTGAATTTCACATATATAATTAAATTCTGCTTCGTAATGTTCTTCTCTATGTGTATATCTTCCTCTTATTCTATTTATTAATCCAGTATCTTTATTTTTTGTGTTATAAATTGAATAAAAATAGCATCCCATCGTTGGAAAACCTTTCATTTCGTTTGAAAGCTCTCCAATTCCAGACATTACTTTTCCTAAATTTTCTGGTTTTTCAAATTCGGATACAATAAATGTTTTTATGTTTTCTAAAAGTGGTTCATTTTTTAATACTTTACTAATTTTAGAATTCAGTTTTTTTACTTTTTCATCAGACTTATTTAAATTAAAAATAACTTCATAAGGCACTTTAAAATCTCCTGAACCTGAACAATTTTCAAGTAGCTTAATTACATCAGTTTTAAATAAATCTATTTTATCATCAGATTGTTCTTCTTCTGAATTGGATAAATAACCTCTTCTTTGTGATAAATGATAAAATGCTCTACCAAGTTGTAGCTTGCCGTCATTTGTATCTATCATGCCAGACTTAGTAGCGGCTAAATTTCTTAAATAATAAGGTTGCTTTAATTTTTCGGTTTGACTGTTTCCATTCTTCTTTCCTGTTCTTTGCCAATCAATAAAATCAATATTTTCACAAGGATATATTTTCTTGTTTTTCCATCGATTTAATTCACCATCTTTAAATTTTGGACATAAACCATATTCGTCAAGAACTTTTAATGTTGCAATTTTTCTCAAACGAATTCTATCAATTCTTCGCCTTGCTCCTCTAAACCCTCTTCTTTCCGAAGCCTTTGAGTTCTCATTCGCATCAACACTTTTCGAAAAAATATAACTCCCTTTAGAAGGAATTAATTCTCCTTTTTCATCTTCCTTTTTTAAAAAATCATAAATCCCGTCTTGTTTTTCTAATACTGTCCATCCTATACTATTAGTTCCAATATCTAAACCAAGTTTTATTTTATTCATTTTAATATTTTTTTTCAAATAAATAATTAAATTTGCTTTAATCAAATCACAATAAGGTCCTTGTTTTCAAGTGAACCGTGGGAATTATCCGAAAGGTACCTAATCAGAGCCACCAAACATTTGGTGGTTCGTAGTTTATTACCCTAACACTCTACTCATAACTATATTTTAAAGAGCTTTAAAAATACCCAATTAACTTATTTTTAACAATAAAAACCACTGTTGATTTTTCGGAATTATTTCATTAAGTTTGATTCAAATTAAAACTTCTAATCTTTAATCTTATCACAATAAGGCTATATGCCGTAGGTGAAAACCTTTAGTCCTGCTTCGGTGGGACTTTTTTATTACCTTTGACGAAAATTTGAGATATGGCAGGTAATACATTCGGGAATCTTTTTAGCATTACAACTTTTGGAGAATCACATGGGGAAGCCCTAGGTGGGGTTATTGACGGGTGTCCAGCAGGCATTGAGGTAGATTTTGATTTTATCCAATCGGAATTATCACGAAGAAAACCTGGACAATCCGCCATTGTAACGCAACGAAAAGAACCAGACGAGGTACAATTCCTATCAGGAATTTTTGAAGGAAAAACCACTGGCACATCTATAGGGTTTATCATCCCAAACACCAACCAAAAATCGCACGACTATTCGCATATCAAAGATGCGTTTAGACCAAGTCATGCCGACTATGTATATTCTCAAAAATACGGCTTCAGGGATTACCGAGGTGGTGGACGTAGCTCAGCCAGAGAAACAGCCTCAAGAGTTGTGGGTGGGGCTTTAGCCAAATTAATGTTGCCTGAAATCAAATTTCATGCGTTTGTGTCTTCTGTTGGTCCAATTGCACTGAACAAATCGTATCAGGAATTGGATTTTTCTGAAATTGAAAAAAACCCTGTACGTTGTCCCGACCCTGAAAAGGCAAAAGAAATGGAAGATTACATCAAACAAATCCGAAAAGAAGGAGATACTGTTGGAGGTGTAGTTACTTGTGTCATTCAAAATGTACCCATTGGACTAGGAGAACCTGTCTTTGATAAATTACATGCTGAATTAGGCAAAGCCATGCTGTCTATCAACGCCGTTAAAGGTTTTGAATACGGTAGTGGTTTTGAGGGCTGTAAAATGAAAGGAAGTGCACACAATGACTTATACAATCAAGACGGCACTACTAAGACTAATTTATCTGGAGGAATCCAAGGAGGTATAAGTAACGGAATGGACATTTATTTTAATGTGGCATTTAAACCCGTTGCCACTATTATGCAAACTCAAGAAACTATTGATAAAGACGGAAACTTTGTAGAAATGGTTGGCAAAGGCAGACATGATCCATGTGTTGTACCTAGAGCTGTCCCTATTGTGGAGGCTATGGCTGCTCTTGTAATTGCTGACAATTACCTGATCTACCGCAGTAACAAATCGTAAACTAACCCCCCAAGCCAATATGAAATTAGCCCTGCATTGGAAAATAATAATTGGTATGCTGCTGGGGGTAGTAGCGGCTTTGATGGTACTACCGCTTGAGGGCGGAAAAGCGTTTATTATTGATTGGATTAAGCCTTTTGGAAATATTTTCATAAGCACACTCAAACTAATAGCTGTTCCGCTCATTATTGCTTCATTAATCAAAGGTATTTCTGACCTTAAAGACACGTCGAGCTTGTCCAAAATGGGAAGTCTAACCATTACCATTTACATTATCACAACTGTGGTAGCCGTATGTATTGGTCTAGGCGTTGCCAATGTGATCAAACCAGGGCATTATATCACAGAAAAAACACGCAATAATTTACTGGCCAATTACATCGGATCGGTTGATAGTAAAATTAAATCTGCCGAATCACAAAAAGAATCAGGCCCTCTGCAAGCTCTAGAAGATATGGTACCTTCCAATATTTTTGAGGCGGCGAGTGATAACGGCAAAATGTTGCAAGTCATCTTTTTCTCTATTTTTTTTGGTATTGCTATTATTTTGCTTCCAGAAGAGCAAACGACTGTTGTTAAATCCTTTTTTGACGGAGTCAATCATATCATTTTGAAGATGATTGACCTCATCATGAAAGTTTCTCCTTATGGTGTTTTTGCTTTATTGGCAAGTCTGGTCGTTGAGGCTCCTAGTTTAGATTTGTTTAAGGCACTAGGGATTTATGCTTTTGCCGTAATTCTGGGTTTGATTGTAATGTTAGGTTTTTATGCCCTTATCGTAAAATTTCTTACAAAGGAATCTCCTATTGCTTTCTTTAGAGGTATTTTGCCTGCTCAGCTTTTTGCATTTACAACAAGCTCAAGTGCCGCAACATTACCCGTAACCATTGAATGTGTCGAAGACAACCTAAAAGTATCTAAAAAAACCGCAAGTTTTGTATTGCCTATAGGCGCAACAATTAATATGGACGGCACTAGCGTGTACCAAGCAGTAGCTGCTCTTTTTATTGCACAAGCCTTTGGCTTAGACCTTAGTTTTTCTGCTCAGATGGGCATTATTGCAACCGCTACTTTAGCCTCTATCGGTAGTGCAGCTGTACCAGGAGCGGGAATGGTCATGTTAGTGATTGTGCTATCACAGGCAGGCATACCAGAAGCTGGACTGGCTCTGATTTTTGCCATTGATCGCCCTCTAGACATGTGCAGAACAATGATTAACATTACAGGAGATTCCGCTGTTTCTCTGATTGTAGATAGAAAAACAACCCAAACTAATCAAAATGATATTTAACGACACAAAAGAAGGTTTTAGACACCTATCCAATTGGCAACTTTTACATACGTACTGGACTTTTAGTATCATTCGTTCAAAACGCGTTCAAAAGATTTTATATTCTATCAACAAAACCGCAGCTACGCTTCGTGTACCCTTATTTTTTATTAGCAACACCTTGTACAATCATTTCTTTTGCGGAAGGACTTTAGATGGCTCCATCCAAGTCATTAGAAACCTAGCACGGAGACATATCTATACTGTTGTTCACTTTTCATTCAATCCCAACAAAGTTCACAAAACACACGACAAAATCTACGATCATATTCTTGAATCCATCGAGTTTGCGCAAACGCATTTGAAAGTAAAAGCCATATCCTGTAAAATATCGGGAATTGGCAATAGTTCTGTTTTAGAAAAAATTCAACAAGAAATTGAACTCTCTGATAGTGAAAAGGAAGAATATGAATTGATACAATTTCGTGTAAACGAGATTAATACTAAAGCCAAAAAATACGGCATATCGATTTATTGGGATTCGGAAAAAAGAAATATCCAGAGGGTTGTGGATCAAATTATCATCCAACAAATGGGTAAACAAAATACGGATGAGGCTGTTGTGTATATTACCTTACATATTTTTGACAATAAGCGATTCGAGTTTATTAAGTCCCAAACGGAACAGGCTAAAAACAACAATTATATTTTTGGCGTTAAGCTAATTAAAGGTCTGGAAAGGATAAAAGATGATACGACAACAACAAAAGAAAGCACCTACAGCATCTACGAAAAATCGATTGAATATTGCATAGATAACATAGACGTCGTAGCACTTTGCATAGCTTCTCACAGCGAAAATCACAACGAATTTGCCTACAACCTATTACAAGAAAGAAATATTCAACTGGATCATCCTCATGTATGGTTTTCACAGATTTATGGTATGAGTGACCACATCAGTAACAACTTGGCTAATCTGGGATGCAATGTGCATAAATACACCCCTTACGGTCGTAAGAGAAATGTAATCCCGTATGTACTCAGATGGGCTGAAGACAGCAGTTTGTCTAATGACGAATATAATGTTGAAATTGTAGCTCTTAAAAAAGAAATTCTACGTCGAAGTATCGAAGCTAATAAGTAATTACCATTCTCTGAGCTTATCCAACTCCTTTTGGGCTTCTATTTCTTCTAAGGAAACTACCTTCAAAAAGGAAGGGTGTTGCTCAATGGCATACTCGATCTTTTCGACTATTTCCTCAACAGATTCGTTATCATAATCAATTTCTAAGGGATTTTTGATGACCATGGATTGCAGAATCCCTTTTTTCTTTAGAAACAATCCTTTTTTATCAAATGATCTTCGGAAACCATCAATTACTACAGGCACTACTATTGGCTTGTATTGTTTGATGATATGAGCCGTTCCTTTTCGAATTGGATTAAAGGGCTTAGTTGTTCCTTGTGGAAAGGTAATCACCCAACCATCGTTTAAAGCTATGCCTATATTTTCTGTGTCCTTTGGATTAACTTCTCGCTTTACCTCCTCTCCTTTAGAACGCCATGTTCGCTCTACTGTAATGGCTCCCATATACGCCATAATCCTAGGCAACAAACCTGCTTTCATGGTCTCTTTGGCTGCTACATAATACACATTCATTTTACCATTGAACAAATACCACCAGTTTTTTATGGTATTTTCTCTACCTCTTAAACTCGCATTAAAGACATGAAACATGGCTGCTACATCAGCAAAATAGGTTTGATGATTGGAGATAAAGAGCACATTGGTTTCAGGCAAATCACGAATCACTTGTGACCCCTCAATTTGTAACTCATTAAAGCCTCTAAAACGCTTGTAAGAAATAGCTCCAAGGATAATAAATAGTAACCTTTTCAGTAAAATAATATGTCCGAAGGGGCTTTTTTTCATTTATCTTTCGAAATTATTTTGCCAAATTACACAATAATTATCCGCTTACATAAACCTTTTTAATAAAAAATCTATCCCACAGAACTTAAATTATTCCTTCAAAAAATTCCTAAAACCATTTTTAAGACTACCTTTGCACTACCCAATTTAAAGTCATTTATGGAACTATATCTTTATCTTTTTGCGTCATTGTTCTCGGTAATGAATCCATTGGCTACATTGCCGATTTTTGTGAGCTTGACAAGCGAAGACACTCCTAAGATTCGTAAAATCACAGCTGTAAAGACTGCTATTAACACATTTATCATATTATTGACGGCTTATTTTGTTGGGCAATTTATTATCGATTTCTTCGGTATAAGCATCAACTCTTTAAGAATGGCTGGTGGTTTGATTATTACTACATCAGGTTTTGCTTTATTAACTGGTAAATTTGCCGAGCACAAGGGATTAAAAAACGAAGGAAGAACCTCCCCTAGAACAAGAAACGACATTTCGTTTACTCCACTAGCTATGCCTATTTTGGCTGGACCGGGATCCATGTCATTATTAATAAGTTTTAATCAAGAATATTATCAGCCTACTCAAATTGCAATTGCGGTTGCTGCTATTTTGTCGATTTGTTTAGTCATCTTAATTATGTTCCGAAGCTCACAATACATTATTGTCGCTCTTGGCAATTCAGGTATTAACGCGATTTCACGAATTATCGGATTTATCGTTATTGCTATCGGGATAGAATACATCTCTCACGCTATAGTTAACATTCTTAACGGCGTTCAATAACTATTGTTTAACCCCCAACCAATACAATTATGAATATCTCTTCGCCATAGATAACAGCATTACTACTGTTGCAATTTTATCGTTATATATTTAAACGGTTCAATTAAATTTTCAAAGTCCTCAACCTTTAATTTTTTTAATTATGAAACCTTTAATAGGTGCATTCCTATTGGCTGCATTGGCATGCCAATCTCAAACTATTTTTAATGAGTCTTTCCCCACCGACCAAGGTGGAATTTCAGGAGACTCCATCTACAAACACGAACAAAATAATCGTTTTGATAATGATTTACTTACCTTTTCTGGTACAGGAATCATACGCAGTACACAACCCAGCTTACAAGCGGATTATCTTGAAGCATCTGGCGGGTTTAATATTGAACTAGACAACAATCAAGTACTTGTCATAGACAATATTGACGCCTCTTCTTTCAACAACATCTTATTGTCCTTTGGTGTAAGAAAAAGCACCATAACGGAAGACGGTTCTAATCTTACCATCTCATATAGTTCTACTGGTCTAAACGGAACATACGCTGAGCTATCTTGGAAAGATTTCCCAACTGGCGTAGGCACAACAGATTGGTATTATCGAACCACAGAGGAGATTCCAAATACAGTAACTACAATAAAATTTGAAAGCGCATTGAACGATTGGCGTATTGATGACATAAAACTATTCTCCGCAAGTCCTGAAATTGAAGTCAAAGGAAATAACATGTATTTATCTTCAAGCTCAAGTCCTACAATTACGGATTTTACTTTTTTTGGAGAGAACACCATCAACTATGGATTCACGAGTCATACATTCAACATACATAATCAAGGCGACATACCTCTAGAAATTAGTTCTATTTCCTCTTCAGACACTGCTAATTTTAGTATCAATTACAACTCTCCCACAACCATAAATCCAAACAAGAGTGATGAATTTAGTATAACATTTAAACCCATAAGTACTGGTATTCAAAACACAACTATTTCTATTCAATCAAACGATACTTCAACACCCATTTATAGTTTTGACATCACAGGGACAGGCGTTTCTGCTACTATATGCAACTCAATAACAGAATCTATTGCAGAACAAAGTTTTGAAAATCAAACTTCTGATAACTGGAATTATTCCTACGATATTGCTGATGGGATCCACATAGACGAAAACACCAATTATGGAGAAAGCGGGAATCGAAACGCCACGGTAATGTACGATGACTCAAAAAGTTTTCAGGTTAATAATGCCTCTGCTACCCTAATTTTTGATGCCATTAATACCGAAAACTACAACAACAATACGTTACATTTCAATTTAGGTTCTTACTCTACTACTGCGGGAAACGGCGCAGATGTTGAAGACATAGTATCCGTTTACATCAGCAAAAATAATGGTAATACTTGGAGTCACGAATTACAGATTACTGGTTATGACAATGCTAAATGGTCTTTGTTTTCTGGTTTGGCTGTAGCCAAAAAATCGTATGAAGACAATTTAGAACTATTTAAACCTACATCTGGAGGATATAAATTAGAGGACGGATACAGCACTATAGTATTGACGGATTTACCAAGTTGTAGTCACCTAATTGTTAAAATTGTCATTCAAAATGATTTTGATAATGAATTTTGGGCTATTGATAATATCAAACTAAGTGGGACTAAAAAAGATAGTAGAACATTTTCGTCAGGAGGATGGGATTATGAAGCAACTAACTTCTCCAATGCTGAAATTATCATAGATGGAGATTATAATTCTGCTACATCTGGAAATATCGAAGGTTGCAAATGCACCATAACAGACAGCAGTTATGTTACCATTCAATCTGGAGATTACTTATCTGTTCATAGTGATATAGAAAACAATGGTGTTTTGTTAGTTAACAATACAGCCAGCTTGTATCAAGTTGATGATTATGGGATCAATACTGGCAATGGATATTTTAGACGGTATTCTACACCCATGAAGGAATACGATTATACCTACTGGTCTTCTCCTGTCAAGAATCAAGTTTTAGAAAATTTTTCTTCAGGTGGCTCTTATTATGAATTTGACCCTTTGTCCAACAATTGGAAAAAAGCTACAGGCACCATGAATGTGGGTAAAGGTTATATTATAAGAGCCATAAAAGGCGTTGATTATTCGGACGGAAATGTAAGTTTTAACGGTAGTTTTTATGGTGTTCCAAATAACGGAATCATAACTCAGGAAATTTATAACAGCACTAGTAAATGGAATCTAGTCGGCAATCCTTATCCTTCAGCCATTGATGCAGATTTATTATTAAACCACGCATCTAATGCAAGCATAACCAATGGAACGATTTATTTCTGGACACATGCCACTGACATTAGCAATGGTAATCGTGGTACTTATACTACTGATGATTATGCTTCCTATAATCAAACCGGAGGTGTTGCCGCTGTTAGCGGAAGCGCTACTCCTACTAAATATATTGGATCAGGACAATCCTTCTTTATTGAGGCAACACAAAACGGGACACTCACATTCAACAACAGTATGAGAGTAAAAAACGATAATTCTCAATTCTTTAGAAGCACCTCAGAAACCCAAAATAGATTTTGGTTAGAGCTTATAAATAACGAAGGAGCGTATAAACAACTGCTAATAGGTTATATCAAAGGTGCTACTAATCAATTGGATCGAAATTTTGATGGCAAAGCTAAAGAAGCTGGCAATCACATATCATTCTACTCCATAAATGAAAATGAAAATTTATGCATCCAGGGACGTCAATTCCCTTTTGATAAAAAAGATTTAGTTCGTCTGGGGTATTCCTCTCAAATTGAAGGTGAATTTCAAATTCAATTGGCCAAAAAGGAAGGTGTTTTTGATCAAAACTCAATAATTCTGAGAGATATAGCACAAAACATCACTCACAATTTATCATTAGAGCCTTATACCTTTTTTTCTACTAAAGGAACTTTTGACAGCCGTTTCGAGATTATTTTTGAGGGAAAAGAAGCTCTTTCAGTTGAAACTTTTAGTCCTGTCAGCCAAGTTAATATAGTACGTCATAATCATAGTATCGAAGTCATTTCGGAAACCAATAAAGTAAAATCCTACACCATTTACAACAGTTTAGGAAAGCTTCTTTTGACTAAAAAAGACATCAATAAAAATGATGTTAAAATTCAGCTTGACTCCAATAATCAACTATTAATTATATCCTTTACTCTAGAAAACAACGAAACTGTAACCAAAAAAATTGTTCACTAATTACATACGATTAGGCACATCAATCCCTAAAAGGCTGAAAGCAGACTTTATGGTTTCAGCTACTTTTTTGGACAACTGAACACGGAAGATTTTTTTTGTAGTATCGTCTTCACCCAATATGGAAACGGACTGATAGAATGAATTATATCCTTTTACCAAGTCATAGGTATAGTTAGCAATTATGGCTGGGCTATACTGATTGGCGGCTTGTTGAATCACATCTGGATAGAGTGCTAATTGTTTTATCAGTTCTTTCTCTTTTTCATGAAGCTCAATACCTGAAATATCCTCTGCACAGTCAAAATCAGCCTTCCTTAAAATAGACTGAATCCGAGCATAGGTATATTGAATAAAAGGCCCAGTATTTCCATTAAAATCAACTGATTCTTCAGGATTGAACAGAATTGTTTTCTTTGGATCAACCTTTAACAGATAATACTTTAAGGCTCCCATACCTATTATTTTGTATAGGGCATTCTTTTCTTCTTGATTGTATCCATCCAATTTACCTAGTTCTTCTGATATTTTTGCTGCTGTATCGGTCATGTCTTGCATCAAATCATCGGCATCTACAACGGTTCCTTCACGCGATTTCATCTTTCCTGAAGGCAAATCTACCATTCCGTAAGATAAGTGGTACAACTGCTCCGCCCAATCATACCCTAGTCGTTTTAAGATTAAGAATAATACTTTAAAATGATAATCCTGTTCATTCCCTACGGTATACACCATCCCTCCTACGTTTGTAAAATCTTTTACCCGTTGAATAGCTGTTCCTATATCTTGTGTCATGTATACCGCTGTCCCGTCAGAACGTAACACTAATTTTTCATCCAAACCTTCATCCGACAAATCAATCCATACTGAACCGTCCTCTTTTCTATAGAAAACCCCTTTGGACAAACCTTCCTCAATGACATCTTTTCCCAATAAATAGGTATCGCTTTCGTAATATATACTATCAAAATCTACTCCTAAGTTTTTGTAGGTAACCGAAAAACCATCATACACCCATTGATTCATCGTTTTCCATAACGCTACGACTTCTTCATCACCGGCTTCCCAAAGCTGTAACATGTTTTGTGCCTCCTTAAACAACGGAGCTTCTTTCTTGGCGTTTTCTTCTGAAAGCCCTTTCGCTACTAAATCACCAATTTCTGTTTTGTAAGCTTTGTCAAACTCAACATAAAAATTACCTACCAACTTATCTCCTTTCAAGCCTGTTGATTCAGGAGTTTGACCTTTACCAAATTTTTGCCAAGCCAACATGGATTTACAAATATGAATCCCGCGATCATTAATGATCTGTGTCTTATTTACTTTTTTACCTGATGCTTTTAGGATTTCGGCTACTGAGTAACCCAATAAATTATTTCTTACGTGGCCTAAATGCAAGGGTTTATTCGTATTTGGAGAAGAATACTCCACCATTACAGATTTAGACCCTTCGGCAGGTTGAACAAAACCATATTGCTCGTCCCCTTTTATAGCATTTAAAAAAGAAAGATAGTACTGATCTGAAATGACAATATTTAAAAATCCCGACACTACATTAAATCGTTCTACCTCTACTACATGAGCAACCAAATACTCTCCGATCTGATTCCCTAAAGCGACTGGATTTGATTTAAGCACTTTTAGCAACGGAAAAACAACCATCGTGATATCGCCCTCAAAATCTTTTCTGGTGGCCTGAAATTCGATATTATGAAAATCTATAGTAAATAATTCTTTGATGGCCTTTTCTATCGCCTGAGATAATACTGCTTGTATTGTCATTTCCTAACTATTTTGAAGTGCGCAAAGATACAATTCCTTTAATTCGAAAAAAAGATTTGTCCGTCTTAAACAAAAAAAGGAACCTCATAAATGAGATCCCTTTTATTTTGAAACATTGTTATTAAAAACTTATGCTTTTACTTTGAATGCTTTCTCTTGTGGGAAGTAAGCTACTTCTCCTAATTCTTCTTCAATTCTTAACAACTGATTGTATTTAGCCATACGGTCAGAACGTGAAGCGGAACCTGTTTTGATTTGCCCTGTATTTAGTGCTACAGCTAAGTCAGCAATAGTATTATCTTCAGTCTCTCCAGAACGGTGTGACATTACAGAAGTATAACCTGCATTGTGCGCCATATTAACTGCTGCAATTGTTTCAGACAATGAACCAATTTGATTTACTTTAATCAAGATAGAGTTAGCTACACCCAACTCAATTCCTTTTGATAAACGTTCAACATTAGTCACAAATAAATCGTCTCCCACTAATTGAACTCTATCTCCGATTAACTCTGTTAAATATTTTGATCCTTCCCAATCATTCTCATCCATACCATCCTCGATAGAAATAATTGGATATTTAGTAGTTAATTCTGCCAAATATTCTGCTTGTTCTTTTGAAGAACGTACGGTTCCTTTATCTCCTTCGAACTTAGTATAATCATATTTACCATTTTCGTAAAACTCAGCAGACGCACAGTCTAAAGCAATTTTTACGTCAGTACCAAAACCATATCCTGCTTTTTCAACCGCTAATTTGATAGAATCCAAAGCATCTTCAGTACCTCCAGCTAGGTTAGGAGCAAATCCTCCTTCATCCCCTACAGCAGTACTTAAACCTCTGTCATGTAAAACCTTTTTCAAGTTGTGGAAAATCTCTGTTCCCATTTGCATTGCATGTGTAAAACTTTTTGCTCTAACTGGCATAATCATAAACTCTTGAAATGCGATAGGCGCATCAGAGTGAGATCCTCCATTAATGATGTTCATCATTGGAACTGGCAATGTATTAGCACTAACTCCTCCAACATAACGATATAATGGAATATCTAGTTCTGCTGCTGCTGCTTTGGCTACAGCCAAAGAAACACCTAAAATAGCATTAGCACCTAAACGGCTTTTATTTTTAGTACCGTCCAAGTCAATCATTACTTTATCAATAGCATTTTGAGCAAATACATCCATACCTACGACTGCCTCTGCAATCTCAGTATTGACATTCTTAACTGCTTTTAACACTCCCTTTCCAACATAGTCAGAACCACCATCACGCAATTCTACTGCTTCGTGCTCTCCTGTAGATGCTCCTGAAGGAACTGCCGCTCTACCCATAGCACCAAATTCTGTTTCTACATCAACTTCTACTGTAGGATTACCACGAGAATCTAAAATCTGTCTAGCGTGAACTCTTACTATAACACTCATAATTTAATTTTTTGAATTATTAATAACTTCTATAAATTGATCAAATAAATAACTCGAATCATTTGGTCCAGGGCTTGCCTCTGGATGATATTGTACAGAAAAACAGTGTTTCGTTTTACTTTTAATTCCTGCTACTGTATTATCATTCAAATGAACATGAGTTATTACTATATCATCATGCTTTTCTACCTCTTCTCTAACCACCGCAAAACCATGATTTTGAGAAGTAACCTCACATTTTCCTGTTTCTAAATTTTTAACCGGGTGATTGATTCCTCTATGACCGTTAAACATTTTATAAGTACTTATTCCGTTAGCCATAGATATCACTTGATGACCTAAACAAATTCCAAACAACGGCTTATTCTCTGCCAATATGGCTTTGGCTGTTTCAATAGGTTCTTTCAATGGCGCTGGGTCTCCAGGACCATTAGATAAGAAAAAGCCATCAGGATTAAACGCCTTCAACTCTTCATATGAAGAATTATAAGGGAACACCTTTATGTAACAATCTCTTTTGGCTAAATTTCTAAGGATATTAGTCTTTATGCCTAAATCCAAAGCTGAAATCTTATATTTTGCATTTTCGTTACCGAAAAAATAAGGTTCTTTCGTAGATACCTTTGAAGCCAACTCCAAGCCTTTCATATCAGGAAAGGCAGCTAACTTTTGCTTATGCTCGTCTACTATAGCCTCATCGGTAGTAATTAACGCATTCATAGCTCCATTTTCACGAATATGTGTTACTAATGCTCTGGTATCTACATCACTAATAGCTACGATATTATTTTTTTCAAAATACGTTTTTAAATCACTCGTAGAATTAGGTCTTGAATGAGTAAACGAAAAGCTCTTACAAACTAATGCAGAAATTTTTATCCCATCTGATTCCACTTCTTCATTATTTACTCCATAGTTACCAATATGCACGTTGGTAGATATCATTATTTGACCTAAGTACGACGGATCTGTAAAAATTTCTTGATATCCTGTCATACCAGTATTAAAACAAACTTCTCCGCATACTGTTCCCTCAATTCCTATTGACTTCCCTTTAAAGATTGTCCCGTCGTTTAACAATATAAAAGCTTGATTTCTGTAGGTGTACTTCATTTTTTAAATTTGGTTCAAAATTAAACAAAAAAAAGGATAATCTTTTACCAAGATTATCCTTTTTTAACTGATTATATCAATGAATTTTTATTCATTCGACTCCTTCTCTTCTGTTGTGTTTTCAACTTGATTCTCAACAGGTGCATCAGCCGATTTGTTAGCTGACTTACCTCTTCGACGAGTTGATTTTTTCTTCGCCGGAGCTTTAGCCGAATAGATTTCGTTGAAGTCAACCAACTCAATCATCGCCATATCTGCGTTGTCACCTAAACGACTTCCTAATTTAATGATACGAGTGTATCCTCCTGGACGGTCTCCAACTTTTACTGAAACTTCTCTAAACAATTCTGCAACCGCTTCTTTATTTTTCAAGTAAGAGAAACAAATACGTCTGTTATGTGTAGTATCAGTTTTAGATTTTGTTACAATTGGTTCAACAAATAGCTTTAACGCTTTAGCTTTAGCAACCGTTGTATTAATTCTTTTATGCTCAATTAGGGAACAAGCCATATTAGCCAACATTGACTTTCTGTGAGCTGTTTTTCTACCTAAATGATTTACTTTTTTTCCGTGTCTCATTTTTACAATTAATTTAGAATAATCAGATTATTCTTTATCTAATTTATACTTACTCAAGTCCATACCAAAAGAAAGGTTTTTAGACTCTACCAATTCATCTAATTCAACTAACGATTTTCTTCCGAAATTTCTAAATTTCATTAAATCATTTTTGTTGAATGCAACCAAGTCTCCTAATGTCTCAACCTCTGCTGCTTTCAAACAGTTAATTGCACGAACTGATAAATCCATGTCTATCAACTTAGTTTTAAGCAACTGTCTCATGTGTAGCGACTCTTCATCGTATGTTTCAGTTTGAGAAACATCATCCGCTTCTAAGGTGATGCGTTCATCCGAAAACAACATAAAGTGATGAATCAATACTTTAGCTGCTTCTGTTAATGCGTCCTTTGGATGAATTGAACCATCCGAAATAATTTCAAAAACCAATTTTTCGTAATCTGTCTTTTGCTCCACACGGAAGTTTTCAATAGAGTACTTCACATTTTTAATTGGAGTAAAGATTGAATCAATAAAAATAGTTCCTAAAGGCGCATTAGCTTTTTTATTATCTTCTGCAGGAACATAACCTCTACCTTTGTCTATAGTCAAGTCAATGACCAAGTTTACACTTTTCTCCAAATTACAAATCACTAAATCAGGATTTAAAACTTGAAAACCTGAAATGAATTTTTGAAAGTGACCTGCAGTTAATTGCTCAACGCCAGATATTTTGATTGACACATTTTCGTTGCTTACATCGTCAATTTGACTTTTAAAACGCACTTGTTTAAGATTAAGCACAATTTCAGTAACATCTTCTACAACACCAGGTATAGTAGAAAATTCATGCTCAACTCCCTCAATTCTAACAGAAGTTATTGCGTGTCCTTCCAATGAAGAAAGCAAAACTCTTCTTAAAGCATTACCAACAGTCAATCCATATCCAGGCTCTAAAGGTTTAAATTCAAATTTACCTTCAAAATCTGTTGAATCAATCATGATCACCTTGTCAGGCTTTTGAAAATTTAATATTGCCATATCTAGAATATTATCAGGATTATTTAGAATACAACTCGACTATGAATTGCTCATTTATATTTTCAGGAATTTGAGTTCTCTCAGGGATAGTCACAAAATTTCCTTCTAATGTATCGTTATTCCAAGTTAACCATTCATATACATTGCTATTACTAGCCAATGATTGTTCGATAACTTGTAATGATTTTGATTTTTCTCTAACAGCGATAACGTCTCCAGGTTTAACTTGAAAAGAAGGCACATTTACGATCTCACCATTAACTGTTATATGTCTATGCGACACTAACTGACGAGCTCCACTTCTAGAACCTGAAATACCTAATCTATACACTACGTTATCTAAACGTCTTTCACACAATTGAAGTAAAACTTCACCTGTTACTCCTTTAGAACTAGTCGCTTTCTCAAACAAGTTTCTAAATTGACGTTCTAATATACCATACGTATATTTTGCTTTTTGTTTCTCCATCAACTGTACTGCATACTCAGATTTTTTACCTCTCTTTTTTGCTAATCCATGTTGACCTGGTGGATAATTTCTTTTCTCAAAGCTTTTATCATCACCATAAATAGGCTCTCCAAATTTACGAGCTATTTTAGTTTTTGGACCTGTATATCTTGCCATTAAAATAATTATTTGTGATAGAATTATGAATTAAGGTCTTTCCTTCGATAATTAAAAACCTATCACGGTTATACAATTTTTATTATACTCTTCTTCTTTTTGGCTGTCTACAACCATTGTGTGGAATCGGTGTAATATCGATGATTTCAGTCACTTCAATTCCACCATTGTGAATTGTACGGATTGCAGATTCTCTACCATTTCCAGGGCCCTTTACATACACCTTTACTTTTCTCAAACCTGCCTCCAATGCTACTTTAGAAGCATCCTCTGCCGCCATTTGAGCTGCGTAAGGGGTGTTTTTTTTAGATCCTCTAAAACCCATTTTCCCCGCTGAAGACCATGCAATAACATCACCTTTTTTGTTGGTTAATGAGATAATGATATTGTTGAAAGTTGCACTAACGTGGGCTTCTCCAACAGACTCTACAATTACTTTACGTTTTTTTGTATTTGACTTAGCCATACAATTAATTATTATTTAGTTGCTTTCTTTTTATTAGCAACAGTTTTTCTTTTACCTTTTCTTGTTCTTGAATTGTTTTTAGTTCTTTGACCTCTTAAAGGAAGTCCAGATCTATGTCTCAAACCTCTGTAACATCCAATATCCATTAAACGCTTAATGTTCAATTGAGTCTCAGAACGCAATTCTCCTTCAATAGTGAATGCTCCTACATTTTCACGAATCAACCCAATTTCATCATCCGTCCATTCTTGAACTTTCTTATCTTCACTAACTTGAGCTTTTTCTAAAATCTCTTTGGCTCTACTTAAACCTATACCGTAGATATATGTTAAAGAAATAACCCCTCTTTTGTTTTTTGGTATATCTACCCCTGCTATTCTTGCCATAATTATCCTTGTCTTTGTTTAAATCTAGGATTCTTTTTATTAATCACGTATAATCTTCCTTTTCTGCGTACAATAATGCACTCAGCACTTCTTTTCTTAACTGATGCTCTAACTTTCATTCTATTTAGTATCTGTATGTTATTCTTGCTTTTGATAAATCATAAGGACTCATATCCAACTTAACCTTATCTCCAGGTAAAAGTTTAATGTAATGCATACGCATCTTTCCTGATATGTGTGCTGTTACAATGTGCCCATTTTCAAGCTCTACTCTAAACATTGCGTTTGAAAGAGCTTCTAAAATTGTTCCGTCTTGTTCTATTGATGATTGCTTAGCCATAATATCCTTTAAGCAATTGATTTTCTATTCTTCCCAGTCTTCATCAATCCATCATAATGTTTATTCAATAAATAAGAGTTTACCTGCTGAATAGTATCAATAGCTACCCCTACTAAAATAAGCAATGATGTCCCTCCATAAAACAGAGCCCAAGATGGCTGAACATCCATTAAGTTAACCACTATAGCAGGAAACACCGCAATAGCCGCCAAAAATAATGAACCTGGAAATGTTATCAAAGACATAATTCTATCTAAATAATCACCCGTTTCAGCACCTGGCCGAACACCTGGCACAAATCCGTTACTTCTTTTTAAATCATCAGCCATTTTATTCGTAGGAACTGTTATCGCTGTGTAAAAAAACGTAAAAGTAATAATTAAAACTGCAAATACGAAATTATACCAAAATCCAAAAATATTCTGAAATTCAGTATTAATAGATTGAGCTGCCTCAGAATTTGATAATCCAGCTACAGACGCAGGTATAAACATAATCGCTTGAGCAAAAATGATAGGCATAACACCCGATGCATTTAACTTCAAAGGAATATATTGACGAGAACCCATTAAGGATTTTTCATAATCACCAGAAACTGTTCGTCTAGCATATTGCACCTGAATCTTTCTTACCGCCATTACCAATAGTATGGTTGCCACGATAATCAACAACCAAATAATAATTTCGAATACCAACAACATAGGACCTCCATTATTCTCAACAACTCTTGAAGAAAATTCTTGAATAAATGACTGAGGCAACCTAGCGATAATACCCACCATAATAAGTAGAGAGATTCCATTCCCTATACCTTTATCAGTAATTTTTTCTCCCAACCACATAGCGAATATTGTTCCTGTAGTAAGAACAATAACAGACGTAAATAAGAACGAGAAAGAATTAAAGCCTAACAAGAACGCTTCTGCCGGTAATGTTTTATATAAATTATAAATATAACCAGGCCCTTGAACTAAGGTTAACAAAATAGTTAACCATCTTGTAATTTGATTCATTTTCTTTCTACCGCTCTCTCCTTCGTTCTGCAACTTCTGTAAATATGGAATAGCAATACCCATCAATTGTACAACAATTGATGCCGAGATATAAGGCATAATACCTAATGCAAATACCGATGCCTGAGAAAAAGCACCACCAGTAAATACATTTATTAACCAACCTATCCCTTTGTCAGCTTGATCTGTTAATCCTTGTAATTGAGTAGCGTCAATACCTGGCAACGTAACCTGCGCTCCAAAGCGATACACAAGCAACATAACAAGAGTTAATAGAATACGATTCTTTAACTCTTGAATTTTCCAAATATTAGATATTGTACTAAAAAATTTCATCTAGACAGATTTACAAAGTAACAATTGAACCTCCTGCTGCTTCAATAGCATTTTTTGCAGTTTCAGAAAACTTGTGTGCTGATACAGTTAATTTAGCTTTAAGCTCTCCACCTCCCAATATTTTCACTAAATCATTTTTAGTTGCTAATCTGTTAGCCACTAAATCCTCAAAAGTAACAGTGTCTTTGATGGCACTTTTATCAACCAAAGCTTGAAGTTTATCTAAATTAACTCCAACATATTCCACTCTATTGATATTTGTAAAACCAAATTTAGGAACACGTCTTTGTAAAGGCATTTGCCCACCTTCAAATCCAACTTTTCTAGAGTACCCAGATCTTGCTTTAGCTCCCTTATGCCCTCTTGCAGCAGTCCCACCTTTACCAGATCCAATACCTCTACCTAAACGCTTTGAACTATGCCCTACAGAACCTTTAGCAGGTTGTAAATTATTTAAACTCATAATAGTATATCTTAAATATTATTTAATCTCTGTAACAGTGACTAAATGTTTAACAACACTTACCATCCCTAAAATGCTACTAGTAGCCTCATGAACAGCAACTTGCCCTATTCTTCTTAACCCTAAAGCCTCAAGTGTTCTCTTTTGATTTTGAGGACAGCTAATTTGACTTTTAACTTGTTTAACTTCTATCTTACTCATGACGAATTATCCTTTAAAAACTTTTTCCAATGAAACTCCTCTTTCCTTAGCAACTGCAGCTGCACTTCTCATTTGTAACAAAGCATCAAAAGTAGCTTTTACCACATTATGAGGATTTGAAGATCCTTGAGATTTAGACAATACATCATGGACACCAACTGATTCTAATACAGAACGAACAGCACCACCAGCAATAACCCCGGTACCATGTGAAGCAGGCAATAAAAACACTCTAGCGCCTCCAAATTTACCTTTTTGCTCATGTGGAACAGTTTGTTTATCCAAAGGAATTCTTACTAAGTTCTTTTTAGCATCTTCAACAGCTTTAGCAATAGCACCAGCAACTTCTTTAGATTTTCCTAAACCGTGACCTACTACACCATTTTCGTCACCTACGACAACGATAGCAGAGAAACCAAATGCTCTACCTCCTTTTGTAACCTTTGTAACACGATTAACGGCTACTAGACGATCTTTAAGTTCAAGACCACTAGGTTTTACATGTTCTACGTTTTTGTACTTTAAATACATACTACTTTTTATTAGAAATTTAGACCTCCTTTTCTAGCTCCTTCAGCTAAAGATTTAACTCTTCCGTGGTACAAATAACCACTTCTATCAAAAACAATTGAACTTAATCCAGCTTCTACCGCTTTTTTAGCAATTGCTTCTCCCACTTGAGCCGCTATTTCAACTTTTGTTCCTTTTGCTTTAGATAATTCCTTATCTCTAGAAGAAGCAGATAACAATGTTACACCAGTAACATCATCAACGATCTGAGCATAAATTTCTTTATTACTTCTAAAAACAGTAAGTCTTGGATTAGAAGCCGTTCCTGAAACTGACTTTCTAATTCTATACTTAATTCTTTGTCTATTTTCTGACTTTGATAATGACATATCTTAAATATTGTTTTAAGCTGATTTACCAGCTTTTCTTCTTAATTCTTCTCCTACAAACTTGATACCTTTTCCTTTGTATGGCTCAGGCTTTCTGAATGATCTAATCTTTGCCGCCACATGACCTAACAACTGCTTGTCATGAGAGGTTAACTTCACGATTGGATTTTTTCCTTTAACCGTCTCAGTTTCTACTTTTACCTCTGGTGCAATATCGAAAACAATATTGTGAGAATAACCTAGTGACAAATCTAATACCTGCCCCTGATTTGAAGCTCTATATCCTACCCCTACCAATTCAAGTTCTTTAGTAAAACCTGTACTTACACCATGAACCATATTACTGATTAACGAACGGTATAAGCCATGTAAAGCGATGTTTGCTTTAGCTTCAGAAAGTCTTTCAACTATAATTGTTCCATCTTCAACTTTTACAGAAACTCCTTTTATTTCCTGTGAAAGTGCACCTAATTTACCAGACACAACTACCTCGTTTTCTTTTACGTCGATAGTAACTCCTGCTGGTAACGTAATTGGATTATTTCCTATTCTTGACATTACTTAATTTTTATTAGTAAACGTAACAAATTACTTCTCCTCCAACATTTAACTGTCTAGCTTGCTTATCTGTCATAACTCCCTTAGAAGTAGAAACAATTGCAATGCCCAAACCATTCAAAATTCTTGGCAATGTTGATGAACCTGTATATTTACGTAAACCTGGTTTACTAATTCTTTGAATATCTTTAATTACAGAATCTTTTGTATCCTGATTATATTTTAAAGCAATTTTGATTGAACCTTGAGCTGTTGAATCATCGAATTTATAACTCAAAATATAACCTTGATCAAATAAAATCTTAGTAATTTCTTTTTTTAATTTTGACGCAGGTACTTCAACTACTTTATGATTTGCTCTAATAGCATTTCTAAGTCTTGTTAAATAATCTGCAATAGGATCTGTATACATTATTCTTTTATTTTGAAAATTACCAACTAGATTTTTTAACTCCTGGAATCAAACCTTGATTTGCCATCTCTCTGAACTTAACACGAGAAATACCAAATTGACGAATATATCCTTTTGGACGACCAGTTAATTTACATCTGTTATGTAAACGTACTGGAGAAGAGTTTAACGGCAACTTTTGTAAACCTGCATAATCACCTGCTTCTTTTAAAGCCTTTCTTTTTTCAGCATACTTGTCAACCAATTTTTGTCTCTTCACCTCACGGGCTTTCATTGATTCTTTAGCCATAACTTAATTCTTTTTAAAAGGTAAACCTAGTTCTGATAATAATGATTTTGCTTCCTTATCTGTGCTCGCAGAAGTTACAAATGTGATATCTAATCCAGAAATTTTATTGATTTTATCAATATCAATTTCAGGGAAAATAATTTGCTCCTCTACACCCAAATTATAGTTTCCTCTACCATCAAATCCAGTCGATTTAATTCCGTTGAAATCTCTAACACGTGGTAAAGCAGTCGTAACAAAACGATCTAAAAACTCGTACATTTTTTCACCTCTAAGGGTAACTTTAACCCCAATTGGAACTCCTTTTCTTAATTTAAAAGAAGCAACGTCCTTTTTAGACAATGTAGATACCGCTTTTTGACCAGTAATTTTGGTAAACTCATCAACTGAATAATCAATCAATTTCTTATCAGAAACTGCTGCCCCAACTCCACGGCTCAATACTATTTTCTCCAACTTTGGAACTTGCATTACATTCTTGTAACCAAATTCAGATTTCAAAGCCGATATAACTTTACTGTTATATTCCTCTTTAAGTCTAGGTATATAAGACATAACTATAATATTTCGTTTGATTTTTTAGAATACCTTACTTTCTTATCTCCTTCAACTCTGTACCCTACACGAGTTGCCTCTCCGCCTTTAGTAACTAAAGATAAATTAGAGATATGAATAGGTGCTTCCTTTTTAATAATACCACCTTGAGGATTTTTTGCACTTGGTTTTGTGTGTTTAGAAACCATGTTTACCCCCTCAACAATAGCCTTGTTCTTTTCGCGAAGTACTGAAAGTATTACTCCTTCAGATCCCTTATGATCACCAGCAATTACTTTTACTTTGTCTCCAGATTTAATTTTTAACTTTAACATATCAAATCTTTTAATTAAAGCACCTCAGGTGCTAATGATACTATTTTCATAAACTGCTTGTCACGCAACTCTCTAGCAACAGGACCAAATACGCGCGTTCCCTTCATTTCACCAGCAGGATTCAAAAGCACACAAGCGTTGTCATCAAATCTGATGTAAGATCCGTCTGGACGTCTTACTTCTTTTTTGGTTCTTACTACAACAGCTGTAGAAACTTGCCCTTTCTTCATACTACCGTTTGGAGAAGATTCCTTAATACTAACTACAATCTTATCACCGATAGAAGCGTATCTTCTCTTTGTTCCACCTAATACACGAATAACTAAAACTTCTTTAGCACCAGTGTTATCAGCAACTCTAAGTCTTGATTCTTGTTGTACCATAATTATTTAGCTCTTTCTAGGATTTCAACAAGTCTCCAGCATTTTGATTTGCTAAGAGGACGTGTTTCACTTATTCTTACTGTATCACCTATGTTACAATCATTCTTTTCATCATGAGCAACATATTTTTTAGTCTTTAGTACGAATTTACCGTACATAGGGTGCTTTACTCTTTTTGTTTCAGAAACAACAATAGATTTCTCCATTTTGTTACTAGTAACCACACCGATTCTTTCTTTTCTTAAATTTCTCTTTTCCATGAATTGAAAAATACTTTATTAGTCTCTAGTTGCTAATTCTGTTGACAAACGAGCAACAGTTCTCCTAATAGTTCTCAACTGAAGAGGGTTTTCGATTGGAGAAATTCCGTGAGCTAATTTTAAACTCGCATAATTCCCCTTTAATTCCTCTAATTTGCTTTTTAAATCAGCTGTAGATAATCCTTTAATTTCTGACTGTTTCATAATTCCTTAATTATTGTACGAAGTCTCTTGAAACGACGAATTTAGTTTTTACAGGTAATTTTTGAGCTGCTAAACGTAAAGCCTCTTTTGCAACATCAACAGGTACACCTGCAATTTCAAAAATAATTCTACCTGGCTTAACTATAGCTACCCAGTATTCCACATTACCTTTACCTTTACCCATACGAACCTCTAAAGGCTTTTTAGTAATCGGTTTGTCCGGAAATACATTAATCCATAATTGACCTTCCCTCTTCATATAACGAGTTGCCGCAATACGTGCTGCCTCAATCTGACGAGAAGTTAAGAACGTAGAATCCAATGATTTAACACCAAACATTCCATTTGAAAGTTGTGAACCTCTTTGGGCTAGACCTTTCATTCTACCCTTCTGTACCTTACGATATTTCGTTTTTCTAGGCTGTAACATTTTCTTTCCTTTTCTTTAAAAAATTACTTTCTTTTACGAGTAGAAGGTCTTTTCTTCCCTCCCTTTTCACTGGTCTTAGCAGACATACCTACTAATGGAGATAAATCTCTTTTTCCGTAAACCTCGCCTTTCATAATCCATACCTTAACCCCTAATCTACCATAAGTAGTATGAGCTTCAGCAAGTGCATAGTCGATATCAGCTCTAAAAGTAGATAGAGGAATTCTACCTTCTTTAAACGATTCCGATCTTGCCATCTCAGCACCATTCAAACGCCCTGAAATTTGCACTTTTATTCCCTCAGAATTCATACGCATAGCAGCAACAATAGCCATTTTAATTGCTCTACGATAAGAAATACGACCTTCGATTTGTCTTGCAATACTTTGTGCTACAAGAAACGCATCTAACTCAGGTCTTTTGATCTCAAAAATGTTGATTTGAATCTCCTTATCTGTAATCTTTCTAAGCTCCTCTTTCAACTTGTCTACCTCTTGACCACCTTTCCCGATAATAATACCAGGTCTAGCAGAAGTGATAGTAACGGTTACAAGTTTTAAAGTTCTTTCAATAATAATTCTAGATACACTAGCCTTTGACAAACGAGCATGAACATATCTTCTAATTTTGTCATCTTCAGCCAATTTATCACCATAATCATTTCCTCCATACCAGTTAGATTCCCATCCTCTGATAATTCCTAGTCTATTTCCAATCGGATTAGTCTTTTGTCCCATACTTATGATTATTTGCTTTCGGTTTTAACTTCAGATCCTAAAACCAAAGTAACATGATTTGATCTTTTACGTATTCTATGTGCTCTACCTTGTGGGGCTGGTCTTAATCTCTTTAACATAGCTCCACCATCCACTCTTATCTCTTTAACAATTAAAGACGCCTCCTCAATATTTGAATCTTCGTTTTTAGCTTGCCAATTAGCAATTGCAGACAAAAGTAATTTCTCTAATCTTCTAGAAGCTTCCTTAGAATTAAACTTCAAAATATTTAGAGCGTTTTCAATTTTTTGACCTCTAACCAAGTCGGCAACTAAACGCATCTTTCTTGGCGAAGTAGGGCAGTTATTCAACTTAGCGAACGCAACAGTCTTATTTGCTTCTTTAATTTTATTCGCTCTTTCTCTTTTACGAACTCCCATAACTCAATTATTTTTTACCTTTATTTTTCTGTCCAGCATGACCTCTGTAAGATCTTGTCTGAGAAAACTCACCTAACTTATGACCTACCATATTCTCAGTAACATATACTGGGACAAACTGACGTCCGTTGTGAACAGCGATAGTCTGACCAACAAAATCTGGAGTAATCATAGAAGCCCTAGACCATGTCTTAATAACCGCCTTATTTCCTCCTTCAACATTTGCTTGAACTTTCTTCTCTAATTTATAATGAACAAAAGGTCCTTTTTTTAATGAACGTGCCATATTCTACTATTATTTCTTTCTACGTTCTACAATATACTTAGTACTCGGATTGTTCTTAGAACGTGTTCTATATCCTTTAGCTGGAATACCCGCTCTTGATCTTGGATGACCTCCAGACGAACGTCCTTCACCACCACCCATAGGATGATCAACAGGGTTCATTGCCACTGGTCTCGTTCTTGGTCTTCTACCCAACCATCTAGATCTACCTGCTTTACCAGACACCAACAATTGATGATCAGAATTTGAAACCGCTCCAATAGCTGCAGAACAAGTCAACAATATCATACGCACCTCTCCTGAAGGCATTTTTACTGTCGCATATTTCCCTTCTCTTGCCATCAATTGAGCAAAAGTACCTGCACTTCTTGCAATCACCGCTCCTTGCTCAGGATGCAACTCGATACAAGAAATAATAGTACCTAATGGAATTTTACTTAACGGCATTGTATTACCAATATTAGGCAAAGCATCTGCACCCGAAACTACAGAATCTCCTACCTTAAGCCCATTTTGTGCAATGATGTAAGATTTTTCACCATCCACATACTCTATCAACGCAATAAACGCAGATCTATTTGGATCATATTGAATCGACTTTACTTCAGCAGACACACCGTGTCTTAACCTCTTAAAGTCAATTATTCTGTATCTCTTTTTGTGACCCCCACCAACATAGCGGATTGTCATTTTTCCTTGACTGTTTCTACCACCAGACCTTTTTTTCGGAGCCAACAAACTACGCTCCGGCTTATCAGTTGTAATGGAGTCAAAGCCATTAACAACTCTAAAACGCTGCCCTGGGGTTACCGGTTTTAATTTTCTAACTGACATTCTATAAATTAGATATTATTATAAAAATCTATTTCTTCACCTTCTTTTAGATAAACAAACGCCTTTTTCATCACGTTTGACTTCCCTTTAATTATCCCATCCTTTGTATACTTCGTAGTACGCACAGGATTCTCGATTAAAGTATTTACTTTCAAGACAGAAACACCATATTGAGCTTCAACTGCATCTTTCACCTCAATCTTGTTCGCCTTGGTATTCACATAAAAAGAATAGCAATTAGTCAATTCTGATTGACCAGTTGCTTTCTCAGTGATTATAGGTTTAATTATTACACTCATAATACTCTTAACTTAAATTAGCTTCAATTGAACCTAATGAACTCTCCAATAAAACAAGACTATTTGTATTCAAAATCTCGTAAGTGCTTAATTCAGTCGATGTTATTGCATTAACACCTGTCAAATTACGCGACGACAAATATACGTTTTTATTTGACTCACCAAACACAAACATTGATTTTTTATCATTTAGCCCCAAAGCCTTTAAAACACTAACAAATTCCTTAGTATTTGGCTTATCAAAATTGAAATCTTCAACTACAATTAAGTTAGATTCTTTCATTTTTTGCGAAAACGCAGACTTTCTAGCTAACTTTTTTAACGATTTGTTCAATTTGAAGGAATAGCTTCTAGGTCTTGGTCCAAATACGCGACCTCCTCCTTTAAACACAGGAGACTTTACACTTCCTGCTCTTGCCGTACCCGTACCCTTTTGCTTTTTGATTTTTCTGGTACTACCAGCAATCTCAGCTCTTTCTTTAGCCTTATGTGTTCCTTGACGTTGATTAGCCAAGTACTGCTTAACATCTAAATAAATAGCATGGTTATTCGGCTCTATTCCGAATACTGAATCTGAAAGATTAACTTTTCTACCAGTATCCTTACCTGATTTATCTAATACTTTTACTTCCATTATTTCTCAACAATTACATAAGAGTTTTTATGACCCGGTACGCAACCATTAACCACTAATAGGTTTTTATCTGCAACCACTTTTAAAACTCTAAGGTTTTGAACTTTAACTGTTTCACCTCCCATACGTCCAGCCATTCTCATCCCTTTAAATACTCTTGATGGATAAGATGATGCACCAATCGAACCTGGAGCTCTTAATCGGTTATGTTGTCCATGTGTAGACTGACCAACCCCTCCAAAACCATGACGTTTAACAACACCTTGGTATCCTTTTCCTTTGGAAACTCCAGCCACATCAACATACTCACCTTCTTTAAACAATTCAACAGTAAGCACATCTCCTAGATTATGCTCTGTTGTAAAATACTTGAATTCAACGACCTTTCTTTTAACAGAAGTGTTTGCTTTCTTAAAATGACCTACATCAGCTTTAGAAGCATTTTTCTCTGTCTTGTCATCGAAACCAAGTTGTAACGCTTCATACCCGTCAACCTCTTTGGTTCTGACTTGGGTAACTACGCATGGCCCTAATTCGATAACAGTACATGGTATATTTTTACCATCTTCACCGAAAATACTGGTCATGCCTATCTTTTTACCTATTAACCCAGACATATATTTAATTATTATTTATTACTTATACTTTAATTTCTACTTCAACCCCACTTGGCAATTCTAACTTCATCAACGCATCAATCGTTTTTGAAGAAGAACTATAGATGTCTAGCAATCTCTTATAAGAACTAATCTCGAATTGCTCTCTTGACTTCTTGTTTACGTGTGGTGAACGTAAAACTGTAAAAATTTTCTTTTGTGTTGGCAAAGGAATCGGCCCTCTTACAACAGCTCCAGTTGTTTTAACTGAACCTACAATCTTCTCAGCAGATTTATCCACTAATGCATGATCGTATGATTTTAATTTAATTCTGATTTTTTGACTCATGATCTATAAGATTATTCGTTTCCTTTCGCTTTTTTAATTACTTCAGCAGCAATATTAGCTGGTGTTTCAGCATAGTGTGAAAACTCCATTGTAGAAGTCGCTCTACCCGAAGATAGTGTTCTCAATGTCGTTACATAACCAAACATTTCAGATAATGGAACGCTCGCTTTAACTACTTTAGAACCAGCTCTATCATCCATGTTATTAACTTGCCCTCTTCTTCTGTTTAAGTCACCAACAATATCACCCATGTTTTCCTCTGGAGTTAATACCTCCAATTTCATGATAGGCTCAAGAATAACAGCCCCTGCCGCTTTAGCCGCTGCCTTATATCCCAATTTAGCTGCCAATTCAAACGAAAGACCGTCCGAATCCACCGCATGGAAAGATCCATCTTTAAGAGTAACCTTAATACTGTCTACTTCGTAACCAGCCAAAGGCCCTTCTTTCATCGCATCTTTGAAACCTTTTTCAACGTTTGGAACGTATTCTTTAGGAATGTTACCACCTTTAACCTCATTCACAAACTGTAAACCAACTGGTGTCTTACCATCCACCTCATCAGCTGGACCTATAGTAAATACGATATCAGCGAACTTACCACGTCCACCCGATTGTTTCTTGTACACCTCTCTGTGATCTGCGTTTCTTGTAACAGCCTCTTTGTACTCTACCTGTGGCTCTCCTTGATTTACCTCTACTTTAAATTCACGCTTCATACGATCAATCAAAACCTCCAAGTGAAGCTCACCCATACCAGAAATAATAGTCTGTCCAGAAGCATGATCAGTTCTCACTGTAAATGTTGGATCCTCCTCAGCTAACTTAGCCAAAGCCATACCCATCTTATCTACGTCCGCTTTAGTTTTAGGCTCGATTGCCACCCCGATTACAGGATCTGGGAAAACCATACTTTCTAAAACTATTGGATGTTTTTCATCTGACATAGTATCACCAGTCTTGATGTCCTTAAACCCAACAGCAGCTCCAATATCTCCAGCTTCAATAAATTCAATTGGATTTTGTTTATTAGAGTGCATTTGGTAAATACGCGAAATTCTTTCTTTTTTACCAGAACGGTTGTTTAAAATATAAGAACCCGCATCTAAGCGACCTGAATACGCTCTAAAGAAAGCCAAACGACCTACGAATGGATCTGTAGCAATCTTAAATGCCAATGCAGCAAATGGTTCTTTTACATCTGGCTTACGAATAACTTCTGCTCCAGTTTCTGGATTTGTTCCGATAATACCTTCTTTATCTACTGGAGAAGGCAAGTAACGACATACCGCATCCAACAAGAACTGAACTCCTTTATTCTTAAACGAAGAACCGCAAATCATTGGAATGATAGCCATATCCATCACAGCAGCTCTTAAGGCAGCATGCACCTCTTCTTCTGTGATTGAATCTTCATCTTCCATGAATTTTTCTAACAACTCCTCGTCATAACCAGCAACCTCCTCGATTAAAATTGAACGGTATTTTCTGGCTTCCTCTTTCATATCCTCAGGAATATCAATCACATCAAATGTTGCTCCCTGAGTTTCGTCATGCCATACGATAGCTCTGTTTTTCACCAAATCAACAACACCCTTAAAATCAGCCTCGTCACCAATGTTTAATACAATTGGCACGGCGTTAGATTTCAACATATCCTTAACTTGTTGACACACTGCTAAAAAGTTAGCCCCTTGACGGTCCATTTTATTAACGAAACCAATTCTTGGCACTTTATAGTTATCAGCTAATCTCCAGTTTGTTTCAGATTGCGGCTCAACACCATCAACTGCACTAAACAAGAAAACTAAACCATCCAATACTCTCAACGAACGGTTTACCTCTACGGTAAAATCAACGTGACCCGGAGTATCGATAATATTAAAGTGATATCCTTTAGTATCTTCAGTAGCTTTTCCGTTTTCTAAAGGAAACTGCCATTCGCAAGTTGTAGCAGCCGAAGTAATTGTAATACCTCTTTCTTGCTCTTGCTCCATCCAGTCCATCGTCGCAGCACCATCATGAACCTCACCTATCTTGTGCGATTTACCAGTGTAGTATAAAATACGCTCAGTAGTAGTGGTTTTACCCGCATCAATGTGCGCAGCAATACCAATATTTCTAGTATATTTAAGATCTCTTGCCATTTCTTAGAATCTAAAGTGTGAAAATGCTTTGTTAGCCTCCGCCATCTTATGAGTATCCATTCTTTTCTTAACAGCAGCTCCTTCTTCTTTAGCAGCAGCTAAAATTTCTGAAGCTAAGCGCGCAGCCATAGATTTCTCATTTCTTTTTCTAGAATATGAAATCAACCACTTCATTGCTGTTGAAATCTTTCTATCCGGACGAATCGGCATTGGAATTTGGAATGTAGCCCCACCTACTCTTCTGCTTCTCACCTCAACATGAGGCATAACATTAGACAATGCATCTTTCCACAACTCTAACGAAGTTTTTTCTTCGTCTTGTTTTTTTGACTCTACTATATCAATAGCATCATAAAAAACTTTAAATGCGGTTGATTTTTTACCGTCCCACATCAAATTATTAACGAAACGTGTTACCAATTGATCGTTAAATCTTGGGTCTGGCAACAGAGGTCTTTTTTTCGCTTTTCTTTTTCTCATTACTTCTGTTTATACAGTTAAAACTATTTTTTCTTTGCTGGTGCAGGTGCTTGACCTGGTTTTGGACGCTTAGCACCATATTTAGAACGACGTTGTGTACGACCAGAAACCCCGGCTGTATCTAACGCACCTCTAACAATATGATACCTAACACCTGGCAAATCTTTAACCCTTCCTCCTCTAACTAATACTATCGAGTGCTCTTGAAGATTATGTCCTTCTCCTGGGATATAAGCATTCACCTCTTTACCATTTGTCAAACGCACCCTTGCAACTTTACGCATTGCAGAGTTAGGTTTTTTTGGTGTAGTGGTGTACACACGCGTACATACCCCTCTTCTTTGAGGACAAGAATTCAAAGCAGCCGATTTACTCTTCTTAGTTATCTGGACTCTCCCTTTTCTTACTAATTGTTGAATTGTTGGCATAATAATTATTGAATATTTCTTATGTATTTATACTTCCCCCAATTTTGGGGACTGCAAATGTATAATTAATTTCCAACAATACAACACCTAAATAACTTATTTTCAATATTTTTAACAACCATAACTAATGCTCAACAAACTTTTTGTTTTTTTACATCCGCATCAATAGACTATCATATTTTGATTTCTTCAAAATTCCTTTTCATTGCAACACTATTATTTTTTGTTCAGTTTTCGCTAGGGCAAAAACTTCATTTACGCATTGTTGGAACTTCCAAAAACGAACAACACATCTTATCTCGGCATCAAAACGACTCACTATTTTCGTCCCGTTCTGACTTAAATTCGGCTTACGATCACATCATCAACAAATTGCAACACGAAGGGTATTTTTTGGTGCACACACTTAAAGATTCAATCATAAACGACACTATTTTCAAAAAAACAGCATTACACCAACACATCAAATTTGCTCAATTAACACTTGATGCTACTGAAGAAACACAAAGCTACATACAAAAAAAAAAATGGATCATTCCGAGTCACACCATTCCTGATTTACTAGGCAATATCACACAAAAATTAGATCAAAATGGATACAACTTTTCTGAAGTCAAACTACAACAAATCAAAATAAAACAAGACACTCTTTTCGCTCAATTAACCATTAACCTCAAATCCAAAAGGCATATCAATAATTTTGTTTACAAAGGGTACGAAAAATTTCCTCACAACTACCGGAAAAATATCGAAAGAAAATACAAGAATACTCTCTTTTCGCAAAAAGCCATCACTCAAATCCAATCAGATCTATCAGTCATTCCTTTTATTACAAGTACCAAAAAACCTGAGATATTATTCTTGCAAGACTCAACAACAGTATACTTATATATACAGAAAAAAAAAGCCAATCGATTTGATGGTTTTGTTGGGTTAGTCACAGACGATTCTAATAAAGCCACATTAAACGGATATGTAGATTTAGAATTGATAAATCCTTTCCATAATGGAGAAAAGCTATCATTATATTGGAAAGATAACGGTAGTGCACAAAAAACTTTTCGAGCAAAAATAGGGTTACCTTATTTGTTTAGTAGCCCTCTTGGGTTAAAAGGCTGTATTGAACTATTTTCTGAAGATCAGAAATTTCAGAACACCAAATTAACCACCGATTTAGGTTATCACATCAATTTTTTCACCGAATTATCTATAGGATATGAATCTAATCAGTCTGCCACTCTAACCAATACAATTAACACGATTAAGGATTACTCCAATAGTTTCATTACATCGAGTTTTATCAAGCAAAAAAACTTCGCACAAAAACCCGAATTAGACAATTACTCCCTACAACTAACGGTAGGGGCAGGTAGTCGAAAAACCAACTCTCATTCTGCCTCTCAACAAAAATTAAGTCTTTTGTTGTCCAAAAACTTCTTATTACATCCCAAACATGCCATTTGTCTTTCCACAGAAAACTTTGGATTGAGAAGCCCCTCCGTACTCACCAATGAATTGTATCGATTTGGCGGATTAAATTCGATTCGAGGATTTAATGAAAATACACTGCAAGCGAACCAAGTACATAATCTAATGACCGAATACCGATTTTACTTTTCAGAGAACAGTTATATTCACTCCATTATTGACTATGGTTTTGCTAACGATGTAACCATTCAAAAATCAACCTCCTTTAAGAGTTTTGGACTAGGCTTAGGTATTGCCTCAAAGAGCGGATTGATGCAATTAATCTACGCCAATGGATCAACAGATACTAATCCAATCAACATCAGTAACTCTATCGTTCATGTGGGATACAAAAGTTCTTTTTAAACAACAGGTATTTGAGCCACTCTTTATTCTATATTTGCAACATGGAAAAAGAAAATCAAATATTTGGCACACGAGCCATTCTTGAAGCAATTGATGCCAAAAAGACAATTGACAAAGTATTTGTTCAAAAAGACGGTCAGAGTGAATTAAAAAATGAACTATTAAAAAGTCTTAAAAAAAATAGCATCAACTTTTCGTACGTTCCTGCCGAAAAATTAAACCGTCTGACTTCCAAAAATCACCAAGGAGCAGTGGCTACCATTTCTCCAATTTCATTTGTGACTATTGAAAAAATGGTTGAAGCCGCTTTTAGCATTACTAAAAAACCAATATTCCTAATTTTAGACCAACTGTCTGATGCCCGCAATTTTGGAGCTATCATCCGTACCGCAGAATGCACAGGAGTATCTGGGATTATCGTTCAAAAACACGGATCTGCACCAGTAAATGGAGATACCGTTAAAACGTCAGCAGGAGCTGTTTTCAATATTCCTATTTGTAAAGTAGATCATATCAAAGATGCTATCTTTTTCCTTCAGTCCTCTGAGGTCAATGTAATTGCTGCTACAGAAAAAACAGAAAAAACGCTATACGAGGTTGATTTTAACAAACCTGTTGCCATTGTAATGGGCTCAGAAGATAAAGGTGTTAACCCGTCAGTTCTAAAGATTGTTTCAGAAAAGGCAAAATTACCCATGTTTGGCAGTATTGGTTCATTGAATGTATCGGTGGCTTGTGGTGCTTTCTTGTACGAGGCCGTAAGACAACAGTCTTAATCTTCGGTTTCTTTCGGTTTAAAATCATAGGTTACTTCTACTTCTCCCGTGGTGGTTTGCTCAGGCAATTCAATAAAGTTTCCTTTTTCATCAAAGTGTTGCATGAATCGATCTTGACTGGGATCATAGTCCTCTTGTTCCCACTCATACTTGCGATCGTTATTGACCGAAACGGATTTAAAAATAAAACTAAAAACGAAACCCGTAATAAAACCTCCTAAGTGTCCTTCCCATGAAATGTGACTCTGCACACTTGGAAAAATATACCACACCAAACCTCCATACACCATTACCACAAATAAAGAAAGAGCTACAAGACGATAATGCTTGCTCTTAACACCTTTAAAAAAGATAAAGCTAACCAAGACATAAATCAAACCACTAGCACCTATATGGTATGAAGGTCTTCCTATAATCCATGTAATCAAACCTGAACTGATAATCCCTAGACCTATTACCCAAAAAGTATCTTCTTTATAAAAATAACGCAATGCTGCTAGCAATACCAACAACGGTAATGAATTATTGTATAAATGGGCAATATCACCATGAATAAAAGGACTCAATAACACTCCTCTAAGGCCAGACAATTGTTGAGGATAAATTCCGTAGTTAGAAAAACGTATACCGAGTTTCACTTCCAACCAAAACACAACCCATAAGCTTAACACAAATAATAAAGGGACAGCAATAACTGAATTGGAAAAGTGTAATTCTTTCGTATCGTTCATCAAAATAATTTTAACCAAAACTTTCAAAAACCCCTCCAAAAAACAAGAAAAGGAAATATTGTCAGCTACTCTCTTTTCAAAAGTAATTAATTACATTTGAGCAATGGAACAGAATATTGATGCCCCTTTAGCCGAAAGAATCAGACCTAAAAAATTAGAAGACTATATTAGTCAGCAACATTTGGTAGGAGCAACTGGTTCTTTGACCCAACAAATAAGTAGGGGTGTAATTCCTTCTTTGATATTTTGGGGACCACCAGGTACAGGAAAAACGACTTTGGCAGAAATTATCTCTCATGAGTCTAATCGACCATTTTACATCCTAAGTGCCATCAACAGTGGTGTCAAAGACATTAGAGATGTCATTGAAAAAGCAAAAAAGAGCAACGATATTTTCAGTACTAAGAACCCTATTCTGTTTATTGATGAGATTCACCGATTCAGTAAATCCCAACAGGATTCTTTGTTGTCAGCCGTTGAACGTGGCATCATTACGCTTATAGGAGCTACAACCGAAAATCCAAGTTTTGAAGTGATTCCCGCTTTATTATCGCGTTGTCAAGTCTACACGCTTAACCCTTTCGGCAAAGAAGACTTATTGCAACTATTGGATCGCGCCTGTAAAATAGACATCATACTCAAAACCAAAAAAATTGACATTCAGGAAACGGAAGCGCTTTTACGAATATCAGGTGGAGACGGAAGAAAACTGCTCAATGCTTTTGAATTGGTGATCAACACCTTTGGAGATAAAGACGTCGTAATAACCAATCAAAAGGTTTTGGATGTCATCCAAAAAAATACCGTACTATACGACAAAACTGGAGAACAGCACTATGACATAATTTCCGCTTTTATCAAATCCATACGTGGTGGGGATCCCAATGCAGGGGTTTATTGGCTAGCCAGAATGATTGAAGGTGGTGAGGATGTGAAGTTTATTGCTCGTCGTTTATTGATTTTAGCCTCTGAGGATATTGGTTTAGCCAATCCAACGGCACTCATTATGGCTAACAACACCTTCCAGGCCGTCACAACAATAGGCTACCCTGAATCGAGAATCATTTTAAGTCAATGTGTGATTTATTTGGCTACTTCTCCTAAGAGCAATGCAGCCTATTCGGCTATTAATCAAGCCCAACAACTAGTAAAGGAAACGGGAGATTTATCTATTCCTTTACATTTGCGTAATGCACCAACTAAACTCATGAAGGAATTGGGCTACGGAAAAGAATACATGTACTCTCATAATTACCCTGGCAATTTTGTAGAACAAGATTATATGCCTGATGAAATCAAGGGTAGTCGACTATTTGAACCGGGAGATAATGCACGTGAAAAAGAAATCAAAGAAAACCTCAAAAAGAAATGGGGAAATACTTACGATTATTAATCAATATGAATAAACTGATAATTATTGGGAATGGTTTCGACAAGGCACATAGTCTACCTACTTCTTATCTTGACTTTCTTGATTCCTTTTGGAAAGATGTAAAAAACAAATATCAAACAACGAGTTATCAAAAACTCATTTATTTAAATCCCAAATACGAAGGCGTTTTCGATTACGGAAAAATCAATAGCTATGATGATTTCAAAACGAATTTATCAAAATACGCCAAAGAGTATAGTCTTGAATGCATAAATTGGCCAGGTATTAGTTGCAAAGACAAAGCCAACAATGTTGATATATTTAAATTTAAGAACTCATTCTTCCGAGATATATGCTCAACAGCAAGTATCAAGAAGTGGGTTGACGTAGAAGATGAATACTATAAAGAATTAACATTAATCCCAACACAAAAGGCAAATCGAAGGTTCTCAGTCTCTGAACTAAATGAAGAATTTGAACAAATCAAATCTCTCTTAAATCATCATTTATTAGAAAATGTAAAAAACAAATACGACCTCACTTCATCACAGACTACAAATAATGATTGGAGGAAGATTTATGAGTTTTTTAAACCACATTCTATATTTAACAATAAGAACATAGAAAGAGAGTTTACAAATAAAACCGATATTGATGAAATAAAAGCTTTCTTCCTTGAAGAAAAGGGAGACACAAAAACATACTTACCTAAACACTCCTATATTTTAAACTTCAATTACACTAACACTCCTATTTCTTATATAAAATCCATAAAAAATATTTACAGTAATAACATCCATGGAGTAATTGATGAATCTAATCCCAGCATTAATTTCGGTTACGGAGATGAAATGGATGAGAATTATTCCCTAATAGAGAATTTGAACGACAACGAATATCTAAAAAACTTTAAGTCATTTCAGTATCTTCAAAATGAAAGCTATAAGAACGCACTTAATTATATCGATTCTCAAAAGTTTCAAGTATACATAATGGGGCACTCTTGTGGACTTTCTGACCGAACACTTCTAAAGACCATCTTTGAGCATGAGAATTGTAGATCAATTAAAGTCTTTTACCACGAGGAAATTAAAGATGGCAAAATAGTTGATGATTACACAAATATAATTCAAAACATCTCTAGACATTTCACTGATAAACCTGCTATGAGAAAAAAGATAGTCAACAAATCCTATTGTGAACCACTACCACAGGGGGTTCGATTTCCTGAAAAAGAAAACACAGATTAAGGCCTATCGATAATCACAGCATCTTCGATGTGATAAATCCAATCATCGACATTCTTTTCATTATATCGGAATTTACCTTTGAGAGAAACGTACGTATCTGTCTTTAATCGAATACTTGGGTCTCTGAATTTTATCCCCATAATCGTTTCTGGACCGGCTTTTCCACAGAAAAAACAAGAAGCAAAAACACTTTTGCTTAAAGCATACGATTCATTATCAATTGGAATTATAAAACCACTCATGACAATTTGTTTTCCTTGAGTTGCTTTTAGTTGTTGATTGACTTGAGGCCATTCAATCTGACCATAAATTTTATCGGGTTTAGTCACAAATTTAATACGACCTAACAATGTCCAACTCAAAGTATCAGGCGATGTATTCTGACTGCCCCCAACAAAGCTTTTACTTTCCTTTGCAGAAAAAGAAAAGAGAAACGGAACCAGTATAAACATAATGAGTACCCTACGCATGAGCCAATGTTTTAGAAATCGAGATTCTGTATGCCTTAATCGCAGGCAAAAATGCTGCCAATATGGCTATAGCCAAAGTTGAAAGTAACAATGCACTTTCTTCGACAATTCTGATTTGATAGATATTCTCTACGGATAACTTCACGTTTTCTTCAGATGAAATTAAATAGTATAATCCCAAACGACTCAAAACACTGCCAATAAAGAACCCAATTATAGCAATCACAACACTTTGCACTAACACCATTCCAAACAATTGAATACGTGAAGCCCCCAGCGTACGCAACAATGCAAATTCATAGCGTTTCTCCCGAATCATGTGAAATAAAAAGATGAATATACTTATCCCCCCAATTAACATTATTCCATAGGCAATACCCGCAATGGTCTCCACTCCTACTCCCAATAACGAAAACAAACGATTGGTTTCAATAGCAGGAGAAGCGATTTGCATATCTGTGTTTTCGGACACAAAACGAGGCAAACTGATATAGGCCATTTTATTTTTCACCTGTAAAAGAACGGCTGTAATTTCTCTTTCTTGTTTTACCTCTTCTTCGTGATGATGGTGATGTCCTTCATCATTGTGATCGTGTTCTGCATGGTCATGAGATTCGTAACTGTGATTATGAGTCTCCTCTTCATTATCGTGTTCTTCATGTGATTCCCAAACACTAGCAATCGAACAAACAATCAATTGATCCAAAACCGTATAGGACGGCTCAAGGACACCTACCACAGTATAAGGTTTACCATGATGTACTTCTCCTTCAGCGCTTTCTCCATGTATCCCTTCAAACTGACTTCCAATTTTTAAGTCTAACGTTTTGGCGATTTGGCTTCCAACGACAACATCAAATTCCTTTTCAAATAAATGTCCTTCTTCTAATTGGGCTTTGTATAAATTAATGTAATCCTGAGTTGAACCTACTATTTTATAGCCTCGATAATTATCTCCATAAGCCAGTGGCACAGCCTTTTTGATAAAAGGATGCTTCATCCATTTCTGTGCTGTTGCATAGGAAATATTACCTGTAGGAGAATCCATCTGATATACCGCAGACAATATCAATTGCAAAGGACTTCCTTTAGCCCCCATAACTAAATTGACATCTTTGATAGAATGGTCAAAATGCGACTCAACAATATCTTTTAATTGTATCATCAACGAAATCAAACCGATACTCGCACTTAATAATAGGACACTCAAAAAAGTATTGAGCGGTTTAGTGATGATATTTTTGAAAGCTATCTTTAGTATCATCTCAATACAATTTGATTATCTATATAGTCTTTCAATCGTGAGTCATGCGTCACCACTACTAACGTACTGTTGTACTCTTTACAGACTTCTAACAACAATTGACTTACGATTTTAGTATTTTCATCATCTAATGCTGATGTTGGCTCGTCGGCCAAAACCAATTGAGGATTGTTCATTAAGGCTCTCGCAATCGCCACCCGTTGTTGTTGCCCTACACTGAGTTCATGAGGCATTTTGGAACGTTGCTCAAACACTCCCAAGCGTTTCAACAATTCCTCTGCTTTGACAACATCTTTCTTCTTGGTAGCAACATACGAACCCAATACCACATTGTCCAAAACATTCAATGAAGCGATAAAATAGGACTGTTGTAAAATCAAACCAATATGCTCTCCCCTAAACTGATCCCGCAATGCACTCGAAAAAGAAGACAGTTCCTGTCCTCCCACATGAATCGAACCTTCTTGAATAGACAACAAACCCGCCATCAAATGCAACAAAGTCGTCTTCCCTACACCAGACTGTCCCAACACCAAAACAGCCTCACCCGATTCACAAGAAATATCAGGAAAAGACAAAATAACTTCGTCAGAATATTTATATCGTATGTCCTTGGTTTGAATCATGGTTTGAAAATCATCTTCGAATATAAAAAAAATCAACTAGGGTTTAAGACAACGATTTGTTATATTTGAGAAAACAATTTCAACGATGGTATCATTTATTACGAGAGCTGTATTGCTATGTAGTTTCATTAGTTATTCTCAAGACGTTTTAATTAAATCAAACGGGGAGACACTTAATGTTATAATCTCTGAAATACTCAATGAAGAAATCAAATATAAGATGTATAATGAGTTAGATGGGATCGTATATTCTGTGAAGAAAAATGACGTAACATTAGTTGTATTTGAAAACGGAACATACAAACCCAAAAAAAACTCATCTCAAAATCACGAAACTAAAATTGATGAATTACAACAAATAATTATTACCTATATTAACAAGTTTGCAACAAATAAAAATGAACTTCATAATTTTCAAGCTTCAATTGAAGGTCCAATTTTAAAATTAAGTAGAGTGATAAGGTCAGGAGAAAAAAATCCAAAATTCACTTTGTACGATTTAAGTGCTAACTGCTATTTCCATGATCTTTCAAGGAGGAAACAAGGGTTGGCATACATCAATATAGATGTCCCAAAGATAAAAAACGGAAAAACAGTCCCAACGGAAAAACTTGTCCTTAAAATAAGAGGTCATGATAATGCGGAAATACTTTTAAACGCATTAATTCAGTATCACAAAACACTAAGTCAAACCTTCTAATTTTTAATCTCATCCCAATCTTGGACTTGCCTTTTCCTAAAAGGTATTGAATTCTGAGTCCCTAAACATTATTGTAGTGGTTGTCTGGAATATGAGAAGTCGACTCAAAATTGATAGCATCAAATACACCATTTAATGCCATCAGCAAAGAGTCATCATCAATGTTTTTATTAAATACTTCGATTAAACTACTTCTTAATTCTTTCGCTCCAATATTAACAAAGAAACAAAATTATAAAAGCTCTTATTTAATTTTCTACTTTCTCCTTAACACTTACTACTTACACCTTAAGCCTTAAAGTACCCCCTCATCCGCAAAACTATAATACCCTTGCTGAGTTACAATAACATGATCTAAAACTTTCACGTCAAGGCACTCACCTGCATCTTTTAGCTTTCGCGTTAATTCACGGTCAGCTGTGCTGGGCATTAGTTTTCCTGAGGGATGATTATGACAAAGAATAATACTTGTCGCAAAAATCTCCAATGCTATCTTGTATACCAATCGCACATCTACTAACGTACCTGTTATACTCCCTTTACTTAATTGCTCTTTCCGAATCACCTTGTTGGAATTATTCATATAGATAATCCAAAATTCCTCGTGAGGCAATTCTCCTAATATGGGCTGCATCAACTGAAACACGGATTGACTCGAAGTAATTTGTCTCAATCGCTTGGGTTCTTCATCCTTTCGGCGACGCCCTAATTCCATGGCAGCAGCAATTGTTATGGCTTTGGCTTGACCGATACCTTTAAACTCCATAAGCTGACTCAAAGACAATTTCCCTAAAGCTTGGAGATTATTGTCAACACTTTTGAGAATGCGTTGACTTAAAGCTACGGCGCTTTCATTTCGACTACCTGAGCCAATCAATATGGCAACTAACTCAGCATCGCTTAAAGCACGTTCACCTTTATTCAATAGTTTTTCTCGGGGTTGGTCTTCTTCAGACCAATCCTTAATGGTTATGGTTGGGGCGGAATGTAACATTGGGGTGCTTAGGTTTCTATCAGTTCTTTTACTTCGTTGAAATCAAGTCCTCCATAATTCCCTGAACTCATCAACACCAAAGCGGAATTGTCTAAATCCATTGAAAATAACTTGTTCTTGAAATCAGCAGGGTTGGTATAAATCATCAAATCATCTCTTTTGAAAGCTTGAGCTATTTGATCATAGGTTACTTCTTGTAATTGTTTAATCTTTACCGCATCAGGAGAATAAAATACAATCGCTTGATCGGCTGCATCTAATGCTCCTTCATACTCCTTCAAGAATTTAGCATTAAGACTACTATACGTATGCAACTCCAAACAAGCAATGACATTACGATTATTGTATTGTTTCTTTACCGCTTGAGTAGTTGCTTTTACTTTACTTGGAGAATGCGCAAAATCTTTATAGGCTACTTTTCCTTTGGCTTGACCAATTTTCTCTAAACGTTTAGAAGCTCCTTTGAAAGAAGCAATTGCCTCATAAAAATCAGCTTCATCTACGCCCATATTTTGGCATATCCATTTGGCTCCAGCCAAATTATTCAAATTATGATTCCCAAACACCTCAATCGGCATTGGACCATCCGAAGTTTCTAAGTACGTAATCCCGTCTTCAATACTATGAGCGGGTGTTTGATAAGAAATCTTGCGCAATTGATTGGTATTGTTCTCAACCACTCTTTTTACTTCGGTATCCTCTTCATTATAAATCAAAATACCTCCTTTGGTAATCTTATCAATAAAAATATCAAATTGCTCTACATAATTATCATACGTCGGAAACACATTAATATGATCCCAAGCAATTCCACTGATTAAAGCAATATTGGGTTGATACAAATGAAACTTAGGTCGACGATCAATTGGCGAAGACAGATACTCATCCCCTTCTAACACCATAAAATCATTTTCTTCCGTTAAGTGCACCATAGTATCAAAACCTTCGAGTTGGGCACCTACCATATAATCTACTGCAATATTGTGATAGTGCATCACGTGTAAAATCATCGAAGTAATCGTAGTCTTACCATGAGAACCCCCGATAACCACTCTGGTTTTTTCTTTGGATTGTTCGTACAAAAACTCGGGATACGAATAAATAGTCAAGCCTAATTCTTGTGCCTTAAGCAGCTCCACATTATCGGGCTTAGCATGCATTCCTAATATGATGGCATCAATATCTTTGGTGATCTTATCAGCAAACCATCCCATCTCTTGGGGTAATAAACCATATTTAGCCAATCTTGATTTAGAAGGCTCAAAAACCGCATCATCACTTCCTGTTACCTGATACCCTTTATGGTGTAGTGCCAAAGCTAAATTATGCATCGCACTTCCTCCAATTGCTATAAAATGTACACGCATTTATTTTGAATATTTTTGATTATAAATTAAACGAATTGCTTCTGCCTTGCCTTCTTCCTTCATCTTCTTATACAAACTTATCAATCTTTTATAAGAATTTTTACTACCTCCACTTATTTTTACCGCTTTTAAAAAATACTGTTCGGCCAACTCGTAATTCTTGTAAAATTCTTCCACATGCCCTTTAGATAAATAGCCATCAACAGGCGAAATTTCCATCAGTTCATCTGCATATTTCCAGGCTTTTTCCCTGCTCCCGCCTAATATTCCTGGCAACTGAATATACACTTCAATCAATGCCCATCGAGCTTCAATATGATTCGGTTGATATTGAATGGCTTTTTCAAAACTTCCTATAATATCTCCAAGATAATAGACTACCGAAATGATATTCATCTCTTGGGCTTGCATGGCTAATGCTCCACCGTATTTGAAATGATAATCTGCAGTTGTAGGATGGTCTTGTTTAAGTTTTTGAAAATAACCCTCTGCTTCTTTCCATTGTTTGCGTTGCCCAGCAATTTCCCCTAAATATTTAGTAGCAGTTTCCGAATTTGGATTTTTCTCTAACCACTGCAAAAACAATCGTTGAGCCTCACCTAATCGATCCGCCCTAAACAATTCAATCGGTCTAAGTGTATCGGTCTGCGCCAAAGTCAAAAATGGAAAAAGCACCAAGAGAACAATACCCTTGATACTTTTTTTGATTGTATTTGACTTTCCCTTTTTCAATTTTATTCCGAATGTAACATACGCCAAATTTCATCTTTCAACTCTTGCAAACCCTGTTGAGCCACTGACGAAATAAATCGGTACGGCGTACCTTTAAGTTCTTTATTTAATTCTTCTTCCAGCTCTGCTTTTAGTTCCGTATCCAGCATATCCGCCTTTGAGATTACCAATAGACGATCTTTGTCCAACATTTCTGGATTATAACGACGTAACTCATCCAACAATATTTCATATTCTTTTTTGATATTGTCCGCATCAGCCGGCACTAAAAACAACAATACCGAATTACGCTCAATATGTCTCAAAAAATAATGCCCTAGGCCTTTCCCTTCGGCAGCTCCTTCAATAATACCAGGAATATCCGCCATAACAAAAGACTTAAAGTCACGATATGATACAATCCCTAAATTAGGTTTCAGAGTTGTAAAAGGATAATCCGCAATCTTAGGTTTTGCGGCTGTAACAACTGACAACAAAGTAGATTTACCTGCATTAGGAAAACCAACTAAACCTACATCTGCCAATACTTTTAGTTCTAATATCACCTCCATTTCCTGCGCTGGTATCCCAGGTTGAGAATAACGAGGTGTTTGATTTGTAGCGGTTCTAAAATTCCAGTTCCCTAAACCTCCTTTTCCTCCTTCCAACAACATTTTGACCTCATCATGTTCGACAAGCTCTGTGATAATTTCGTTAGTTTCCTTATCTCTTACAATAGTTCCTAAAGGCACATCAATATACACATCTTCCCCATCAGCACCGGTACTTCTGTCGCCTCCACCATCACCTCCGTGACCCGCTCTAATGTGCTTTTTGAATTTTAGGTGAAATAGTGTCCAATAACTTGAATTACCTCTCAAATAAACATGACCTCCTCGTCCTCCATCTCCTCCGTCAGGCCCTCCTTTATCCACAAATTTTTCGCGATGCAAATGACTAGATCCTTTGCCTCCTTTACCGGACTTCACATATATTTTTACGTAGTCTACGAAATTCCCCTCAGTCATCCCTATTACCTTTTAATTCAACATCTAAATTAAAACAAAAGTAGGACAACAAATCGTCATCCTACTTTTCTATCTGATAAATACTATTTTATTATTTAATCAACTCATCCAAAACTAAACTCAAACGCATCGTGATTTCTTCAATCGTTCCGATACCGTTCACAGGATAAAACTTATTTTGTTTTTTGTAGTAATCCATTAGTGGAGCTGTTTTTTCGTTATACTCCACGTATCGATTTCTAATCAAATCCTCATCTTGATCGTCTGCTCTTCCGCTGGTCTTTCCTCTTTCTAACAAACGTTTTACCAAAACTTCATCATCCGCTTCCAAAGCAACCGTTCCTGTAACTTCCCAATTTTTGGTAGACAAAAATGAATCTAACGCGTCGGCTTGAGCCAAAGTTCTTGGGAAACCATCAAACAAAAATCCTTCTGTACTCGCATTTTTTTCTACTTCGTCCTGTAGCATTTTGATGGTTACTTCATCAGGCACTAAATCTCCTTTATCGATATACGTTTTGGCTAATTGACCTAGAGCTGTATTATTCTTTAAATTATAACGAAACACATCCCCTGTTGAGATATGCGTCAAGTTGTATTTCTCTTTTAAAAACTCCGCCTGAGTTCCTTTTCCTGACCCAGGTTTACCAAATAATACAATATTAACCATAACAAAAATCTTACTTTATTAAATCTATTACACCCTTGATTATTCAAGACTGCAAATATACGTTTTTGTTTGCTTAGAAAATAGCATATCCAAATCCTCTTATGATAAAAAAAGCTACATTTGTTTTTAATCAAAAACGATACACAAAAACCTATATCCTATGAAAAGGCTACTATTAATTATTTGCTTGATTGCTTTTTCTTTTGCTCATGCTCAAAAAGAAAAAACTGTCTTTTATGTTGTTTTCGAGCACACTGTTTCATTCACGAATACTGAAAACATATTGGATGAAATAGCTGAACTAAAAGCAATAGCAGAAAAATACAACATCGGTTTTAAACTGGGTATACATCTTTCAAAAAACAAAAAGAAACACCTTGAAGATTGTAGTAAAAAAGCCGCTTTGCGTAAAAATAAAGAATCATACACCAAACTAAGTAACATTTTTATTGTTTATAAAAAAGGTCAAGAAACGCTTGACGTAAACACATTAAAATCAGAGTTAGAAAAACTAGAACAGGTTAAATACTGTTACATTTCTATAGGCAAAACACCTCCTCCTCCATCCCTAGCAAGTGGTGATATCCCCCCAACAACCGATGACTTCAGTGCCAATCAAACCTATATTCAGAGCAACCCTGGAGTAAATATGCAATACGCTTGGGATAAAGGATATTCTGGAGCGGGTATTTCAATTGCAGATATAGAATATGGAATGAATCCTAATCATGAAGACCTAGCTTATACAAACACCGCAATTGCAACAGGTTTAACTATTAGCTCAGCCCTTGACCCAGCCTGGATTAACCACGGAACCGCTGTAGCTGGAATTGTGTATGCAGCCGATAACGGATTCGGCATAACTGGAATGGCTCACAGTGCAACTAAGTTTACATTTTACCCCGAATTTACTGATGAGGAAGGCACTTACAGAATCCAAGCCATTACCAGAGCTATTGAAGAGTCCAAAAAAGGAGATGTCATTATTTTTGAAATGCAAGCTTTTGGACTTACGGAACTAGACTATGTTCCTGCCGAATACGATAAAATCGTTTGGGAATTAACTAAGGCTGCTTCTGATTCAGGTATTACAATCGTAGCGGCCGCAGGAAATGGCAATGTTAATTTGGATGCAGACGGCTACAAACCCTACATGGAATATGGAGACTCCGGAGCCATAATTGTGGGTGGAGGAACGCCAGATACAGCGCATAACAAAGTAGCCTCTAGCAATTATGGCAATCGAGTAAACCTACAAGGTTGGTCAGAAAAAGTATGGTCAATAAGTAAACACGGTCATGATTATCCTGCCGGAACTTGTACCGTTACTATTTTTGGAGAAGACGACAACCAAGCGTACACCTCTTGCTTTAGAGGAACCAGTTCTGCCACACCTATTATTGCTTCATGTATAGCGGTTTTACAGGGCTACTACCACTCACAAACGCAAGATTATTTAACCCCTGTGCAAATTCGAGACCTGTTAATTTCGACAGGAATCTCTCAGGGCTCAGGAGGTCACATTGGACCACTACCCGATATGAAAGCTGCTATGGAGAAAGTGGACGCTGACTATTTATTGAGCACCCCGTCAGAATCTTACATTGCTAATTTTATCGTTTCTCCAAATCCGACAAATGGCACTATTAACGTTGTAATTCCTGAGTACTTTTCTAATAATAATTCTATTGAAGTCTATAATGCATTAGGGCAATTAATCACTCTAACAAAAGGAGTTACAGGAATTAATTCAATAGATTTAAGCCGCCTACAACCCGGCGTATATATTGTACAAGTTACCGATGAAAAATACATTGCTACTAAGAGAGTGGTTAAAAGATAACAGCAAAAAGCCCGATATACCATATGAGGAGGTGTATACTGGACTTTTCTAAGTTAATTAAGACAAATAAATAACTGTACTATTCAGTAGCTGGTGCTGTTTCAATTTTATGTGTAAATAATGTAGGTTTTATTACTAACATTGCCCAAGCCCAGTTTTGAGCTCCTGAAGGATTTGGAACTCCTTTGACTGCTCTTAGACCGTCTTTGGCAAACATTTGTGAATACCCTCCTTTAAATACAACTCCTTTCATCAATGGCTGAACAACCACTAAATCTAATTCAGTACCTAAATCTTTAGAACTCAAACCAGCAATATCCGTATTAGAGGTAAAATAGTGTGCTTGTGCTATGAACTTGGTTTTTTTGCCTGGCTTGAATGTAGCACTTACGTGATAATCATTTAACCCCACATTGTTGGCATGGTTACCCACATAAAAGTAATCCATATAACCATTAAACGCATGGTTTGTACCGTATAGTGGGAAGAACGCCTCTTGTTCTGGTGTAGTCGCATCATTACCACTCAACAACTCCAATCCAGCCCCAAAACTTAGCTTATCACTCGCATTAATTGTAGCATCAAACAACACGTCATACGCTCCCATATTTGTAGTTGAATTAGCTTTACCAAACTGGTAATAAGCACTACCTGACAAATCAAGAATCTTAGCCGGTGATGCTTTAAAAATAAGTCCAGTCGTAACTCTGTTATACACTCCTGGCAAAAACACCACAGGGTTCCCTGGTGTAAAGTTTTGAAAACCGTTATTCATAAATAGGTAACTTATTGATGCTTTATTCCATTTATTGGAAATGTGCAACACTTGCATCGTTTTGTAAGTAAACGCATTTTGTAAGTTGTAAACTGAGCCTACTTTACTTTGAGTGGTATTACTAAATGCTCCAATCGCATCGATTTTAAACCCTTTCTTTTTGTACCTCAAAAGAGCCGCATCATGAAATCTTCCTTGCATCGCCCAATCCAATCCCCCTAAAATACGTTGATCATCATACACTAAAGCTTGTCTACCTAGCTTAACAGACCAACTTTCCGACATTTTTAATTCGGCCCATGCTTGCGCTAAACTAAATGAATCATCCGCATCAGTAGCTGCAATTTGAGGAGTTGCTCCCCATGTGCTTACATCTTGAAAACTGACCATAACATTTAATTTATCCGAAGTATACCCCGTGTTTAATCGGGCACGCTGAGCCACAAAAAATCCAGGTTCTGCATCAGGCAATGTTAAAGTTCCAAATCCTCGCAAATATTCAGCACGTTCTCTAATATCTGCATCAATCTCAAAGGTTTGTGCATTGGATACATATACTCCAAACCCTACAACTAATGTTAAAAGTAGTCTTCTCATTATTTCTACATTTTTGAATTATTAATGACACAAACCTAAGTACTTTTACTTAGTTTAAAAATAAAAAATACGTAAAAAGTATATTGTCAATCATGACTCTTTATTTCTAGACTTTTATCAGAAAACACATCATTATATTGTTCGACTCTCAAAACCTGCACTTACGCAGTTTTTAAACAACCAATACACATTACAACATCGGAGATTGAAAAGAAATACGGTACAGCATTTTGAAAACAGCAACTACACTTTTATTAAATCAATAACACGTATTAAGTATCACAATCTAACCTCTATAGTTAAACTACGTATTTTTACTTATTTTATTTGCAAATTAATTGCAATACTCATAAATCAGCTTATCTTTGCTACGTATTTAGGTACTGAATTCGCACATTACATTAAAACACTAAATCATGAGCAACAAAAAACCACATGTTACACTAATAGGTGCAGGTCCTGGAGATCCTGATTTGTTGACCATTAAGGGAGCCAAGGCTTTGGCGAAAGCCGACATAATATTATATGACGCCCTCGTAAATCCGTCTCTATTAGAATTAGCACCTCAAGCCGAAAAACTTTTTGTAGGTAAACGTCGTGGCTGTCATGCGTATTCTCAAAATGAAATCAACGAATTAATCGTGTCCAGCGCCTATACTTATGGTCATGTGGTGAGACTTAAAGGAGGTGATCCATTTGTATTTGGAAGAGGTAGTGAAGAAATTAGCTATTGCGAAAATTTTGGCATCGAAACAACAGTAATTCCTGGAATAACTTCCGCTATCGCTGTCCCTGCATCACAAGGCATCAGTATTACACAACGCGGTGTATCTGAAAGTTTTTGGGTTATCACAGGTACAACTTCGGACCATCAGCTTTCAAAAGACGTAGCATTAGCTGCACAATCCTCGGCAACCGTAGTGATTTTGATGGGAATGAGTAAGTTATCAGAAATCGTATCCTTATACAAAAGAAACAGAACAGATAACCTTCCTGTTGCTATTATACAGGACGGAACTAAGGAAGAGGAAAAATGCGGCTATGGCACCATTGAAACCATAGAGGAAGTAGTAAAAGAAAAGAAATTGGCCAATCCTGCAATAATCGTTATCGGAGATGTCGTTAAAAACGCCACAAAACTACAGGAGTATTTCGAAGAAATCTTTTACGAAGACGAGTTTTTGTTCCAGAACTTAAACTTAACGCCTTTTTCAAAAAGCTAATCAATGGAAGAACGAAATAACCTCTACCCTATTTTTCTAAAAACATCACAATTACGACTGTTAATTGTAGGAGGAGGAAATGTAGGTTTGGAGAAACTCTCTTTTTTATTGAAATCAAGTCCGGATGCCAACGTAGAAGTTGTGGCTACGTTTTTTTTAGATGAATTAGTAGACTTAGCGTCAAGGCATAATGTAAAACTTACCCAAAGACCTTACCAGACAAGCGACTTAGACAATAGACACTTTGTAATTGCTTGCACAAATGACATTGAATTAAATCGCCAGATATCGAATCAGGCTAAAGCCAAAAACTTATTGGTAAATGTAGCGGACACGCCTGACCAATGCGATTTTTATCTCGGCGGAATAGTCACTAAAGGAAATGTCAAAATAGCCATTTCTACTAATGGTAAATCCCCTACAACTGCTAAGAGAATCCGTCAATTTTTAGAAGATGTCATTCCTGACAACATTAATGAACTGGTACTCAATCTCAACACATTTAGAGACACACTCAAAGCTAACTTTGAGGAGAAAGTAGAGATCATGAATGAAATGACTAAAGGCTTTATCAAAAAAGACTAACTATCCTTTACTAAGCCGTAGCAATTTCGTAAACTTGTGGTCGATTTAACCATGATGGCATGTCTGCAATTATTCACCCCGATTATTCTTTAAAAAAGCATAATACTTTTGGCATTGAAGCCAAAGCCAAAACCTTTGTTTCAGTCAACAACATTACCGAATTACTAGAGGTTTTAAAAGAAAATCAATCTCAAGAAAAGTTAATTATTGGCGGAGGCAGTAACATGCTTTTGACTAAAGACATTGACAAGTTAGTCATGCATATCAACCTAAAAGGCAAAAAAGTCATCAAGGAAGACGACGATCATGTTTGGGTAGAATTTCAGGGAGGAGAAAATTGGCACGAAGTGGTAGTATGGTGCATCCAAAATAATTACGGAGGGATCGAAAACATGTCTTTAATTCCAGGCAATATAGGTACTGCTCCTATTCAAAACATAGGTGCATACGGAGTAGAGCTCAAAGATTGTTTTGATTGTTGTCAAGCCATCCATATAGGTGATTTTCATACCCGACACTTTACAGCAAAAGACTGTCATTTTGGATATCGCGAATCTGTGTTTAAAAACGAACTGAAAGACCAATACATAATTACTAGTGTCACACTTAAATTGACCAAACACTCACATATATTACGCACCAACTATGGAGCGATTAATGAGGAGTTAACAAAAAACAACATTACCGAACCCACCATAAAGGACATTAGCCATGCCGTTATTGCCATTCGAAAGAGTAAACTCCCTGACCCTGCGGTATTAGGCAATAGTGGAAGTTTCTTTAAAAACCCTGTTATTATGACAGAAGACTATACGAAAATCCAACGTCAATACCCTGACATGCCGCACTATACCGTTTCAGAAACTGAGACTAAAGTACCTGCGGGCTGGTTAATCGAACAAGCAGGATATAAAGGCAAAAGAATTGGTGACGCTGGTGTCCACGCTAAACAGGCTTTAGTCTTGGTTAATTACGGTCAAGCCAAAGGAATAGAAATATTGAATTTAGCCCACGAAATACAGCAAACTATTCTAGAAAAATTTTCTATAAAAATTGAAACGGAGGTCAATATTCTCTAAACACCTTATACTTTCATAATATAAAAACAGTATTTTTGCGCTATGAAATTACTAGCATTAACATTAGGATTATTAGGCTTAGCGGTTGCAGGAATTGCGATTAAAATATGGGGCAAAAAAGACGGTAAATTTTCAGGTACTTGTGCCAGCCAAAGTCCTTTTTTAAACAAAGAAGGGGAAAATTGCAGCTATTGTGGTAAAACACCTGAACAACAAAAGGATTGTTCTGAACCGAAACACGCATAATACGAATGACCCCAGATGTAATTATTTTAAGTATTTTTGGATGTATTGTAAGCATCCAAATCATATACTATTTATTTATTTTTAGTGGATTTTCTTTCAGTAAAAAGGAACAAAAATCCACCCAAAAGGACAGTACACCAGTTTCCATAATAGTCTGTGCCCGCAATGAAGCCGAGAACATTACCAAATTAGTCCCTCAATTAGTAGGACAAAAACACGATGCTCCATTTGAAATCATCCTTGTAAATGATGCCTCATACGACGAAACAGAAGATCTCATGGATAGTTTTGCTGAACAGCATCAAAACATCAAAATTGTAAAGGTCAAAGAGATTGAAACCAATGTGAATTGGAGTTCAAAAAAATACGCCTTGACTCTCGGAATTAAAGCCGCTAAATACAATCATCTTTTACTTACCGACGCAGACTGTATTCCTCTATCCAATAACTGGATCAGTCTAATGACTTCTCATTTCACAGAAAAGAAGAAAATCATTCTAGGTTACGGAGGATACAAAACCATAAAAAATAGCTTCGTCAATAAATTAGTGCGATTTGAGACTCTATTGACGGCTATTCAGTATTTTTCATTTGCTAAACGTGGTAACCCTTACATGGGAGTTGGCCGAAATTTAGCGTACACCAGAGAGGTTTTTTTTGAAAATGACGGATTTGCCAATCACATGAAAATTCTATCAGGGGATGATGATTTGTTCGTTAATGGCGCAGCCAACAAAAACAATACAGCCATCTGTTTCCACAAAGAAGCGGCTACTACATCTGTTCCTAAAAAAACATTTTCGGAATGGATTGATCAAAAAAGAAGACATATTTCTACAGCCAGTTTTTACAAAGGGAAAGACAAATTCTACTTGGGATTGTTTTATAGTTCGCAATTATTATTCATTGTAGGAACACTAACCGTTTTAGCCTTACAACTCGATTATATTATTGTAGCTGCTTTGATTAGCAGTCGGTATTTGTTTTCGTACTTAAGCATTGGATTTGGCGCTGGTAAATTAAATGAAAAAGGAATCCTTCCGTTATATCCAATAATCGAAATTGTATTGATCTTTTCTCAATTGTACTTATTTATTACCAACCTGTTTATAAAACCAAACCGTTGGCGTTAGATTTAAATCAAGAGATTGAAAAAGCTATTAAGGGAGAGCAAAAGGCTTTTACCAAATTACTGGATAGCTATTGGAGCGATGTGTACAACTTCATGTTACAACGAACCTCAAGTGAAAATGACGCTGAAGACATTACTATAGAAACTTTCTCTAAGGCATTTGACAAAATCCACACCTACAATAATCAGTTTGCTTTTAACACGTGGTTAATTGCCATCGGTAAAAATATTCATATTGACTCTATTCGTAAGAAAAAACCTGACCTCAATTACAATATTGATATTACCGAAGATCAAACTGCCAACAGAATAATAGATTCCTCTCCTACGGCAGAAGACGCCTTAATATTGGAACAAAACTTATCCGAATTGCTCCAGTTTATCAAACAGCTAAAACCTGATTACCAAGAAATTATTCAATTGCGGTATTTTCAGGAATTGAGTTATAACGAAATCAGCGAACAATTAAACCTGCCTTTAAGTAACGTAAAAGTGCGATTACTCAGAGCTAAAAAACTATTGGCAGAAATCATTCAAAACACAAAATAATGACCACATTTACGCTTAAAGAAAAGTTATCACACCTTTTTAGTTTACCCGTAATTGTAGCAGCATTAGGCTACTTTGTAGACATCTATGATTTATTGTTGTTTGGAATTGTACGTGTACCGAGCTTAAAAGATATGGGATTAGACGTGGATGTTGCAGGTACAGTAATCTTGAACGCACAAATGATAGGATTACTCCTTGGAGGAATTATTTGGGGGGTATTTGGAGACAAAAAAGGAAGACTATCTGTACTTTTTGGTTCTATATTAGTGTATTCGGTAGCCAATATTGCCTGTGGTTTTCTACCTCAAATCAATTTTGGAGATAAAGTAACGATATACGCCATATTACGTTTCATTGCAGGAATTGGATTAGCAGGCGAATTAGGAGCAGGAATCACATTGGTATCCGAATCCTTACCTAAAGAATTAAGAGCCATCGGAACATCTATTGTAGCTGGATTCGGATTATTAGGTGCTGTTGTAGCTCAACTTTCAGTAGAGTTGGCTGGCGACTGGACGATTGCCTATTTTATTGGAGGTGGACTTGGACTGTTATTATTACTACTTAGGGTTGGCGTTGTCGAAAGTGGTATTTACCAAGACATTGAAGAACAAGAATCCATTGAAAAAGGAAATTTCCTATCCTTTTTTACCAACAAAGTACGTTTCATCAAATACCTAAAATGTATTGCAATTGGTTTACCTACTTGGTTTTGCATAGGCATTTTGGCACTTATGGGCAACCAGTTTGCTCCAGAATTAGGTATTGAAACTATTAATCCAGGAAAAGCCATTATGTGGGCCTATATTGGAATTTCCTTCGGGGACTTTTCTAGTGGTTTCATTTCACACTTTTTAGCTTCACGCAAAAAAGCCATTTTATACATGATGGGCTTTACTATTATAGGAGTAAGTTTAATGTTGTACGGAGGTACTTCGACAGAAAACATGTATTATTTCTATTGTGCATGGTTAGGAGCAGGTTCAGGCTATTGGGCTATGTTTGTAACGGTAGGAGCCGAACAATTTGGAACGAATATTCGGAGTACCGCAGCGACCACTATCCCTAATATGGTTCGTGGTTTCTTACCAATAATGTTGTTCTTTTTTGATTCATTCAAAGTATCGATTAGAGTCATTGACTCAGCTGCAATTGTAGGCATTGCAACCTTTATAATTGCCATATACGCCACGGCAACTATCGAAGAAACCCATAATAAAGATTTAGATTTTGTTGAATAACTTTAACCCATAAAAAAATGAAAAAACTATTTATCCTATTGCTGTTTTCAGCAGTTACATTACAAGCACAAGAAAACGATTCCAATGAGGAATTACACATACACAAAAACTCATTAACTATTGGAATCCTCCAAGGTGGAGGTTCGTTAATAGGTGTTGACTACGAACGTATGTTAGGTCAATACATAGGTGTACAAGTGGGTGCAGGAATTTTAGGTGCAGGCGCGGGTGTAAATATTCATTTTGCCCCTCGTGTCAAAAGCTCCTTATTATCCATTCAATACAGACATCAAGGTTTTGGGAATAATCATGCACAAAGTATGGTTGGCCCTTCTTACATTTATCGAGCAAGAAAATGGTTCACCTTTCAAGTGGGCGTAGCTGCCCTTACAAGAACAGGACCGGCATGGCCTGCCAACATACAACATCCTGGGATTATGCTAACCTATTCCATAGGCGGTTATATACCTTGGTAAACAAAGTACATTTGGTTTTATAAGTACATAAGGCCAATTTATATGTAAACCATAAATTGAATCGTATTAGTTAAGTATCTTTGCTTTTCAAAATTGGGACTATAATGAGTGATTCTGTAGAACAAACCGCAACTAAACCAACTCCAAAACCCAAATGGCTTCGGGTAAAATTACCTACGGGTAAAAAATACACAGAGCTAAGAGGATTAGTCGACAAGTATAAACTCAACACTATTTGTACTTCTGGGAGCTGTCCTAATATGGGAGAATGCTGGGGAGAAGGAACAGCTACATTTATGATTTTAGGGAATATCTGTACCCGTTCATGTGGTTTTTGTGGTGTAAAAACAGGAAGACCAGAAACCGTAGATTGGGATGAACCTGAGAAAGTAGCTCGTTCTATTAAAATCATGAAAATCAAACATGCGGTAATCACAAGTGTAGACCGTGACGACCTTAAAGATGGTGGTTCTATCATCTGGGCAGAAACGGTTGAGGCTATTCGAAGAATGAACCCAACGACAACTTTAGAAACGTTAATTCCTGATTTTCAAGGCAACGAAAGACTGTTAGACCGTATCATTGAAGTTGCTCCTGAAGTCGTTTCACACAATATAGAAACCGTACGTCGATTGACTCGTGAAGTTCGTATTCAAGCCAAATACGACAGAAGTATGGCCGTACTCAAATACCTCAAAGAAAGTGGATTGAATCGTACCAAGTCGGGGATTATGCTCGGGTTAGGCGAAACCGAAGAAGAAGTTTTAGAAACCATCCGTGATCTAAGAGAAGCTAAAGTAGATGTAGTGACTATCGGGCAATATTTACAACCCTCCAAAAAACATTTACCTGTTAAGGAATTCATTTCGCCAGAGCAATTCAAAAAATATGAGACTTACGCCAAAGAATTAGGCTTTGTACATGTAGAAAGTGGTGCTTTGGTTCGCTCGTCGTATCATGCCGAGAAACACATACATTAAACGAATAAAAAAAGTCACTAACTAGTGGCTTTTTTATTTTGTATCACTTCCAAAATCAATTGGTCAAAATCCTCCTGTCTTTCCAGAAACTCCGTTTTAATGGGTTGATAATACAATTGTTCAGCGGGTAGACGATTTTGCAAACGCACATAATCCTTTTCGGTAGTTATTATTTTTCTTCCTTTGGCTCTAACCAAAATCGTAGTAATATCGTTTTCACTAAAATTATGATGATCTGGGAATAACAATACCTCATGCCCATCATTACCTTGTTTAATATAGTCCACAAACGGTTGTGGTTTAGCAATTCCAGCAACAATCAAACAAGATTCTTTTACCAAATCATTCAACAAAATAGAAGCCTCTTTAGAATATAACTTTTCATCATACGTTACAGTAGAGAAAAACACAGGACTATCTGTGTATTTGTTGATTCTTGTAGTAATTGCATTCATCTCCTTATGAGACAAATCAACTGGACATTTGGTAACCACCACAACATCAGAACGTTTAGCTCCTGCACGAGTTTCTCGCAAATTTCCCACTGGCACTACCCAATCATTCACATACAACTCGTCATATGCCGTAAGCAGGATATAATAATCTGCCTTTACCTTGCGATGCTGATAGGCGTCGTCCAACAAGATAACCTCTGGACTTTTATCCAATTGCAACAAATTAGTAATTCCCTCTACTCGATTCTCATCCACAGCCACAGTAATTTCAGGGAATTTTGAATGGAATTGAAAAGGTTCATCTCCTAAATCGGACATTTTGGTTTGGGCTGTAGCCAAAACAAAACCTTTCGTTTTTCGGCCATAGCCTCTACTTAACGTTGCTAAAGCATATCTTTCCTGTAATAAGCGAATCAAATACTCAATTTGTGGAGATTTACCTGTACCACCCATAGACAAATTACCAACTGCAATCACAGGCACAGGAAACGAAGTTGAAGCCAACCAACCTTTATCAAAAAAATAGTTTCTCACAGCCATCGCACTAGCATAAATTATGGATAGAGGAAACAAGATTTTTCGAAGTATTTTCATCTTACGAATGTATAAATTTATTTATACTTTTGCTCATCATTTACCCCCACCAATAGGATTCTTTAAACCCAAAAAAATAATCATGAAAAAAATAGTTTTACTACTTGCCTTTTTTACTATTTTCTTGTCTTGTCAAGAAAAGAAAGAAATAAACTTTCAAATTTCGGGAACAGCCAATAACTTCAATGAAGGAAAAGCGATTTACTTAGAACGACAAAAAAACCTGAGCTTAGAAACTGTTGATACAGCCTATATCGAGAAAGGTAAATTTGAATTTACAGGAGACGAAACCTTGCCAGATTTGTATTTTTTACGTATTGAAGGCATGGGAGATAAAATTCCTGTAATTGTTGAAAAAGGAAACATTCAAATTGAACTTAACAAGGACTCTATTTTTGCTAGCAAGGTAAGTGGCACTTATAATAATGAGGAGTTACATAGTTACAAAACGGGAGCTATTGCAAAAAAAAGGAAGGAACTTAACACCGTTAATTACCTTTTTTCTAAAGCATCAAGAGACAACGATCAAGCCAGTGCACAAAAATATAGTGATGAGTATTACAAAATAGATAAAGAAATCTTAGACCTTAACTTTAACTATGTAAAAAACCATCCTAATAGTTTCATTTCTGTCCTTGTATTGTCTGATATCATCCATAAGTCAGATGTAGATTTACAGCAAGTTATGAAATACTTCAACGGTCTTTCGTCTGAACTCAAACATACTGTCAAAGGAAAAAGCATTACCGATGCCTACGAAAATTTGACTCGAGTAGAAGTCAGAAAAAAAGCACCCTTTTTTACTGGAGCAACACCTGATGGCAAAGCACTATCCTTAACTGATGTAAAAGGAAAAGTTACCTTGATCGATTTTTGGGCTTCTTGGTGTGGTCCTTGCCGAAAAGAAAGTCCTTATCTGGTAAAAACCTATAACGATTTTAAAGACAAAGGGTTGAGCATCATAAGTATTTCCTTAGACGAAAACAAAGACAACTGGAAGGAAGCCATTACAACCGACCACCTTAATTGGCATCATGTTTCTAACCTGAAAGGCTGGAACGAACCTATTGCACAATTGTATAATGTAAAAGGCATCCCTGCTGCCTTTTTAATGGATGAAAATGGCGTTATCGTAGCCAAGGATTTGAGACAAAAAGACCTCTACAACAAAATCGCCGAATTATTGAAAAAAGAGGACTAATCTGTTTGGAACAAACAAAAACAACACTATATTTGCACGCCTCTACAACGTAGAGACGGTCTCGGGGAGATACTCAAGCGGCCAACGAGGGCAGACTGTAACTCTGCTGATTTACGTCTTCGCAGGTTCGAATCCTGCTCTCCCCACAAAAGCCTAGATTTTCTAGGCTTTTTTTATTAATTAATTTTACCTCAACGGATTATGAAAAAAATAATTGCTTTTGTTGTATTTGCCTTCCTAACAGGATGTGCCGAATTAAACACCGTAGTCAACCAAATTCCTGATTTATCTAAATTGCCTGCAATGACTCCCGCATTAACACAAGGAGATATTGCCAATGGATTGAAAGAAGCACTAAACAAAGGAATCGAAAAGCAGGTGGTTAAATTAACTGCTCAAGATGGGTATTACAAAAATGCAGCTGTAAAAATTCTATTACCAGCAGAGTTACAAAAGGTAGATACAAAACTGCGTCAATTAGGGATGGGACAATTAGCCGACGAAGGTTTAAAACTCCTGAATCGTGCCGCTGAAGAAGCCGTTAAAGAAGCCACTCCAATATTTGTAAACGCCATTACAAATATGTCTTTTACAGATGCTAAAAATATTTTGATGGGACAAAATGATGCTGCCACTATGTATCTAAAAAATTCAACTTCCACAGCATTATACGGTAAATTCAATCCTGTAATCGAACGCTCTTTAAACAAAGTTGGTGCGACTCGTGCCTGGGCTTCTATTATTGATAAGTACAATGCGATTCCATTAGTGACTAAAGTAAATCCTAACTTAACGGATTACACCACAAACAAAGCAATGGAAGGTGTTTTTAAAATGATTGCTGTAGAAGAAGGCAACATCAGAACAAATCTCAATTCCAGAACTACAGATTTATTGAAAAAGGTTTTCGAACTACAAGACAAAAAATAGTTAGATATATGCCTCAACCAAAAAAGGCTTGTTTGCAAATGCAAACAAGCCTTTTTTGGTATTATCTCTTTTGAATAAGTAACAAGTTATTTAGAGATGTAACCGTACAGTTGCCCAAATGCGTATCCAATGAAATAAACAAAAATAACTAGGGCGATTACTTTAATAATCAACTCCTGAAAAGACATTTCTTTTAATTGTTTAAAAACTTTCATATTTCAAATATTAATGATTGTAATTTATTCTAAGGCTCCATCTACCAAAGTACTTTGGCAAATTTACATTCTATTTATAAATAAAATCAAGAACATTCACATAGTAGCAAATAATTAACATATTGGTTGCTATGTTTATACTTCCGAAAAAGAATAGCATCTAAACAATCGGATAATGTTTACACTCCATTATGTCAGGTATTTTGTTTTACCTACTTATTACCACCAAGCAGAAAAGAACAACCTGCGGAGAATAACAGGAATTAAAAGAGCAAAATTTGCGGAGATTATTTGGTTTGCGGAGAAAAGAACTTATATTTACCGCATAATATGCGGAGATATGTCGATCTATATTCATAATAGAAAAAATTGGACAAATTTTACTTGGAACGACAAGAAAGTTTTGTTGAAACTCAGTGAAACGAGAAACTTACAGGGAAAGCTATTAGGCCGAATGGAATCACTTGGATTCGATTTGCAAAATGAAGCAATGCTGAATACCCTAACGCTTGAAATTGTTAAATCATCTGAAATTGAAGGAGAAATTCTTGAAAAAGAACAAGTCCGCTCATCAATAGCTCGTAGACTTGGGATTGATATTGCGGGAGCAATTGAATCAGAAAGACACATTGACGGCATTGTTGAGATGATGCTTGACGTTTCTCAACGATATGATTCACCGCTTACCAAGGAGCGATTATTTGGCTGGCATTCAGCATTATTTCCTACCGGTTGGAGTAATTTGTATAAAATAGTTGTGGGGGACTGGAGAAAAGACATCAAAGGCTCAATGCAAGTTGTTTCTGGGCCACTAGGTAGAGAAAAGGTACATTTTGAAGCTCCTACTGCAGAACGAATAGATTCTGAAATGGAGCAACTTCTTGATTGGATTGAGAATGAGATAGAAGTTGACCCTGTTCTTAAAGCGGCAATATCTCACCTATGGTTTGTTACTATTCACCCATTTGAAGACGGAAATGGACGGATAACGAGAGCTATTACTGAAATGATTTTAGCTCGTTCAGATAAAAGTGCAAAGCGATTTTACAGCATGTCCTCTCAAATTAGGATAGAACGAAAACAATATTATGAAGTTCTTGAAAGAACACAGAAAGGGACTTCAGATATAACAGAATGGATTTTATGGTTTTTAGAATGTCTACAAGGAGCAATTAACTCTACTTATGAAGTACTCCAGAAAGTTCTTGAAAAAGCGGAATTCTGGAAAATTCATTCGACAACTATTTTAAATGAAAGGCAACAAAAAATGATTAATATATTGTTAGATGGTTTTACTGGAAAACTATCAACCACAAAGTGGGGGAAAATCTGCAAATGCTCTCAAGATACTGCACTTAGAGATATACAGGACTTAATTAAAAAAGAGATTTTGCAAAAAGAAGCTAGTGGAGGAAGAAGTACAAATTATGAATTAAAATCGTTCATTTAACCTCCCGTCTGAACCTTCCACAAACCACTATAATGCCCGTCATTGTTGATAAGATCTTGATGTGTGCCCTGCTCTACTACTTTTCCTTTATCAATAACATAGAGTTGATCGGCATTTTTTACAGTACTTAAACGATGAGCTATTATGAGTATGGTTTTACCTTGATTTTTAAGTCTAAAAATCGTGTCTTGGACAAACTTTTCTGAGATGGTATCCAGTGATGATGTAGCTTCATCAAAAATAATAATTTCAGGATTTTTATATAAAGCTCTAGCAATAGCTATACGTTGTTTTTGCCCACCTGATAACAACGCCCCATTTTCTCCCAATTGCGACTCAAAACCATTTGGTAGCTTTTCGATAAACTCAAGTATCCCCAACTCCTTGCACAGTTCAACTATCCGTTTAATATCAGGCTCATACTCTCCTACCGCAATATTTTCAATCACATTACCTGAAAACAAATTGATTTGCTGAGGTACAGCCGCAACCAAATCTCTAACACTGGAATTACTCAAATACTTTATATCATAATCTCCTAATGAAATTTTACCTGAATTAATAGGATATAAATTTTGCAATAGATTAACCAACGTACTTTTACCAGAACCGCTTTCGCCTACTATTCCTGAAACGTGTCCTTTCTTAAATTGAATTGAAAAATCCTCAAAAATATCGGCACGAGTCCCGTAAGAGAAATTCACATTCTTAAATTGAATATCCCCTATCATAGCGGAGGTTAACTGTATTTTTTCCGCTACTTCTTCTCTTTCTAAATCCATTATTTCAAATAAACGATCGGCAGCAATTAAGGCACTCTGCATGGATTTATTAGTTGTTATCAAAGAAGCCATAGGGCCAGTAAAGTAACCTATCAAAGCATAAAAAGACATTAATTCCCCTGCAGTAATTTCATTATCTATTACATAATAAGAACCGACCCACATTAGAACAATAGTAAATACCCGAGACAAAAATTCCGTTGAAACCCCTCCGAATATGTCATTAATTGTGGTAGAATATACTGTATAGAGCATTTTCACAAAACGATTTTCAGTTTTGCTATTTGAAAACTCCTCGATATCATATTGCTTAATAGTTTTTACTGAATTTAAAGACTCCACCAATTGACTTTCCAAATCGGCTGCATCCTCCATCAATTGACGTTCGAACTTTTTATTGAGCTTATTCATTACTAAATACACCAATAAATAAAATGGTATAATTAACAATATAATTACAGCTAGTTTCCAATAGTAGGTAAACATTAACGCAAACGAGAATACGACTATAAAAATGTTGACAATTACATTAATGGCTACATCATTTATAAATGCCCTAATCTTGATGGCATCACTAATTCTTGATGTGATTTCACCAATTTGCATGGTATCAAAAAATCGCTGTGGCAATTTCAATAGGTGCTTGTAATATCCCAAGATTAATTTGGAATCCATTAATTGACCTGTCCTAAGTATTAATATACTCTTGTATGAACCAATAAATATCTGCACTAAGAGAATAACAATCATTCCTATACTTAGGGTGTTGAGCAATTTTGTATTCCCTCCTACTAAAACATAATCGGTTATTTTTTCAATGTAAATTGAAGAAGACAACCCTAATAGCGTATAAAGTACAGCTCCAACCAAAGCTTGAAATAGTACTGATTTATGCGGTGTCAATAATTGAAAAAATCTTGATGCAATGGACGTTTTATGATTTTCTTCCTTAAAGTCATCTCTTGGTTCAAGTAAAACAAGTACACCAGTCCAGATATCAATAAACTCAGATTTGGTATATTTTTTAAGTACACCCTCCCCAGGATCCATGACCTCTATTGTATCTTTTTTTACTTTATAGATAACCACAAAATGATGTAACTCATTTTCTTTTTTCCCGACTATCACATGAGCAATAGCAGGTAGAGGAATATGTTCCAGAGAGCTTTCATCTCCCTTAACTCCTTTGGCTGTAAACCCTAATTTCTCGGCAGCCTTTATCATACCCAGTACATTTGTACCTCTTTTATCAGTGGCTGCATACTGCCGTATACGAGCAATGGGCATTCCTAATTTATAATGTGCAGATACAGAAGCTAAACAGGCAGCTCCGCAGTCTTTAATATCATGTTGTTTTATCTTGATATTCATAACAACTAAGAATTAGCAGATATTGACATTGTTTTTGGATTGAACCAATCATCTACTTTATCAAATAGCAAATCCCATAAGCTCCTTTCAACTACCATAAATCGAGCAGTCAACGTCATTCCCTTTTTAATTTTTGCCTGATAGCCATTTTTTAAGCTAAAGTCTGATTTTAGCAGTTTGCATTTTACTCTAAAAAAAGCCTGTTGCTCATTAAGTGTAAGATTTCGATCTATGTCTACAACAACAGCCTTACCTAGCCCCCATTGATTGTAATTAAATGCATCTACTTGTAAATTAACTTGTTGATTTATAGCAATAAAACCAATATCTGATGGGCTAACCATACACTCTACTATCAAGTTATCATCTGGAGAAATAGTTGCTATTTGTTATTAGTTTCAATTAGTAAATGCAATTTTTAACGGGGCTTATACTTTATTTTTTCGGACAAAAGAAGAGAGAGATATCTCTTCTCTTTGTTCCGAATAGGTAAACACTATTATATTAGTCTCCGTCCTAAAAGTTGTAATATGAAGCATTTAACTAAGGAGCAAAGATACGTTTTATCGGTAATGCTCAACAATGGATTTAATAAGACCACCATAGCAAAAGAACTTAACGTTCACTTAAGTACGGTAGGTAGGGAACTTAAAAGGAACAGTTTAAAACGAGGCAATTACAATCCAGAAAAAGCCAATGAAATGGCTTCAGAGCGAAAGGAACGCTTTACTAGTGTTAGACGTTTTACAAAAGCTATTGAGAAAAAAGTACGTTATTATATAGAATACGAACAATGGTCTCCAGAAGAAATAGTAGGCTATTGTAAAAGTCAAAAAATTGAAATGGTGTCTATTGAGCGTATTTATCAATATGTTAGATTAGACAAGGAAAATGGTGGCACACTATACAAGCATTTACGTCATCAATTAAAGCACAGAAAACGTCCGGTTGGCGGTGCAACAAAAGTTAAAATCAAGAACCGAGTTGGTGTAGAAAACAGGTCAGAAAAAGCAAACAAACGTGACGAATTTGGACATTGGGAAGCTGATTTAATAGCTGGGAAAAACCACAAAGGTTTTATACTTACATTAACAGAAAGGGTGTCAAAAGAGCTCCTAATAGCCTATTTACCTAATGGAAAAAACGCAGAGGGTGTCAGCAAAGCAATGACAGACACATTATTACCGTATAAAAAATGGGTTAAATCCATTACTATGGACAATGGCCTTGAATTTGCCCAACACCAAGTAGTTGCTGAAAAGTTAAATGCAAAAACTTTTTTTACCAATCCTTATTGCTCCTGGGAAAAAGGACAAATAGAATATATGAACAAACTATTACGGCAATATTACCCAAAAAACAAACCCATTACAGAACATAACACAAATAATATCAACAAAATACAAATGAAACTAAATAATAGACCAAGGAAAAACCTAGGGTTTAAAAAACCTTATGAAGTATTTTTTAATTTTATAAATCAAAAAATTGCATTTGCTAGTTGAATCTACCTTGAGATTGTTGATCTTGTATTAATTGTGATTGCAGTTCATTTAGCTTACTTTGAGAAACACTTCCTAACTCATACAATTTATTATGTTGACGAATTTGCTCTTCTGTATTCTTTACCACTTTTGTAGAAATTTGCAATCTTTCTTGAGCAATTAAAATGGTATAGTACTTTGATATTATTTTTAACTCCAATTGTTGCTTTTGGTCTTCAATTTCGAGATGTGCAATTGATAGATTAATTCGTTCCTTATCAATTAAATGCTTTTTTGATCTGGTATTCCATAAGTCTAAACTTGCATCAAAAGAGGTTTGATTCATCAAACTTTCTACTGTCCTATACTCTCCTACAAAATTACCTGAGAATACCTGCTGAAACCCTCTTGCTCCTGAACTATTAGAGTTTATACTTGCTATTGGATTTCGTGTGTTTTTCTGAAATTGCAATTGTTTCTCAGCTACTTGTTTATTCAATTCGTACGCAGATAACTGCAAATCATTCTTAAAGGCATAGTTTATACAATCATCCAAAGTCCATTTTTGGGCTTGAATTGTTGTATTAAATACTATTAGCAAAAAGACCAATAGTTTATATGTCAAAAATTTATGATTTAGCATTACTCTTTAGGCAACATCAATATCATTGAACCGTCCCATATAGTAGCAAAGTAGTCCTTGGTGTATGACTCCTCTTCTTTTAATTCTGTGTTAAAAATAGTAATATGCGTATCCGAGACCTTTGTAATAACTACATATAAGCTTAAATACCCCCTCAATTTAACGATTGCAATAGCTGGTAACGGAATCTGCGATAAGCTATCTATATCTCCCTTTACTCCTTTTGTCTCAAAATTTAATTTCTCTAAAACCTTAATCACATCATGGAGCGACACATTCTTTTTGGCTTTATCAAATTTTGAAATTAGCTTTTCTTTATATCCCGTTATATTGTAATGGTTTAGCACCCATTCATAACAGGATTTTATTTGTGTTTTTAGGTTATTTTGATGTTCTACGTAAATGGGTGATGGCTCTTGTGGGATAAAGTCTTTTTTTGATTTGGAGAAGTAGATTAAACCTAAAGAATACCAAATCTTAAGTACTTCTAAAAAAAAGTCAATTGGCTCATCATCTCTTACTTCTTTCAATAAGGTTTTTAACTTATAAGGTTTTGATTTTATTTTTTCAATCAGAACTAATGTAGATTGGTTTACAACTAGTTTATTTTCCGAAAGTGAACCTAAACTCAGAAAAAAGACAACGTAATTTAAATAAGGATTTATGGATTTAACTAGTGAATCAATTTCGCTTATCGTTATCTTATCGATCTCATATGAACATGAAACAATTAAATTATATGGTGAAATAAATAGAAATTGTTCTAACAAATCACTTTTAACTAAGGATTCAAAATGTTCTTTATACAAAGGGAAAGATCTACAATGGGTTTTACGTTTTTCAAAATTTGTTTGCTGAAACACCTTTCTGCTCCTCTCATAGGAATACACCTCAGTAATTATTTCATTATCAAATCCTTTAGACACCTCGCTTTCAAAATCGACACCTAAAGCGAGGCAAAGAGACTTGGTATTTTCATATTCGTTTTCAGTTTTTTCAAATTTTCCTAATGCCAGACTGTTAATAGATGAATAAAAAACATGATGGTTTTGTCCATTTATATGGGTTACAGAAGACTGTTTTATTGAAGAAACAACAGTATTCCAGCATTCTGGATATTCAACTTTTAAAACAAAACTGATAAAATCATTAACATATTGAGATTTTTTAAAAAAACCTAAAGTATGTAGATATTGGCTCTCAAAAGGAATTTTCTCTATTTCAACAAAAGACCGGAAATCTTCAGCTTTACAAACTATTTGATTTGTAAAAAAACTAACATCTTCTTTCCTTTTTTCACTCAATACGTATAGCCAATATTGTTCAACAATAGTATTAATATTTCTATCCTCGGTGCTTAGTGTGTCTAAGCAATTTTTATTTCCTTCGTAAAATTGAAAAGCTAAATCAGTATATTCTTTAATAAAACTAAGATCGCTTCCTCCTAAAATACCCGCATTATAGGCTTTTGGGTGATCTTGGCTAAATGTTAACCAATCAGGTTTATAATCAGCGTACCGATTAATAACCTGTAAACTCTTGTGATAAATGTCTAAATCATCCTCAATGTTTTGAGCAATTAAAGGTGACTTCAATAATTGTTCATCAAAAGCCTCCCATATAAATACATCTCCATCCACATGAAGAAATGGCTCTTTTTGAATACTGTACGTATGAATTTTTGAATACGCCCACATTTTAGGATGTAGGTTGTTCATAAAATCATTTTCGAGAGACAGATGTACCTTAGTATAAGGCAACTTCAATGTATCAATCAGGATTTCTTTTCCAGCTTGATTGGTATGTAGCTCAACATCAGGATAAAATTTACGTAATTGTAAGCATGAAAACGCCCATGCCATCCAATGAATTTCGGGACATAAAAAGCCTCCTGAATTGAGAAGAGGATCCTCTCTATATGGAGCCCAAAAGGTCTGCACTATTTTCAAAATCTAATGTGATATTAGTTTTTTATATTCTTTTGATTTATTTATAAGCAAAAACTCAAATAAATTTAGACGTTTCCTTTTAAAAGAATCAACAACTTCCATGTCATCAATGCAATAATTCAGGAAACCATTAATGTATTCACAAGGCACTTCCAACAAATCATTAAAATACTCTTCTTCATATTTTCCCCTGATATCTTCTACGAGCAGGTTTCTTGTTTCTTTCTCCAATTCCTTGACTCGATATTTTAAACTCCCATTTAGCGTGTTAATTATACCATTAATCCCTTTCTTAGCATTGTTTAGTTTCTTCTCTGCTGGAGAAATTTTCATGATAGATTTAGAGTAATAATTCTCAATAAAAAAATCTTGACGATTTCCTTCAACTATTATTTCGTTTAGATTAAATACTTTTCTTTCCACGTTGGCAACTATTTTACCTGTTAGATAACTTTTTTCATTAATCACAGTTTTAAATACCCTAATAGAAACCCCCGTAATAATTAATGTATCATTTATTTCAGCCTCCATTTCAAATTCACCATCTGCATTGGAAATAGAATATAAATCCTTAGTGGCATTACATATATGCATTCCTTCTGGTATTTCAAAATTGGCTAATATCTTACCTGCAATTGTCCTATTTTGAGAATATAAAAAACCTGTTTTTACAAAAAAAATAAAAAACAATGTTTTGACTAGTTTATTCACAAAAATTGGCTAAATATTTAATTTTCGAATTGAAGCATCATAGAGTCTGGATAGGCTTGATGATATGGATTATTTATGCTTTGCCAAAAATCTGTATGATAATTGCTATTTGGTATAAAATTATAGAACTCGTCCAATGATTTTTTATTAATCTTGTTGGTAAGTTGTTTACTCAAAACAAATACTTCATGGGTTGCCTCAACTGATTGATAAGATTTTTCTTTTTTATTTTTGATATCATAAATTCTTAATTCCTTATAATAAACTAAATTATCAACACTCATATCAGTATCGGATTCGTTTTTATTATATATAGCAGTGACATTATCTACTTTTTGAATAGATTCATTACCAAAGCCATTTCTTTTAATTGGATTGGATTCTTGAATTAAACTTAAATTTAAGAGTTTTGTTCGTTCATTTTCTGTAATCACTCCTGACTCTTGACCTGTTTTGTTGACAAGTATATTCCCTGAATTAAAGTCCTTAACTATTGAATAATCATTAATTAAATTTTTATATTCTAAACAATCATTTAAATATGGAATTCCTGCTAACAAAAAAGAGACCTGTACCTTACCCTTTGTATCTAATTGTTTGATATTATTGTTTTGAAAGGATCTCCACTGAGTAATATCAGCATCAATATCACCATTTCTTAAAGATATATAGTAATCCGCTATCCCATCCATAAAATAGTGTGGTCTGTCATCGTTAATTTGAACACTTCTGAAATAAACTTGAACTTTTAAATATTTATAATCCAATTTTTCTACCAACACAACTTCATCTAAGGAAACTATAATAGGTTCCATAGATATACCTCCCTCAAATATTTTGGATTTTTTAACTATTTGTGTCTTATATGAGGGGTGCAGCAATAATATTTCGAGAGATTTTGAATTCATTATACTTTTTGTAATACTTTCATGAACAACTCCTTTATCGTCTGAAAGCCCCAATAAATCTCCATCCGTAGAATATATCTCCACTCTAGAAATTCCAAACTGAAAAACAGAATCAATTACTGAAAATTTTTGGCTAAAACTATGGGAGTTGAAAAACAAAAAATTAATGACCAAAAAAATCTTCTTCATACCTCTTTTAATATTTACAACAATGAAATAAATAAAATAGAGGCTGACAAATAGAAAATAGCCAGCCTCTTTAATATTAAATTACTAAAACAATCTCCATCCAAATAAATATGCATGGGTGTTTTTCTTGATACCATCTAACACTCCTGTTATTTTAATGATGCTTAACCCTCCTGACTTTTTTTTCTACTCTTGAATAGTCATTTCTTTAACTCCGAATTTTTCTAAATTCATAACTTCAAATTTTTATTAATTAAACATTTATTGATTGGTATTCATCTCGAGCTAAACACCGCCACAAATCTAAAATTCAATTCATAATAAAAACTACCCAATTTGTACATTTATGATAACTTTAACAGGGAAATTGGCGCAAAAAATCACAACCATTTGTTTTTAAATAGATTAGACTTTTCCTGTAAAATATGACTTTAACAACCCCTTAAGACGCACGCAAAATCTTGTTAAAAGTAAAAATGAAAGCAGAGAATACAGTAGCTTTGCACCAAACAAAATCAAAATGCAAGGAGTAGTAAAAAAAGACCTGACGATTAGTTTAACCAAGGTAAATTTTCTTGGTATGGCTATAATGATCCCTATATATCTGATGATGACGACCGTATTTGGCTACTTATGGGATGCTGATATGCTATTCAAATATCCGCATGGCTTGTTTGATTACTATAAACCAATAAACGGCTATCTTGTTGCTGCGATTGTTCTAGGATCAATCGTGGTTCACGAATTAATCCATGGGTTAACTTGGGCTTATTTGACAGGAAAAGGCATGAAAGCTATAAAATTTGGTGTAAAATGGTCAATGCTTACTCCTTATTGTCATTGCACAGAGCCGATGCTTATTAAACACTACAAAATTGGAGGACTTATGCCAGGTGTTGTTTTAGGTGTAATCCCTTTTACAATAAGTCTTATTACAGGGGATATAAGCACATTCTTCTTTAGTTTATTTAATACCACTGGGGCTGTAGGAGATTTTATGATGTTATATGTTATGAGAGGACAAAAGAATACCGATTACGCACAAGACAGTAGTGAGATAATTGGTTGTTATGTTTATACATCCGAAAAAGAATAACATCTAAACAATCGGATAGTGTTTACACTCCATTATGTCAAGTATTTTGTTTTGTTTGCTTGTTGAGCTTCATGCAAAAAAATCAATAAATCTTACAATTATTGTAACGAATTAGTTACATTTGCAATATGAGAGTAATAGATATTACAGAAGAATGTCTTGAATTTATTGATAGCCAGGATGAAAGAGTTTCGTTAAAGTTTTTTCAATTAATTGAAGTTATTAGCGAAATAAAGGTTGTAAACTCTAACTTTTTGAAAAAACTTCAATCAACACATTTCTATGAGTTGAGAATTAAAGCTGGAAATGAATACAGAATTGTAATATTTGCTATCAATCATTTAAATTTTGCTGAATGTACAAAAGCTGTTTGTCTATATGCGTTTCAGAAAAAATCGACAAAAGATTACAACAAAGCAATAAAACAGGCTGAGAAAATTTTAGTTGAATATTTAAAAGAACAATAATTATGGGAAAATCATTAAATGCTAAGCTGTTAATCGCTGAAAGATTTGGAAAGGAAGGAACTAAAGAGCGTGAGCAATTTAGAGAAGATGCCTTTTCTTATTATTTCGGAGAAATCATTAAAAATAGAAGAAAGGAATTACATATGAGTCAAGAAAATCTTGCCGAAAAAGTGGGAAAGAAAAGACCGTATATTTCTAGAATTGAAAATGGAGAGGATATTAAATTATCAAACTTCGCTTTACTTGCAAATGCGCTGGGATTATCTATTCAATTAACAGTCGAATAGAAAAAGTACTCTCACACCAACCCCGCCATTTCTGCTTGCAACTTAGCGGCTTCTATTCTGGCTTTTTCGGCAAAGTCTTTACCTTGTGATGCATAAATAATTCCTCTTGACGAATTAATCAGCAATCCAATAGTATCGTTAAGTCCGTATTTACATACTTCTTGTAAACTTCCGCCTTGAGCGCCAACACCTGGCACTAACAAAAAGCTATCAGGAACAATCTTTCTGATTTCAGTAAAGTATTCAGCTTTTGTAGCTCCTACGACATACATTAAATTTTGACTGTTTTCCCATGTTTTAGAAACTTCCAAAACCTCTTTGTAAAATTCTTGTCCTTCTACATTTTTGGTCTGAAAATCAAAAGCTCCTTTATTTGATGTCAAGGCCAATAGGATGGTAAATTTATCTTTGAACGCCAAAAATGGTTCTACGGAATCTTTTCCCATATAAGGGGCAACTGTTACAGAATCAAAAGCTAAATCTTCTAAAAAAGCCTTAGCATACATCGTGGATGTGTTGCCTATATCTCCACGTTTAGCGTCTGCGATTGTAAACACTTCAGGATAATTTTCGTTCAGGTAATTGATCGTCTTTTGCAAAGAAATCCAACCTTTTACACCATAAGCTTCATAAAAAGCAGTATTTGGTTTATAGGCTACCGCCAAATCATGCGTCGCATCAATGATAGCTTTATTGAACTCAAAAATGGGATCTTCTGTATCTAAAAGATGAGGGGGAATTTTATTCAAATCCACATCTAACCCCACACACAAGAATGATTTTTTTCGCCTAATTTCGTCTACTAACTTTTGAATATCCATAGTTTAGAAAACCTCTGTTTCTTTTAATTTTTCAGTATTTCTAACCAATTGTAACTCATCAATGATGCGTTGGATATCTCCATAAATGATATTTTGCAAATCATATAAAGTCAATCCAATTCTGTGATCTGTTACTCGCCCTTGTGCATAATTATATGTTCTAATCTTAGCTGAACGGTCTCCACTTGTAACTTGTGAAGATCGTTTAGAGGCATCCTCTTCATTCTTTTTAGCCAATTCCAATTCGTATAAACGAGAACGCAATACTTCTAACGCTTTGTCTTTGTTCTTATGTTGGGATTTTTGGTCTTGACACTGCGCTACTAAACCCGTTGGCATATGCGTTAATCGAACCGCAGACTTAGTGGTATTAACCGATTGCCCTCCTGGCCCTGACGAACAAAAGTAGTCAATCCTTACATCGTTCATATCAATCTGAACGTCAAACTCTTCGGCTTCTGGCAAAACCATAACTGTAGCTGCTGAGGTGTGTACACGACCTTGCGTTTCCGTTTGCGGTACACGTTGCACACGATGCACTCCAGCCTCATACTTTAGTGTTCCGTAAACATCTTCGCCTGTTACTTCAAAAATTACCTCTTTGAATCCTCCAGAGGTTCCCTCACTCATATCCACCAAGCTGGTTTTCCAACCTTTGTTTTCGCAGTATTTAGTGTACATACGATACAAATCTCCTGCAAAAATACTCGCCTCGTCTCCTCCCGTTCCCGCACGTATCTCCATCATGACATTTTTGGCATCTTCTGGGTCTTTAGGAATCAACATGAACTTAATTTCCTCTTCTAATTCAGGTAAACGTTCTTTGGCTTCATCCAATTGTAACTTGGCCATCTCCACCATTTCTTCATCGCTGCCTTCAGCAATAATTTCATTAGCCTCTGAGATATTGTTAGTCAATTCAACGTACTCATCGCGCTTTTCACACAAAGCTTTTAAGTCTTTGTATTCTTTATTCAATTGAATATAACGTTTCTGATCTGAAATCACATCGGGTTGAATGATCAAATCTGATACTTCATCAAATCTTTGCTTAATTATTTGGAGACGTTCTAACATAAATCCGTTTATTTTGGTTGGCAAAATTACAAAATTTTATTTAGTAAGGTTTGGTATATTTGTGAGAATTGAAGGCGTCTCCATGAAAAAAAAACATATCATTTTTTTATTCTTCCTGTTGATTTTTATGATGCAATGGGCTTCATCCTATCCTGAATTTATTGAAAAATGGTACAGCAATGGTATTTATCCATTCATCTCACAATTGTCGAGAACGATTTTAGGTTGGATTCCTTTTTCTGTGGGTGATATAATCTATTTGAGTTTGGGGATTTTTATGGTGTACAATTTGTACTATTGGATTAAACATTACCGTCGATTAAAACGCCAACAACTCTATAATGCATTCCTTTTTTTGGGGACTATTTACCTATTATTTTACAGTTTATGGGGATTCAATTACGCTCGTATTTCGGTGAGTCAAAAATTAACAATCAACCACCAATATACCCCCGAAGAACTCATCTCGTTTACGCGTAAACTCATCGACAAAACTAACACGATTCATCTCCAAATCACACAGGACAAAGACCTAAAGGTAACCGTCCCTTTTGATCAAAATACTGTCTTTAACACCACCCATAACGGCTACCAAACCTTAAGTAAACAATTTGACTTTTTGACTTTTGAACAACCTAGCATCAAAACTTCATTATTAAGTTTACCCTTAACCTATATGGGTTTTAGTGGTTACCTCAACCCTTTTACTAACGAAGCACAGGTAAACAGTATGATTCCGATGTATAATTTTCCGACAACTTCTTGTCACGAAATGGCGCATCAAATCGGTATAGGTTCAGAAAGTGAATGTAACCTGATCGGTCATTTGGCTTCTGTCAAAAACAATAATATCTATTTTCAATATTCAGGTTATACTTATGGTCTGCGTTATTGTTTGTCCGATGTATATGATTTGGATCCTCAAAAATTTGAAGAATTACTTGCAGAATTGAATCCTGGGATATGGGAAAACTTTGAAGAAACCCACCATTTTCAAACGGCTTACGAATCACCTATAGAAACGGTTTCCAAATTAATTTATGGAAATTATCTTAAGGTTAACAAACAAAAAGACGGCATGAAAACTTACAATAATTTTGTAGGTTTGATGATTAACTATTACCAACGCTATGACCAATCGTCGCAACTTTTTTAAGAATACTGGACTCTTGACTCTTGGGGGTCTTTTAATCAACCCATTCGAATACCTACAAGCTTCTGAAATAGCTCAAAGTTTCAAAAATAAAAAAGCCAAAAACATCATTTTTATGGTTAGCGACGGTATGAGTCAAGGTACACTTACCATGGCAAATGTGTTCTCCGAAAGGAAATACGGTCGTAATAGTCACTGGATACAACTTTACAAAGATCAAAAAGCAGTCAGAGGACTAATGGATACCGCATCTGCCAATTCTATTGTCACTGACTCTGCTGCTGGAGGTTCTTCCTGGGGAGGCGGTTTTAGGGTAAATAACGGTTCTTTAAACATTTCGCCCACAGGAGAAAACAACCTTCCTGTTTTGCAAAAATTCAAACAAAAAGGCAAAAAAGTAGGCTGTGTAACTACAGTACCTATCACTCACGCCACTCCCGCTAGCTTCTGTGTCAATCAAAACAGCCGAAGTTCACAAGAAGAAATTGCCGAAGATTACCTACAACTTCGATTTGATGTAATGATGGGAGGCGGTGCTAAATATTTTGAAGCCGATCAACGTAAAGACAAAAAAGATATGCCTTCTCTTTTTACAGAAAAGGGCTTTACAGTCGTGAGATCTAAAAAAGAAATGAATTTATCTAACGAGTCTCGACCTGTTTTGGGTTTATTTGCCGAAGATGGCCTTCCTTTTTCGGTAGATTACAATAGCTCTTCAGAAATACAGGAGGCGACACCTACTTTGGCAGAAATGACACAAAAAGCCATCGAGCTTATGAAAAACAACAAAGAAGGATTTGCCTTGCAAGTGGAAGCAGGAAAAGTGGATTGGGCTGCTCATAGTAATGACATTGGTGGGTTGCTGTATGATCAATTGGCCTTTGATGACGCCATCAAAACAGCTATTGATTTTGCTGAAAAAGATGGAGAAACCTTAGTTATCATCACTACAGATCACGGAAATTCCAACCCTGGATTGATTTATGGAGATGACGTAACCCAAAATTTTGACAACCTCTATAATTTTAAACACAGCAATGATTACATTCTTCAACGTATTTCTGCCAAAACAACCGTAAATGAATGTAAAGAATTGTTTGAGTCAGCTCAAAGCCTCAAATTAAGTGATGAAGAAGTCAACGAATTATTGGGTTACTACCAAAACGCCACTAAAGAGTTTGGGGTATACAATTACAAAAAAATGCCTTTTGAATTATTGGCTCAACTTCAAAAAGCGCATACTTCTGTAGGATGGATCAGTATGACACACTCTGGCGATCATGTGGAAGTAGCAGCCTATGGACCTGGCAGTCATTTGCTTAAACCTTTTACTAGAAATACAGATTTACATTACTTGATGTTAGACGCTGCCGAAATAGAAAACAAGTTTTAACTCCGCTCTTCTCTTCCTCCTATCACTCCTCGTGATATGACAATTTTTTGAATCTCTGAAGTTCCTTCATAGATCTGAGTGATTTTGGCATCACGCATCATGCGTTCCACATGATATTCTTTGACATAACCATTACCACCTAAAATCTGTACGGCTTCTGTGGTGACTTTCATAGCGGTTTCTGCGGCGTATAATTTTGCCTTAGCACTACTGATACTATAATCCCTACCGTTATCCTTATCCCAAGCCGCTTTCAAACAAAAATAACGAGCAGCATCTATAGCAACTACCATATCCGCTAACTTAAATGCCACCGATTGATGTTCACAAATAGGTTTACCAAAGGTTTTTCGTTCTTTGGAATAGTGTAATGCAATCTCATACGCTCCCTGAGCAATCCCCAAAGCTTGAGAAGCAATTCCAATTCGTCCTCCGGACAAGGTTTTCATAGCAAACTTAAAACCAAATCCATCCTCTCCTATTCTGTTCTCTTTGGGCACTTTCACATTATCAAATAATAAGGAATGGGTGTCTGAACTTCTGATTCCCATTTTATTTTCTTTTGGGCCAACCGTAAAACCTTCCATTCCCTTTTCTACTATAAATACATTAATCCCTCGATGCGTTTTCTCCACATCTGTTTGAGCAATAACCAAATAAATATCGGCTGAATTACCGTTAGTAATCCAGTTTTTGGTTCCGTTAATCAGATAATAACCTCCTTTATCTATGGCTGTGGTTTTTTGTGAAGTAGCATCACTTCCTGCCTCTGGCTCTGACAAACAAAAAGCACCTAATTTTTCTCCAGTAGCTAAGGGTATTAAATACTTTTGTTTCTGTTCTTCGGTCCCATACTGCTCTAATCCCCAACAAACTAACGAATTATTTACCGACATGATAACCGCAGCAGAGGCATCCACTTTAGCAATTTCTTCCATGGCCAAGACGTAAGAAATAGTGTCCATCCCGCCTCCTCCATAAGCTGGCGACACCATCATCCCCATGAGTCCTAACTCTCCCATTTTTTTAATTTGACTTCTAGGAAATGTTTGATTTTCATCTCTTTCAATCACATCAGGTAAGAGTTCTTGCTGTGCAAAATCCCTAGCCGCTTCCTGAATCATTTTATGTTCCTCTGTCAAATTAAAATCCATTTGTAGAAAATTTGAATTGATTTGACTAAATTTAAACAATAAAACCCAAAAAACATAGCATGAAAAACGAATACCAAATCATTGGCGTCATGTCTGGCACCTCACTGGATGGTATTGATTTGGCCTTGGTTCAATTAAAGGTATTTGAAAAAAAATGGAGCTATTCAATTATTAAAGCAACAACTATCCCTTACACCAATGATTGGGTTAACCAACTTAAAGAAGGCATCAATATGTCCTTTGCTGAATTGGAACAGTTGGACATGGACTACACAGAGTTTTTGGGACAAACCATTAATTCCTTTATTAACCAAAACAATATCACAGCTATTGATGCTATCTGCTCACATGGTCACACTATAGTGCATCAACCCGAACACGGGATTACTTTGCAAATAGGAAATCTACCAGAAATAGCAGACATAACTAAGCAAACTGTAGTTTGTGATTTTCGGGTACAAGATGTTGAATTAGGAGGGCAAGGCGCTCCCCTAGTCCCCATAGGAGATAAGATTTTATTTAGCGAATTCGACTACTGCCTTAACTTAGGTGGTTTTTCTAATATTTCTTTTGAAGAAAAACGTAAACGTTTGGCCTTTGATATATCACCAGTAAACACAGTGATGAATTTCTATGCCAATAAAGTCGGGCTAGCCTATGATGCCGAAGGTAAGTTGGCTCAATCGGGAAAGCTCGATAAAACGCTTTTTAACAAATTGAACAATGTCAATCATTATTTTAAGGGTTACCCAAAATCTCTTGGATTTGAATTTGTACAAGACATTATTCTACCCATAACCGAAAACGCATTGATTAGCCCTCAGGATATTTTGCACACGTTTGTCGAACATATTGCCTATCAAACCCTTCGGGCACTCCCAGTCAAAAAGGGCAAAATGTTAGTTACAGGTGGTGGAGCTTACAACAATTATCTCATTCATAGAATGCGACACTATTTACCCAATATGGATATCATTATACCTGACCAACAAACGGTTGAATACAAAGAAGCCTTACTCTTTGGACTGTTAGGTGTATTGCGTTTGCGAAATGAAGACAATGTTTTGGCTAGTGTAACAGGAGCCTCAAGGAATCATTGTTCAGGGAAGATTTATTCTCCTACTTCTTCGGAATTTTAAGATGTTGTTCCTCTTCGCTTAATTTTTCGTTATAGACATCCGTTGGACTGGCAAAGATAAATTTCAATACTTGTTTGAAGTTTTTGGCATGGAAAACATCTTTGAAAATATCCACCCATTCGTGAAAATTCAGATAGATTGGATTATACGACAACATAGGCTTAACCAAACCGTATTTAATATCAACCTTATCAGGTGTTTCTGGCACAAACGTGCCAAACATACGATCCCAGATGATTAATGTACTCCCATAATTATGATCCAAATATTCATCATTACTCGCATGATGTACGCGATGATGCGATGGAGTTACAAAGATGTATTCGAACCATCTTGGCAATTTCACAATATAAGCGGAATGAATCCAAAACTGATACAAGACTTCAATCTGATGACAAATAAAGAAAACTATAGGATCAAAGCCGAACAAAGCCGCAGGGATAAAAAACACAACTTTAAAATGTTGTGTCCATCCTAATCGAAATGAAACCGACCAATTGTATTTTGGCGAATTATGATGCGTTACATGTGTGGCCCATATAAAACGAACCTCATGCGCCCATCGATGCGCCCAATAACGGCAGAAATCAATCGCTACGATACATAATGGATAAGCAATATAGGGATTGGTTACTTCCCAATAGGGTTTTACTAAATAAGTAAAAGTCAGAATAACTCCAAAAACACCCACTTGAATCAAAGCACTAATTCCAACATTTACCAAACCAATAACTGTTGCTGCAATAGTATCCTTCCCATCATAATGCTCTTTCCCTTTGATGAAAGTGTAGAACCACTCTGCTGCAACCAACAATATCATGGTTACTGCAGAAGCTTGGATTAAATCTGCAGGAAGAGTTGCTATAACGGCTTCAATCTGTTCTCGTGAAGGGAAAAAACTCATAACGATAATTTTGCCTTCAAATTTATGAAATCAAGTTGGGTAAAACCAAAATACCTTGATGTTATTATTGATTGCAGCGCTCAAATTCGTAACTTTATAGTGTTAAATTTTAAGTTATGAAAACCACTATAGAAATCCAAAATTTGAAATGCGGAGGATGCGCACACACCGTTACACAAGCTGTCTCTAAAGTTGAAGGTATAAATGATGTAAATGTAGATGTAGAAAATAGTACAGTAACTTTTTCATACGAAAAAGAAGTACAATTGGATGCCGTGACTAAGAAACTACTAAGTATTGGTTACCCTGTTGCTGGCGAAGAAAATTCATTAGGCAGTAAAGCCAAATCCTATGTAAGCTGTGCGATTGGGAAAATGAATAAATAGAAAAAGGAGCTGAACGCTCCTTTTTCTATTTTGATTATAATATATTAAAACAACTCTCTTTGCGAAAAGTGAAAAGCAATTTCGATGGCTGCATTTTCATCACTATCCGAACCATGAACCGCATTTTGTTGCATTGAACGAGCGTATAATTTACGGACAGTCCCTTCTGCTGCTTGTTCTGGATTAGTGGCTCCAATTAAAGCTCTATAATCTGCAATAGCATTTTCTTTTTCTAAAGCCACGGCAACGATTGGCCCACTGGTCATGAAATTAATCAATCCTTCAAAGAAAGGTTTTCCATCATGGACAGCATAGAATTTTTTGGCATCAGCCAACGTTAATTGCGTTTGTTTCATCCCTGAGATTTTGAAACCTGCATTAGTTACCATTTGTAAAATATTCCCTACATGACCGTCTTCAACCGCATCTGGTTTTATCATCATTAATGTTTTGTTCGACATAATTTAGTTTTTTGTGTCTATTAAAAATTGTTTAAAATCATAAAAATTCTGAGGTGCTACACCATGACCTGCCAGGTATTCTCTGAAAGTAGTTTGAACTCCTAATTCTTTCAAAACGACTGGTGATTTTCGTGCCCATTCTACAGGTATTACTTGATCTACCGTACCGTGTGAAGCAAATATTTTAAGCTCTGAAAAGCCATTCGACTCATAACCTTCTACCAAAAGGTCTTTATTCAGATACCCACTTAAAGCCACTATCCTTTTTATCTTTTGAGGACATGACAAAGCCACTGCATAACTTAAAATAGCCCCTTGGCTAAATCCCACCAAAGTAATATTCTCCATCTTCACATTATATAACGCTACTACCTCATCGAGAAAAGTAACGATTAGATCACGGGAAGCTTTTGCCTGAGGTATATCTGAAAATTTGTTTTCGTCCGCATCAAAATTAATAGCATACCAAGCATATCCATAAGGCGGCAACTGATAGGGAGCTCTGACTGATAAAATCAAATATTCATCGGGTAGTTCTGACGAAAAAGAAAACAAATCTTCTTCGTTACTGCCATAACCATGTAATAAGATTAAAACGGGTGTGTCTTCTGTTTTTTCTTTTGGTTCGCGGACCAAATGATATAAGGAAAAGTCTTTCATCCTACAAACTACTGAACCATTTTTGAAAAGCAGCTCCCAGCAAAGGAACTTCTCTCTTTTCGTTATTTAAAGCTCCCGTAAATCCATATATCCACAGGATAAAAAAGAACAAATACAGGGCTGTCGTCGCCATCCAGCTATCCGCACTAGAGACCAAAATTCCCAACATAAAAAAGGAAATAAAAATCCCTAAGGCTTGTCTGACATGGAATGATGCAAACTCTGATTTGTTTTCGTCTTGATTCATAAAGATCGCTATAACTGTTCCTATTATGGTTAAATAAGCAACCGTAGCGGCTTTGCTATTCTGTTGATTAACTTCCATTATTTATTTAATACTAACTGTTCGTTATTATACACTCCGTATACTTTACCTTGGGTCTTAACACCTAAGAAAGCTGAGTTTTTGGATTTAGAAAGGACATCACCCATACTAAACTCTCCTTCTCCTGTTGGGGTAAACAAGGTTATATTGGCTTTCTGTCCTACTTCGATGCTTTGGTTTTCAATTCCAAATATGCTTTTCCCTGCATTTAGTTTATTCACAATTACATCAGTCGGCAAAACCGTTTGTAATGCTCCATAAGCACTTTCTAACCCGATAGTCCCATACATCGCTGAATCAAAATCCATTTTTTTGTATTCGATATCAATAGGATTGTGATCCGAAGTAATACTGTCAATCGTGCCGTCCAGCACACCATCAATTAAGGCTTGTCTATCTTCTTCTGTTCCGATAGGAGGCATTACCTTGTACCGCGTATCAAATTCTCTCAACACCTCATCCGTGTGAATCAAATGATGCACCGCCACACTACAAGTCACTTGTAAACCTTTAGCTTTAGCTTCACGAATTAATACCACACTCTTTTTAGTACTTATAGTTGGGATGTGTAATTTCCCTCCTGTGTATTCCAGCAAAAATAAATTTCTGGAAATCTGCAACTCGTCTGCCATTGCGGGAATGCCTTTAAGTCCTAAATAGGTACTTACTTCTCCTTCTCTGGCAACACCTAAACCTCTGATATTTTTGTCCTGAGCAAAAGCCACTACTAACCCATTAAAATCCCGAACGTATTGCAAGGCAATCTTTAGAATCATGGGGTTAGCAATCCCTTTTTTGTAATCTCCAAAAGCTATTGCACCTGCGTTTTTCATATCAAAAAGCTCCGCCATATCATTACCTTCACTTTTCTTAGTCAAAGCCCCAATTGGATACACCGAACAGGCTTGCCCTTGTGCTTTTGATAAAGCGAATTGAATGGCTGCTTGATTATCAACAACAGGATACGTATTAGGTTGCAAACCGATACTTGTAAATCCACTTTTGGCTGCGACCGTTAAACCATGTTGAATCGTTTCTCTTTCTTCATAACCTGGTTCTCCTAGACACACACTTTCATCAAACCATCCTTCGGAAACATGCAAATCATTCAATACAATTTCTTGATAATCACTCTCGGCCTTAAGCTCGATTCCTATATCTTGGATGATTCCTTTGTTGACTTTAATGTCTACAATTTGATTGTTATAGGAACTCTTAGGACTTACAACTTTGGCTTTGCGGATAATTATATTCATTTGAATAATTTTTGAATCACGATTTCAAAGACTAAAAATACTAAAGTTAGCACGAGTAGCCAACGCCATATTTCATTATCTTTTCTATTCTGTTGAAAAAAGGACACTACATCTTCTAAACTATCAACTTGAGTAAACTGATTGTCAGGTATATTAGTCGTTTTTTGAATAGTACTTTCTGTTCTTTTTACATTAAAACTTAAGACTCCAATTTCTTTTTGTTGTGATTGAATGGAATAATTTCCAGGAGCTATCAAGTTATTGGAAAACTCCATTTTCACTTTATCTCCACCTATTTTTTGTACTGGAATAAATCGCTCTTGAGTCCCCACTATTTCCAAAACCTGATCCTCTGGCAGTTGTGCCTCCACCTCAAAAGTCTCGTTGCTTCCTATGCTTAAGGCGACTACTCTGGATTGCTTCTCTACTGCCATTTTATAAAAAACAGGCACAATTAAAGGCGATTGTTTAAAGTTGCTCTTTGGCAAACTTATCGGTGATGCAAAAACATAAAAACGGCCAACTTCACTCGTGTTTGACAGAAGAAATGGAGAATTATCAGCAAAAGACAATACCTTTTTTCCAGTTCCTTTACACACAAATTTGCCCCCTAATTTTGGATATTGAAAATTGCTTACTTTTTTTTCAAACACACCATTAAAAAGAGGATCTTCAAAGTTAATCTGAGTAACTAATTCTTCTTTATTTTGAAACGGCTCAAAACGAAAACCACCCATGCTTTGAGCCAGTTTATTCAGTGTTGTCAAGTCCAATTCTGCGGAAGGAATAAAAACTACTATTCCTCCTTTTTTATAAAAATCAATTAAACTGTTTTGTAGCGCTACGGATACGTTTTCAGGTTCGTTGACCACAATTACATCCTGATTAGGTATTTCGCCATAAGGCAAATTCTCTTGTGTATATTGACTTAATTTGAACTCATCAGAAGTATATATTCTTTGTAAAAACTCACTCTTTTCAAGCTCACCTAAAACCATAACATTTGTCAAACCTTTGGGCGGAATCGAAAAATAATAACGATTATCATAGGATAATCCACCATCTTCAATCTGGACATATCCGTGAAACAATTCTTTAGAAATGGAAACCTGCACCTCACTTTTGTTATTCGTAAAATCAACCGAAGTTTTGGCAATGGGTTTACCTTGATTATAAACACTTAAAGCAACAGGATTCGGTGCTGTACCATAGCCTGTCACTCTTATTCTTAAATCATAAAAATCACCTTCACTTTTAGCAACATAGGCACTGTCAACCGAGGCATTAAATTCCAGTATGTGTTTGGGTTGAACCAAAAAAGGTTTTACAGTTAAGCTATCTTTTATCGAAATATTTTTGAGTCCTCCTGGATCTGTTATCACCAAAACATCTGCTCCTCCCTCAGGAAAGCGGAGTGCTACTTGATCTAAATGATGTTCCAATTGAAAGTCTTGAGTAGAATACGATGTTTGTAACAATTCGTTATCTATAGCTTTTAAGTTGGTCTGCCAATAATACGCATCGTTGGTCAATACTGATATTTTTTGCTCTGAAGGTATTTCAGCAACTATATCTTGAATCGCTCTTTGCAACAAAGAGCCTTCTTCGCCTGGCGCTTCCATACTATAAGAGTTGTCCAAAATCACGACTAACTCATTGTCTTTGCCTTGTGTATCTTTAGCCTCAAAATAAGGCTGAGCAAAAGCCAAAATCAAAAAAGTCAACAACAACATACGTGTAAAAAGCAATAACCATTTTTTGATGGTAGAACTTTTACGAGACTGTATGCTGATTTCTTTTAGGAAACGAACATTAGTAAAATACTCCTTCTGAAATCTACGAAACTGAAACAAATGCACTATGATCGGGACGATCAATAAGAACAGAAAATAAAGTACTTCTGGATGTTTAAAATGCATTCCTTGATTAGAGTTTGCCAAAAATAACGTTTATCGTAGAGACAAACAATAGACTACAGATTAATCTCTGCAATACTCTTAATACGGTTGCGTTCCAAAAAGGCATCAATAGTTTCAAAATGTTCGATTACACGTTGATCCTTAAATTCAAAAACCTTTTGCGATAAACCTTGCAAAAAGTCTCTATCATGTGACACCAATATCAAAGTTCCATCAAAGGTTGATAAGGCTTCTTTAAGCACATCTTTTGACTTTAAGTCCAAGTGATTCGTAGGCTCATCAAGGATTAACAAGTTAACTGGTTCTAACAACAACTTAACCATTGCCAATCGAGTCTTTTCTCCTCCAGACAATACGCTTACTTTCTTATCAATATCGTCTCCTTTGAACATAAAACGTCCCAAAATATTTTTGATTTGAGTACGTATATCCCCTTCGGCTACCTCGTCTACGGTCTGGAAAACGGTCAATTCTGGATCCAATAGAGCTGCTTGGTTTTGCGCAAAATAACCCACCTTTACGTTATGTCCCAATTCACATGAACCCTGCACATCAATCTCTCCTAAAATAGCTTTGATCATGGTTGATTTTCCTTCCCCATTTCTTCCTACAAAAGATACTTTTTCGCCTCGAGCGATAGACATATTAGCATTATTAAACACGACATGATCTCCATAGGCTTTGGACACATCCTTAACCGTAACAGGATAATCTCCAGAACGTGGTGCTGGTGGGAAACGCAGTTTAAGTGCAGAATTATCTATTTCGTCAATTTCTATTATCTCTAATTTTTCGAGCATACGTTCTCGCGAAGCCACCTGATTGGTTTTGGAATACGTTCCTTTAAAGCGTTCTATAAAAGCTTTATTGTCCGCTATCATTTTTTGTTGCTCTTCGTAGGCTTTAATCTGATGGGCTCGACGTTCTTGTCTCAATTGCAAGTAATGGGTATAGTTTGCTTTGTAGTCATAAATACGCCCCATTGTTACTTCGATGGTTCGATTAGTGATATTATCAATAAAAGCTCTATCGTGCGAAATAACCATTACAGCATTGGCTTTGTTGACCAAAAAATCTTCTAACCAAATCACAGATTCAATATCAATATGGTTGGTAGGCTCATCTAAGAGGATTAAGTCTGGCTTTTGTAATAGAATCTTAGCCAACTCAATACGCATACGCCACCCTCCACTGAATTCGCTCGTTTGTCGAGTAAAATCTTCTTGCTTAAACCCTAATCCTTTGAGTGCTTTTTCTACTTCTGCTTCATAATTGACTTCTTCTAAGGCGTAGTACTTTTCGCCAAGATCGGAAACACGCTCAATGAGTTTCATATACCCCTCGCTTTCGTAATCTGTACGTGTTTCGAGCTGCTTGTTAAGGTCGTCCATTTCCGCTTTCATGGCAAATACCTGTTTGAAGGCTTTGGCTGTTTCTTCAACTACGGTGCAATTATCCTCAGTCAATAAATGTTGCGGCAAATAAGCGATTACGGCTTCCTTCGCTCCTCCAATACTCCCTCGGGTTGGCTTTGTCTCCCCTGCCACAATTTTCATCATGGTCGATTTTCCTGCTCCGTTTTTTCCCATCAACGCAATCTTATCTGTGGGATTTATCACAAAAGAAACATTACTAAACAAAGTTGAACCGTTAAACTCAACTGCCAAATTATCAACTGAAATCATATCGTATTTTTTGAAGCGGCAAAGCTAGTGAAATTTGAAATTGATACACATGTCATTCCAATCGTTATTTTGATACAGGTTTGGTATATTTGAAAGAGCAAAGTCTTCAAGTGTAATCAAAATATATTTTTTAAAAATGCATATTCAAGTAATAATTGGACTTATAGGGGTAGTAAGTGGATTCATAATGGGATATTTCACTTCTTATTTTAAAGAAAAAGGAAGAAATAAAGCATTAATTCAAGATCTGAAAGAAATTACTGAAGAAAAAGAAAAGGTTACTTCTAAATTCCAATTGGACATTTCAAAAAGAAAATATAAATACGAAGATAAAAGAGAACAATATTTCAAATACTTCAATCTTCTTGATAGCTTTACTTCTGACAATCAAAAAATTGCTCAAGAAAGTTTCATTCCTGCACTAAACAAGTTTAATGAAATGTTTTTAGGAGCTAATGGAAATAAAACAATTGAAATGAAAGCTACATCTGATTTTGCAACCGCAGTTAATAACTTAATGTTTAAATCAAATGAAAGTTTAATAAAATTGAAACAAGAAACAAATACCATTAAACTTATTGCAGGAACTAAAGTATCTACTACTCTCAAAGAATTAGAAATAGCTTACGATAATTCAATGGACCAATCTGCAAAAATGATGAAAGATCTTACTAAAAACCTTATTAGTAGAAATGTGGACCAATTAAGTAAACAAAAGGAAGATATTGAAATTACAGGTGAATATCTAAAATCTTTGCAAGAAAGACTGATGAAAGAGGTAAGAGACGAATTAGATGAAATATAAAACGCCATTAGAGAATTTGCGTCAAGAAAATTTGATTTTGGAACGTTAAAAAAGAAATTCTGTCTGAATGGTAGTGAGTTAATTTCTTTTAGTGAAAAAAGCCTAATTTTTAGCAAAGGCTCGGAAGGCTAGACTTTTTTGTTACTTTTTTTGGCAATGAAAAAAAGTAAAAGAAGAAAAAATGAATCTTTAATTTTGATAAAAACAACAAAATGGGCAACATAGACGAAATTTTGATATTTATCAAAGAACAAACAGGAATACCAAACCTATCCCCAGACACCGACATCCACAATAAGGGAGTTGGAGGAGACGATTTCTTTGATTTAATTGAAAGCTTTGCAAAGGAGTATGAAGTCGATATTTCAGAATATCTCTGGTACTTTCACTCCGATGAAGAAGCATCGCCTTTATTTGGAGGATTATTCTTCAAACCACCCTATATGAGAGCACAAAGAATCCCTATTACACCATTAATACTGGCTGAATTCGCCAAAACTAAAAAATGGCATTTTGACTATCCAGAACACAAATTACCAAAGAAACGATACGACATAATTGTCAATCAAATAGTGATTACGATAGTACTAGCAATAATAGTGGGAGTATGGTTATATAAAATATTAAAGCACTAATACTAACACCATAAAAAGCACGTATAAATATTTTATTTTTTACACGTGTTTTTGTATTTTTGTTTAAAACAACACACCATGAACACAAAACTTACACTAACCATAGAACAAGAAATTATCGAAAAGGCAAAGGCTTATGCTAAAGACAAAAACCGAAGCTTATCCGACATAATAGAGAATTACTTAAAAACTTTAATAAAGAAAGACACTAATAAAAAGGAATTAAGTCCTATCGTTGATTCATTAAAAGGTGCATTTAAAGCTCCTAAAAATTTCGATTACAAAAAAGAATTAGCAAAGCGTCGAGAAGAAAAATACTTGTAATGGAAAAAGTTTTAATTGACACAGATGTTTTATTAGATTTTTTCTTTGACAGAAAACCATTTTCAGATAATGCTGGGCAAGTACTACAACTTTGCAAAGAAGAAACAATCAAAGGATATACTACACCAGTAATAATAGCAAACACCTATTACTTATTACGAAAGACGGCGAAACATGAGATTGTAATTGACAAACTAAATCAATTGTTAGGTATTATAGATATTACTGAAATGAATCGAAATGTGGTTATTAGTGCTCTGAACTCAGATTTTAAAGACTTTGAAGATGCACTACAAAACTTTTCTGCCATTGAAAAAGAAGATATTGACGTAATTCTAACCAGAAACACCAAAGATTTCAAAAAAAGTGAACTAGCCGTTATGACACCTGAAACTTACATCAAAAGTAAGTTGTAGTTCTTTTCAGTAATGGAAAAAAGAAATGGAATACACTTATATTTGTCAAAAGCCAACAAATTCAATTTTCAAATCCCATGAAAAACATTGATCAACAAAGTTTAGAAAAAGCATTTCACTTATTTGAATCGGGAGACATCGATAAAATTGAAGTAGGGACAACCGAAGGCCTACAAAAAATCCACTTGTATCTATTTAATCAATTATATGATTTTGCAGGAGAAATACGTACACTAAACATATCAAACGGTGGGTTTCGGTTTGCCAATTCCTTGTATTTAAAGGAAATTCTAGTAAAAATAGAGGAAATACCAGAAAACACTTTTGAACAAATCATTGCCAAATATGTAGAAATGAATATTGCTCATCCTTTTCTGGAAGGAAATGGCAGAACTATGCGCATCTGGTTGGATATGATTTTGAAAAAAAAATTAAAAAAAGTAGTAAACTGGCAGTTTGTTGATAAAACACTTTACTTACAAGCCATGGAAAGAAGTCCTATTAATGATTTAGAAATAAGAACACTTCTTTCTGAAAACTTAACAGAAGAAATTGATAATAGAGAAATTATCTTTAAAGGTATCGAACAGTCCTATTATTATGAGGGATATAAAAAAGAGGATGACGAATAATAAACGAACTATGACCCAAGAAAAAACTGACGTTAATCCGACAAAATAGACTATTATATTTGTGTTTCAAACATCCCGAGCAATGACAAAAATACTTTCCAGCACCTCTTTTTTAAAAGAAGCTGTCGATTTACTTCGATTAGCCAAACAACAAGTTGTTAAACAGATAAATTCAACAATGACTTATACTTACTTTGAGTTAGGTCGGCTTATTGTTGAAGAACAACAAAAAGGAGAGGACAGAGCAGAATACGGTAAGAGTTTATTGAAAAATCTATCAGAAACTCTGACTAATGAATTTGGCAAAGGTTTTTCTGTCGATAATTTGGAAAACATGAGACGGTTTTATCTTACCTATAAAAATTCCGAAACACTGTCTAGGAAATCTGAATACCCAATTTCCGAAACACCGTCTAGGATATTTAGATTAAGCTGGTCACACTATCTCAAATTAATGCGAATTGATGATGAATATGAACGAAAATTTTATGAAATTGAATCTGAAAAGAACAGCTGGAGTGTTCGAGAACTCAATCGACAATATGATTCTGCTCTTTACGCAAGATTAGCTTTAAGTCGGGATAAAAATCACATCAAAAAGCTATCCAATGAAGGTCTAATCCCACAGAAACCCATTGATATTATTAAAGACCCATATATATTAGAATTTATCGGGTTATCTGAAAGTTCTACTTATTCAGAAAACGAATTAGAACAAGGTATTATCAATAAATTGGAACACTTTTTATTAGAATTAGGAACTGGTTTTACATTTGCAGCACGACAAAAACGCATTTCATTTGATGATAAACACTTTTATATCGATTTAGTTTTTTATAACAGGCTACTCCAATGCTTTGTATTAATAGACCTCAAAATAGGAGAACTTAAACACCAAGATCTTGGGCAAATGCAAATGTATGTTAACTATTATGACAGAGAAGTTAAACTTAAAAATGAAAATAAAACTATTGGAATTGTACTCTGTCAAAATAAAAGTGAAGCTGTAGTCAAATACACATTGCCCGAAAACAACGAACAAATATTTGCTAGCAAGTACCAAACAATACTCCCGAGCAAAGAAGATTTAGCACAACTAATTAACGAGATTAACTAGTTACAACTATGAACAACGACATCTCTACTCTAGACCCTAAGAAAAACATCATCATCAAAGGTGCAAAAATGCACAACCTAAAAGATGTTGATGTAGCTATACCCCGTAACGAATTAGTAGTTATTACAGGGCTGTCGGGTTCAGGAAAATCGAGTTTAGCTTTTGATACTTTATACGCAGAAGGTCAACGTCGTTATGTTGAAAGTTTATCTTCTTATGCCCGTCAATTCATGGGTAAATTGGATAAACCTAAAGTAGATTACATTAAAGGAATTTCTCCAGCTGTAGCGATTGAACAAAAAGTCAATACGACCAATGCAAGATCCACAGTCGGAACTACTACTGAGATTTACGATTACCTCAAATTGTTGTTTGCCAGAGTCGGACGCACCTACTCCCCTGTTTCAGGAAATGAGGTAAAAAAACATACCGTAACGGATGTTATTGATGACATCAAAAAACAAGAAGAAAAAAGCCGTTGGTTATTGTTAGCTCCCATTCATATTGAAGAAGGACGAACTTTATCCGAAAAACTAAATATCCTTTTGCAACAAGGGTATGCACGTTTGTGGTATAAGAGCGATATGATCCGTATTGATGAATGGAACAATGACACTGAAAATGCGACTGAAGTCGAATTGATTGTTGACCGTATCGTTGTACAAGATTCGGAAGAGTTTTACAACCGATTGGGAGATGCTGTACAAACCGCATTTTATGAAGGAAAAGGTGTTTGCTCCCTGCAAGAAGTACAAGGGGAAGGTTATTTTGAATACAGTTCAACGTTTGAAATGGACGGCATTACCTTCTTAGAACCTACCCTTCATTTATTTAGTTTTAATAATCCTTATGGGGCTTGCCCTACGTGTGAAGGATATGGCAATATGATAGGACTAGACGAAGACAAGGTAATCCCCAACACCTCATTATCCGTTTATGAAAATGCCATATTCGCCTGGCGTGGAGAGTCCATGAGTTGGTACAGAGATCAATTGGTCAATACTGCTTATAAGTTTGACTTCCCGATTCATAAACCTTACTTTGAATTAACAGATGAGCAGAAAAACTTAGTCTGGGAAGGTAACGAATACTTCACTGGACTGAATGATTTCTTTCAAGAGTTAGAAGAAAAAAATTACAAGATCCAGAACCGTGTGATGTTATCACGCTACCGTGGAAAAACCAAGTGTACCACATGTAACGGCACACGCTTACGAAAAGAAGCTTCTTATGTGAAAATTGGCGGTAAAACTATTAGTGAATTGGTGTTGATGCCCATCAAAGATTTAGCAGTATTCTTCAAGAAATTAGAATTAAATGAGCATGATCAGGCTGTAGCCAAAAGACTTTTAGTCGAAATCAATAATCGTTTACACTTTTTGAGCGAAGTAGGATTAGATTATTTGACCTTGAACAGAAATTCGTCTACGTTATCAGGAGGAGAATCTCAACGCATCAATTTAGCCACATCACTGGGCAGCAGTTTAGTGGGCTCCATGTACATATTGGATGAACCTAGTATAGGTTTGCACCCCAAAGATTCGGAGCGATTGATTAAAGTACTAGAGTCTTTGCGTGATTTGGGGAACACCGTAATTGTTGTTGAACACGACGAAGACATCATGAAAGCCGCAGACACTATCATAGATATTGGTCCAGAAGCCGGTTCATTAGGAGGAAAATTAGTGGCTCAAGGAGATTTTAAGACCATCTTAAAATCCGATTCGTTAACGGCACAATACCTCAACAAAAAACTAGAGATAAAAGTGCCTGCACAACGAAGAAAAGTCAAAAACAAAATTGAAATCATTGGTGCTCGTGAACATAACCTGAAAAATATCAATGTTACTTTTCCTTTGGACATGTTGACTGTCGTTACTGGATTATCGGGATCAGGCAAAAGCACTTTGGTCAAATCCATACTCTATCCTGCTTTACAAAAAGAAATCGGAGATATCAGTCCAAAGGCAGGGCAGTTTACTGAATTAAAAGGCAGCTACAAACACATCAAACATATCGAATACGTGGATCAAAACCCTATTGGACGGAACTCGCGATCCAATCCTGTCACATACATCAAAGCCTATGATGACATTAGGGAATTATTTACACAACAAAAGTTATCCAAAGCCCGCAATTACCAGCCCAAACATTTTTCGTTCAATGTTGATGGAGGGCGTTGCGATACTTGCAAAGGAGAAGGCGAAGTAACTATCGAGATGCAATTTATGGCAGACGTGCATTTAGAGTGTGACGTGTGCCACGGCAAACGTTTTAAGAATGAAATTCTTGATGTCCAATACGAAGGCAAAAACATCGATGACGTTTTGAAAATGACGGTTGATGAAGCCGTAGACTTTTTTGAAAAACACCAATTAACTAAAATCTATACCAAATTAAAACCATTAAAAGATGTTGGCCTAGGTTATGTACAATTAGGACAATCCTCTTCTACCCTTTCGGGTGGTGAAGCACAACGCATCAAATTAGCCTCGTTTTTAGTGAAAGGCACGACTAAAGACAAAGCCTTATTTATTTTTGACGAACCGACGACAGGACTACATTTTCATGACATAAAAAAACTACTAACCTCTTTTGAAGCATTAATTGAAAAAGGTCACTCCATTATTGTCATCGAACACAACTTAGATTTAATCAAGTGTGCGGATTATATTATTGACCTGGGCCCTGAAGGAGGGGCAAACGGAGGTTATATATTAGCAGAAGGAACGCCAGAAGAAATCTGTAAAAACAAAAATTCTGTTACTGGATTGTATTTAAAAGATAAGATTTAACATATTTTTAACTAGATTTGTTCTTTCAAATAAAAACAGATTTTATAATGGCAAATAGAATAGGAAATATTGTTATTGGTTTAGTACTTTTTATTGGTTGTAGCTGGGGTGCAAATTATGTTACCCATGGTTTTATAGAAGACTTTATTGCCAACCCTAGCATTGATATCCCGTCTCATGTAACAAGCAGAAATTCTTTAATCTTTCTTACCATATTAACTGTATTTGGAATCTCTGGATTATTACAATTTTTTCGTAACTTGGTGAAATAATACAAAAATGAAATACTTCTACTTAGTTTTACTTCTCATCGTGTGTACGATGAGTTCTAGTCAAGAATTCACAGACAGCAACTTACCTATTATCCTTATTGATACAGATATTGACGCAGAAACAGGAAAGCCTGCTGTCATTCAAGACGAAATACGTGTATTCGGAACAGTAAATACGTGTATTCGGAACAGTAACTATCCTACAACGCCCTGAAGGTCGAACTTACGTATCAGATAAACACATCGAAAGTTTTATTAATCACACAGGTAAGATAAGTATTGAAACGAGAGGTTCTACTTCACAGATGCTACCTAAGAAACCTTTAGGTTTTACCACACTTAACCCAGACAACACAAACGATAACGAAAGTTTATTAGGACTCCCAAAAGAAAATGATTGGATATTAAATTCCTTTGCTTTTGACCCTTCATTTATTAGAGATTACATTTCTTATGAATTAGCTCGTAAAATGGGAAATTATGCTTCTAGGGGCGAATTTTGTGAATTAGTACTTAATGGTGAATACCAAGGGTTATATTTATTACAAGAAAAACTAAAAGTTGATGGAGATCGAGTGAACATAAAAAAACTAGACCCAACGGATCAATCGGAACCAGAAATAACGGGTGGGTATATTATAAAATGTGACAAAAACACAGGTGGAGATTCAGTAGCATGGAGTGATTTTACCAATACTGGAGTTGACGCCAATTATATCCATGATAATCCAAATCCAACAGAAATCACCTCTACCCAAAGTGATTACATTAGAGGCGTATTTATTTCTCTAAATACTGCAGCAAGACAGAGCAATGCCAATATTAAAACAGGGTATCCCTCTGTTATTGACATACCCTCTTTTGTAGATTTTATCTTATTAAATGAATTCGCCTCTAATGTGGACGCTTATCAATTTAGCACTTATTTTCATAAGGATCGTAACGGCAAATTACGTGCAGGGCCAATTTGGGATTTTAACTTAACCTATGGAATGGATGCCTTTTCAAATAGAAGCAGAAGTAGTGTTTGGCAATTTACTAATGGAGATAATGAAGGCTCTCCTTTTTGGAAAAATTTATTTGAAAACCCTGAATTCAATTGTTACTTGGCCAAGCGTTGGTCTGAATTAAGTCAAAACGGAGAAATACTTCATACTGGAACAATTCATAATAGAATTGATGAATTATCTGAAATGCTATCTGAAGCTGCCGAACGAAACAACAATAAATGGGAAGGACAAAGGAGTCTATACTTGTACGAAGAAGTTAGCCATAGTAAAGGAGTAGATGATGTAAAATCCTTTATGGACAGGCGTACAAATTGGTTAAATGAACAACTGGTTGTTTCAGGTAATTGTGAATTTCCGACATTGCCTAATCTGGTTATTTCTAAAATCCATTACAACCCAATTGACACCATAGATTATTTAGGAGAAGATTTAGAATATATAGAAATCACAAATAACAGTGATAAAGAAGTAGATGTAACGGGTTATTATTTTAGAGAATTGGGATTCACTTACTCATTCCCGAATGACACAAAATTAGCATCTGACCAAAAAATAATTTTGGCCAGTAACACTGAGGCTTACTCAAGCCATTATGGTTTTGCTCCGTTTGGCGAATTTGGCAGAGGACTTTCCAACAAAAGTGAAAAACTAGAATTGGTTGATGCTTTTGGCAACGTAGTAGACTTTGTAGAATATCAGGATTCAGGTTTATGGCCAATAGATGCTGACGGCACTGGTTCTCATTTAGAACTAATAGATTTAAACACGGATAACAATATTGGAAGCAACTGGAAAGCTACAAAGAATTCTTTAAGCGCTGCTAATTACAACTACGCATCAGAAAATAAATTAGTAGTCTTCCCTAACCCTGCACATGAATATGTATACATTTCGAGTAGTAACAAAACTGTAAAACAATACGAATTATATGATTGGTCTGGGAGACTTATTCTTAAAAGTGATGTACACTCAAACAACTTTAAAGTTAACACCACTGCTATATCAGCCAACACATATATACTAAAGATTAAATTTAATGACGGCACAACTGATCATTCAAAATTAATCGTACAATAAATTTAGGCTATTCTGTAATGGAAGATTTTTTGAATAAATTACCTCTTTTGGCTAAAGACAAACAAGAGGAAAACAAAAAGTATTTAGCTAAGCTCAACAAAAAACCTCCAAAAAAATTAGACGCCATCATGCAAGAGTTACATGATGAGGAGTTCCGTCGCACGGATTGTCTGGAATGCGCCAATTGTTGTAAAACAACAGGCCCTTTATTTACGAGTACAGATATTGATCGCATCTCCAAAACCTTCAAAATGAAACGAGATGCTTTTATTGCTCAATACCTCAGAATTGACGAAGACAACGATTACGTGCTTCAAGGTGTTCCTTGTACATTTTTGAACGAAAACAACACTTGTTTTATCTACGATATTAGACCCAAAGCTTGTAGAGAATTTCCACATACCGACAGAAAGAACTTTCAAAAGATTAATTCCATAACTTTGAACAATATTCCGGTGTGTCCGGCAGTGTATAATATTATGGAAACCCTAAAAGCAAAAGTCCCTTTATAAATATGTCAATTCTTACAGAACAAGAACTTCATAATCTCGCGATGAACTATGTCGGTAAAGATTTAGTTGAAAAAGGATTTGAGTTTTTGGCTATTAAAAGCGAATTAAAAAGTAACCCTCAATTTGTATGTGTAGACACCAACAATGTGAGATATTTTGTAGTCGTTAGAGCCATCATCTATCCTGCTAATCCCTTAAATTACGATACCTCGTGGATGGAAACCTTTAAAAAACACGCCGAAAAACACCACGCCAAAATACTCTATGCTGGAGTTGCCATTGCCAATGCCAAGGACATCACTCTACCTGTTTCTAAAGACGACGATTACATTCTTAATTATGAAGGCACAGTTGAAGTATTATAACCTATTTCTTGTTTTACTAATTGTCACGTCTTGCAGTAAGACACCAAAGGAGCAAGTGTATTGGGGACAGACTCAAGGAACTACCTATTCCATTAAAGTCATTTCCGAAAAAGAAGAAAATTTGCAAGAATCTATTGATTCATTATTGGTTGATTTTGATTTCATCTTTTCCAATTACAATCCTAAATCTTTGATTACCAAAGTCAATCAACCGATTGATTCTATACAGGTCAATGCACAGTTCTTAGAAGTATTTGAAACTTCTCAAGAAATCTACAAACGCTCCAACCATTTGTTTGACCCTACTGTCGGAGCGCTGGTAAAAACTTGGGGCTTTGGAAATTCGGTCAAAACGGACATCCACCCAGCAACTATTGACAGTTTATTGCAACTGACTGGGCTCGACAAAATCAGCATCTCTGAATCTTATCTTTTAACCAAAAGCAACCCAAATAGCTACATCGACTTTAATGCCATTGCACAGGGGTATTCTGTTGATATTGTACATCGTTTTTTGAAAGAAAAAGGATACGACAATTACCTCATCGAAATAGGTGGAGAAATTTATGCATCGGGACAAAATATTCTAAAAAACAAACCTTGGGTGGTTGCTATTGATGACCCTCGTTCTTCTGTTGAAAATCGAGAATTAATTGAAACTTTACCTCTAACAGACAAAGGTTTAGCCACTTCAGGAAATTACAGAAAGTTCAGTGTTGATGAAAAAACTGGAGAAAAATACGTTCATACCATTAATCCTATTACGGGTTACCCCAAAAAATCAAATATACTGAGTACAACCGTACTTGCATCAACTGCTATGAAAGCCGATGGATGGGCAACAGCCTTTATGTTGATGGACTTAGAAGAAACCAAAAAATTAGTTGAATCGGATACTGATCTAGAAGTATTTATTCTTTATCTGGATGACAACAATGAGATGCAACACTTTGCATCTAAAGGATTTAAAGAATAGACTAGAGTTTTCTCTTCGTAGTAAAAGTCCCTTTTTGTGTGTCGTTTTCCCAATTCCCTTTGATTACATCTTCGTTTTTTCTGTACTTGATCGTCTCTCCTGTAAACTTCCATTTGTCGACTACGGTCCCTAAGATAGTTCCTCCTTCTACATATAAATTACCATACATGGAATTAACGGATGTAACACCCTCTTGCTTTACTAATCCTCCAACCAATGAACCTTTAGTTAAAAAGTTAAATGTTCCCTTTTCGTCCCCTTCATAAGTACCTACAAAACAACGTACTAATTCGGTAGACGTTTCTTTAAAAATGAACGTCTCAATAGGAGTGGATATATCTTCGAGAAATAAATCCGAAATAGAGGGATTTTTACCATTGGATTGTACACTAAAACTAAAGAAGTTTCTACCGCTTTCAAAGTTCAGTTTAGTGATATACGTATTACCATCTACCTTCTCTATTTCAGTCGTCTTAAAACGATATTCTTTGTCGTCAATCACTAATAAAGCACTTGTAATGGTGTCTTTATGCTTTAATTTTATCTCTAAATATCCCGTACTTCCTACTAAAATCCCCTTATACACACCTGTACTTCGCTCGTCATTTATTTTTTCAGCGACTGGATTGGCCAACAAAGAAGGCTCTGGTATTATCGGAATCACTTCATCCTTAGAGCAAGAAATTAAAAGAATTAATAACGTAAAAAAGTAGATAACCTTTTTCATATAAAAATTAGATGGGTAATTAATTGCTACAAATCTATAAAAAGTCATTACAAAACCATCTCATCGTAACTGATAACTACATGATAATGCTTGTCATTAAAGTATTTTTTGACCTCATTTTCCTGGCCCGTAACCAAGACAAAATCTCCTCCCCATGCGCCTAAACTTTTTATACTTCCCTGATAATCAAGAAATAATTCTTCTTTGATTGTTTGTGTTCTTAAAAGGTCGGACAAAAATGCTTCGTGTTGATTAATCAAATCCTCAAACTCTCTTAAAGTAGATGCTTCATAGATTTTCCGAGTATATGACGTAACCTGCTGAATTTCTTTAACACCCACTTGGTGCTCACGGTAACTACGAATGGCCTCTTTGCTATTTCTCTTCTGGTTGAGATAAACAAAAAACAACTGGTCTTTAAAAGAAGGATTAAAATCTACCCGATTAAATAAGACACGTTGACTTTTTACCTGATAAAAAATTGGAGAATCTGTTTGCGCACAAGCAATATCATAACCGCTTCCGCCAAAACTTTTTTGCAATAACTCAAAAGCGTCTATCCTGAACCACTGGGCAATATTATTTATCAAAGTGGAAGACGTACCCAATCCCCATTTGCGAGAAAATGTAAGATGAGTGGATACTTCAAAACCATTTGTTGGATGCAGTACAGATGAATTTAATTGGTGGGCTACACGCAATATATCCCAAAGCGTTTGAGTAATCGGATTAGGATGTTTATCCTCACTCAATACTTGCGCAATAGAAAAAGTATCTGCATACCACATAATGCCATCAACATCATAACTTTTCCAAACTATTTTTTGACTTTCATTCTTCGAAACCACTAAATCTTGACCAAACTTTGTAGGAACTGCCAGTGCTTCCGCACCATCCAATACAGCATACTCTCCTGAAATCAGTAATTTCCCGTTACTGTAATATCGTACTTCACTCATGCCATACTATTTGCGCGCAATTGCTCTATATAATCAACCACCTTGTAATGAGTGATGGTTTGGTTTTTAAAATGGGCAATGGCTTGTTCCCTTTCTTCTGGTGTCGCTTTCAATTGATTGAGCATATTTTTTAAATGCATTTTCATATGCCCTTTCTGGATACCTGTCGTGGTCAAGGAATTTAACGCTGCAAAGTTTTGGGCTAGACCCGCTACTGCAATAATTTCCATCAGCTCATGTGCATTGGGATTTTCTAACATTCCTAAAGCGAATTGCACTAACGGATGTAACGAAGTTAAGCCTCCCACGGTACCTACCGCTAATGGCACATCCAACCAATAACTGAATATTCCGTTTTCAATTGTAGCGTGAGACAGGCTCGTATACCTTCCGTCTTTTGCGGCATAGGCATGAACTCCCGATTCGATAGCTCTAAAATCATTTCCTGTTGCCAAAACAACAGCATCAATACCATTCATTATTCCCTTATTATGGGTTACCGCACGATGAGGTTCAATTTCTGCAATCTTTATAGCCTTGATAAACTTTTCGGCATAGGCTTGACCTCCTGACAAATCCTCAACTGGACAAGAAACGGAAGCCCTTACTACACAATTAGGCACATAGTTAGAAAGTATGCTCATGATTACCTCTACCTCTAGATGCTCTTTTAAATAATCCGCCATCCGTTCCAGACAGGAATTGATAAAATTAGCCCCCATAGAATCCCTTGTATCAAAAGTCACATGCAATTGATAATAGTTGGCTAATTCATTCGTTTTGTCTCTTAGCTCAACATCCAATATCCCTCCACCACGTTTGCGCATGTTTGCGGTAATGTCTTCGGTCGATTCAATAATACCTGATTTGTGCAGGTCAAAAAATGAAACTAAATCAGCTTTGTCTTGCGCGAACATAAAATGCACCTGACCAATTTTTTGGGCAGACAAAACAGCAGCTTTAAACCCCCCTCGTTTTGACCAATATTTGGCGGCTTTAGACGCGGCTGCAACCACCGAACTTTCTTCAATCACCATCGGAACAGTGACTACCTTATCATTAATGATAAAATTAGGCGCAACTCCCAGTGGCAAATAAAAATTTGAGATTGTATTTTCGATAAATTCATCGTGCAATTTTTGCAACTGCTTATCTGAATTTAAATATTGTGCTAATACTTTTTTTGATGCCTCTGGACTTTCAGAAAAATAAGTTTCTGTTATCCAATTGATTTTTTCTTGCTTTGATAATTTCGAAAATCCTTCGATGGTCTTTGTCATAAATCCACTAAAATAATGTACCCCAAAGGTAATTATAAAATGTTATCTTTGAGGGCAATGACATTTCTATTGACGTAAAAAAATAATCTTTCTAACCATGGCTGTATTAAAAAAAGATACCTTAGATTTCCTACAAAACCTTTCCCATAATAATAATCGTGAGTGGTTTACCGAAAATAAAAAAGCCTATACCCATGCACAGGAAAACGTAGCACAGTTCATAGATGATGTCATTTCAAAGATGAATGAGCACGATGATTTAGAAACCACCAGTGGCAAAAAAAGCCTGTTCCGTATTTATAATGATGTGCGATTCAAAAAAGACAAAACACCTTACAAACCTCGTTTTGCCTTTGGTCTAAAAAGAGCTACTGACTATAAACGTGGCGGTTATTATATGCACATCGAACCTGGCAAAACCATGATAGGCTGTGGCTTCTTCGCCCCAAATCCACAGGATTTATTACGTATTCGAAAAGATATAGAATTCAATTACGAGGAATGGTATGATTTATTGAATGGTGCTAACCTAAAAAACACCTTTGAACCTTTACATGGAGACGCCGTGAAAACCGCACCCAAAGGTTTTGACAAAGATCATCCTGCTGTTGAATTGTTACGTTACAAACAATACATTTTCAAAAAAGATTTTACAGACAAAGAAGTCCTTAGTGAAAATTTTGCCCAAATGGTCAATGACAGTTTTAAAGCTATTAGACCATGGTTTGATTATATGAGTGAGGTTTTGACTACGGATCTCAATGGAGAAAGTGTTTTGTAAAAACTATATTTGTGCTTCACAAAACAGCAGTCATGACCAATCATCAACCTCAAGTACTTAATCATCCAGCCGGTTTATTTGTAATGTTCTTTACAGAAATGTGGGAACGTTTCAGTTATTACGGCATGCGCGCGCTATTAGTCATTTTTTTGATATCCAGTCTTAATGACGGCGGATGGGCTTGGGACACCGAAAGAGCTATGAGTCTCTATGGAACCTATACTTTTTGCGTGTACTTAACACCTTTGATTGGTGGAATTTTGGCAGACAAAATACTAGGCTATCGCAAAGCGGTAATTATTGGCGCTTTCATTATGGCGCTAGGACATGCGGCTATGGCTGTCGAAACCGAGCTGTTTTTATACATTGGATTGATTTGTTTAGTCATTGGAAATGGTTTTTTTAAACCCAATATGACCTCCATGATTGGACACATGTACCATGATACACCCGAGAAAAAGGACGGTGCCTACTCTATCTTTTATATGGGAGTCAATGCTGGCGCTTTTTTAGGCATTATGTTATGCGGTTACCTTGGCGAAAATGTTTCTTGGGGATTGGGCTTTGGTTTAGCAGGCATATTCATGTTTTTTGGATTATTACAGTTTTATTTCACCCAAAATATTTTTGGGGATATTGGTTTGGCTCCTGCCAAAAATCAAGTCTCTAGAGTAGAAAATATCCCTGCTAAAATTGTATTCGATCGCCTTGTCGTGGTTTTTATTATTTCGGTATTTACCATATTCTTTTGGGCAGCTTTTGAGCAAGCGGGAGGTTCCATGACCATATTTGCTGAAAAATTCACGCAACGCATCTTAACTGGTTCTGCGGGAGCTACCTTTAAAGTTATTGATGCCATTATCACTATTGTGCCCTTAGCCATTATCTCCTATGTATTGTATCTGTTAATCAAACAAACAGGTAAAAAATATACTTTAGGAAATGGGATTTTAAGTTTGAGTTTTGTAATTATTTGGGGGATTGTGCTTTGGAAAATCAATAGAGATTTTTCTACCATAGAAACCGAAGTTCCAGCGACATGGTTCGGTATTTTAAACTCATTATTTATCATTGCATTAGCTCCTGCCTTTTCTAAATGGTGGGAAAGCAAATACAATCTCCCTGCTTCGATGAAATTTGGACTAGGCTTGATTTTATTAGGACTCGGTTTTGGATTTTTGGCTTACGGAGCATTACCCATTACCAGTACAGAATCCATCGTTAAAGTAAGTATGATCTGGTTGATTTTAGCTTATCTTTTTCACACCTTAGGCGAATTATGCCTATCGCCGGTCGGATTATCCTACGTCAGTAAATTAGTACCTGCACAATGGATTGGCGTTACCTTTGGCGCCTTCTATTTCTTTATTGCTATGGGGAATAAAATGGCTGGAATGTTTGGTGGACAAATTGAAAAAATCACCGCAGAATATTCGCTCACTACCTTCTTTTTAATACTTACCGCTATTCCAATTTTGTTAGGAGTTATAATCTCGGCAATGCATCCTTTAATTAAGAAATTGATGCATGGGGTGGAGTAAATTATTTAGACCAAACATTGCCATTCCAATTTTAGGCATTACATTTGATGAATTCGTTTAAAAAATATAAGATGACTCGATTTTTAATAGTATTTACTTTTACATTACTTACTACTTTAGGATTTGCTCAAGAAATAAAATGGATGACTTTATCCCAAGCGGTTGAGGCACAGAAAAAAAATCCTAAAAAAATTATGATGGACGTATATACCGATTGGTGTGGCCCATGTAGGATGTTGGATAAAAACACATTCCAAAACAGTGACGTCGTTAAATACGTTAACGAAAACTTCTACGCAGTTAAGTTTGATGCGGAAAATGGAGAGACTATCACTTTTAAAGGTAAAGAGTACAAAAATCCTGGTTTTATACCTGGAAAGAAAGGAAGAAAAAGTGTACACCAACTGACCCAAGCTTTTGGCGTAAGCGGTTATCCAACGATTCTTTTCTTAGACGAAAAGTCTGACTTAATCATGCCATTAGTGGGATATTACAATCCTCAACAAATTGAGATTTATTTAAAGTTATTTGGTGGTAATGATTATAAAAATGTAGAAACCCAAGAAAAATGGGAAGCCTATCAAGCTAACTTTAAACCTACTTTTAAATAAACATTCGATTATTCAATTACACAATATCCCTTTTCGGCAGTAGACTGAAAAGGGATATTGTGTTTTAGCGCCGTTGCTCTCCACTTTTCAATCAATGAAGGATAATTGGAACCATCAGCAATAATACGTTTTGGCTTTAACTCATTAATCACTCTTTCTAAATTCACTCTTGAGGAATGCGTTAAAAGAAGTACATCAGGACAAAAGCCCGAAACGTACTCCCCTGTTTTATCCAATACCAATACTTTTTGATTATTTACACTATGATAATTGTTGAGTGGGGCATACTCTACCGTATCCTTATAAACAGTTGACAAGAATTGTTTTTCGACAGCATTTTCCTCATTATCTGACTTAAACACTTTCAATCCACCTGACTGTTGATCTATCAAAAGTGTTTTTTTGTACTGATGAAAAACCAAACCCTTATTATCTACATTATTTATTTTATACAATAAATACCCTTGAAAACATAAGACTCCAATTAGGGTTCCTATTAAACCTAAGCCTTTTCCTCTGTTCAGAAAATATAGGACTGATAACAACACGAAGTAACTCAAAACCATAAGTACTCCCGAAAAGTAAATCGCATCAAAAACCCAATCTGATTGCTTAGACAAAACCAATGTTACTTTATTTAACCCATTAATCAAAAATTGCAACACTTTAACTAACCACGAGGCATCTGAAAATGAAAGTACAAACAGTGCTGGAAACCCTACTATTAATAGTAATGTAAGAATCGGTATAACCAAAATATTCCCTACAAGGAACAATCCAGAAAAATGATGAAAATAAAACAAACTCAACGGCAAAACACCTATCTGTGCAGCCAGTGAAACATAAACCAAATCCAATCCGTATTGAATCAATGTATGACGACTGTAGTACAATTTCTTGAACAAGGGATAAATCGCCACAATACTAAACACAGCCACATAACTCAATTGAAAACCAACATCAAAAAGAAACTGAGGTCTACAAATAAGCAAAACAAACATAGACCCAAATAAAGCATTGTAAATATTGTGTTCACGTTTGCTTTGTAAGGCAATTGTCAAGAACGAAAACATCGTCACAGCCCGAACTACCGAAGGAGATAAACCCGTAAAAAAAGCGATACCCCAAAGCATCACAATAATAAGTCCACTACTTATGAGATTTCCGTTTTTTAAACGCTCAAGTGGTTTCAACAACAATCCCAAAAACCACATGATGATCCCAATATGCAAACCCGAAATGGCCAAAACATGAACTACACCTGCATTGATATATTGAGTTTTTAACTCTTGTGTCATGGCTTTTTTGTTGCCCAAAAATAAGGCACTTATCACATCCATTTGTGCGGATGAAAAACCTAATTCATTCAATAGAGCGATGAGTTGTCGTTTGATTTTTCCTCGCCAAAACAACCAACTATCTACTTCATTCAGAATCCAAACATTCTTTTGGTCGATTCTTGCTTTATAATACACACCTTTGAGTGCCATGTATTGCGCATAATCAAATTGACTGGGATGCAGGGGGCGTTGTAAGGATTCTAACTTGGCATAAAATCGTATGTGCTGTCCTTCGTAAAATGACGGTTTTATAGAATCCCTTTTGATGGAAAGTAGTAAAGTGCCTTTTGACGGATTACTATTGATATTCTGAATTTCAACTATAAAGGAATCATCTCGAATCGTTTCGGTAACTGTAGCAGTGACAAAGACTTTTTCTGATGTCGTAAACTGTTTTGAATAATGATTTAGTTGATTTTGTGGTGTATTTATTTTCCAAACACCACACCCCAATATAAATAGCAATCCGTAAATACTAATACTGGAAATAAGTTTATGTCTTTTGGCCTTGAGCCAAAAACTAAAAACCCCTACACTTCCGACAATAAAGGCAATGAACAACGTAGCCGCAACTACAATCGGAACAACGACATTACGTTCAAGACATATTCCAACAAGAAATGCTAGGCAAAGCCTGATGATTGGGTAGCGGAAAATGGGCAAAAGTATTTTTTTTAGTCTAGAATATCTTTTGCCTTTACAAAGGTTTGTTTATGATAAGGTTCATTCATGGACGAAATCATCACTCCTTTTTGGGAAGAGGTATGAATGAACAATATTTCGTCGTCATTAATTTCTATAACCATACCCACATGATTAATAACATCACGTGCAGGATTATTATTAAAAAACAGCAAATCACCTATTTTCAGCTCATCCATGGCTACATCAACACCCTCTTTACTTTGATCAAATGAGCTGCGAGGTAGCGTAATTTCGAATTCCTGAAATACGGCATATATCAAACCTGAACAATCCATGCCGTCTTCGGTAGTACCTCCTCCTCTATATTTTGTGCCTTCGTATTTTAAAGCGGTTTTAACTATTTTTTTTCGAAGTTTTTTTCCTGATGCTGCCTCGTCATCATTAGTATTGGAAAGATTGGAGGTCGCTGGCGCAAAACTCATGAATAACAAGCCAATTATACATACTAAGGTTTTCTGGAGGTTGTTCATTTTTTTATTTTTTTTACCGATTTTACCAATAGTTGTGCCACGTTTTCACTTGCACCCGTACCTCCCAACAATTCTTCCAACTTACTATAGTCGGCAATCATTTGAGATCTTCCCTCTCCCTCTACAATGGTTTTTAATTCGTGCTTTAAGCGCTTGTAAGATAGTTCTTTTTGTATTAATTCTTTAACAATTTCTTTTCCCATAATGAGGTTAACCAAAGAGATAAATTCTAAATCCACTACTCTCTTGGCAATTTCATAAGAAACTACACTCGAACGATAACAAACTATCTCAGGCACTTTGAACAAAGCAGTTTCGAGGGTTGCTGTACCTGAGGTTACCATAGCCGCATGTGCGTTATTTAGCAAATCATAGGTCTGATTGGAGACAAAACTAACATTCTCCCCTTTGGCAAACTGATCATAAAATTCCTTATCCTGACCTGGCGCACCGGCTATCACAAATTGATAATCTGGAAAATCCTTAACTACACTCAACATTAAGTTGAGCATTTTGGTAATTTCTTGTTTACGACTTCCTGGCAAAACAGCAATTATGGGTGTTTCTGTCAGGTTATTTTCTTTCCTAAAATCTACATTAGGATTTTGTCTAAAATTATGAATAGCATCAATCAAAGGGTGTCCTACAAAGGAAACAGGATAATGATGTTTCTTCTCATAAAAGTCTTTTTCGAAAGGGAGTATCACATACATTTGATCCACATCTCTTTTGATGGCTTTGATGCGATTTTCTTTCCAAGCCCAGATTTGTGGAGAGATATAATAATGGGTTGGGATTGATTTTTCCTTAGCCCATCGAGCGATACGCATATTAAATCCCGGGTAATCTATAAAAACTAACACATCGGGCGTAAATTCCTCGATGTCCTTTTTACACACCGAAATATTATTTAAGATTGTCCGAAGATTGGCCACAACTTCCAGAAAGCCCATAAAGGCTAATTCCTTATAGTGCTTAACTAAAGTTCCTCCTACAGCAGCCATCAAATCACCTCCCCAAAACCGAATGTCCGCTGAGTCGTCCAATCGAAAGATTTCTTTCATCAGATTCGACCCATGTAAATCTCCCGAAGCTTCTCCTGCTATGATGTAGTATTTCATCGTTTAGAAATCTTATATAAATAAACTAACAATGGTAAACAACAAGGCTTGTAGCAGTATCCCTCTCGCCATATAATACTTGTGTTTGTTTAACAACAAAAAAAACAGGGGCACATTTAATAATTCGCCCAGAGCAATAATTTTGTTCAACGAACCATTTTCAATGAGAGTTGTAATACCATATTCCAAGGAATAATCCGTAGCAATAGTCAAAAACAAAACTACACCGACAGCTCCTAAAACCATTCCAATTACCATCCCATAAAGTACGCCAATCTTTCTATCCATTGATATTCCATTGTTTTAAATGAGCAATCGCTTTATGAGCCGTCATATCAGCTTGCACAGGTACGACTGAGACATAACCATTACGTAATGCCCATTCATCCGTATCTTCTCCCGAATCTTGATTGACAAACTCTCCTGTTAACCAGTAATAATCTTGCCCATAAGGATTGGTTCGTTTGTCAAATTTCTCAATCCAAGTTGCTTTCGCTTGACGGCAAATCTTAACTCCTTTTATTTTTTCCTTTTCTAACTTAGGAAAGTTAACATTGAGCACAACTCCTTCTGGCAAACCTTTTTCTAGAACTTCCAACGCTATATCTTTAATATACGACTTAAGACCTTCAAAATCAGCATTCCAGCTGTAATCCAATAACGAAAAACCGATTGCCGGAATCCCCTCAATGCCAGCCTCAACAGCTGCACTCATCGTCCCTGAATAGATAACATTAATCGAAGAGTTAGAACCGTGATTAACACCTGAAACGCACAAATCGGGTTTTCTACCTAATATTTCATTAACCGCAAACTTTACGCAATCCACTGGAGTCCCAGTACAACTGTAAGCCTCTTTTACCCCTTCGTAATTGATTTTTTCCAGATGCAAAATACTGTTAATTGTAATGGCATGCCCCATGGCAGACTGCGGACTATCAGGAGCCACCACCACCACATCTCCTATAGTAGTCATAACAGCTATTAAGGCTTTTATGCCTGGCGCCGCAATCCCATCATCATTAGTTACCAATATCAAAGGTCTGGTTTCCATCTTGTGTGTTTTTTAATACTTTTGCTAAAGTACATATTTTTCTGAGGAATATTATTGGTTAGATATCCTGAATCGGCATCTATTTTGCGGTATTTTCTGCTATATTTATGCCTTGTACTTGCGAATAAAAAAATCAATGCATCGAATCGTATTATTTATGAAAAGAAATTACAAGCTCACGCTACTCATTATAGTAATCTCCATTGGTCTATGGAGCTTTAAATCCAGCGAAAACCATCCGACAATTACGAACTTTTCCTTCGAAAACATTTGGAATTACATTACCAATCAAAATAACGAAGGCCCTGAAAAGGACAAATTGTTAATCGAATTAATCACTTCATTTATTGCCCGTTATCACTACGACCCAGCCACTGTCGATGATGAATTTTCGAAAGGAGTCTATAAAGACTATATCAACGCCTTGGATCCTACCAAGGTCTTTTTTTTAGAATCTGACATCAAAGAGTTTTCTCGCTACGAAAATAAAATTGATGATTTGATACTTACTAAAGATTTATCCTTTTTCGAATTAACTTACAAAAGACGTCAAGCCCGCATTAAAGACGTAAGCGAATATTACCAAAAAATAGTTACGGAACCTTTTGATTATAAAAAAGAGGACGTATTTAACTCCAATTATGACAGTATTCCCTATGCTAAAAATGCTTATGAAATAAAAGATCGCTGGAGAAAACAACTAAAACTATCTACTCTTTCTAATATCATTGAAAAAGAAAAACTCGAAAAAGAGGAAGTCAAGACTGACTCTACGCATGTTGCCCTGACTTTTGAGCAAATCGAAAAAGAGGCCCGAGAAACAACAAAAAAATCAATGGATACCTTTTTTGAACGCATCAATGAACTGGAAAGAAAAGATATTTTTTCATTGTTCTTAAATGCCATTACGCAACGCTACGACCCTCACACCTATTATTTTGCTCCAGAGGACAAAGATCGTTTTGATATTAGCATGAGCGGAAAATTAGAAGGTATTGGTGCACGCCTACAAAAAGAAGGCAATTATACCGAAGTTACTGAACTCATATCTGGTGGCCCTGCCTGGAGAGGTCAGCAATTAGAGGCTGGTGACATCATTCTGAAAGTTGCCCAAGGCACAGACGAACCTGTTGATATTATGGGACAACGGTTAGATGATGTAGTAAAAATTATCAAAGGTCCTAAGGGGACAGAAGTCCGATTAACGGTAAAAAAAGTGGATGGACGCATTGAAGTAATATCAATTATTAGAGACATTGTAGAAATTGAGGAAACGTATGTTAAATCGACTTTAGTTAAAAAAGACGGCAAAAAATACGGTTTAATAAATTTGCCTAAATTTTATATCGATTTTACCGAAGAGCAAAGTAGAAATGCGGCTACTGACATGAAAATTGAAATTGAGCGTCTCAAGAAACAACACGTTGAAGGTATTATAATTGACCTCCGAGGAAACGGTGGTGGTTCACTTAAAACAGTCGTTGATATTGGAGGTTTTTTTATTGATCAAGGCCCAATAGTTCAAATCAAATCATCTCAAAAAAAGAAAGAAGTTTTATCTGATACTGACCCTAGCATATTATGGGATGGACCATTAGTAATTATGGTTAATGAATTTTCTGCATCGGCTTCTGAGATTTTGGCGGCAGCGGTACAAGATTACAAAAGAGGTGTAGTTATCGGCAGCAAACAAACCTATGGTAAAGGAACTGTTCAGAATATTGTAGACCTTAACCAAGTTCTTAGAATGAACAGCCATGGCGAATTAGGAGCTCTCAAAACGACTACGCAAAAATTTTATCGAATCAGTGGCGGCTCAACACAATTGGAGGGCGTTAAGAGTGACATTGTTGTCCCAGGAAAATACTCCTACTTAGAGATTGGAGAAAAAGACATTAGCAATCCTATGCCATGGGATAAGATAGATGCGGCACCATATCAACCTGTTAATAGCTATAACAACACTGCAGAAGTCATCAAAAACAGTAACGAAAGAATCAAAAACAACCCTACTTTTCAATTGATTGATGAGGAAGCTTTGCGTATCAAAAAGAGAAGCGAAAACTATCTTTTCAATTTGCAGATTGACAGCTTTAAAGCCGAAGATTTGAGAACTGAAGAAATTGCCAAAAAATACAAAGCTATAGCTGACTACAAATACGACGCTCAATTTGAATCTTTGCCTTACGAACAAGAGTTGATCAAAAAAGACACGGTGTTAGGCTCCAAAAGGGATCGTTGGCACGAAAATTTAGCCAAAGACATTTATGTAGAAGAAGCTATACAAGTGTTGACCGAGTTGAAAAAGGCAAGTTAAAATGGGAAATGAAGCTGATCAACTTTCTGCTTATGCTCGATTTAGGAAGCAACCAATTGGTGTCATAAGCGTGATGTTTATATTGGTCTTGTGTTTGATTTCTTTATTTGCCTATATTATTGCTCCTGATAGCTCTGAGCATGCTAATCAGATGCATTTATCGATTCATTCTAAGCCTCCTGGTTTTAAAACCACGATGATAAAAATCCCCTTGGAAGACACACCGTCTTTTAAGTTAAGTTATCTTTTTGTGGGTTCACCTAATTCCTTTACAGAAATTCCTATTTCGAGCCACCGTATACAGGGGAATGAATTAATCTACACAGAAATTGATAGTGATATACAGAAAAAACTCAATTGGAAAATTATTACCCAAGATGCAACGGATTTTTTAGACGAATTTATTTATCAAAAGTCCTTTCACTTAGGAACAGATCGATACGGTAGAGATTTGTTAAGTCGTATGATTGTCGGAACTCGCATTTCTCTTTCTATAGGCTTTGTAGCAGTTAGTTTATCCCTAATTATCGGGATTTTCTTTGGGGCATTGGCTGGATATTTTGGTGGTAAAGTAGATTTCTTTGTAGTATGGCTCATCAATATAGTTTGGTCCATCCCTACCCTCTTATTGGTAATTGCTATTACATTGGCTCTCGGTAAAGGTTTCTGGCAGGTTTTTGTAGCTGTAGGATTAACCATGTGGGTGGAAGTGGCTCGTGTGGTAAGAGGACAAATTATGGGACTCAAAGAGATGCAATACATCACAGCTGCAAGAGCCTTGGGTTACTCTGATTTCAGAATAATTTTTAAACACATCTTACCCAATATTACAGCTCCGTTAATTGTTATCTCCGCTGCAAATTTTGCAGGAGCAATTTTAATTGAAAGCGGACTGAGTTTCTTAGGTTTAGGTGCTCAACCTCCTATGGCCAGCTGGGGGGGTATCATCAAAGATCACTACAACTATATCATCATGGGAAAAGCCTTCCTAGCAATCATCCCTGGACTCGCCATTATGCTAATAGTGTTGGCCTTTATGCTAGTCGGAAATGCCTTACGTGATGCCCTTGATGTGAAGCAGGGGTAAACAAAAAAAGCCTCAGATTTCTCTGAGGCTCCTTATTATTTAATTCAAATCTCAATTAGCTTATGCTAACATCGTAATTGGATTTTCGATGTATTGACGTAATGTCTGTAAGAACTGAGCTCCTGTAGCACCGTCTACTGTTCTATGGTCACACGCCAAAGTAACTTTCATGGTATTACCTACAACCACTGCCCCATTCTTAACCACTGGTTTCTGTACAATCGCTCCTACAGAAAGAATCGCAGAGTTAGGTTGATTAATAATCGAGGTAAACTCAGAAATACCGAACATACCTAAATTGGAAATAGTAAATGTACTGCCTTCCATTTCGGCTGGAGTCAGCTTTTTATTTTTCGCTTTACCTGCCAAATCTTTAACAGCTGTTCCAATTTGACTTAAACTCAATTGATCCGCATGATTAACTACTGGCACCACTAACCCATCAGGAACTGCAACTGCCACACCAATATTTACATGATGGTGCAAATACATCGCCTCATCGCTCCATTTTGAATTCACTTGAGGATGCTGTTTTAATGCCATCGCGCAAGCCTTAACAACCATATCGTTGAAAGACACTTTAGTATCTGGCAATGAATTAATCGTTGAACGAGAAGCCATAGCATTATCCATCATAATTTCAATGGTAAGATAATAATGTGGTGCTGTAAATTTAGACTCTGCCAAACGACGCGCAATAACTTTACGCATTTGAGAGTTCTTCACTTCTTCTGTTTGCTCTTCTCCAGCAGGAACAAAAACCTTTACTGGGGTTGTTGATGCAGATGCTTGAGCTACTGGAGCAGAAGCTGCTACTGGCACATAATTTTCAATATCTGCCTTTACAATTCTGCCGTTTTCACCCGAACCTTTTACAGTTGTTAATGAAATTCCTTTTTCTTGTGCAATTTTCTTGGCTAATGGAGAAGCAAATACGCGACCTCCATCGATTGTTATAGTTTCTTGCACTGGGGCTGAGGCTGGAGCTTCTGCTACTTTAGGCATTTCTTTAGATTCAGATGACACCGCTGCAGAGGCTTTTGGTGCACCGTTGACAAATGCCGAAACATCTGTACCTGATGGCCCTAAAATTGCCAATACTGCATCTACAGCTGCCGTTTTTCCTTCTTCAACTCCTATGTATAATAACGTACCGCTATGAAATGATTCAAATTCCATAGTCGCTTTATCTGTTTCAATCTCTGCTAAGATATCTCCTTCTGACACGTTATCTCCAATCTTTTTAATCCATGAAGCTACAGTACCTTCGGTCATCGTATCACTCAATCGTGGCATAGTCACAATCTCGACACCTGCTGGAAGTGCTGCTGCTGGGGTAACTGATTTTTCCTCAACAACAGGAGCAGGACTTGATTCAGCTTTTGGAGCTGATGACTGACTTCCTCCATTTAATAATCCAGAAATATCTTCTCCCTCTTCTCCAATGATTGCTAACAAAGCGTCAACTGGTGCTCCTTCACCTTCTTGAACTCCTATATGCAACAAGGTTCCTGCATTAAAAGACTCAAACTCCATTGTTGCCTTGTCTGTCTCAATCTCTGCAAGCATATCACCTTCTGCTACCTTATCTCCTACTTTCTTTAGCCATGACGCAACAACTCCTTCAGTCATTGTATCACTCAAACGTGGCATCGTTACTACTATCGCCATAATCTCTTATAATTTGTGTGGTATAAATGGATAATCTTCTTGTTCGTATACTACATCGAACATTACATTAGTCTCTGGGAATGGAGATTCATTTGCAAATTTCTCACATTCAACAACTCTATCTTTTACTCTTTTGTCTATAGCCTCAATTTCGGCATCAGTAGCGTATTTGTTGTCCTTAATCACATCCAAAACTTGCGTAATTGGATCAATTTTTTTGTATTCTTCTACTTCTTCTTTGGTTCTATAATGCTGTGCATCAGACATAGAGTGCCCACGATAACGGTAGGTCTTCATCTCTAAAAATGTTGGTCCATCACCGCGTCTTGCTCTTTCTATTGCTTCATACATTGCCTCAGCTACTTTTACAGGATTCATACCGTCAACTGGCCCACAAGGCATTTCATAACCTAAACCTAGTTTCCAAACATCTGTGTGATTGGCCGTTCTTTCCACCGAAGTTCCCATAGCATACCCATTGTTTTCAACAATAAAAACAACTGGCAATTTCCATAACATCGCCAAGTTAAATGCTTCATGTAAAGAACCTTGTCTTGCTGCTCCATCACCAAAATAAGTCATAGTAACCGCATCTCTATTAAAGTACTTATCTGCAAATGCAATCCCTGCTCCTAGTGGAATTTGGCCTCCTACGATTCCATGACCTCCATAAAAATTGTGCTCTTTAGAAAAGATATGCATAGACCCTCCTAAACCTTGAGATGTACCTGTTGCTTTACCCATCAACTCCGCCATGATGCGTCTCGGATCAACACCTAAACCAATTGGCTGAACGTGATTACGGTAGGCGGTAATCATCTTGTCTTTGCTTTTATCCATAGCATGTAATGCACCTGCCAAAACAGCCTCCTGACCATTATATAAATGCAAAAATCCTCTTACTTTTTGTTGGATGTATAACGAAGCTAATTTATCCTCAAACTTTCTCCAAAAAAGCATTTCCTCATACCAATTCAGATATACCTCTTTATTTATTTCCTTCATAATTATATATTATAGTCTATTGTTTTTCAAAACTTAGTTGACAGTTTGCCTACCGCTTTTTGAAGATGAACCTACAAGCGCATCTTCAAAATTAAACGACAAGGAAAATCTCAAAGTCCCTTCTAATGGATTAGGTATTTTTGATGTAGAGAATATATAAGACAAATCCACACCTACTACATTATACTTAAAACCTGCTCCTATTGTATAGTATCTTCTTAATCCTTTGATTTCACTCTCTCTATAATAACCCGCTCTTAATGCAAAGGCTTCTTGATACCAATACTCTAAACCTAACGCCCATGTTACCTCCGCTAATTCCTCACTACCTCCATCCGGAGCATCCCCAAATGAGCTAAAAACACCTGACGACCAACTCTGACGGTTGTACTCAGCTTGATTTAACCTGGCATCATCAAGATCTATATCTCCATCACCATCCATATCTGTTCGTTCTTGTGGTGTAGGTACAAGCAATTTGTTAAACTCAGCATTAATCGCGATGGTGTTATATTGATCCAATATAAAATCAAATCCAAATCCAACTTTTAAATTAGTCGGTAAAAAGTTAGGTATTCCGTCTTCAGTATATTTTAACTTAGGTCCTAAATTTTGAATATTAAAACCTAAACGATATTTTCCTACTAAATCACTTATCGCAAATTCTTTCGAGTCATAAAATCCCGACACGTCAACTGCAAATGTATTAGCCGACGAAGCATCTGGATCAATATTAGGTATCTTTAAATTGGAGCGAATATAACGTCCTGCTACTCCCATGGCGAAATGATCAGATAATTTCATGGAATATGCAGCATCCAACGCCAACTCGTTAGGCTTTCTGATAATTGCAGGATCATCTACTTTTTCTCTAAACTCAATTTCACCTAATCCAAAATAACGGAAACCAATAGAAAAAGCATCTCTTTCTGATATCTTGTTAAAATAGGTTAATTGACTAAGATTAACATCGTTTACCAATGCCGTTAAATAGGGTGTATAACTAATGGATCCTCCCATTTTACTAGTATGAAAATTATACTTTGAAGGATTCCAAAATTGAGAATAGGAATCAGCTGATGTCGCCACTCCTTGATCACCCATTGCTCCAGCTCTGGCATCAGGTGTAACTTGTAAAAAATTAACAGCAGTTGTAATTGGCCTTACTTGAGTTTGTGCATGCAGACCCCAATAACTGAGCAACAAAAACAACGCAAAAATTTTATTCTTCATAGAATTAGGTAAAAACGTAACAAATATAAACTATTCTTAAAAAACCACAAGCTTTTCGGTGCGACTAACCTCGTCATTAGTCAAAGAACTCTTGACTCTTAATTTATACACATAAACTCCTTTACCTATTTTATCACCAAAGTCGTCGCGTCCATCCCAAGAAATCTGTCTCGAAGTAAAGCCAGAAGTAGTAACCGTCTCCATCAAGGTCTTAACTAGTTTACCTGTCACTGTAAAAATCTGAATCTGAACATCTAATGGCTCGTTTGGACGGTTATGATTAAACCAAAACTCTGTGTAATTAATAAACGGATTAGGGTAATTTAACACTCTATCCAAAATTAAGTTTTGATGAGAAACTATCTGAAAACTAATCGTTTCTTTCATTACATTATTATACACATCCCAAACGGTCAGCTCAACTGTATGAAAACCCTCTCCTAAGTTTCTTAATGCGTAAGTTAATTCTCCTCTTTTATACGTGTCAATTTCTGTTGAATAATATTCGTTTAAAATGATTGGATTAGCTTCATCTCCATCAACTACCAACGAAATATCATGCCCTAAACCACCCGCTGTACTGATCCCACTTTCATCTTCCATGTAAGCTAATAATATCGGAGAAAATCCCACTATTTCTCCATTTACAAAACTCGTATCATTCATGTATAGCCTTAATTTGGGTGGCTCATTATCAACTGCAGCATTTTTATTGAATCCTCCTATTTTTAATTGAGTATCCACACCTGTATTATCAATAGAAAAATTAGCAGTATGACTGTATAAACTTATCCTAGCATCCCCAATAGCAATCTTAATATCCTTAGGCACCACAAAATCAACCTCAAACATTCCATTTACTACCGATGCCTTACCTTTAAAAATAACCTCTCCCAACTTATCATAATTCAACACAATTAAATTTCCTGAGGCTATTATTTGATCATTTGCCAATGTAGAAGTTTTAATCTTTTTATCAAAAACCACCACATCAACAACTCCGTTATATTGGTTCTGCGCATTACCTCCTTCATCCACTACAAGTCCTTTTAAACTGACCAAGCTCAACGCTTTTAGAGTATCAACCGATTGTTCTATTGCCACCCCATTTAAATGCGTAAGCCTCACTTCTGGCTTAGGAATAGCTAAAGACAAGGCAGGATCTCCTATATAACTTACTATAGTCACTCCAAAACTGGACACTTCATTCTTAGCCAATCGCAAGGCTTCTGCCATGGTGGGATAAGACCCCGAATCATAGGCAAACAACTTATCCATCAACGTTTTATTAAAGTTAAGCCCTGATGTTACTCCAATTTGGCGAGTTGTAGAAATTAATGAAATTGCCCCTCCCTTTGGATTAAGATAGGTCATTTCTCCTGCTGTTAATCGATACGGATTATCAAAACGTGAAAACTCACAGGTCGCCGTAATAAACAATGGCAACTTGTCTATATTTTTAAATTGTTCAATATCAGATTTTTCAAGAATCCTTTCATGAGCCAAACCTTCCTCTCCTCCATGTCCAAAATAATCCATCACCAAAACACCATTTTCAATCTGATTAACAATTTCTTTTCTTACTTCGGGATACCGTTCGCCTCCCGACGAGGTTTCTTGAACATACGAATCTGAATGTATTTTTTTAACATTAAAAAAACTCCTTTTCTGTTCTATCTCTGTTCCTAAATCATCTAATCCTTTTTGAATCACTTCCTCCCATGCTATATCCACATCGTCAGACACCAACAAAACATCATTTCTCCATTTACCAAATGATGAACCCGACGCATAGTGTATTACCTTATTAACAACAATATCCGCCTCTATGCTATTTTTAAACAACATTCGACCGACAGCAATATCAATACCTGATGGAATACGCATTTCTCCTTCTGATTCATCCATTAAACCATAAAAATCATCAGTCATGAAAGTACTAACCAAGGAATACCCTTTGGCATGAAAAATAGGAACTATGTTCGTATTATCAGGTATTCTATTTTTATAATCGAATGATGCACCTCCAAACAAACAAACGTATTTTAATCTTTTGGAAGGATCACTTTGATTATAGATATATTTAATCACATTTCTGATGGCACCAATATCTTGCTTTCCTGATGAAAATTCACGATAGATTTCATTTAAAGTCAAGACTTTTACTGACAAACCTGTACTATTTCTATGAAAATCAGCTAACCTATTGGCTTGAATCTGATAGGCATTGGGCGCAATAATCAAATAATCAATTTGATTGGTGTCCGAGAACACTGCCCCTTTTATGTTTTGATTCGGAACTTTTGAATTCGCTTCAACGGAAGGAATATACAAATCCGAATTATCTACAACATGATACTTATTGATTGTGCCTAAATTTTGTTTAATCTTGACTATCCCTAAACCGTCATTACTCTTTCTTTTTACATTATATATATCAGTAACGTCCCATACCTCCTTTACAGATACTGCATTAGTTAACACATATTCACCAATTCCCACATCTTGAGCTGACAATGAGTTATAAAAACCATATTGCTTGCCGTTACCTTGTAATTTACTTTGGGTTTCAACCGAAATAAAATCCAGATAAGCCTCTGAGCTAGGCACTCCTTTATTATCATAATCCAATTCTAATTCTAATCGTGACGTCGAGGGGGTATACGATCGACTCAACACACCTTCAACAGCCTGAACGGAAGAAGTTGCAGACACGGAGGAAAAATTAACCGTTCCGAGGGTGTTGTTATTCGCCTTTAGTGTCAAACTTGTCAATGCAGATGAAGAAGCCAACGCTTCAACTTTTATATTACAGGATTCTGAACTATCGAAATTGGCAATATCAAAAACAAACTTTCTTTTGGAATCTGTCGAAAAATCTTCACCAAACCACTTTCTACCTAATCGCACTGGGTTCACTAAATCCAACTCATGATACATATAATTGGTATAGGTATTATATTGGATATTCGCAGACTCAGTCGGCTCATCGATAGCGCTCATTCTCTTGGATGAAGAATTGCCTACCTTAATATAATAATAAGACTTAGTATCATACAGATTAACGTGTGTTTCACTTTCTTCATTCCAAACATCCACACCTTCGCCATAAAACAATAAGTATTCATTATCACTAAACACGGCATCATCATTACCCACAAAGTGAATCGCTACTTCCTGTAAATCATTAGGATAAGACAAACTATTTTTTAGGGGAACCATACGACCACCATTACCATAAACTTGTAAATTATTAGGATTCACCTTATTTACGTCAATACCTAATTTTGAAATGAATTCTTTGGTCAACACATAAGCACCTGACTTGGTCAATGAAAACTGATACCAATCTCCATCAGCCAGAACTGAATCCGAATTTGACAACTGAGAGGATCTTCTTTGGGATTCTTTTTTGACGGTGTAACTCAACTCGAAAGAAATCACCTTTTTTACACCAGACTGTGTTTTAACTAAAGGACTACACTTAATAAGATTCCGTTTAATTTCTCTGGACTTAAAATTATAAACTTCGAAACTGAACGTATCTGGGATAGCACTTTGATTAAGATCACCCAATTCATTTTCTGAAATTGAAGCGTACTTTAGGTTAAACGCTCTCAGAGAAGATGTGTCTACAAACTGCCCTTCATTAAAAAACGTAGTGTACAAAATAGAACGAACATCTGGATTAAACTCCATATTAGAAGAATTAATCATCGGCAATATGTACCCCCTATCACCAATAAAATATGTGGATGTGTCTTCCCATAAAATTTGAAAATTTTCAGATTTTTGAGCCCAAGTGCTACAACTAAACAACAGAAAAAGAACAGTAATCTTCTTTAAACTCACCATACAAAGTCATGTTAATTGCCAAATATACCTCTTAAAAAAAGTCATTACAAAATATCTCTTGCTAATTTTAACACAAATTCTCGTTAAAAAAATTCATTTTTTATGTGTCGGCATATATTATTTGAGATTTTTACTATATTGCGTAACTAAATTTTAAAGCTCTAATTTATTTTAAAGTATGTTTCAGACAACTTCTTCCAAATTAATATTGGTATGTGCAGTAGTGACTTTATTGGTCGCTTGTGGTGGTAAAGGACCTGTTAGAAGACAATCTACGTCTACAGGATGGAAAATTAATGACCCCAAGGGAGGTTTTCAATTCAACTCTAGTTTTAAAGAGCAAATTGCGGGACCTGGACTAGTTTTTATTGAAGGAGGTACTTTTACAAAAGGTAAAGTACAAGATGATGTAATGCACGACTGGAATAATACGCCAACTCAACAACATGTAATGTCCTTTTATATGGACGAAACAGAGGTAACCAATATCATGTATATGGAGTACTTAGATTGGCTAAAAAATGTATTCCCTCCAAGCGAAGAGCGATTCAAATACGTTTATAATGGAGCTATTCCAGATACATTAGTATGGAGAGATCGTTTAGGTTTTAACGAAACCATGACAAAAAACTACTTAAGACACCCTGCTTATGCTGACTATCCAGTAGTAGGTGTTAACTGGATTCAGGCGAATGAATTTGCAAAATGGAGAACCGACCGTGTAAATGAATCTATTCTTGAGAATTATGGCTACTTAGCTCGTAATGCTAAAGTTGAAGCTGTTGACGCTGATAACATTTTCAGCACAGAAGCATATATAAACTCTCCTGCAGAAACATTTAGTGGAAACGAGGAGATTGTATACAAAGGACGAGGAAATAGATTAGCAACAAAAGAAGAAGCTCGCAATGTATATGCTCAGAGAACATCTGGAATTATGCTACCTGACTACAGACTACCAACTGAAGTTGAGTGGGAATATGCTGCCATTGCAATTGTAGGCAATAGAGAATACAACATGTATTCAGGACAAAAAAAATACCCTTGGAACGGAGCTTATACTAGAGCGGGTAACAGTGGTTTAAAAGGATTACAGCTGGCTAACTTTAAGCAAGGAAAAGGAGATTATGGTGGTATCGCTGGCTGGTCTGACGACGGTGCTGACATTACCAATAAAACCAAATCTTATCCACCAAATGATTTTGGATTATATGACATGGCTGGTAACGTAGCTGAATGGGTTGCCGATGTATATAGACCAATTATCGACTTTGAAGCAAATGACTTCAACTACTACAGAGGTAACGTTTACATGAAAAACAAAATTGGTGAAGAAGGTCGTGCAGAAATCTACACCAGTGAAAACATGAAATACGACACCCTAAGTAATGGTAAGATTGTGGCACGTAGTTTCCCTGGACAATTAATAGAAGTTCCTGTTGATGAGGAAGAAACATACTTGAGACATAACTTCTCTACAAGTGACAACATTGACTATAGAGATGGAGATCGTCCATCTACACGTCAATTTGACCTGCAAGAAGAAAACGAAGACAAGGAAGAAATCAAAGAAGACAATTCAAGAATGTACAACTCTCCAAGACACGTTGTTTCAGGTGACAGTTTAGGAAATCTTATTCGTAAGCATGATAAATTAAATCGTAAAACACTTATCAGTAATAGCGTAAGAGTCTACAAAGGTGGTTCGTGGAAAGATCGCGAATACTGGTTAGATCCTGCACAAAGAAGATTCTTCCCTGAAGATATGGCAACTGACTATATTGGATTCAGATGTGCAATGTCTAGAGTGGGTTCAAAATCAAACAAAAAGAACAAACCAAAACACAAAAGATAATTGATTAAATCATATTTTTTTTAAAAGCCCTTAATTAGGGCTTTTTTAATATCTATGTTCCATGAATACCACTGAAAAACTACACGAACTTTTTTTAAAATATCCCGTTGTTTCTACGGACACACGCAAAATACAACCTAATAGTTTATTCTTTTGCCTTAAAGGGCAAAACTTTGATGCTAATACCTTTTCTCAGGAGGCATTAAACAAGGGCGCACAGTATGTTATCATTGACGACAAAAACTTTTACATAGACGACAGAACTGTATTGGTGACAGATGTTTTAACATCTCTCCAAAACCTCGCCACATATCATCGTAATTATCTTGAACTACCTATTATTGCATTAACGGGAAGTAACGGAAAAACCACAACCAAAGAACTAATTAACGCTGTGCTTTCGAAAAAATTCACTACAAAAGCTACACAAGGTAATCTTAACAATCATATTGGAGTACCGTTAACTTTATTATCATTTGATGACACTACCGAAATCGGAATTGTTGAAATGGGAGCAAATCATCAAAAAGAAATTGCCTTTTTATGCTCAATTGCTCAGCCTGATTATGGCTATATAACCAATTTTGGGAAAGCCCATTTGGAAGGATTCGGAGGAGTTGAAGGTGTGATTAAAGGCAAAAGTGAAATGTATGATTTTTTACAAAATCATAAAAAAATAGCTTTCCTTAATTTGGATGATCCCATTCAAAAAAATAGAGCTAAAGAGCTTAAAAATTTTTCTTTCAGTAAAGGTCGAGAGAAAGCTGACGTTCTTTTTCAAGAAATTGAAAGTGGTGAATTTGCTAAAACAAAAATTAATCAAACCATCATTCAGTCAAGATTGGTAGGCGGTTATAACGTCAATAATATTAATGCTGCCGTAACTATAGGTAAATACTTTGATATCAAAAATTCTGTAATTAAGGATGCCATAGAGGGTTACGTTCCATCAAATAATCGCTCACAACTAACCAAACACAAAAGCAACGAAATCATTTTAGATTGCTACAATGCTAATCCTAGTAGTATGTCTGCAGCTATTGAAAACTTCCTTAAATTAAACAAAAGAAATAAATGGCTCATTTTAGGAGATATGTTTGAACTTGGCGAAGAAAGCTTTGAAGAGCATCACAAAATAGTTTTAAGTCTTGCCAATGTAAGTAACCACAAAACATTTTTTATTGGTTCAGAATTCTACAAACACCATTCTGAAGCTTCAAAAAATAGCAGCTTTTTTAAGACTTTTGACGAGTTTAAAAAACACATAAGCTCAAAATCAACACAAAACAAAACCATATTAATTAAAGGCTCTAGAGGCATGGCCTTGGAAAGAACCCTTGACATTTTATAAGCAAAAAATCCCGATGAAATTCATCGGGATTTTTAAAACATACTCAGTTAAATCTTATTGTGCCTCAGGGGCCAAAGTAACACGCATTCCCTCTAAGTCTTCAGTAATAGGAATCTGACAACCTAAGCGGCTATTTTCTTCCACAAAATAGGCTTCAGAAAGCATCGCTTCTTCGTCATCATTACGCTCTCCAAAGTGCTGTGGAGTCTCCACATAACACTGACAAGACGCACACATAGCCATACCTCCACAAGTACCTTCAACAGGAAGCTCATAACTCTTAAAAACTTCCATTAGGTTCATATTCATGTCAGTTGGAGCTAACAATTCATGTACAACTCCTTCTCTATCAACAACCGTAATATTTACATCACTCATCTTACTATGATTTTATTGTGCAACCACCTCTTCTTTTTCTAATCCTTGAACCCCTTGTACAGTAGTATATTTCATCGTGAACTTTTTGTCTGGATGAACAATTTTATAAGCCGTTTGAACGGCTAATGTAGCCTCATGGAAACCACATAAAATTAATTTCAACTTCCCTGGATACGTATTGACATCACCTATTGCAAATACACCAGGTATATTGGTTTGGTAATCCAGTGTATTGTCCACTTTTATCGCATTCTTATCAATTTCTAAGCCCCATTCTCCAATAGGACCTAATTTTGGAGATAATCCAAACAGAGGCAACCAATAATCTGTTTTGATTGCAACAGGTGCTTCTTCTCCTTTTACCTCTACCGAAATACTTTCTAAAGAATCCTCTCCTTGCAAACCAATCACTTCTGCGTTGGTCAAAAATTTGATTCGACCAGAATCTCTCATTTTATAAGCCTTATCCACGGAATCCTTGTGTGCTCTGAACATCTCGCTCCTGTGAATCAAGGTTACTGATTTCGCAACACCCTCAGCCAAAAAGATAGCCCAGTCTAATGCTGAATCTCCTCCTCCTGAAATAACTACATCTTTATCTCTAAATTTTTCTGGATCACGCACAATATAATCTACACCGTTCTTTTCGAACTCACCTAAATTACTAATCAGGGGTCTTCGTGGCTCAAAACTTCCTAAACCTCCTGCTATCATAACTACTGGCGCATGATGTTCAACACCTTCTAACGTAGTAACAATAAAGGTTCCGTCTGCTTGCTTTTCAATTTTTTCAGCTCTATCTCCTAAGGTAAATCCTGGATTGAAAGGTTTGGCTTGCTCCATCAAATTATCCACTAAATCTCCTGCCAATACTGACGGAAAGCCAGGAATATCATAAATAGGTTTCTTAGGATAAATCTCTGACAATTGCCCTCCTGGCTGAGGCAAAGCATCAATCAAATGACAACGCAATTTCATCAAACCTGCTTCGAAAATGGCAAATAATCCTACTGGGCCTGCTCCTACGATAATGATGTCTGTTTTTATCATTGTATTTAAATTACAACACAATACGTGTTAAGGTTATTCATTAATTTGGTTCTCTCTTGTTTTCTTTATCCAAGAGCTTATTGATTTTGCTTTTGACAAATAAATATTAGCAAAAGTCTCTGTTGGCTCATTGTCACTTATTTGATTGACCAACTCGGCATATTTTACTCCAAAATCAGCTTCAAACCGAGGGAATTGTTCATCAAATGCAGTAATAATCGAAGCATGAGAATTAGTTTTAGCTTTAGCCGTTAACAACAATGCTTTACCCGCATTAATAGTAGCGGCATAAGCCTGATAAATACTATCAGCGTAGTTACCTAATTCTAAATTTTCCTCGGCAAAGGTAATCTTTTCATCTCCTTCAGCAATCAAAGTTAACACTAAATCTACGGCTACACCCGCACATTCTCCTACTCCAATTTCCATTTTGTATTCTTCTTCATTACCCCAATCAATGAAGTCTGAAGGCTCAAGATTATCTACTTCCCCATAGTGTTTTAAGGCTTGATAAAAATAATCACTCCCCTTTTCGTCATAATACGCCAAAAACTCTTGACCTTCTGTTTTATTGGATTTATAATCAGATAAAATCCAACGTAATACATCAGGTGTACGTTTAGAAGGTACTTTTAGCAATTTATCCGCAAAACGTCCTTCGCCATTGCCTAAAATTCCTCCTCCTAATAATATTTGTGTGGCTGGGGCAATTAATTTACCCGATTTAATAGTCATTCCTTGAAATCCTATATTACCAATGGTGTGCTGCCCACAAGCATTCATACAACCACTAATCTTAATGGATAAATCTGTTGTACCTATTAAATCAGCATATTCCTGTTCTACGACTTCTTTCAACTTAGCGCCTAACCCCATGCTGCTAGCAATACCTAAATTACAAGTATCCGTCCCTGGACAAGTTACAATATCATTAATCTTATGAAATCCGATTTGAACTAAGTCCAAAGACTTCAACGCTTTATAAAGGGTAGGTAAGTTCTCTTTTGGCACAAAACGCAATAAGATACTTTGACTTGCTGTCAAACGTGTATCATCCCCTGTATATTTTTCAATAATTTTAGCTAAATCACGTGCTTTATCGCTTCTGATATCCCCATTCTTCACAGGAATACCTACTGAATAATAACCTTCTTGCTTTTGTTCATAGGTATTTATTGACACCCATTTATCAAATTCTACTTGTTCCTGGTCTGATAACTGATACTGCACAATCTCAGGTGTCTTTACTTCAGGAATTGTTCTATTTATTTTATAGGACTGTACTGACAAAGATTTATTCTCTTTTTCAATTAATTCTAAAAAAGCATCCAAACCTATCTCCGCAACTAAATATTTCAAACGTGCTTTATTTCTTCTGTTACGTTCACCATGTTTATCAAAAACCCTTAACACAGACTCGGTAAACGGAATAATCTTATCCTCATGCAAAAATTCATAAACTGGCTTAGCCAATTGAGGTTGAGATCCTATTCCTCCTGCTACCAATATCTTAAATCCTCTTTCTCCATTTTTAATTACTGGTAAATACCCGATATCATGAACGAATGATATACCTGCATCCTCACTACTTGAAGAAAATGCAAACTTTATCTTACGTCCCATTTCGTTACAAACAGGATTGCGTAAGAAATATTCAAAGACAGCTTGCGCATATGGACTTACGTCAAAAGGCTCATTTTTATCTACACCTGCATAAATAGATGCTGTTACATTACGCACTGTGTTACCACAAGCTTCACGCAAAGTGATACTGTCTTTTTCTAATTCAGACCACAACTCCGGCGTACGATCTAATGACACATAATGTATTTGAAAGTCTTGTCTTGTCGTAATATGCAGATTTCCTCGTGAGTACTCATCAGACACATTGGCCACACGCACCAATTGCTTCGCCGTCATTCTTCCGTAAGGAATCTTAATACGAACCATTTGTACTCCTTCTTGTCTTTGACCGTAAACTCCACGGGCTAAACGCAAACTTTTAAATCGGTCTTCGTCCATTTCGTGATTACGAAATGCTGCGATTTTTTTACCTAATTCAATAATGTCTTTATGCACTATTGGATTTTCAATCTCTGATCTAAAACTTTCCATACTATTAGTTTAAGAAACCGACACCGGCTGTATTATTGGTTATTTCATCTATCAAAATAAACGCTCCTGTTTTTGGGTTGTTTTCGTAAGATTCTGATAAAATTGGGCTAGCTAATTGAATCTCTACATTCCCTATATCGTTCAAGTGTAATTGAGAGGTTGCCGAAGTTTCTAAAGTTTCCAAATCTAACTTGTTGGTTACATTTTTTACTTTAGCAATTACCCTATGAATCCCTTGCTGTAAGAAAATCTTTTTCCCTGGTGTTAATGACTCTGGATTCATCCAACAAACGTTTGCCGAAATCATTTTTGAATTAGGAATTTGTGTTTTGACAGTTAACAAAGTATCTCCTCTGGAAATATCCACTTCGTCTTCTAACAAAATCGTACCATTTTCGTTTTGTGATAATGACTCCACTGGGTCGCCATACTTTTCAATCGCTTTGATTTTTGAAGTTCTTCCTGATGCAAATACTTTCACCTCATCTCCAATTTTTACTTGACCGCTTCTTACCTTTCCTGCAAAACCTCTGTAATCATGTAATTCAGCTACTCTAGGACGAATCACATATTGCACTTGGAATACGTCCTGATCTAATGGTTTTTCTATTACGTCAATAGATTCCAAAATACGCAATAATGGTAACCCATTATACCACGGTGTCTTATCTGATTTAGTTACAATATTATCCCCATCTAGAGCCGAAATTGGAGAATATGAAATCTCTAAATCCGCTTTACCAAATGATTTTACTAAAACCTTGAAATCCTCTACAATTTTATCAAACACGGCTTTATCAAAACCTACTAAGTCCATTTTGTTAATTGCCACAACAATTTTTTTGATTCCTAATAATTGTGTAATAAAAAAGTGTCTTTTGGTTTGTTTGATTACTCCCTTACGGGCATCTAACAATATAATAGCTGCTTGTGAAGTTGACGCTCCTGTAACCATGTTACGCGTATATTCTTCATGTCCAGGAGAATCCGCAATAATAAAACGTCTTACTTCCGTAGAAAAATAAATATTAGACACATCAATCGTAATCCCTTGCTCGCGCTCTGTTAACAAACCATCCGTTGCCAACGAAAAGTCCATATAGTCATATCCTTTAGCCTTACTTTTTGCTTCAATATGCGCTAACTGGTCATCTTTTAACGATTTTGTTTCATATAGTATACGACCAATCAAGGTACTTTTCCCATCATCTACACTACCTGCCGTTGCTATTTTTAGTATATCCATTTTAGTTTTTTGTAAAATTTTTAATTGAAAGATTTAACGATTGAAGGTTTTTCTACTAAAAGTAACCAGCCTTTTTTCTTTCTTCCATAGCTCCTTCAGAACGTTTGTCATCTACGCGTGCTCCTCTTTCAGAAATCCTTGAACCGTCAATTTCGTCAATAATATCGTCCAATAATACTGCTTTAGACTTTACTGCTGACGTACAAGTCATATCTCCTACCGTTCTAAAACGAACACTTTCTGTAAATATTTCTTCGTCCCCCATCATTGTGATAAAATCAGAAACAGGCGTTAACTCTCCGTCTCTCACAAATACTTTACGCTCATGTGCATAATACACACTTGGAATTTCTAATTGTTCCTGACGAATATAATTCCAGATATCTAGCTCCGTGAAATTGCTGATTGGAAAAACACGAACATTTTCTCCATTGTGAATTTTCCCGTTGTACATATCAAATAACTCTGGCCTTTGTAATTTTTCATTCCATTGACCAAAATCATCTCTTACCGAAAACACTCGTTCTTTGGCTCTAGCCTTCTCTTCATCACGACGTGCTCCACCAATACAAGCATCAAACTTCAACTCTTCAATTGCATCTAATAATGTAGTCGTTTGCAATACGTTACGACTAGCATATTTACCCGTCTCTTCTTGTACTTTACCCTGATCAATACTGTCTTGCACCTTACGTACAATTAAATTTACTCCTAATTGCTCTGCCAATCGATCTCTAAACTCTATGGTCTCTGGGAAGTTGTGTCCGGTATCTATATGTAATAAAGGAAATGGAATCTTAGCTGGAGCAAAAGCTTTTTTAGCCAAGTGCACCAATGTGATGGAGTCCTTTCCTCCTGAGAATAGTATAACTGGATTATTAAATTGTCCAGCCACCTCTCTCATGATGTAAATCGCCTCTTCTTCTAAATTTTTTAAAACAGTATTTTTCATTATAAACTACCTTGAAATTCTTTTTTACTATTTAATTATCCGTGCAAACCACATTCCTTGTGACTCAATTCCCACCACCATCTACCTGCTCTCACATCTTCTCCCTCTTCAATGGCTCGCGTGCATGGTGCACAACCAATACTAATAAAACCTTGTTTATGTAATGCGTTTTGAGGAATTTTATATTCTTTCAAATAAGCTTCTACTTCTTCTAGAGACCACTTAATCAAAGGATTAAATTTAATCATTCCAAACCCCTCATCCCACTCTAAAATCGACATATCTTGACGATTATCACTTTGCGCAGCTCTTAATCCAGTTACCCAAATCTTAGTGTCTTTCAACGCTCGTTTTAGTGGTTCAATCTTACGAATTCCACAACACTCCTTGCGATTTTCTACAGAAGAATAAAAGCTATTAGGTCCCTTTTCTGTAACCAAAGACTGAACAGCCTCTGTATTAGGGAAAAACACCTCTATATTCTTTTTATACTTATTTTTGGTCGAACTTAAAACATCGTATGTTTCTTGAAATAAACGACCAGTATCCAACGTAAACACTTCGATATTTAAATCCTGAGAAAAAATAGCATGAGTAATCACTTGGTCTTCTTGACCTAATGAGGTAGAAAACGAAACTTTTCCTTCTGATTGTTCTACAATATAAACCAATGACTCCTCTAAAGTCATCGTATCAATTGCTTGAATCCATTCGTTTATCTGCTCTTTCATATACCTAAAACGTATCTAATTTCTCAATTTTGAGGGACAAAGATAGAAAACATTTCTTGATAAAAAAAATAAATCCTATCGACTTTGTAGGATTTAAAATTTATTTAACTTTGTCGAAATAAATTATGACCCCATGATTACTCAAAAATGCAAATACGCAATTAAGGCTATTTTACACATTGCTAAACACCAATCAGACGAAAAATTAGTCTTTGCTTCAGAAATTGCAGAAAAGGAAAACATCCCGAAAAAGTTTTTAGAAACCATCCTTAGAGACTTACGAAATCACGGGATAATAAACAGTAGACGAGGTAAATTTGGCGGCTATCACTTACTAAAAAAAGCAGAAGACATCTGCTTTACCGAGATTATCCGTATTGTTGACGGCCCTATTGCCATGCTTCCTTGCGTATCACTCAACTATTATCAAACTTGTGATGATTGTGATGAAAACTGTTGTCAAATCAAGAACACTTTCAGTCAAGTGCGAGATGCTACCTTAGAAGTGTTGAATAATACTACTATTGATAAGTTAATCTAATAATGATTTAATCGCCAATTCATAGCTTTGCATCCCAAAACCAAGAATCACTCCTTTGGCATTAGCCGAAATATAGGATTGATGTCTAATTTCTTCTCTTGAAAAAGTATTAGATATATGTACTTCCACCACTGGCGTTTCAATTCCTTTAACTGCATCACCAATTGCTACAGAAGTATGCGTATACGCGCCTGCGTTTAGTATGATCCCATCATACGAGAATCCCACTTCATGGATTTTATTAATCAATTCTCCTTCAACATTACTCTGAAAGTACTCTAAACTCACTTGAGGAAATTTAGTTTTCAACACTTGTAAATAATCCTCAAAAGTCTGTGAACCGTAGATTTCCGGCTCTCTTTTTCCCAATAAGTTTAAGTTGGGACCATTAACAATTAATAACTTTTTCATCACTGTTTGAATTGATACTATAAATTTGCGTCCTTGTTAGTCCCAAAGATATAATTAATTACGTACCCCATGTCTAAAAGATTTAGAGACAATCAAAAAGTTGGTGATATCATTAGAGATATTGTATCTAACTCTCCTCTTGAGCAAGGCATCAATCAGGTTCAAATCGAACAAACCTGGAGCGAAGTTATGGGGAATGGAATTAAAAACTACACTACTAATATTACTTTAAAAAAAGATAAACTCTTCATTTCTTTATCTTCTTCAATCGTAAGAGAACAACTGTCCTACGGAAAAAGCAAAATCATCGCCATGCTGAATGAGACTTTGGGAAAGGAAGTTGTTAAGGAGATTATTCTGAGGTAAGACGAAATTTTGAGCAAGCTCCTGAGTTCCGCGCTGGGACACCCAAATTAAAAATTGAATAATTTGGCTAAATTTTTTTGTTCCTCATTTAGCAGAAGAGTCTCTTTAAATTCTTGACCATTGATTGGGTCGTTGATTTGAATTGCGTATATTGTTTTGGCAATATCTATGGCTTTTTCAGGGCTCATGTTGGCTTTTTTTAGTTTGAGTTGCCTCTCAAGTTCCTTGTACACCTTGTATGCGACAAAATTGATGGTTATGTGGGACTCGATTCTTTTCTGTAATCTATGATATATTGGTCTGATTTTTAAGTCGTGTTTTGATATTCTAAAAGCTTTTTCAATTTTCCATAATTGCCCATAATTATTGATTATTTCGTCTTTAGTTAAAGAAGTGTTGGTCAAATATCCCTTGAGTCCGTCCCATACGGCGTCTTGATTGAATTTATCATAGTCAACTTCAATGGAGATTTGACCATCTAATTTTAAGTATTTGTTGTATCCTCTATTATTTATTGAGGACTTCGTTAGTTTTCCAGATTTTACTTTTTGCTCCAGTTTTATCAACCCTCTGTCTCTGTTATACTTGTCCTTTTGTGCTCTTCTTTCTGTATATCCTAAAATTAGCTTTGTCCCGTCTTCTTTATCAATAATCGTACTGGATTTATCTTCCAGTTTTTGAGCAAGTATTTTTCCTTTAATCTTCTCACTTTCGTTTTTGATACGCGCTCCGAGAATAAACTCATAACCTTTGTCTTGTAGTTCTTTAACGTTAGCTGATGAAAGCAAGCCAGAGTCCGCAACAACAATTAACTTTTTTAAGTCATATTTGCTTTTGAATGTATCAATTATGGGAAGCATTGTATGTCCTTCAAACGTATTGCCTTGATGAATCTCGTAAGCTAAAGGATACCCTTCGACGCCAACAAGTAATCCTAATACAATTTGGGGATTTTGGTGTTTCCCTTCCTTAGAAAAACCTCGTCTTCTTATTTCATCTTCATTATCAATCTGAAAATAGAGGGTTGTCACATCATAAAAAACAACACTAATAACACCACCCAGTATTTTCTTAGTATGAGTATAACTAATTTGTTGAAGCCTTTCCTTTTGGGAAGAATAAATTTTGTCTAGATACCTGTAAATCCGATCTTCTTTTATATTAACTGAAAAATAACGATGTAAATTTTGAGACGTCTTAAGTTTACTTGCCGGATGAGACAAACGTACCAATACCAACTGCTTTAGCAAGTCATCGCAAACCTTATCAAAACCAATTTCTGAATAAATTTTACCAAGTAAAAGAGAAATTCCTTCAATGGATATATTGCGTATACTTTGTTTGACAGTATCCTTGAAATCTTGATTGGTAAACTCAAGTGTTTTTTGTCCTTCATAGTGTTGAATATAATCCAGACCTTGTTGATAAAGAGCATCTATCTCTATTATATCGGAAGAGCAACCAATGGTTTTTATCATTTTATACTTCCCTAAACTTTTATCTATGACTTGGATACTAACAACCCCGCTTTTATTCTTCTTTTTTCTGACAAACATGATGCAAATATACGTCTGGGACACCCAAAACACCCAAACAAATGTACTTATGTAATTGATTATGTGTGTTTTAAGATTTTTTGCCTCAAAATAGTGCGGAACTCAGGAAAACTACACTACTAATATTACTTTAAAAAAAGATAAACTTTTTATCTCTCTATCATCATCTATAGTAAGAGATCAACTATCTTATGGAAAAAGCAAAATCATCGCCATGCTGAATGAGGCTTTGGGGAAGGAAGTTGTTAAGGAGATTATTCTGAGGTAAGACGAAATTTTGAGCGAGCTTTCTGCTGTAATTGAAAATGGCACAACGGGATTGACTAACGCCCATCCCTCTGAACACGTTCAGAAAATAGAAAATCCAAAAATGAAATTTCAAGCAAGCTTGATTTCGTTTTTGGATTTTTTATTTATTAGTGGGCGATGAGGGATTCGAACCCCCGACCCTCTGGGTGTAAACCAGATGCTCTGAACCAACTGAGCTAATCGCCCGAATGCGGGAGCAAATATACACAAACTTTTAGTCTTAACAAGATATTTTTGATAAAAAATCGCCTACCACAAAAGTACTACCTCCAATATAAATAAAATCATCCGAATGAGCAGCTTTCAATGCTAACTCATACGCCTCAGGTACAGCACCAACGACCTCACCCGACAATCCATAAATCTCGGCTTTTTCTTTCAAGGTAATCGCAGGCAAACCTCTTTTTATAGCTGGTTTTGTAAAATAATAATAGGCATCCTTTGGCAACAGCGGCAATATAGAATCTAAGTCCTTATCATCTACCATCCCAAAAACTATATAAAGCTTTTGATAATCTGTTTTTTTTATTTGATTCATAACAACAGATAACCCTTCTTTATTATGAGCCGTATCGCAAATAACTAGCGGCGACTTTTGAACCAATTGCCACCTTCCTTGCAAACCCGTATTTTCAACTACCTTATTCAAACCTTTAATAAGATTTGTTTCAGAAATTTCAAATATTTTTTTCTCGTTTAAAACCTGAACAGATTGAATCACAGCTTTGCAATTTTGCTGTTGATAATCTCCTTTCAAATCACATGTGTATAGTTTAGACACCAAATCACTCGCCCAATATATTGGCGCAAGCTCTTGATTTGCTTTGGCTAAAAAAACTGGTTTAGTTTCCGTTGTGTATTCACTTACAACTACTGGGGTCTTTTTTTTGATTACACCAGCCTTTTCAAAAGCAATTTTTTCATACGTATCTCCTAAAAAATTCATGTGATCCATTCCTATATTAGTAATAACCGACAACTCTGGAGTGATAATATTGGTCGCATCTAAACGACCTCCTAAACCAACTTCTACAACGGCTACGTCCACTTTTTGTTCTAAAAAATACTGGAAAGCTAGACCAACTGTCATTTCAAAAAAACTCAAATGATTTTGCTCAAAAAAAGCTTTATGTTGTGCCACAAATTGAACAATGTAAGATTCGGATATTTCTTTACCATCAATCTTTATTCGCTCTCTAAAATCAATAAGATGTGGTGAAGTGTACAAACCTACTTTATAGCCCGATTCTTGTAAGACAGATGACAACATATGCGACACAGACCCTTTGCCATTGGTTCCTGCCACATGAATAAACTTAATTTTTTTATGCGGATTTCCTAAATAATCAACCAACTTAGTAACGTTAGTCAAATCGGCCTTGTATGCTACTTTACCCTGTAATTGATACACGGGTAATTGTGCAAACAACCAATCTAATGTATCTTGATATGTCAAAACAATGATTTAACCTAACTTGAAATTAACCACGATAAACCCAACTTGGATTTTTGGTGCATTGGTATCAGGATGCCAATTGAAAGTTTTAGCTGTTTTAATAGCGGCTTCAATCAAGCAAGGCGCCGAGTTATCCGTTCCCTTTGATTGTCTGGCTTTTATCACTTCACCTGATTGATTTACCCATATCTGAACAACCACCTTGCCTTGCTCATCACAATTCGGCTTTACAACACTTTGAGTGGATAACTTTCGACCATTTAGTCCCCAACTATTACCATTTCCTAATCCAGTCCCTTGTCCACTTCCGTGATAAACACTAGAATATAAACTTCCGTCAATACTTCCTTTATCCCCGCCTGATTGATCATTTCCTTCTCCTTCCGCTTTCTTACCATCTGCTTTTGGCCCATTGATTAAACTACTCAAAGCATCTGTTGTCTTTTTGGAAGGTGTCGGTTCAGGAACTTGTTCAACTTTAGGTTTAGGCTTTACTTCTTCTGGCTTTGGCTTATTTTCTTTAGGTTTTTCTTCCTTTATTGGTTTTGAACGAACCACTGGAGCCTCTTCTACCTCCTGAGTCACTATTTCTTCTTCAGGAACCTCATCCATAATTTCCTCTTGCACCTCCTCCGTAATTTCTGGTTCAGAAGCAATTGGCTCTGTAGGTTGAACATCCCCATAACCTGTATCCATCGTTCCAAAATTTACAGCAATACCATTTTCCAGAGGTGGATCCAAATATTTGAGACCAACAAACAAAAACAAAATAAACATCACTATAAAAAGCACAGTGCTAATTATAAATGATTTACGTTCATATTTTGTTTTTAAAAAATCCATATCTATTGAGGTCTAACAGCTAAAACGGTTTTGAGTTGGTTTCTATTGGCTATATCTAAAACAAAAACAACTTTTTCTACAGGTACGCCTTCTTCTGCCCTAACTATGATCGATCTATTTTCATTTCCTTCAAGCACCGACAGCAATTGATTTTCAAGCGCTAATTCATCTACTTTAGTCTTATCTATATAAAAAATCATATTCTTATCAATGCTTACCGCAACACTCCTATTGCTATCTGTTTTACCTTTCGCTTTAGGCAAAACCAAATCAAGTGCGTTAGTAGTAACCATAGTAGAAGTAATCATAAAAAATATCAACAACAAGAAAACTATATCCGTCATTGAGGACATATTAAAATCTGGAGATACTTTATTTCTTCCTCTAAAATTCATATCAATTAGGTTGGTTCATTTAACAAATCCAAGAACTCTACAGCACTCGATTCCATTTGATTAACCACTTTATTTGTTTTTACCACCAAGTGATTATAACCCATATACGCTATCACCCCGACAACTAAACCCACAACCGTTGTGGTCATGGCTATATAAATTCCTTCCGACAAGGCTCCTACTTCTACTTGTCCTCCTGCAGATGCCATTTCGTGAAAAGCCAAAATCATTCCAATTACAGTCCCTAAAAATCCTATCATTGGTCCTGCTCCCGAAATGGTGGCTAACATACTAATGTTCTTTTCTAATTTATAGATTTCTAGTTTACCTGCATTTTCGATAGCGGTATTGATGTCTTCTAACGGTTTACCAATTCGAGAGATACCTTTTTCGGTCATTCTAGCAACTGGAGAATCTATCTGTTGACATAATATTTTGGCTGCGTTTATTCTGCCTTCAACAATATTATCGCGAATCTGATTCATAAAATTAGTATCTATCTTGGATGCAGCCTGTATAGCGAATAATCTTTCGAAATAAACATACAATGCTCCAAACAATAGTAGCAACAAAACAATCATGATAATATTTGCTCCAAGCCCTCCACTAAACAGTAAATCCATAATGGAAAGCGTTTTTTCTACGGGTTGATCTTCCAGCAAAACACTTCCTGCATTTAATGCTTCAGCTGTCTCAAATGATTCAATTTGATCTTGCATATTTTCTATTATTTATAAAATTAAATTTTTCAACAAAACAAAGGCAACTCCTCCTGCAAAGAATCCTAGAAAAGCCAACCAAGTTATCTTTTTTACATACCAAATAAAATCTATCTTTTCCATTCCCATTGCTGCAACACCTGCTGCTGAACCTATAATCAACAAACTACCTCCATTACCCGCTGAATACGCAATAAAATGCCACACCCAATTGTCTAGCTCAAACGAATACATTCCGATTGATGCTGCTACTAATGGCACATTATCAATAACTGCAGATAGTATACCTAACAAAAATACAACAACTTCCATGCTTGGAATAGCATTTGACATACTTTCTGCCCCATATCGCAGTGTCCCTATTGATTCTCCATTAATAGTACCAAATACTAACGATTCCATAGCTGCTACCGCCATTAAAATCCCTAAGAAAAATAAGATACTAGAAAACTCTATCCTAGATAGTGCTTTATGTGCCGAATACAAATGACGTCTTGAATTATCAAAATCCTCCTCTGGATGTATATATTCTGAAACCAACCAAACCACAGACAAACTCAACATCATTCCGATATAAGGAGGTAAATGTGTTACCGTCTTAAAAATAGGCACAAAAGCGATTGCTCCTAAGCCTAAATACAACATGGTTTTACTACTTAATAATCGCTCCTCTTCTTTTATTTCTGAAGTAGTTTCTTCAAAATCAACATTCCCTTTAAATATCTTCATTCTTGAAGCTACAATAAATGGTACTATAAAACATATAACAGCAGGAATAAACACATGTGACATTAACCCTCCTGGTGAAACTTTCTTGGCGATCCAAAGCATTGTTGTGGTTACATCTCCTATAGGAGACCAAGCTCCACCAGCATTAGCCGCAATAACAATCATAGAAGCGTACCAAATGCGCTCTTTCTTTTCACTAAAAATCTTCCTCAACAAGGTCAATAGTACTATAGTGGCTGTTAAATTATCAATTATTGCTGATAAAGCGAAAGCCAAAATTCCTAAAATCCATAATAACTTCACTTTGCTATGAGTTGTAACCATGTCTTTCAGCACTTGGAATCCCCTATGCAAATCGACCAACTCCACAATGGTCATAGCACCTATTAAGAAGATTAATATCTCCGCCACTTTTGACAAATGATGCATCAATACCGCATGAAAGCCATGTTCTTGATGATGAACATCCTCACCTGTTATAGCAAACACATTACCATAATCATCTATCACACTAAACCATCCCTGTTGAAACCCAATAGACAATAATGCCCACATTAAAGCAGCCATTAAGAGTGCAGGAACCGTTTTATCCAAACGCAATGGATGCTCAAGCGTTATTGATATATAACCAATTACAAATATTAATATTAAAAGTGTTACCATAATTATTCTAAATTCTGTTTAAATTTTATTTTTCGCTGCCGACAAAGATAATGATTTAACAAGACAAATATTCTTGTAGAAATTAAAAAACATTTACTAAAATCAGTTGTTTTTTATCCATAAAAAAAGGACTAACATATACATGTTAATCCTTTTGAATTAAAAGAGCCGATAGAGGGACTCGAACCCACGAAATAATTTTAGCAACTCTTGTTCATTGCTCATCCCGCCAACTTAGGTTTTTTCAACTTTTCCCAAACCTTTGAACTTGATCTGTTTTTACATGCTACCCAACTCCTCTTGAACTTCTTCCCAACTCTGCATGAGTTGATCCAATTCTTGTTGTTTCTTTTCGTAGTTTTTATAAAATTCTGCTTCATTTACTCCTTCATCAAGACCTGCTGCTAGACTCACATTGTACTCAGCTAACTTGCCTTCCAGTGTGCTGATTTGAGATTCTATCTTACTGAGTCTGTTTCTCAAACTTTTCTCTTTTTTTTGATTTTCGTAGGTTTGTTTATTATCAACCTTTTCTTTTATTGCCTCTTTCTTCTCAATATCTTTTTTTTCAACAGCACGCATATCATCTAAATTACGTTGCTCCAAGAAGTAATTGATATCTCCTAAATACTCTTTGATCTTCTGATCTTTAAATTCGTACACAATATTAGACATCCCCTGCAAGAAATCCCTGTCGTGAGAAACCAGCAACAATGTCCCTTCAAACTTTTGCAATGCTGCTTTTAACACATTCTTAGACTTAATATCCAAGTGATTGGTTGGCTCATCCATCACCAATACATTAATAGGCTGTAACAACAACTTACATAAGGCTAAACGATTTCTTTCTCCGCCGGAGAGCACCTTAACTTTCTTTTCTACATCATCTCCTCTAAATAAAAAAGCACCTAACATGTCCCTAACCTTGATACGATTAGCATCAGTCGCTGCCTCTAACATGGTGTCCAAAAGAGTCAACTCTCCATTCAAATATTCGGCTTGATTCTGTGCAAAGTACCCTAACTGAACGTTGTGCCCCAGTTTTATAGAACCTTCATATTTAAACTCATTAACTATCGCCTTCATAAAAGTAGACTTCCCTTGTCCGTTTTGCCCCACAAAAGCAATCTTACTACCTCGTTCCACTAGGAATGAAATATCCTTTAACACTTTATGATCTCCATAGCTTTTAGAAACATGTTCTGCCTCAATAACAACTTTGCCTGGTGTTCGAGATACAGGAAAAGAAATATTCATTACAGAATTATCATCCTCATCTACTTCAATGCGTTCAACCTTGTCCAATTTTTTAATTAACGATTGCGCCATCGAAGCTTTAGATGCTTTTGCTCTAAACTTCTCAATCAGTTTTTCTGTTTCTTCTATCTTTTTTTGTTGATTTTTCTGAGTAGCCAATTGCTTCTCCCTAATCTCATGTCGCAATTCGAGATACTGACTATAGGGTTTGTTAAAATCGTACGCTTTCCCTAGTGAAATTTCAATGGTACGATTGGTTACATTGTCTAAAAACATCTTATCGTGTGAGACGATAACTACCACTCCTGGATAATTCTTCAAAAAATTCTCTAACCAAATAATTGACTCAATATCTAAGTGATTGGTAGGTTCATCTAATAACAAAATGTCATTTTGCTGTAGCAATAATTTAGCTAATTCAATACGCATGCGCCACCCCCCAGAAAACGTTTCTGTCAACTTCTCAAAATCTTCTCGCTTAAATCCTAACCCTAATAATATTTTTTCTGTTTCACCTACGTAATTATACCCTCCTAACAATTCATACCGATGGGTCAAATCACTCAAATCTTCAATCAACTGATGATAGGATTCGGATTCGTAATCAGTACGTATCGCCAGTTGATTGTTAATTTCTTCTAACTCACGTTCGACTTTTTTGATATCCACAAAAGCCTCATAAGATTCTTCAAGAACTGTCCTTCCCTTTTCAAAATCTATATCTTGTCTCAAAAAACCAATTGTAGCCTCCTTTTCTGTAGAAATCGTACCAGAGTCGGGCTCAAAATCTCTAGCCAACATTTTAAGCATGGTAGACTTTCCTGCACCATTCTTACCTACTAATCCCACTCGGTCTCCTGCTCCTAGTCGAAAGGTCACTTCCTCAAACAAATAGGTTCCTCCAAACGAAACCGACAAATCATGAATATTTAACATGCTATTGTTACTTTTATTACACGCAAAAATAGATATAATACTACCTTTGACTAAATCATTGTGCAAATGTTAAAAAAAGGATCTAAACTCTATAGTATTTTTACAGGAACTTGTCCAAATTGTCAAGAGGAAAGCATGTACACACATGCCAACCCATACAACTTGACTAAATTGTTTAAAATGCATGACCATTGTTCCCAATGCACCACAAAATACAAAATTGAACCCTCCTTCTTTTTTGGTGCCATGTATATCAGTTATATGCTAGGCGTGGCTATTAGCGTGGCGGTTTTTATTATCAGTTATGTCTTTATCGGAACTTCGTTAAAAACATCATTTATACTAATAATGATCGCGATGGTTTTTGGTATGCCAATTTACATTCGGTTATCCAGAAATATTTGGATAAACCTTTATATAAATTTTGGAGAAAATAAATACGTCAAAAAAAGCGTTTAATATCAATCTCTACTGGTAAAGGCATCCCCTTTTCTATAAAATCAAAAAGATTTTGAGACAAATAAGGACCTAACATAACCCCTCTCGTTCCTAAACCATTCAATAAATACACATTAGAAAATTTATCATGTTGACCAACCAGAGGTCTTCTATCCCTAACCGTAGGACGAACTTCTGCCTTGTGTTCAACAACTTCAAAATCAACAGAAACGATAGCCTTAAGTTTTTCAATTAACTCATTCAACCCGTCAGATGTAGGCCTATTATCTTTATCTTTCCAGTTATACGTAGCGCCAACTCTAAACAAAGAATCACCCACTGGCATAACAAAAACACCTGCCTTTACTATTTTATCCAATTTTAATTCTGGTGCCTTAATTGTAATCACCTCTCCCTTAGTGCCATCTAATGGCAAGGTATTAAACAACGGATTAAAACGCATCGCATACCCCTCAGCAAATACAATCCTCTTAGCTTTGTAACCATTATACTCAACATATTCATTTGAGACCTTAAGAGAATTATAATCAAATGACTCGTTGATATAAGCTCCAGAATTTTTAAGCTCATCTATAGTATCATCGATCAAAGATGCTATATTCAGATAGCCTGTTTCAGACACCTCTCCAAAATAAAAGGGTGAAGAAATAAAATCGTAATTAGTCCTATTTAATTCTGTATTAAGGAATCGAGACAAAGAAACCTTGTCCGCGCTACTAAACCAATTATTTTGTTCTTCTACAGAAGCCAACTTACGTAATATGGGTAACTCGAAGAGAAATTGCTTACTATACCTTGCTTCAATCCCTTTATAGAATTGTTGCAATAAATCAATCTGTTCTTCTGCCTTCCAAACTGTTGTAAAACGTTTTAGAATAACCGGATTTATCAAACCAGCCGCAACACGAGATGAATTCGTTTTTTTATCATCAATCACTAATATAGTTTTACCATTTGCAACTGCAACATGCGAAAAACACATACCTCCTAATCCAAAACCTACAATTAAATAATCAACCATATTATTATACAAAAAAAGCTCTTATCAACTAAGATAAGAGCTTTTTAATAAGTTATACTATTATTAGTAATTCCACATATCGTGTTCAAAATCTCGAATTACTTCTTTGATACGATCCGATTCTAACAATTGCATCAAAGCGTGCTCTTTCACATAATCTTTGATTTGTCTATCTCCAAGAATATTCTCTTCCTTGTAAATAGTCGCATTGAATCTACGAGAATTAAACAAATGATCAAACGAAAATCCAGAAGCCGAATTATGAGGATTAAATGATTTAGCTTCGTGTAATATATCCCTTACAGTAGGAAAGAACACCCAAAACAACTCAACATAATCCTTAACATCACTATCCAAGGTATAAACATCCGGAACAACAGGACATATACCTAAAATACGATATTTCATTTCACCTTGACGTTTATCAAAATACCAAATTCCCTTAATTTTGTAATCAGATACATCTGCTGCAGAAATTTCATATTTAACGATATACTCCTCAGAAATTTCCTCCCCAGCATTTAATTGCTCAATACCCAAATCAGTCGTATCTACTTTCACTAAAGATTCTTCTATATCTTTTAAGGTCTTCTTTTCAGCAAAATAAGAATCCCCATATACATCTGTTATTCGCCCCTTTCTAATATTTTTGATTAAAATATCGTATAACGAACGTCTATGACTACCTATTGCAATAGTATCAACTGGATAAAGAAATGCAAAGTTAATACGTTCGTTCAAATCAATAATCTCCCAAACCGTCTTACCCCATAATAAATCGCGATCATCTACATAACCGTATTCCATAGGTTTATCATTGTCATACTTGATCTGTTGATCTGACTTCACATTTATCTCAGTCGGCTTCTTTGCGTTAAGCAAATTAGACTGTCCATATGAAAATGTCGCTATGACAATTGCTAAAAGTGTAAAAAACTTATTATACATAATTGAAATTTTAATAAACCTATTTTATACTCTCTAAATGATTACCTAGATATTTCGTAAATAACTGGAGCTGTTTTTGGCAATATATAATCAGAGTTTCCTATAATCTCAGCTTTTATTTCTGAAATTGTTACTTGATCTCCTCTACCTGCTTTATTTAAAGCACTCTTAGCACGCGAATCCAATTTATCCCCATTAACTAAAATTGTTGGCTGTCCAGGTATCTTAATCGCAAATTGCTTAACTCTTAACTTTAACTCAAAATCAAAACTATCAAAAACTGCAGAAACTGTAGAAACCTCTAAACTCGATTTTGGACCTTTAATCACACCTGTTTCACCTCTAATTGCTCCTTGTGGATTTGGTACACTTTTTACACGGAACATTTTCTGATCAGCTACAGTTTTTCCATCAATTTGAGCACTTACCTTAATAGGTACTTCTCTACCTTGAAACCTAGTAACATTGATTAAATATTTACCTGGTTTGTTATCCTTTCTTAAACCTGGTGCCGAAGCATTTACATTATTATCAGAAACACCAGCGAATGATATTGTCAATGGGTTATCAACCCCTCTATACAACACATTCATCTTATCAGCAGAAATTGTAGCTGAGTTAGGACGAGGAACAACCACGTATTTATCTTTGATAGGAATTGGCACATCAGCTCCATCTTCCTTAAACACGAATTGTCCATCTATATCATGTTCACCAACGTTCGCAGCGTTAAACTCAAATTTAACTTGACCGCCTTCTAAGGCTTTGGCAATATCAACTTCTGTATTGTTAATTACCACTTTAGATGGAACAGTGTTTTCATCATAACGTCCTAATACTACTCTACCAGTAACTTTGTCTCCAGAAAAGAAAGCTGACTTATCCATGATAACCATCGCTTGATAGTTTTTCATTGATGCCGCTTGAGCTTGAGTATTTCCAATCAAAGCATTATAAATATCTTGCTCTGTTTTTTTAACATCATTCTGCATTCCTGTTAACTTCGCTAATGAAGCAACCGCAGGGAAACCTTTATAATGATAATCTAAATACTTTTTTGTTGCACCATCATTAGCCTTTATGTCTTTTGTATCAAAAGTCTCTCTTATGTTATTACAAATAAACTGATATTTAACATCCTTACCGAATACTTTTAAAAGACCATCACGATAATTTTCAATAGCCTCGATTACCTTTTTACCTTCAGCAGAGTATCCATCCCCGCTAAACCACATTTCATCAATCTTGTCTCCTTTATCCATACTCTCATATGGTAATTTACCAGTTTCTTCGTTAGGCTGGTAATCGGCCGTTAACTTCTTTTTTAATTCTCCAAGAAAAGTATAAAACTCCGAAGACAATTTCTTAACTTCTTTGGCCTTTTTAAAAGGCACACCAAATGAAGCTGCATTTTCACTTGCTTTGTCTCCTAATTGAGTAAATAAACTCCCGTTGTATTCTTCGGAAAACTTATTTACCGCTTCAAACTTCTCATTCATTAATCCAAAAGCGGACAATACCTCTTTGGACATTTGTAAAGCCAACATGGCAATGAATACCAAGTACATCAAACTGATCATCTTCTGCCTTGGACTCAAATTAGCATCTGCCATAATTTTCTAATTTAATTTAGTTAATAATAAATTTATGTTGTTCCTTTTTAACAATTAAGAGTTTTTCACTCCCATTGCAGACAACATACCTCCATAAACTCCGTTTAAAGAAGAAAGATTAGTAGACAACGAAGCCATTTGGTCTTTTAATTTACCAGCATTTTCAGCAACTTCTTGATTAATTTGTGCATTTCTAGAAGCGCTTTCTAATTGAATTTTATATAAGCTATTTAAAGACTCCATTTGTGAAGCTGCCAATGACATTTCTTCACTGTATTTTTTAGTCGCTCCAACAGAATCAATAGTTGGCGAAATCGATTTAGCTGCTGACTCAAAATTTTTGATACTCGCACCTAAACTCTCCATTAAAGCAGCATCAATTTTTGCTTCTTTTAACAAATTATCTAATTTTTTTGACAATTGACCTTCAGCATCAACTGCTTCTTCAGTCTTAGCACCATGACCTTTAGCACCTTTAGCTGGAGCTTCACCCACGTGATCTACCAATTCAGGATATACATTTTCCCAGTGATAATGTACAGGCAATGGTTCAAAAGCAGAAAGACCAAAAATAATTGCCTCAGTAGACAATCCAACAATCAACATCGCACTCGCACCAGGCCAGTGCATCAATTTAAAAAGGGCACCTACAATTACTACTGCAGCTCCTAAACCGTACAACATAGCTGTTGCCTTTTCTCCTAATAATCCCATAAAAAAAAATTAAAAATTAATACTAAAAAATTATACTCAAATTATTATTTTCCGGTGCTTTGAGTTCCCATGTAATCTTGAACTGTTCTGAAGCCTATATAACTTCTTGCAGAATCTTCATATTCAAAATCACGGGTACTAACTTGCAGGAAGAACCCTACATCTTTCCATGAACCTCCGCGAATAACCTTACGTTTATTCTCTTGTAAAGCCACACTTGGGTTCATAGTTGAAACATATTCGTATGAGTTAGGATCATACGATGAAGCCGTCCACTCCGAAACGTTACCAGCCATATTATACAAACCATAATCATTAGGAGCATACGACTCTGCTTCTACGGTATACAATGCACCGTCTGCCGCATAATCTCCTCTATTAGGCTTAAAGTTAGCCAAATAACAACCTCTTTCATTTCTCGCATAAATACCTCCCCAAGGATACATGGCAGAAGCTAAACCACCTCTAGCACTGTATTCCCATTCAGCTTCGGTAGGCAATCGAAAGAAATTCACATGTTGTCTTCCATTTTCTTTTTGATAGATATTCTTATACAACGATCTCCATTCGCAAAAAGCCTTAGCTTGCATCCAGTTAACCCCCACTACCGGGTACTCCGAATAGGCTTGATGCCATAAATAATCGTTATGCATAGGCTCATTATACGAGTATGCAAAATCCTTAATCCATACCGTAGTATCAGGATATACAGGTACTTTTTCTTTTCTAATGAACTGATCTCTACTACCTGATTTAGCTCTTGCTGCAGCTTGAATATCCATCCAAGCATAACTAAATACAATCTTTCTTACATCAATACTTCTCAAACCATTATACGCTTGATCTATTGGCAAGTACATAGAATCCATTACTTCTGTGTAATGCTCATCTGGATACTTAGAAGTATCCCAAATCAATTTAACCTTCCTGTTTAATCGTCTCCCTGAATAAGGATCGTCATCGGAACCTAAGCTGTAGTAGTTCTCATACATATATTTGTCATAAGGAGACATTTTTTCAGGATCTGTATCTTTAAAAGCAAACTCTCCGATACCTCCAGAACCTCCTACCATTCCTAACTCATCAGCCAAAATAGCCAATCTCATGCGAACAATAGAATCCTTAACCCATTCTACGAACTGTAAATATTCTGCATTAGTAATTTCAGTCTCATCCATATAGAAAGAACGAACAGTTACTGTTTTTGTTGGAGCGTCTTCTACACTAGCTAAATCATCATCTGATTTACCCATGATAAAAGCTCCACCAGGAATTAAAGTCATCCCATAAGGCTTTTGCGGATGCCATTTTTTCCCTTGAACCCCAACTAATTCACCTTGATCACTTGACCCACCACAACTAGACAATACAAGTGCTGACAAAGCAATTAAAACATAAATCTTATTCATAATTCTAAAGAATTGTTACGATACAAATATTTTTAAAAGCGTAAACTTATTTAATTATTTCCGAATTAACAACTTTTTTTTCTAAAAAATCGTTAACAGATTATTGTATTCTCAAAAAGAACGCTACAATTATACACTATATTCAATCAAAAATGAAAAAAAATTAATATCACAAAATATTTTTGCGATATGCCTTCCACCATCTCTCTGGCACTTCGTTCTCACAAGCTTTTACGTAATCCGCATACGAACAAGGAAGTAAAGTGTTGGGCTGCAATCGATTACCCTTTTCAAATGAAGGAATCTCAATCCACCAACGCTCGGTTACATCACTCTTATAGAACACCAAATCCATCTCATCCACTAGTACATTATACTTGATGTAATTGGCTCTACTACCAAAAGGATATTCATTTGATCTGTAATTTACGCCTTCTATAAAATACCAAACAATTTGTGCAATCAACATGGATTCGGACTCTCCCCCACGCTGATTAAACAATCCAAAAGAAGATACTTTATCGCTAATTCCTGCATACCTAGACAAAGCACAGATCTCTTTGCCATTAAAACCATTAGGAATAAAAGGTAAATTATTGCCTGATGCTGACGATTTTACCGCGTTCATATCAAAAGAAACTAAATCTGAATCTCTAAACACAGGTTCCGCCAATGACAAATCAGCAGAAACATCCCCTAATCTATAACTATCAAAATACAATTGATCCATCAAATCTATTTCGTATTGTGAATTATAATAGACTTGATATCCAATATTTACGTAATTAAAAAGATTATTAGGTTCGTTTACAATTATTTTGCTTACAAATGATTTATCAGTATGATCACTCTCCTCAGTTCCTATATCAAAGGAACTGTCCACATTTACAACATTCACCATCTGTTCCAGCTTATCGTAACCCCTATACATAGCGTAAGTTAAGTTTTGCCCTCCCCCTAAAACAACTGGAATAATCTTTCTTTTCACTAACTCTGCCACCATTTCTTTGACCAAAAAATGAGTGTCTGTTATCTTTTCTCCAGGCAAAACATTTCCTAAATCAACAATGTTTACATTCCAATTCCCGGGAAACAATTGATATAGTGACTTTCTTACATTTTGCAAATTCACATCACTCCCTTCAGTACCCCCTCTATTGTCGAGCACACCTATGAGCGCAATCTTGACATTTTCTAACACAGGAAATTCATTCGGTTTATGAAGCACCACTTTATTACCTAAAGCATAAGGAGACCCTTGTGCTATAAATTCAACTATCTCCGCATTTACTGGACGTAATAAATCAAACACCATTTTTATTTCTTTTTAGCGGTAGTTTTTCTTTTAGTTGTTTTTTTAGCTGGACTTTTGGTTGCAATGTATTCTTTGGCTTGATCTAAAGAAATTTTTGTTGCATCTATATCTTTGGCTAACTCTACCTTCACTTTCCCTTTAATAATAACTGAACGACCCCATCTTGCCTTTTCTACTCTTATTCCTTCGTCTTCCCAGTGATTGATTACTTTATCTTTTTCCTTTTGAATTTTATCTTCTATAAGATTAGCAATATCGTTATCAGATAAATTATCAAAATCATACTTTTTACTAACATTGATAAACACATTATTCCATTTAAGATAGGGACCAAAACGTCCCACTCCTTTTTGTACAGGCAAACCATCATATGTTGCTATCGGAGCGTCTGCTTTTTCTTTTTCATCAATTAATTCCTGCGCACGCTTCAAGGTAACATCTGTCGGTTCTTCCCCCTCGGGTAACGAAATAAACTTGTCTCCAAATTTAACATATGGCCCAAACCTTCCGTTATTTACCTCAACCGTCTCTCCTTTATATATACCTAAACTTTTGGGCAACAAAAACAACTTTAGCACTTCTTCTAAAGTCACTGTTCCTATGTGTTGATCAGCTATTAAACTCGCAAACTTTTTATCCTCATCATCTGCCCCTCCAATCTGTGCCATAGGACCAAATTTCCCTAATCGTACCAAAACAGGTTTTCCAGACTCAGGGTCGGTGCCCAAAATTCGTTCGCCAGACTCTCGCTCTGCATTTTCTTCAACTTCAGACACCCTAGGATGAAAATGCGAATAAAAATCATTCATCATCTTAGTCCAATCCTCGTTCCCTTCGGCAATTTCGTCAAAATCCTGCTCTACCTTAGCGGTGAAGTTATAATCCAATATGGTTTCAAAGTTCTTAACCAAAAAGTCATTTACAATAACCCCAATATCGGTCGGAATCAACTTCCCTTTATCAGACCCCGTCTTTTCAACTAATGATTTAGTAGCGATTTTGGCATTCTTTAAGACAATTTGGGTATACGGTCTTTCCTCTCCTTCTGACACTCCCTTTTCAACATAATTCCTATTAATTATTGTCGATATGGTTGGCGCATAAGTAGAAGGACGTCCTATTCCCAACTCTTCTAGTTTCTTAACCAAAGAAGCTTCTGTATAACGAGCTGGTGGACGCGTAAATCTTTCCGTTGCGGTTATATAATTATTGACGAGGCGCTCCCCTTCCTTTAAAACAGGCAACATTCCTTCTTGCTCTTGATCTTCGTCATCATGCCCTTCTAGATAGACTTTCAAGAAACCTTCAAATTTGATCATTTCTCCAGTCGCAATAAAAGCCTCGCTATGATTGTCTGCGTCAATTTTCACATTGGTACGTTCTAATTGGGCATCACTCATTTGAGAAGCAAGGGTTCTTTTCCAAATCAAATCATATAAACGTTCTTGATTACGATCACCTGTTACAGATTGTCTTGTCATATCTGTTGGACGAATTGCTTCATGAGCTTCCTGTGCTCCTTTGCTCTTACTCGAAAACTTTCTTGGCAAACTATATTCTACTCCGTATGAGTTTACAATCATTTCCTTTGCTCCCGCAATCGCTTCGTCAGATAAGTTCACACTATCCGTTCTCATATAAGTAATCAATCCTGCCTCATACAACTTTTGAGCGACTTGCATTGTTACGCCAACAGGCAAATACAATTTACGAGCAGCCTCTTGTTGAAGAGTAGACGTAGTAAAAGGTGCCGCTGGTGATTTTTTTGTAGGTCTCTTCTCTAAACTAGCAACAGTATAATGAGACCCTATATTTTGTTTTAAAAACTGTTCTGCTTCACTTTTCGAATTAAGATTATTAGATAGCTTCGCTTTGAAAGTCCTACCTTCCTCATTGGCAAATTCTGCCACTATACTAAACGACGGAACGGCATTAAAATCTCTAATTTCATTTTCGCGCTCTACAATTAGTCGAACCGAAACAGACTGCACCCTACCCGCTGATAAACCTCCTTTTACTTTTTTCCATAACACAGGAGACAATTCATAACCTACTAATCGATCCAATACTCTCCTAGCTTGCTGTGCATTTACCAAATCATAATTAATCCCTCTTGGATTTTCAATAGCCTTTGTAATAGCCGATTTAGTAATCTCATGAAAAACGATTCTTTTTGTCTTTTTTGGATCTAACTTTAGCTCTTCCGCCAAATGCCAAGAAATAGCTTCTCCCTCACGATCCTCATCGGAAGCCAACCAAACCATCTCAGCATCCTTTGATAAAGACTTTAATTTTCGAACAAGAGCTTTCTTGTCTGGGGAAACTTCATACTTAGGCAAAAAACCATTTTCAACATCTACACCAATCTCTTTGGAAGGTAAATCTGCTATGTGACCATAACTTGATTCTACCTGAAAATCTTTCCCAAGAAATTTCTCTATTGTTTTTGCCTTTGCAGGGGACTCCACTATCACTAAATTCTTTGCCATGTCTTTCGAAAATTTAATGCACAAAAATATACGTTATTTTAAAACTGTTACACCTTAATATATATAAACACTAGAACACATCATTAAAACGCTGTTTGTCAACATCTTACAATTATGAATTTTAATACACCTATAACACTTTTTACATATTTATGTTTTGAATCAAACCTATTATATTTCAGAAAAACGACAAACAAATGACTAATTATCGCTTTTGATTCTTTCTTTATTAAAGTATCTTTGCCTCTTTAAAATGACAACTATGAACTATTTCTCGTCAGACTTCAAATTAGGTATACTAGGCGGTGGTCAACTGGGCAAAATGCTACTTTTTGACACCCGAAAATTTGACATTCAAACCTATGTATTAGACCCTAGCAATGAAGCCCCTAGTAAAATAGCTTGTAATCATTTTTTTCAAGGAGATTTGATGGACTTTGACACCGTCTATAATTTTGGGAAAAAAGTAGATGTCTTAACCTTTGAAATTGAACACGTCAACATTAAAGCCTTAGAAAAACTCGAAAATGAAGGAATTAAGGTATATCCTTCTCCAAAAACACTCAAAACAATTCAAAACAAAGGGGTTCAAAAGCAGTTTTATGACCAAAACAATATCCCGACTGCTCCCTTCACAAGATTCGATACATTAAAAGACCTTAAAGAAGCTGTTGAAAAAGGACTTACTTCCATTCCTTTCGTGTGGAAAAGTACACAATTTGGGTATGATGGAAATGGAGTGAAAGTAGTACGTCAAGTCTCTGATTTAGACAAACTACCAGAAACGGAATGTATCGCTGAAGAATTAGTTCCTTTCAAAAACGAGTTAGCTGTTATCGTAACAAGAACTCCTTCCAGCGAAATAAAAACTTACCCTGTGGTAGAAATGGAGTTCCACCCAGAAGCTAATCAAGTAGAATATGTGATTTGCCCTGCTAGGATTGATGATGCTGTCGCTGAAAAAGCTAGAACTGTTGCGCTGCAAGTTTCCGAAGCTTATCAACATGTAGGATTGTTGGCTGTCGAAATGTTTCAAACAGAAGATGATCAAATCTTGATAAACGAGGTAGCACCTCGCCCTCACAACTCTGGTCACTATAGCATCGAAGCCAGTTATACCTCACAGTTTGAACAACACTTACGAGCGATACTTGATTTACCTTTAGGGGATACTGACAGTAAAGTCGCGGGTATAATGGTAAATTTGGTTGGATCCGAAGGTTATGTAGGAAATGTAAAGTATCAAAATATTGAAAAGATATTAGGATGGAAAGGTGTCACTCCTCATATTTATGGCAAAAAAGAAACCCGACCTTTCCGCAAAATGGGACATGTTACCATAGTAAATGAAGATATAAACGAAGCAAGAAGAATTGCACAAGAAGTAAAAAACACAATTAAAGTGATTAGTGAATAGGATTGAAAAATTACAAGATTAAAAGATTGAAAAATTGTTGAAAAAATTTAATCTTTAAATCTTTGAATTCATACATCTTTAAATCTAGAATAATGAGTAAAGTAGCCGTAGTAATGGGAAGCATTTCAGACATGCCTGTGATGCAAGACGCCATAGATATTTTAAAAGGATTTGATATCGAAGTAGAGGTAGACATTGTTTCTGCCCACCGTACACCTGAGAAGTTGTTTGACTTTAGCACCAATGCTCATAAAAGAGGAATCAATGTCATTATCGCAGGAGCTGGCGGTGCTGCTCACTTGCCAGGTATGGTAGCCTCAATGTCTCCCCTTCCTGTTATTGGAGTACCTGTAAAGTCAACTAACTCTATTGATGGGTGGGATAGTGTATTATCTATACTTCAAATGCCAGGCGGAGTGCCTGTAGCAACAGTAGCACTTAATGGTGCCAAAAATGCAGGAATCTTGGCCGCTCAGATTATCGGAGCGCAGGACAAATGTGTTTTAGATAAGATAATTGCCTATAAAGAAGGCTTAAAAAGTACTGTAATAAAAGCGGCTGAAAATCTAAAATAAACTATGTCTGTATTACTTCAACCATTCGATACTGCCTTTGACACGGCTCCTTTTTCGAAAATAAAAACCGAAGATTTTTTACCTTCATTTAAAGAAGCTATAAAACGTGCTAAACAAGAAATTGAGGATATCGCCAACAATCAAGAAGAAGCCACCTTTGAAAATACAATTGTTGCGTTAGATTTTAGTGGAGAAACGTTGGAACGTATCTCGAGTATCTTTTTCAATTTGAACTCGGCAGAAACGAATGATGAAATACAACAAATTGCTCAAGAAGTATCTCCTCTACTTTCAGAATTTAGCAATGACATCCTATTAAACCCAGCTCTTTTCAAAAGGATAAAAAAAGTCTATAACGAGAGAGAAAATCTTACTCTAAGTATTGAAGAATACACATTGTTGGAAAAAAAATACAAGAGTTTTTCTCGAAATGGTGCCAATTTAAATGATGCTGACAAAGAAAAATTGAGGAAAATTGACACCCAACTCTCTACATTGAGCTTACAGTTTGGCGAAAATGTTTTGGCAGAGACCAATGCATTTGAAATGCACTTGACTGACGTAAAAGATTTGTCTGGATTACCTGAAGGCATAATTGAAGCCGCGAGAGATTTGGCTCAAAGCCAAAATAAAGAAGGTTGGATATTCAATTTAGATTACCCAAGTTATATTCCTTTTATGACGTATGCGGACAACAGAGAACTGCGCAAAAAACTAGCTCTAGCCTCTGGTGCAAGAAGTTTTCAAAACAACGAATATGACAACCAAGAAATTGTTTTGCAGATTGTCAAATTAAGACATGAAAGAGCCAATTTACTAGGCTATAAAACGCATGCTCATTTTGTATTAGAAGAAAGAATGTCTAAAACTCCAGATGCAGTTAAAGACTTTTTGAACAATCTTTTAGAAAAAGCCTTACCAGCAGCCAAAAAAGAATTTCAAGCATTAACCGAATTTGCCAATGAATTAGATGGTATTGGGCAATTAGAAAAATGGGATGGTGCCTATTATTCTGAAAAACTAAAACAAAAATTATTCAGTTTAGACGATGAAAAACTAAAGCCTTATTTTCAATTGGAAAAAGTATTGGAAGGCGCTTTCACTATAGCGAATAAGCTTTTTGACATTTCTTTTACTGAAATCAACAACGTGGACAAATACCACGAAGATGTGTTGACCTATGAAGTAAAGGACAAAGAGAATAATCTCGTGGCCATTTTTTACGCGGATTTCTTTCCAAGGAAAGGAAAACGAGGAGGCGCATGGATGACTTCCTTTAAAACTCAATCGATTAAAAACGGTAAAAACGAAAGACCTCATATTTCTAATGTATGTAACTTCACCAAACCAACAAGCACTAAACCTTCTTTATTAACTTTTAATGAGGTTACTACTTTGTTTCATGAGTTTGGACATGGCCTACACGGAATGTTAGCGAATACAACCTACCCTAGTCTTTCTGGCACAAGTGTGTATTGGGATTTCGTTGAATTACCAAGTCAAATTTTCGAAAATTGGTGTTATGAACCCGAGGCTTTAGAGTTGTTTGCACAACATTACAAAACAGGCGAAACCATACCGATGGAATACGTAAACAAAATCAAAGAAAGTGCTTCCTTTTTAGAGGGTATGGCAACCTTACGTCAATTGAGTTTTGGGCTATTAGATATGGGGTGGCATGGCCAAGACCCTACAAATATCAGTTCTGTTAAAGATTTTGAAACACTTCAATTTAAGAGCACTCAGCTTTACCCAGACACTCCTGAAAACTGTATGAGCACCTCCTTTTCGCACATCTTTCAAGGCGGTTATTCATCAGGCTACTACAGTTATAAATGGGCTGAAGTCTTGGACGCGGATGCTTTTGAGTTATTTCAACAAAAAGGAATTTTTGACAAAGAAACAGCGACAAAATTCAAAGAGCACATTTTGTCCAGAGGAGGCACAGAACATCCGATGATTTTATACAAGAGATTTAGAGGCAGTGAACCTAAACCAGACGCTTTATTAAAAAGGGCAGGATTATTGTAAAAGTGAAGTCCTATTTGTATTTTCACAATCAAATTATGAAAAACCTAGCCTTACTTCTGTTTTGCTTAACCAGTGTGTTCTCTATTGGGCAAGAAATGCCTAGAGACTTACTGGATGCCAATATTGCCTTTATTTACGACCCCTCTATCTCACAAGAAAACTATGGAGAGACCATGCGAGAATACTGCGAAACCATCATAAAAAGTGGATATAACCTTGCTGGAAAATATCTTTATTCTGACACACAAACTTCGATGATGGAGATAGAGATGGATATTGTGAACAAAAAAATTAGCTATGTTTTCTTGTTGGTGGATGTTCCAGACAAAAAACCAAGTCATAATCTATTCTTGTACAAAATAGGCTCAGAAAATCAAAATCTAGTCAATCCAAAAGTAGGTTTACATACTTTTGACTCTCAGTCTACCTCATCTCTTACCAGAGAAATTGACAAAATAGCACGAGAAACCAGAGGATACAATATTGACACCGTAAAATACAACCAAAAACTCCTGAATACTTTTGTACTCAAAAAGCAAAACCTATCGATACTCAAAAAAATAAACGAAATAAACTCGGTTATCGATGGTTCTTTCCTTCAAATTGAACATGATACAATCCCATTAGACTTAGCAAAGGAAAAATTGGCTTTTATTGGCGCTTCAAAAGATGAGTATAAAGCCTACCAAACAGTGAATTCCTATTTTAGCAACCGTATGACTAGTTATCCATACGACTACACCTATTTTAATAACTACAAAGACTATAAACTCGCAGGTGGAGACAAGGTGTTTAAATATAGAATCCAAGTCTGCAACAAAGACACCACATTTTACAACGAACTTAAAGAAAGTATTAAATACGTACACGCAATTGAAGATTTAGAAGCTGAGTCACCTAAACCAGACTTTAGCGATATCCCAAACAACATACCTCGAGATCATTTTTGTTTGGTCATCAAAAACAATCAAACCCAAGAAAGACATCGTGCTTCGACGTATGACCATTTGGGGAGTTCCATCAGAAATTTCACACAAAAATTTAAGCGTTAATTTCTTTCAAAAGTCCTCTTTCTGTTTAATAATGGTATTAAAAAGTGTATTTTTGCACTTTATTACTCCTGAGTGACATGCCATTATTAGAACGAATTATAGATTTTTTAAGTATTATCAGAAGCAAACTAAAAAAAGTCTATGATTCTATTAATAATGATAAGCTAAAAAGAGATTTCTTGAACGCCTTACCATTTTGGGTGGGTGCGTTTGCTACTGGATTCATGGCGGTTATTTATGCTAAGCTCTTCAAATGGGCAGAAGAGCTAACCCATTATTTATTTCACCATCAGAGCTGGTATTTTTTCATCATATCTCCTATTTGCTTCCTAATTGCTTGGTACATCGTCGCTAAATCAGCGCCATACGCTAGAGGCAGTGGTATCCCACAAGTTTCTGCGGCAATAGAGTTAGCCAATCCAGGACATTACAAAAAGGTAGACAAACTATTAAGTTTTCGTATTATATCCACAAAAATAATTTCGAGTCTTATTATGGTAGTTGGTGGAGGTGTTGTCGGTAGAGAAGGTCCAACGGTCCAAATATCAGCCTCCATTTTCAAAAAAATAAATGATTGGCTTCCTGAATGGTATCCTAAAATATCCAAAAGGAACATGATTGTTACTGGTGCCGCAGCGGGTTTAGCATCAGCCTTTAACACTCCTCTTGGAGGAATTGTATTTGCCATTGAAGAATTAACCAAAACCCATTTTAGTTTTTTTAAATCTGCTCTTTTCACAGGAGTTATCATCGCAGGGTTAACAGCACTGAATTTTTTTGGTCCCTACTTATACATTGGATTTCCTCAGTTAGATAATATTCCTTTCTGGATTATTTTCCCTATTATACTAATAGGCATTGTATCAGGTGTAGCAAGTAGCGGAATGGGAAAGATTATTGTCTATATACTTTCCAAGAAGAATAAACTAAAAAAAATATATCAAAATGGTTTATATGCCGTTGTGATCGGTTTAACAATAGCAGGCTTGGCGTACTTCATTGATGAACGAGTATTGGGTTCAGGACAAGAGATAATGATTAGCACGTTATTTACTGATGACAAACATCTTGAATGGTACATCCCTATTTTAAGAGTATTTGGCACTATAATATCATTTACAGTAGGAGCCGCCGGAGGAATTTTTGCCCCAAGCTTGAGTGCTGGAGCAAGCTTAGGAGCAGTCCTGTCTGATTTTTTACAATTGTCAAATTCAGAAACCAACCTAATCGTCTTATGTGGTATGGTTGGCGCACTAACAGGTATTACACGTAGCCCCTTTACCTCTTCCATTCTGGTGTTAGAAATGACCAATAGCCACGATATCATTTTCCATCTAATGTTGACTGCTCTATCTGCTAATTTAATCGCCAATCTTATCAGCAGACATTCTTTCTATGATATTTTGAAGAACAATTATTTGGACGAAATTCAGCAACAAGAAAATGATGACAAAGCCAAAACTTAAAATCAACTAGTATAGGGTTTCTTTTCTGAAAATATGTTATTTTTAAAGACTATAAAAACTATAACTATGATACTAAAATTACGCTATCTGCAACTTGTACTCTTCTGTACCACAATTGGATTCTCTCAAACCATTGAAATTGATGAAAATACTAGATTTGACAATACTGCACCTATCGTTATTATGTCTAATGGATTTTATCAAAATGACATTAGATTAGCTCCTCACAACCTTTTACAAATCGTAGAAAACAACGAAGAAGCTGTGAAAATGATGAAGAAAGCCAAAAAAAATAAAGTTTGGGCACAATCAATGCTTGGCGGTGGAATTTTATTAATTTTGAACGAGTCCTTTGCTGAATTAACCGACGGAACATTCAATTATTACGTTGCTGGATTTGGAGCAGGACTAATTGGTATTTCGTTTCCATTGTTTAGCAAAGGTAAAGTTCTCACTTTTGGAGCCGTAGACAAGTATAACACTGATCTAGAATCAAAATCTGAATCACTCAGTAAAAAAACAAACGTTGACGTATCTCTTTCTTCATCAGTAAATGGCATAGGGCTTTCTGTTCGTTTTTAAAGTATTATAATTGAAGATTCAAGTCTCCTCTTTCTATAATTTTTTAACACCTTTTTATTTTTTGATTGACTTCTTTTTTCGCCGTCAAAAAAAACATCTTACTGCGGAAATTAACAAACAACCTATTGGAAACTTAATAGACATAGGTGTTGGAACAGGATCTCAATATTTAGTCCAGACAAAACATAACATCACAGGTATTGACTCTTCTTCAAAAATGCTAAATGAAGCGAAGAAAAAACTCCCCAAACCAACTCAACTTCACCTCATGGATGCCCATTCCATTAGCTTTAAAGACAATTTATTTGACTACGCTGTACTGTCTCATATAATCTCCACAACCCAGCAACCAGATAAACTAATTTCAGAAGCTACGAGAATCCTTAAAAAAGGAGGAAAACTCTATGTTTTAAATCACTTTACCCCTAACAATTGGCTTGCACTTATAGACAAAATTTTCAACCCTTTTTCTAGTCTATTTCACTTCAAATCTTTTTTTAGACTTGACAGTATTATTTTACCTGACGAACTAGAACTAATAAACAATGAACGCTTTGGCCGATTTGAATATTATCAATTACTAATTTTTAGAAAAAAATGAACTCGAAATACACCACTACTGTCATATCCTTGCTGGTAAGTCTTTTGATTTATATTTTTTATAGAACGCCTGACACTGTAATTAACCAATTGATACTCCTTTTTCTTAACGAAAATCTTTATTTCTCTCTGAGAGAGACTGCTCAAAACATCATTTCTTTACCTGAGGTTGTGATCTACTCTTTACCCGAAGGATTGTGGATTTTAAGCTTAACCCTAAGCTCTATGCCTTTTTATATCCAAATAAAGAATTTTAAAGTCCCATTAATCATTTTCCCTCCAATAATCGCAATAGGTTTTGAACTCATACAATACCTTCACATGACCAATGGAAGGTATGACACTTTGGACATCCTCTATTCTTTGGCTTTTTGGGGACTAAGCATGATTTGGTATAAAAAACACAATCAACAAATCGATCTGTTCCTTTCCAAATCCTACGCCACCGTCATTTGTGCTTCAAATTATCTTATTGTTTATTTCGCACATGTTGTTAATTAATTGTCTAAATTCGTGGCAAAAATGAAGATTATGCGTATCTCTTACCTTATTATTGGTTTATTATCTGTTTTGTTTTGCTCAGGTCAAAATGAATTTGAATCAGGATACATTGTTGACAATAACGGAAAAAAAATAAATTGTTTTATCAAAAATATGGATTGGTACAAAACACCTTCATCCATAGAAATCAAAGAGACTGAAAATAGTAACTCAAAAACTTCCGATATATCAGAAATTAAAGAGTTTTCAATTGACAATGGCGCACGTTACATCAGAGCCATAACCAACGTTGAAATTTCTAAAGCAGATCTGCAAGAACTAGATTTTGACAGAAAACCAAAGTTAGAGAAGCAAACAATTTTTCTAAAAATTGAAGTTGATGATAAAGGGAAATTATACTCTTACACCACTCAAACAAAATTATTGTATTATTTCAGTAATGGAGATTCAGACATTGAACTTCTAATATTTAAAGAATATTATAATGAAGACAGGCAATTAGCAAAGAATTTAATGTATCAGCAACAACTGCTTAACAGTTTAAAATGTGAGAAGATTTCTAAAGGAGACATCGAACACCTAAGATATAAAAAGCATTATTTAGTGAAGTTGTTTGAAAAATACAATCAATGTGCTGACCCTGAATTTGAAAAGGTTAGCAAAAATAAGGGCAAATTCAATATTAGTATCAGAGCAGGAATCAACTATGCTTCTGTTAGTATTAAAGAAATAAATTCAAATGAAATAAAATCAGACTGGAATACGAACTACAGAATAGGATTAGAATTGGAATATCTTCTCTCCACTAACAATAATAAATGGGGAATTATTCTTGATCCTAATTATCAAGAATACAACTCTTCTCAAGGACAGATGACAAACCCAAGTGCAATTTCGTTTTCGTCAGAATCTAAAATCTTGCAATTTCCGTTGGGTTTAAGGTACTACTCCCATATTTCGGATAAATCAAGAGTCTTCTTCACGGGTGCACTTTCGATTAATTTTCTTTTAAAAGATGCGGGTGTAAACGTCTCTTATCCATTTACTACTAACTCTTTTAGATATGATAGAGGCTGGGCCACTTCCAACTTTTTAATTGGTTTTGGGTACAGTTTTAACAAAAAGTTATGCCTCGAATTACAATATGAATCGCCTCTCGCAATGACTAGTAGTTCTGGTGGAGGTGCCAATGGAGCTGAAGCTTATTATAACTCAATTGGGTTAATTCTAGGCTATACATTATTTTAAACATCCGCTGCTACAACATAAGTAGGATCTTCTAAAATATTGACATCTATAATCTTTTCTGCATTTTTGAGCAATCTAATGCAGTCAGGACTTAGGTGTTTTAGATGTAGCTTTTTGCCTTCCTTGAGGTATAATTCAGTTACTTTATTGACTGCTTCGATGGCAGACATGTCAACGATTCTACTTTCTGAGAAATCGATAATTACTTCTTCTGGATCATTTTTCACTTCAAATTTTTCGCCAAAAGCAAGTGTTGACCCAAAAAACAAAGGGCCATATATTTCGTAATGTTTGATGCCCTTTTCATCAACATACTTTCTGGCTCTAATTCTTTTGGCATTATCCCAGGCAAACACAAGAGCAGAAATGATTACTCCTATAATTACAGCTAAAGCCAAATTATCAAATAAAACCGTAATCAAAGTCACTAATACCATTACCAAAATATCTGATTTAGGCATTTTGTTAATAGTCTTTAAGCTTGCCCACTCAAATGTCCCTATAGCAACCATTATCATTAACCCAGTCAAGGCTGCCATAGGCATCTTTTCAATTAATGGTGCCCCAAACATAATAAACACCAACAACATTACAGAAGCCACTATACCCGACAACCTTGCTCTTGCCCCTGATGAAACATTGATTAAACTTTGCCCAATCATGGCACATCCACCCATACCTGAAAACAATCCAGAAAGCATATTCGCCGTCCCTTGGGCAACTGCTTCTCTATTTCCATTTCCTCTAGTCTGCGTAATCTCATCCACAATATTTAGAGTCAACAAACTCTCTATCAAACCAACTCCTGCCACAATAAAGGAATACGGAGCTATAACCTGTAATGTCTCTAAAGAAAAGGGAACCGATGGTATATGAAAGGGTGGGAAACCACCCTGAATAGAGGCTAAATCTCCAACAGTTTTGGTATCCAAACCAAAGGCTACAACCACTCCAAAAATTACCAGAATTGCAGTCAATGCAGCAGGAATGACCTTACTAATTTTTGGGGTAACCCAAATAATAAACATGGTCATTATAACTAACCCTACAAATAAATACAAAGATGTTCCCTGTAACCACGCCGAGTCATGATCAGTACTATCAACCTTAAACTGTACCAATTGAGACATGAATATAATAATGGCTAATCCATTCACAAATCCAAGCATCGCAGGTTGCGGCACTAATCGAATCAGTTTACCTAATTTAAAAACCCCAGCCAAAAATTGAATAATCCCAGCCAATATCACAGTTGCAAAAATATACTCTACGCCATGTGTTTTGGCCAAAGCCACTATAACTACAGCTACAGCACCCGTTGCTCCAGATATCATACCTGGTCGCCCTCCAAAAATTGAAGTCACAAAGCCCATCATAAATGCGGCATATAGCCCTGTTAAAGGAGAAAGACCTGCTATAAAAGCAAAGGCTATAGCTTCTGGTATCAAAGCCAATGCAACTGTTAATCCGGATAGTACTTCTGTTTTATAATTGACTTTTTGAGATAAATCAAAGAGGTTAAAAAATTTATTCATTGTAGTGTGTGTCCTGATTTTTATAAGGCCGCAAAGATAGTTTTTCTTTTATTAAATTTTCTTATGCTGGCATACAACATATCAATCTCTTCAATCGGAATTAGCATAATAAACATTATCTTTGCACCAAAATTTAATACAACTACCCATTATGGATACACAAGAAATTATCTCACAATTTACGGATTTAGTTTTCTACTACGGCCCTAAGCTAATCGGAGCTATCATAGTTTGGTTTATAGGTTCTTTCGTGGTAAAGGGCTTAACAAAAGCTTTTGCTAATATGCTCGAAAAGAAAGGGACAGACCCTTCTCTAAAACCTTTTTTAATTAGTCTGATTGGTACACTACTAAGAGTATTATTAGTCATTACGGTATTAAGCACTTTAGGCATAGAAATGACTTCTTTTATTGCCATCTTGGGAGCGGCTGGTTTAGCTGTTGGTATGGCATTATCAGGGACATTACAAAACTTTGCCGGCGGTGTAATGATTCTAATTTTCAAACCTTTTAAAGTGGGTGATGTGATTGATGCTCAGGGATATGTAGGGTCAGTAAAAGAAATTCAAATTTTCAATACTATCCTAAAAACACCTGACAACAAGACAATTATTATTCCTAATGGAGGTTTATCTAACTCATCGATGGTAAATTTCTCTACAGAAGAAAACAGAAGAGTCGATTGGACAATAGGCATCGCCTACGGTGATGATGTTGAGAAAGCAAAAGAAGTCATCCAAAAATTATGTGACGCTGATAACCGTATATTAAAAGATCCTGCTGTTTTTATCGCTGTATCGGAATTAGCAGACAGTTCTGTTAATTTTACAGTCAGAGCATGGGTTAACGCCGCGGACTACTGGGGTGTATTTTTTGACATGAACGAAAATGTGTATAAAACATTTGATAAAGAAGGTCTTAATATACCATTTCCACAAATGGACGTACACGTACATAAAGAGGTGTAAACCCAAATCGGATATCATAGAATGTTAAAAAGCGACGTAACCGTCGCTTTTTTTGTGCCCATATTTGGAAGTTACGATTTTTATTGCCTATTTTTAAGAAAAATTTAACACATGATTACATTCACTACCTTCTCTAAAAGCATTAAGCCACATCTTATCGTGATGGGATTGTGCGCCACATTTTTTACTCAATCTGCGCAAGCACAAATCACTTCGGCTGATTGGGAAATCAAAAAAGAATCAAGCAACAGAAGAATCGCTACAAGAATTGCTAAAGCATCCGTAGCTACTCAAATTTCTCTTCCTGATTTTTACGCTAAAATGAAAGCTGAAAAACAAATCATATCTCTACCTAATCCTAATAGAGAATTTGAAGAATTTGAAATATCTCCTTCCAATATAGTCGCTGATGAAGTGGCTCACTTGTATACTATTAAAACCTTTACTGGGCATAAAATTGGAGACCCTTCTGTTCTTATCGCTTGTGATATAGATGAGTTAGGTTTTCATGCAGCCATATATGCACCAGAGAATACTTATTTTATTGAACCCGTGTCTGACACTGGGAGTCACATTGTTTATTTCAAAAAGGCATCTAATGCTAAACCAATTAAATGTTCTAGCAAAGATCACGATCACAGTCATGATAAAGCACACAGAGCTTTTAGTCCAGCTGGAATTACCGCAAAAAAAGATTTTAGGATAGCCATCACAGCTGCTGGAGAATTTTCGCAACAGTTTGGTGGTTCGCCATATAATGTGACGAACGTTTTAAATGCAATCGCATCAGGGATCAACATGATAAGACCTATCTACCTAAGGGACGTAGGAGTATCATTTACTCTAGTAACAGACAACAGCTTAATTTTTGAAAATCCAGAGACCGATCCTTTTAATGACACACAAGCAGATGACTTTTTAGATATTGTTCATGCAACAATTGACAACGCAGTTGGCAGTGCCAATTATGACTTAGGGCATCTTGTAATGTGGGCTAATACAGGCGGAATTGCTTATTTAGGAGCGGTATGTGCTCCTGATGCAAAAGGAGGTGGATTTTCCGGATCAGATTCTTCTGAAACTACTTTGTGGGTAGATTATGCTGCACATGAAATTGGGCATCAATTTGGTTCAAACCACAACTTCACGTCGGAAGAATGTGGAACGTCAGCAGATGGTTACCGCTACGAACCAGGAGAGGGATCTTCCTTAATGTCCTACGCTGGTGTTTGTGATGAAGCCGCTCGATACCAGTCTTATTCAGATCCTTTTTTCCATTATTCTTCTATTGAACAAATGATGGCAGTAATCAACAATACCAGTTGTTCTACTAGTGTATCTGCAGGCAATTCAAGTGATCCAGTAGCTGACGCTAAAGCAGATATTAAAATTCCTAAACAAACACCTTTTATCTTGGTAGGTAGCGGCTCTGATGCTAATGATGATAGTGGTCAGTTGACCTATGGGTGGCAGCAACACGACGGAAACGGATTAGCTACATCTGGCTCACCTTCCTGTCAATCAAAAACGGCCGCATTATTCAGATACCGTGAACCTAGTAGTAATAATTTCAGATCATTCCCTGTATGGTCAGACGTTATGGCAGGCAATAATGACCAACAATGGGAGAAACTTCCTTGTACCACTAGAACAATTAATTTTTCGTTAACTGTTCGGGACAATAATGAAACTTTTGGTCGTGTCGCCAATGATAAAATGAAAGTTACTGTGGAGAATACAGGCCCTTTTGAAATCTTAACACCCAATACTGGCGGGACTGTTGACGGTGGCTCAACTCAAGAAGTTACCTGGTCCGTGAATGGTACTGATGCCCATTGTCCTAAAGTAGACATATTAGCCACATTAGACGGGGGACAGACATTTCAGGTTTTGAATGAAAATGTAGATAATGACGGTAGTCAAAACATAACCGTACCGAATGAGAATTCAACTCAAGCTAGAATCCTAATTCAATGCCACGTTGATGGTGGTTTCAGAGCAGCTTCTACGTTTTATGATATATCTGATGCAGACATGGCTATTAACGAATCAACGGTTGGCGTGGGTAACTTTGAAAACATTGCTTTGAGCGTATATCCTAACCCTACTGATAGTGTAATTAATATAAAAGTTGGTAACTCAGAAAGCTTTGATACTCAATTAGTATCTATGACTGGAGTAGTTATAAAATCAAACAGCTTTACTACATCTGGAACAATAAATATCTCTGATGTATCTGCCGGTGTATATTTGTTACAAATCAACCAAAATAGTACAGGAAACAAAACGGTCAAAAAGATTGTAATTAAGTAGTAATTTGAATAAACCATTGTAAAATTTCAATTTTTTTTAAAAAGAGTCTTACTTTTAGCTCATTGAGCCGTCAAGCAAGACTCTTTTTAAAATTAACACTCTTTTAAACTTTATGAAATTAATAAAACCAATTGCCCTAACCATCGTTGCGTTAACCACTTTATCTTGTGCTTCTAATAAAATGAAGACAGTAGTTGGAGATATTAATCAAGGAATTGTGTCCTACAAAAAATATAAAGGAAAGTGTCCGACTTGTCCTAATTACACTATTAAAGTTTATCCTGACAGAAACTTTGTGTTTAATGGGATAGAAAACGTAGAACCTATCGGAGAAAAATCAAGAGTTCTTTCTAAGAGTGAGTATAAGGCTATTGTAAAAGAATTTGAACAAAATCACTTTTTTTACTTACAAAATGAGTACCTATCCAACACTATGGATGTAGCGGTATCTAATCTTTTCTATAACGGTAAAGCAGTTCGTTTTCAAGAAAAAGAATGTCCCGAAAAACTCAAAGGGGTAGTTAGTAAAATTGAAAATTTAAACGTGGAATAAACACGCCTCATTTTTCAGGGTTTCAATACACTTATGTATTTTTGTGACTTCACTACATAAATTATGGCCACACTCGTAACTATTTTCAGGCTAATCGCTTTTTTAGAGGGAGTTTCTTACATCCTGTTATTGTTCATCGCTACTCCAATAAAGTATCTATTGAATAACCCCACTTACGTTAAAATACTTGGCATGCCCCATGGTATCTTATTTATTTTGTACATAGTAATTGCCTTTATTCTTAAATCTGAAGCATCTTGGTCAAAAAAAGCCTTTACACAAATACTTTTGGCTTCCTTAGTACCTTTTGGCACCTTTTATATTGATCGCAAATACTTAAAATAACAAACTGTGGAGTTCAATAAACATATACTTTTTGATCATCTATTATCTGTAGGCTTATCCGAAAACCTTGCAAAGTACACCAACATGTTCAGTTTATTGGTATTGGTTTTCGTATTTATTATGCTAGTTGATTTTGTGGTACGAAAAATATTGTTGCAGGCGTTCACGCAATTTGCTCAACAATCTAAAACGCAATTTGACGACTTTTTAGTGCAAAATAAAGTAACCCGAAATATCGCACATATTGTTCCTTTACTTATTGCTATAGAATTTGCACCCGTTGTTTTTCTAGACTTTCCTAGCTTTGAAAAACCAGCAGAAAAAGCACTCTCCATATTCAGCATTGTATTATCGCTATGGATTGCCCGAAGCATCTTAAACGCCATCAAAGATTACCTAAAAACCATCCCAAATCTTAAAGACAAACCCATCTCTAGCTATATTCAGGTGATCATGATCATCGCATGGGTAATTGGTATCATGTCTTCCTTTGCTATAATTACAAATACATCTATCTGGAAATTTTTTACGGCATTGGGTGCCGCTTCCGCTGTAATTATTTTGGTATTCAAAGATACTATCATGGGATTTGTGGCAAGTATTCAAGTGTCAGTTAATGACATGGTGCGTATTGGCGATTGGATTACCTTTGACAAATTTGGTGCCGATGGAGATGTCATTGAAATCACTTTAGCAACGGTCAAAGTTCAAAACTTTGATAAAACCATTACCACTATCCCTACCTATGCCCTTATATCAGATTCTTTCAAAAACTGGAGAGGAATGGTTTCGTCTGACGGAAGACGAATCAAACGATCTCTTTTCATTTTGCAAAACAGTGTGAAATACCTCACTGACCAAGAAATTGAGCAACTCAAAAAAATTGATCTTATTTCACAATATCTAAATGTAAAACAAAAAGACATTACCCTTTATAACACTCAAATAAATGCCAATAAGGAGTTATTAATCAACGGTAGAAACTTGACCAATATAGGCGTATTTAGAAAATATATCGATCAATATTTAAAACATCATTCCGCCATCAATAAAGACATGATGATTATGGTAAGGCAGTTGGCACCAACGGCAGAAGGAATTCCTTTAGAGATTTATGCTTTTAGCAGTGACAAACGATGGGAAAATTACGAATACATCATGGCGGACATCTTTGATCACCTATTAGCTGCTGTACCTTACTTTGATTTAAAAGTTTTTGAACTACCCAACAATAGTAACTTTACAACATCTTCTTGAAATTAAATTTTCGTATTTTTAGTGACCAACCAAAACCCTATGAAAATACGAATTCACCTTTATTTAGTATTTCTTTTTGTTTGCCTTTCGGCGAAAGCTCAAGACGTGTCAATACTTAAGCAATTCAATGGGCCTTATGATTTTACCTTTATAGGCAATACATTAAACAAGGAGGAAAATACTTTTGGAGCTTGTGAGATATTGACGAGTTCATCAGCCGAATTAGCTCTTGATGCTGAAAACAAAATTGAAAAAGCCTACTTATACTGGGCGGGGTCTGGTTTAGGTGATTTTGAGGTTAAACTCAATGATATTGATCTCAATGCCGAAAGAACGTTTTCTGCCTCCCTCACCTACAAGGGAAAATTATACTCCTATTTTAGTGCTTTTGTAGATATCACAGATATTATTACCACCCAAGGAAACACGACCTATACCCTCAGCGAACTCGATCTAAGAGAAGTGATAAAAGGACAGTACTGTAATACTCAGACGAATTTTGGCGGTTGGGCAATTTTAATCGTTTACAAAAATCAAAGCTTCCCCAATTACCAACTAAATGTCTACGATGGATTACAATTAGTACCTGAAACCATTACCATAATTGTGGATAATCTTAACGTGCAAGAGACCAAAGATGCAAGAATCGGTTTTATTGCTTGGGAAGGAGACAAGGGAGGAACAATTAATGAAACCCTTCGTATAAATGATACCATCTTGAGCAACCCTCCTCTGAATCCAGCGACAAATGCCTTTAATGGAACTAACAGTATTACGGGTAGCGACCAACTTTATAGTATGGATCTAGACATCTATGATATCGAGGATTATATCGAAGTGGGCGATACAAGCGCTGTTGTTCAATTGACCTCTGGCAATGATGTGATATTGATCAATACCGTAGTTACAAGAATTAATAGTCTAGTTCCTGATGCCACTATTTCTGCTCAAACTGGTCCCATTGCTTGTGGCTCTAGGAGTATCGATATTGACTTAACACTAAATAATATCGGTCAAGCTGACCTGCCCATTAACACTCCAATTACATTAAGCATTGACGGCGATGTTTTGCAAACCATAAATTCAACACAGCTCATAGTGCCTAGTGCTAGTGAATCACTAACTACACAATTAACAATTCCAGATATTTATGGCGATTCCTTTACGATAGCAGTTACTGTAGATCCTGCTAATAGCATTCAAGAACTAGACGAAAACAATAATAGAATAAATTTACCTATAGTACTTTTGGCCAATAGCCTAAACTTTCCCATCCAAGATGTTGTGCTATGCAACACCGGAAATGGACAAGGTGTTTATGATGTTAGTAACGTAATTAACCGCATCAAACAAGACACCAATCAAAGTATTTCGTTGTATGGAACTGAACAGGATGCGCTGTTGAAAATAAATCCTATTGACACTACCGTCCCTCTACAGATAACAGGACCGATACAAATAGTATACGGCAGGATTGAACAACAAGAGTGCTTTAACATCAATAGCTTTAGCATTGCTGTAGAGAATTGTCCAACTGCCATCCGAAACTTCCTTTCTCCTAATAACGATGGAGTCAACGATTTCATTGATTTTAACGAAAACAAAAACGCATTTCCTAATATGGAAATAGAAATCTACTCGAGATGGGGGCAATTGGTATGGCAGGGCAACTATGATTACAGTATATGGGACGGACGTGCTAACCATGGTCTAATTCAAACCGGACAAGGCGACCTCCCCGACGGTGTTTATTTTTATGTGGTTCATTTGAATGACACTTTAATCACCAGTCCTATCAAGGGTTTTATTCATTTATCAAAAGACTAAATCCTATTGTCAAAATTCGTTACATTTAGGTCAACCAACTCGAGTACGATGAGATTCCTTTTTACCCTTTCAATCTTCCTTATTTTTGCTTTTGCAAAAGCTCAAGATATTTCCCTACTGGAACAATTCAACGGGCGATATGACTTTACACTTATCGGAAACACCCTTAATTCTGACGAGAACACATTTGGCGAATGCGTCATCCTTACGCAATCATCTGCCACATTACAATTAAACCCCGAGGATGAAATTGAAAAAGTTTTTCTCTATTGGGCAGGGTCAGGAACAGGGGATCTCGAAGTGCAACTTAATGGAAACACTATTGCAGCAGAAAGAACTTTTGCTACAATAATGGAAGAATATGATTTTTGGCAAGGTGTTTATTTTCAATTACCCTTCTTTAGTGCCTATGCAGATGTAACATCCTTGGTTAAATCTCAAGGAAACACCAACTATACACTGAGTGATTTAGACCTAACGAATGTCATTCCTTATTATTGTTTTAACAGTACGAATTTTGGAGGATGGGCACTACTTGTGGTGTATAAAAACGAAAATTTCCCTTTGTACCAACTCAATGTATATGATGGTTTACAAATGGTACCTGAGTCGATAAGCATAAACTTGGACAACCTTAATGTTATTGATAACCAAAATGCACGAATAGGATTTATCGCCTGGGAAGGTGATCAAGGAATTGCCGTCAATGAAACCTTGCGTATTAATGGCAATATACTGAGCAACCCTCCGTTAAACCCAACCACTAATGCCTTTAACGGGACGAATAGCATCACAGGCAGCTCGACTCTTTATAATATGGATTTGGACATCTATCCAATCGAAAACAACATCGCTATTGGCGATACTCAAGCACGCATCGAGTTGACTTCAGGTCAAGATGTAATAATGGTTAATACTGTAATCACTCGATTGAACAGCCAATTGCCTGATGCTACTGTTGCTGCAATTAACCATCTCCCTGTATGCGGCTCAAGAACGGTTGATTTAAACATCACAACTTCTAATTTAAATAGTACCGCTATTCTTCCACAAAACACGCCTGTATTGATTCGACTCAACGGGGAGGACATTCATACTTTCTTGACGTCTGAAGAACTTGCTATTGGCGCTAGTCTAACCCAACAAATTGAACTCAATATTGACGAAAAATTTGGTACAAGCCTTACTTTTCAATTCGTTGTTGACCCCGCTAATATCGTCCCTGAAATAAATGACTCTAATAACGAAAATACTTTGTCTTTTGATTTAGTGGAAAACAAACTGTCATTTACCTTATATGATGATTATACTTGTAATAGAGGTGGGTTTAATGGAATATATGAGCTAGATAAACAAACTCAAGCCAACAATCCTAATCCTGGACAAACGATAACCTACCACGAGAGCCTACAAGAAGCAATCAATAACTCTAATGCAATAGATAGCAGTACACCTTTTTCCTTGACGGAAAAAAATAAAATTATATACGGTAGAATCGAACAGCATGATTGTTTTAACACTTCTTCATTCTTATTGTCTATCATTAATTGCCCTCCTGTAATTAGAAATTTCATTACGCCTAACAATGATGGGTATAATGATGTAATTGACTTTAACGAAATCAAAAACGTATTCCCTAATATGGAAATCGAAATCTACTCTCGATGGGGACAATTGGTCTGGAAAGGCAATCATGACTTTAGCGTATGGAACGGATTTGCCAATCAAGGGGCTCTCCCAACTGGCGGAGGAGACCTCCCTGGAGGCACCTATTTTTATGTCATCAACCTCAATGACGAGAACCACCCTGAAGCTATGAAAGGCTATTTATATTTATCGAAAGATTAAGCTATTTATTCCTCAATTTCTCTTCTATCTTTGTAACTTACCACAAAGTTATTTCCCATGAAATTCGAAGTTGTATCGGACTACAAACCCACAGGAGACCAACCACAAGCGATTCAAAAACTAGCTGATGGAATCAAGAATGGCGAAGAATTTCAGACTTTATTAGGTGTCACTGGATCTGGAAAAACCTTTACAGTTGCCAATGTGATTCAGGAAGTACAAAAGCCTACGTTGATTTTGGCACACAACAAAACATTAGCCGCCCAATTGTACTCCGAGTTCAAACAATTTTTCCCTAAAAATGCAGTAGAGTATTTTGTCTCCTACTACGATTATTACCAACCCGAAGCTTATTTGCCTACAACTGGAACTTACATAGAAAAGGATTTGTCTATAAATGACGAACTCGAAAAAATGCGACTCAGTACAACTTCTGCATTACTTTCTGGACGCAGAGACGTAATTGTCGTGGCCTCAGTATCCTGTTTGTATGGTATAGGAAACCCAACGGAGTTTAAGAAAAATGTTATTGAAATTGAACGCGACCAAGTCATATCTAGAACCCAACTTTTAAAACAATTAGTGCAGAGTTTATACTCCAGAACTGAGGGGGAATTTGGTCCAGGAAATTTCCGGATTAAAGGAGATACGGTAGAAATCTTCCCTGGCTACGCTGATCATGGTTTTCGGGTGCATTTTTTTGGTGATGAAATTGAGGAGATGGAATCTTTTGACATACAAACCGCTCAAGTTATTGAGAGATTTGAAAAGCTAACGATTTATCCTGCCAATATTTTTGTAACCTCTCCTGATGTTTTACAAAATGCCATTTGGAAAATCCAACAAGACATGGTCAAACAAGTCGAATATTTCAAAGAAATTGGTAAACACCTCGAAGCCAAACGACTAGAGGAGCGTACGCTTTTTGACTTAGAAATGATTAAAGAATTAGGCTACTGCTCAGGTATAGAAAATTACTCACGCTACCTTGACGGAAGAGAACCAGGTACTCGACCTTTCTGTTTATTGGATTATTTTCCCAAAGACTATTTGATGGTAGTAGACGAAAGTCACGTGACTATTTCACAGGTGCATGCCATGTATGGAGGAGACCGCTCCAGAAAAGAAAATTTAGTGGAATATGGATTCCGACTACCTGCCGCCATGGACAACCGTCCATTGAAGTTTGAAGAGTTTGAAAACATACAAAATCAAGTCCTTTATGTCAGTGCTACACCTGCTGATTATGAATTGGAAAAAACAGGAGGTGTTTATGTAGAACAAATCATCCGACCTACAGGCCTATTGGATCCTGTTGTAGAAGTCAGACCTAGCAAAAATCAAATCGATGATTTAGTAGAAGAAATCCAACAAAGGTGCGAATTGGACGAACGTGTTTTGGTGACAACCTTAACCAAAAGAATGGCAGAAGAACTGGCTAAATATTTGGCTAAAATTTCAATCCGTTGTCGTTACATTCACTCTGATGTGGACACGTTGGAACGTATTGAAATCATGCAAGACCTACGTAAAGGATTATTTGATGTATTAATTGGAGTTAACCTTTTAAGAGAAGGTTTAGATTTACCAGAGGTATCCTTAGTTGCCATTATTGATGCCGATAAAGAAGGTTTTTTGAGAAGTCATCGTTCACTCACTCAAACCATCGGTCGTGCTGCCCGTAATATCAACGGAAAAGCCATCATGTATGCAGACAAGATTACTAACAGCATGCAACGCACCATTGACGAAACCAATTACAGACGCAATAAACAACAGGCTTACAACAAAGAAAACAACATCCAGCCAAAAGCGTTAAACAAGTCTTTGGATAATGCTTTCGCCAAAAACACACCTCTCGAATACGAAAGAAAAATAGAAAAAATAATAGCCGCCGAAACTGACACCAAATACCTCAACAAAGAACAAATCGATAAACTCATTAGAGAAAAGAGAAAAGCTATGGAAAAGGCGGCCAAAGATCTGGACTTTATGCAAGCGGCAAAGTTGAGAGATGAAATTAAAGCGTTGCAAGAACAGAATAAATAAAGCGTACCTTTGTCAACAACAATAATCTAATATGACAAATAACGACATATTCAAAAAGCTAAGAGTAGCCTTGCAATTAAGAGACGATCAAATCGTTGAAATTTTACAATTGGTGGATTTTAGAATTTCAAAAGCTGAAATAGGTTCCTTTTTTAGAAACGAAGACCACCCTAAATACATGGAGTGCGGCGATCAGATTTTACGCAATTTCTTAAACGGATTGGTCATTTATCTACGAGGTACAAAAGAAAACCCAAAAGACCCAAAGAAAGTTTTGGAACAAATCAAACAGGACAAAAAACCTTTGGAAAAACCCAAAACATTTGATAAACCTAAACCAACAAACAGTTCAAAATCGAAACCTCAGTTCAAACCAAAAAAGAAGAAACCTGAAAGCCCCGTGCAGTTTACAAAGTTTAATAATGGTAAACACAAAAAGAAGGATAATTAATCCTTCTTTTTGTGTTTTAGCCCCTCTTGTAACCATTGATAATATTTCTCTGCGGATACTGCACCTATCGGTTTATTGAGCATTTCCAAATCTGGACTTAACAATACGTAATAAGGCTGTGAAGCTGTACTAAAATTAACAGCCTGAAAAGTAGCCCACTTGTCCCCTATGGTTTTAATTTTTTTGATTTTTCCGTTCGGCTTTTGAAATTCGAATTGTTCCTCTTCTTTCAATAATTCACGATCATCTACATATAAGGAAATAAGAACATACTCTTCTTTCAATAATTGGTTTACTTCAGGAACTGTCCAAACATTCTCTTCCATCTTACGACAGTTTACACAAGCCCAGCCTGTAAAATCTAACAATATTGGCTTATTATTTTCTTTGGCAAAAGCAAGCCCTTCTTCAAAATCTTTAAACGCTTTGATTTCCGATTCATGGGTATAAAAGCTATAAAACATTGGTGGAGGAAAACCACTCAACAACTTTAAATTAGCATATTTGGTATTGGTCAACCCTGGTAATAGATACAACACAAAGACTAAACTAGCAGTTCCTAAAAGTTTTCTCCAGCCATTGATTCGCTGGGTTGGATTATCGTGTGGAAAACGAATTTTACCAAAAAGATATAAGGTCAATCCAGCAAATAAGATTATCCATAGTCCGATAAAGGTTTCTCTTTTTAACAATCCCCAATGCGACACTAAATCCGCATTAGACAAGAACTTAATAGCAAAAGCTAATTCCAAGAACCCTAAGACCACTTTCACAGTTGTCATCCAACCTCCGGATTTAGGCAATGAATTTAAAAGATTTGGAAACAAAGCAAACAAAGCAAAAGGCAAGGCCAGAGCTAAACCAAAACCTCCCATTCCCATAGTCAACTGCATCGCTCCTCCATCAGCTGTTAAAGAACCCGCCAACAACGAACCAAGAATAGGCCCTGTACAAGAGAAGGAAACAATTGATAGCGTTACCGCCATAAAGAAAATCCCGATCAAACCGCCAATATTAGAAGCGGAATCCATTTTATTTCCCCATGAATTAGGTAACGTCAATTCATAATACCCAAAGAACGAAAAGGCAAAAAACAAAAAGATGGCAAAGAAAAATACATTCAGCCAAACATTAGTAGATACATTATTTAATATCTCTGGATCTAAGGTGTCCAAAAAATGAAACGGAATACTTAATAATATATAAATAGCAATTATAAAAACCCCGTACAAAACAGCATTAAAAATTCCTTTTTTGCGATCACCACCTTGTTTAGTAAAAAACGAAACCGTCAAAGGAATCATAGGAAAAACACAAGGCGTCAACAAGGCCAACAAACCTCCTAAGAAGCCTAAAAAGAACAAATCCCAGTGACTACTTTTGGATAATTGAGCAACACTTGACTCATAAAAATCGTTCTGTTTAATGTCTATCTTTAAAGCATCTGCTTTATCCAAACTTATTTGGTCAACCTTTTTTTTTTGCTCAACAACTGGAGCACTTCCTGATAAAGAAAAAACTAACTCATCAGAGTCCATTGTACATCGACTATCATCACAAGTCTGATACTCTACAGCAACCGTGATTTGATCAACATCCACACTTATTAGCTCTATGAGTTGCTCAAATCGTCCCTTGTGCTCAAAAAATCCCATTTCGGTTTCGAAAATAGCATCTACTTTAGTAACTATTCCAAACTCTTCTGTCTTTCCTTTTAACTGAAATAACTGTCCATTCCCGTCAAACGTAAATACCGTAGGTAATGCAGTATCCCCTGGCAAAAACTGAGAATACAAATGCCACCCTTCTGCCACTGTAGCATGCAAGATCAACTTGTATTCCTTGTCGGATAGTTTTTCTACCTCAGTTTTCCAAGTCACGTTTGATTGTTGATTTGCATCCACTGCAGATTGGCTTGGCGCAAAATCAAATTGTGCTTGACCCACAAAACCAACAAATAATAATACAACTGCAATTAACTTTTTCATATTATTTCAATTTTTCTTTAAATGCTTTACGAACTTTTTCAAGCTTTGGCAAAATTACCAATTTACAATACGGTTGCTCTGAGTTTTGGTTGTAATAATTCTGATGATAATCTTCCGCTTTATAAAAAGCTCCCAAAGGTGCTACTTCTGTCACAATACCTCCATTAAATACATCTGGTGCATTCAATGCTTCAATGACCTCATCAATAATGGCTTTTTGACCTTCATCTGTATAATAAATTGCCGAACGATATTGAGTCCCGACATCCGCCCCTTGTCGATTAGGTGTTGTCGGATCGTGTACTACGAAAAACACTTCTAATATTTCCTGCAATGAAATTTTAGTCGAATCAAAAGTAACTTCAACCACCTCAGCATGTCCTGTTCTTCCTGTGGTTACTTCGCGATAAGCAGGATTTTTAACCGTCCCTCCTGAATATCCAGAAACTACACTTTTAACCCCTTCTAACTCCAAGAAGGCCGCTTCCACACACCAGAAACAACCAGCTCCTAGTACTATTTTTTGCTTTTTAGCCTTTTTTTCAACTTTCTTCCCTTCTTCAAAATTCAAAGAAGCTGAATTCACACAATAACGTTGTTGTGTCTCAGTCCTTCCGTCAAAAAATAAATGACCTAAATGTCCACCACAACGAGAACAAGTAATCTCTGTTCGGGTCATACCATGAGACTTATCCAAGTGTTTATCGATTTTACCTCCTTCAATCTCCGCATCAAAACTTGGCCAGCCTGTACCTGAATCAAATTTCATGTCATCTGTAAATAATTCATTGCCACAACCGGCGCAGGTATAAACTCCTTTCTTTTTGTTGTCTAGTAAATCTCCCGTCCATGCTGGCTCAGTCCCTTTTTGACGTAAAATTCTATATTCTTCATCAGTGAGAGTGTCTTTCCACTCTTGATCGGTCTTCTGTACTTTTCCCATAGCTGTTTTGATTTTTGTTTCAGGAATAACTATATCTGCTTTTTTCTGCCCACAGGCACTTATTGTTAACCCTAAACATAAAATAAGTATCCATTTGATTTTTTGACTAGTCATCTCCATTGAGTGTAAATTTTAAAATTTTAGTTGTCTTTTTATCTACTCTAAAGCGATGATCGCCTCTTTTTCCAATAACCCACACAATAGCGTCATCAGAACATAGGAGCCAAATCGCTTCTTTATCAAAAAGAGACAGTTTCTCATCTTTAAAAAATTTACTCAATTTCTTTTTTCGACCTTCCATACCTAGAGGGTAAATCAAATCTCCTTCTTTCCATTTCCGTATGGTAAGACTTTGTAGTTTATCTGCATCAACAAACAATTCCTTTTGGGATGGCTTTTTTGTTTTTTCAACCTGTTCCCATGATAACTTAACAGGTCGCTCTATACTACCATCTCCTAATTCAAAAGAAACCGTTTCTTTCTCAGTTACATCCAATCTCGGCCGAATCAAAAATGAGTCTCTATCCTTAATGATATGAGATTGGTCTGAAAAAATTTGCTTTCCTGACTGAGCATTCACTAAATCATGAATATCGTTCCAAGAAGTAAAGCCATACGGTTTTAATAAAGGGTATAAATAAGCCTTAGGATTGGGATATTTTTCCAATTTTTTGAGATCAATTTTTATGCAGTCGCTTTGTTTCTCCACCACCTCTTCTCTCACCTGACTCACGCTGTAATCAACAATATCCTGACTTTCTTTAATATGACTTATAGTTTCCCGAAAAGAATCTAATAAAGTCAAGTTCAATTCCTTAAGCACTGGAATCACATCGTGTCTTAACTTATTTCTCAGGTATTTTGTTGAACCATTGCTGCTATCATCTCTCCATGTTATGTTTTGCTCTTCGGCGAAAGCCATAATTTCTTCCCTCTTAAAAGGAAGCAACGGTCTCAATCTTCTATTCTTAGATTCAGGAATTCCTTGCAAACCTTCTAGTCCTGTCCCTCGAATCACATTAATCAAAAAGGTCTCCAAATTATCATCCGCATGATGACCCGTCACCATATAATTAAAACCATGTTGTTTCATAAGCTCATCAAACCATTCGTATCGTAACTTACGAGCTGCCATTTGAATGGAAAGTTTATGAGCCGAAGCAAAGGTTTCGGTTTCAAATCGTTTATCGAAGAAAGGCACTTCCATAGATGCTGCGAGTTCTTGCACGAACTTGTGATCCCCTTCACTCTCTTCTCCCCTCAACTGAAAGTTGCAATGTGCTATAGAAAAATCCGCTTCAATGGTTTTCATCAAATGCACCAAAACCACACTATCCACTCCTCCACTAACAGTTAGAAGAAGCCTCTTTTCATTGATAAAACTAAAGTTATCCGAAATGTGTTTTGTAAACGCTTCAAGCATGCTCAAAAATACGGATTTATGGAATTATTCGCATCATAACAGAAAAAATGTTTAGTACAATTCCTATCTTTAACCCAATCAAAAATCAACCTAAAAATGACATCACACGAAATTGATTATACCATACACGGAAATGATATGCAAGTGGTTTCTATTGAGTTAGACCCACAAGAAACAGTTATTGCAGAAGCTGGCACCATGAACTGGATGGATCCAGACATTCGCTTTGAAGCAAAAATGGGAGACGGTTCACAACCTAACCAAGGAATATTTGGCAAACTATTAGATGCAGGGAAACGTGTTTTAACAGGTGAATCTCTCTTCTTGACGCATTTTACCAATGAAGGTCAAGGCAAGAGAGAAGTAGCTTTTGCAGCACCTTACCCGGGAACTATTATTCCTTTAGACTTAGCAACAATCAATGGCGATATTATTTGTCAAAAGGATGCTTTTTTATGTGCAGCTAAAGGAACTAAAGTCTCTATTGCATTTAACCGCAGATTAGGCTCTGGTTTCTTTGGAGGAGAAGGTTTCATTTTACAAAAAATAAGTGGTGACGGAAAAGCCTTTTTACACGCAGGTGGTACTGTCGTCAAAAAAGAACTAAACAATCAAACGTTATTGATTGACACAGGATGTATTGTTGGGTTTTCTTCGAGTTTAGACTATGACATTGAACGTGTTAAAAGCCTTCGATCCATGTTCTTTGGCGGTGAAGGTTTATTCTTAGCTACGGTACGCGGAACAGGAACTGTGTATTTACAAAGTTTACCATTTTCCAGATTAGCGGACAGAATCATCCAACACGCTCCAAGTATGGGCGGAAAAGACAAAGGAGAGGGCTCTGTTTTAGGAGGCTTAGGACGTATGTTGGATGGAGATAATTAGTATCTCCCCAACACCTGCATCATTGCTTTTGCCTTGAGCAAACACTCTTCGTATTCTTTTTCAGGAATGGACTTGGCTGTAATAGCACTTCCTACTGAAAAAGAAACGTATTGATTTTCTGAATTATACAGAATACTACGGATTACCACATTAAAGTCAAAGTCTCCCTCTGGCGTAAAGTAGCCTACTGCACCACTGTACAATCCCCGTTTGGTTTCTTCATATTGTTCGATGAGTTCCATGGCAGAAACCTTAGGTGCTCCTGTCATACTTCCCATCGGAAAAGTAGTTTCTATCGCTGTGACTGGATTATATAATTGCTCATCCATTTCAGACGAAATCGTAGAAATCATTTGATGCACTTGTTTGAACGAATACACCCCACATAACTCCTCCACTTTGACGGTTCCTTTCTTAGCTGTTTTGGACAAATCATTACGCACTAAATCCGTAATCATAATATTTTCAGAACGTTCTTTTTCGTCCTTAGACAAGGCCTCCTTCAACGCTTTATCTTCTTCGCCATCAGTACTTCTTTTAGCAGTACCCTTAATCGGCTGGGAGATGATTTTAGTCCCTACTTTTTTGAGATATCGTTCCGGTGAAGCCGACAACAAGTACTGATGATGATTTTTTAAATACACCGAGAATGGCGCACTCGAAATCGAATCTAAAGCAGCAAATGTTGCCAATGGATTCATCTGGTAGTTTTCTTGAAAAAACTCCATGCAGAAATTCACCTCATAAATATCACCTCTATGGATGTGCTCTTGTAACTCCCTTACCTTTTCTAAGTAGGCTTGCTGAGAAATACGCTGCTGAATTTTCGGATTGGAAATAATTTTTTCCATTGCTACAACAGCCACTTGTTTTATTGCTTCAAAATCCAATTCAATCTCGTCAGATACCATATTTAGGTATTCAAAAAACACCTCATTGCCTTTTACAAAAATGATTTTTTGTGGTTGAAAAAAGAATATTTCAGGAAAATGTAATCCATCAAAATTATTTGACGACAATTTTTCGATAGCGTTTTTGGCATCATAGCCAACATACCCAAACAACCAATCTTGAGTTGTTTTTTGAAACTCATTTAACTTCTCAAAAGCCTTCTCTGTATCCGTAACTATAGAGGTAAACGCTTCAACAGCCAAAACAGCATCATAATCACCATACTGTTGAGCGGTAGTATTAGAATCCAAAAACACCGATTCTCTGTACCCAGCTCCCCATTGGAGCAGTTGCTTTTTGAATATTTCGGGAGTGGCAATCGAATATCTTTGAGAAGTCCTAATCATTTAAAAAAGGTAAGAATAACGTTGGTTAAAAGAAATTTAAAATTAAATTTTATTTCCAAAAAAACCGTACATTTGCCCCAATTTATTTAACCGAACTATTTATAGTTTACAGGCATTGAGTTGTTATTTTTAATTTCAAGTTTTACTGCAAATGAAAATACATTTTTGTTATTTCCCACGCCCTTCGGGTGTGCTTTAAACCTCGGAAATAGGTGTGTCCATTTCCTTTCCCATAAGTAGTAAACTGAAACATTAAAAATTAATTCAAAAAGAATGGAAATAATCGTAGCTGATCAATCGCATGAAAAATTCGCTACTATCATTTGCGAAACAATCGAAGAATCTGCCAAAATAAGAGGGACTGGTATTGCCAAAAGAACTCCTGAATACATTATATCAAAAATTCAAAGTGGTCATGCTGTAATCGCTGTCGAAAACGACAAGTTTGCAGGATTCTGCTACATTGAAGCTTGGAGTCACGGTAAATATGTTGCCAATTCTGGTCTGATTGTTCATCCTGATTTCAGAAATTTAGGTCTTGCCAAACAAATCAAAAGAGTCATTTTTGACCATTGCCGCAAGATGTATCCAGAAGCTAAAGTCTTTGGCATTACAACAGGATTGGCTGTGATGAAAATCAACTATGAACTGGGATACAGACCTGTCACTTTTTCTGAATTGACGGACGACCCAACATTTTGGAACGGTTGTAAAACGTGCAAAAACTTTGACGTTTTAACACGTACCGATCGAAAAATGTGTTTGTGTACTGGAATGTTGTATGACCCTGTAGAAAAGGAAATGCTAAAAAAAGCAAACAATCCAGATAGTGAAATTAAAACTGACGAGATTAAAGAAAGAAAACCTTTTAATATGAAGGTGCTTCAAAGACTCAAAAAAATTAAACAAGCATTATTCTTGAAAAAGAAGTAAATTAAGCTCCTGAAGTTTACACCATGAAGAATTTTTCTCAACTCAAAAAAAATTTAAACCAAGTCTTTTCTGAATTACCAGAAGTGAAGGCAGCTGTGTTAGGAGATTCGGCTACACAGTTTTTATGTCAGGCAATCAAAGGACAAGGTTACGAGCAAAAACTTAATATAACCATTTGGGAAGCTGATTTTGATCAAATCGACCGTCAGATTTTAGACCCGACATCTGATCTTTACTCATTTGAGCCAGAGGTTATTGTTATTTTTCAGTCTACCCACAAATTGTTGGGGAAATTCAACAAAAAGAACCCTTCTGAACAAAGTAATCTGGCCGCAACGGTATTAGAAAACACTGCGCATTTAGTAAGTGCTATTAAAGCTAAGTGTAATGCTAAAATTGTTCACTATAATTTCAATGAAATAGACGATACTGTTTTTGGAAATTTCTCAACAAAGACGGTCTCTTCATTCCTTTATCAGGTAAGGAAATTGAATTTAGGGTTGATGGATTATGCTATGAGTGAAAGCTCATTTTACATCTGTGACCTTTCTTCTATTCAAAATAAAATTGGAAAGGATAGCTTTTTTCAGCCATCAATTTACGTTAATACCGAAATGGTGTTGAGCTTAGACGCATTGCCGTGGATTGCTAACAGAACAGTTGACTTATTCAAAGTCTTTAAAGGGAAAATCAAAAAATGTGTGATCATTGATTTAGACAACACCACGTGGGGTGGGGTTATTGGTGATGATGGCGTAGAAAAAATTCAAATCGGTGCGCTTGGAATTGGAAAAGCATTTACTGAATTTCAATACTGGATTAAAAAACTCAAGAATCGCGGAATTATTGTTGCTGTCTGCAGTAAGAATACCGAATCAGTAGCAATAGAGCCTTTTGAAAAGCATCCCGACATGGTATTACGAATGGAAGATATATCCGTTTTTAAAGCCAACTGGGAAAATAAAGCCGATAATATTAGATCAATTCAACAGATTTTGAACATCGGATTTGATTCGATGGTTTTTATTGATGACAATCCTTTCGAGAGAAACATAGTTAGAGAAAACCTACCCGACGTTTTGGTGCCTGAATTACCAGAAGATCCCGCTGAATATTTAGAATACCTCTATGGATTAAATCTATTTGAGACGATTTCTTACTCAAAAGAAGATGCGGATAGAACTAAACTCTATCAGACGGAAGCAAAAAGAGTGAGTGTTCAACAGAAATTCACCAATGAGGAGGAATTTCTAGAAAGCCTAGAAATGGTCTCAGATGTGCAACCTTTCAATACCTTTAATACACCAAGAGTTGCTCAACTAACGCAACGTTCGAACCAATACAACTTAAGGACAAAACGCTACACTGAAGCTGACTTAGAACATGTCGCCTCTTCAGATAAATTTTCTACATTTGCTTTTACTCTCGAAGATAAATTTGGAGATTCAGGGATTATATGTGTTGTGATATTGGAACATGAAACAAGCGAAACATTATTTGTCGACACATGGCTTATGAGTTGTCGAGTGTTAAAAAGAGGAATGGAGTTGTTTGTTATTAACCAATTAGTAAATCACGCCATGCAGAATGGCTATAAACAAATAAAGGGAGAATACATCCCTTCTGCAAAAAACCAAATGGTTAAAAATCATTATGAAAACCTTGGTTTTGAACAAAATGAAGGTTATTGGTTACTCAACATATCAAATTTTGAAAAAAAGAAAAATTATATAAAACGTAAATAAACAAACCTATGGACCAAAACACGATCTTGAAGGATTTAAACAAAATCTTTGTTGATACTTTAGACAATGAAAATATTAATTTGAACCCTGACACAACAGCTCAAGATGTGGATGAGTGGGACTCCTTATCTCACATTATGTTAATTGTTGCGATAGAAAAACATTTCAAAATTAGATTTACCTCAAAAGAAATTCAAAGCTGGAATAACGTCGGAGAAATGATTAACTGTATCGCTTCAAAATAAACACCTATGACAAATCTAGAATATATAGTAAATCAAATTCGGATTAAAAATCCTCTGCATAGCAAAAGGGTACAAAAAAACTTAAAGCAATTTGATAATCAATACTTTAAAAGAGCTGATGTGTTTTTTAAAAAATACGAAAGTTTGTTGAAAAACGACAATAAAGATTTTGATTATGCCATTGATTGCTACCTACAAATGCTAGCAGATGTAAATTTTGAATCTATAAAGTTTTTAGAAACGGGAGAATATACCAGTAAATCCTTTGAAGAAGTCAATCAAAGAGTATACAATAATCCTGAAATAATGGAATATTACATGCACGGTCTTTTGATGTCTCAATTTTTATGGAAGCAACATTATGATATTTTACTTTGGTTTGATGAAATGATTAGTCAAAACTCCGAAAAGATAAAGAATTATTTAGAAGTTGGAGGTGGACATGGACTATACATTTCAGAAGCAATAAAAAACATAGGCAATTCTGCCAATTTTGACTTAGTCGATATCAGTGAAAGTTCAATTGATATTGCCAAAAAAATGATTGCTAATGATAAAGTCAAGACAATTCTAACTGATGTTTTTGAATACCACCCATCAACAAAATATGATTTCATTACAATGGGAGAAGTTCTTGAACATGTTGAAGAGCCTGTTAAACTACTTCAAAAGCTACATTCGTTGTTAGCTGATGACGGAAAAGTAATTATCACTACTCCTACCAACGCCCCTGCAATTGACCACATATATCTTTTCAAAAACGCAGAAGATATTCGTACTATAATTAATGAAGCTGGGTTTAAAATCGAAAATGAACTTTGCATATATTCAGAAGATGTGACTCCTGAAATTGCGGAAAGATTTAAAATCTCAATGATGTTTGCTTGTGTTTTGGCAAAAAAATAACAATATAATGTTAGAATTCCATCATACAGGGTTACTTGTTAGTAACATTAAAGAATCTCTACCCCATTACTCAGATATATTTTCTTTAGAAAATATATCTGATATATATACTATTGAATCTCAAAAGGTAAAGGTCTGTTTCATAAAAAATGGATTAAACTCACATCTAGAGTTAGTAGAACCGATATGTGAAGACTCAATGGTATCAGGACTTCTTAAAAAAAGAATAGGTTATTATCATATTGGATATCTAACTAATGATGTAGAAAACACGATTACTAAGTTAGAAGCATTAAACTACAAATCAATGCCCATATTTGAATCTGAAGCTTTTGAAGGCAGGAAATGTGGTTTCTTATTCACTCCAGAAGGTCATTTGGTTGAAGTAATTGAAAAGGTTTGAAATTTAAGATTATAAAAACAATTACACAATGGAAAAATTAGTTTTAGCTTATAGCGGTGGATTAGACACATCCTACTGCGCTAAATACCTATCAGCAGAAAAAGGATTTGAAGTACACGGAGTAAGTGTAAACACAGGAGGATTTACTGTAGAAGAAAAAAAAGCCATTGAAGAAAAGGCTTATGCTTTAGGCGTAACTTCATATACTAATATTGATGCCATCGATACTTTCTATCACAAAGTAGTAAAGTACCTGATATTTGGTAACGTTTTAAAAAACAACACCTACCCTTTATCAGTAAGTGCTGAACGTATTGTACAGGCTATTGAAATCATCAACTACGCCAAAAAAATTGGAGCCAAATACATTGCTCATGGAAGCACGGGTGCAGGTAACGACCAAGTAAGATTTGATATGATTTTTCAAATTTTAGCCCCTGGCATTGAAATTATCACTCCTATTAGAGATTTAAAATTATCACGACAAGAGGAGATCGAGTACTTGAAAAAACACGGTGTAGACATGCCTTGGGAAAAATCCAAATACTCTATCAATAAAGGATTATGGGGAACGAGTGTAGGCGGAAGCGAAACTATCACCTCTCATTTGCCTTTACCTGAGGAGGCTTATCCTAGTCAATTGAAAAGAAATGATGCTACAAAAGTAAAATTGACTTTCGAAAAAGGAGAACTGGTTAAAATTGATGATGCAGCTGATTCACAAGCTAACAATATCAAAAAATTAAACGACCTGGCCTCTCAATACGCTATTGGTAGAGACATTCATATAGGTGACACTATTATCGGTATTAAGGGAAGAGTAGGATTTGAAGCCCCAGCCCCTTTGATTATCATTAAAGCGCATCACACCTTAGAAAAACATGTGTTGACCAAATGGCAATTGAACCACAAGGACTACATGTCTAATCAATACGGCATGTTATTACACGAAGGACAATACTTAGACCCTGTGATGCGTGATATCGAAGCCTTTTTATTAAGCTCTCAAAAAAACGTAACAGGTGATGTCTTTGTATCCCTTTATCCTTATCGTTTCATGATTGATGGTATACAATCAGAAAATGACTTGATGAATGCTTTCTTTGGAGAATATGGCGAAATGAACAATGGTTGGACAGCTGACGACGCTAAAGGCTTTATCAAAATCACCTCTAATCAAAATAAAATTTACCAACACGTAAATCAGGAATAATGAAAAAGATTGGTATCATTGGTGGTGCAGGATATACCGCTGGAGAATTGGTCAGACTACTGATTCATCATCCAAAAGTTAAAATTGACTTTATTTACAGCACCTCCAACGCAGGAAATCCAGTTTCTTATATTCATCAGGATTTAGCAGGAGAAACTGATTTAGTCTTCACGGATCAAATTAATCCTAATGTTGATGTTTTGTTTTTGTGCTTAGGTCACGGTAACTCTAAAGAGTTCTTGAGTAAAACAAAATTTTCTGACGATACAAAAATCATTGATTTAAGCAACGATTTTAGATTGTTAGCAGACAAAGTTTTCGAAGGAAAAGAGTTCATTTATGGCTTGCCTGAGCTAAATATGGAAGGCATCAAAAAGGCACAATACATTGCCAATCCAGGTTGTTTTGCCACAGCTTTGCAATTGGCTATTTTGCCTTTGGCTGCAGCCCAAAAAATCAAAGATGACATTCATATCAATGCCGTAACAGGTGCAACAGGAGCAGGCACCTCTCTATCAGAAACGACTCACTTTGCATGGAGAGACAATAACTTCTCGTATTACAAGCCTTTTACACATCAACACTTAGGCGAAATCAATCAAACGATCCAACAATTGCAAAAAGGTTCAGAGGCCGAAGTTATATTTATGCCTAACCGAGGAAATTTCTCTAGAGGTATTTTTGCTACGGTTTACACCAAATTTGACGGAACTTTAGAAGAAGCACAGGAAATTTATAAAACCTACTACAAGGATGCTGTATTCACAACGGTAAGTGATGCACAAATCCACATGAAACAAGTGGTCAACACCAACAAATGTTTGATTCACTTACATCTACACAAAGGAAAATTATTAATCTCAAGTGCCATTGACAATTTAACAAAAGGAGCTTCGGGACAAGCTATCCACAACATGAACTTAATGTACGGATGGGAAGAAAACGAAGGTCTTAAACTAAAAGCCAACTATTTTTAATAGTTATTTGACATGAAATTATTTGACGTATATCCATTATATAATATTACCCCTGTTTCGGGTAAAGATGTAAAAGTCTATGACGAAAAAGGAACAGAATACTTAGACCTTTATGGAGGTCATGCGGTAATATCAATTGGTCACTCACACCCTAAATACGTAGAAGGCATTACCAATCAATTGAACAAAATTGGTTTTTATTCCAATGCCATTCAAAATCCGTTACAAGTGGAATTAGCTGAAAAGTTAGGCAAACTTTCAGGTTGTGATGACTACAATTTGTTTTTGTGTAACTCAGGAGCCGAAGCCAATGAAAACGCTTTAAAGATAGCTTCCTTTGTGACAGAAAAAGCACGTGTGATAGCCTTTAAAAATGGATTTCACGGTCGTACATCAGCTGCTGTTGCCGCTACTGACAACGAGGCCATTAATGCACCCATCAACAAGCAACAAGTAGTCACAATTTTACCTTTAGGAGACCTAGAATCTCTTAAAGAAGAATTAGCCAAAGGAGATGTTTGTGCTGTAATTATAGAGTGTATCCAGGGAGTAGGAGGTTTGGACGAGGCATCTGCTACATTTTACAAGGAAGCCTATAATTTGTGTAAACAATATCATGCTTTATTTATTGCTGACGAAGTGCAATCTGGATATGGACGTACAGGAGATTTTTTTGCATTCCAAAAATATGAGATTACACCTGATGTAATTTCAATTGCAAAAGGAATGGGGAATGGTTTTCCTATCGGAGGGATTTTGATACATCCTTCAATTAAGGCAAAATACGGCATGTTAGGAACCACTTTTGGCGGTAATCATTTGGCTTGTGCAGCAGGAATTGCCGTCTTAGATGTTATGGAGGAAGAACACCTTATGGAAAACGCCAAAGAAATAGGCGCCTATTTTTATACAAAAGCCAAGGAAATTCCGGGTGTCAAAAAAATCAAAGGAAGAGGTTTAATGTTAGGGTTAGAATTTGGTTATGACGTTGCGGCTTTGCGTAAACAATTAATCATGGAAAAGAAAATCTTTACCGGTTCTTCCAACAACAAAAACCTGATTAGAATATTACCACCTTTAACTGTCACCAAAGAACACATTGACGAGTTCGTACAAGCAGTTAAGGAGTTAGTATAACAAAAAATTATATGAAAAACATATTACTGATTTTATTGACCGTTTTTATTTTGACGGGATGCTCTAAGGATGATGAAAACAATGGTATTATAACAGATAAAAACAAAGACACATCAACCAAGACTCCTCTTTTAAAAAAAATAATTTCTACAATAAATGGAACTCAAGGAACTACAGATTATTATTACCTAGAAGGAAATAAAATTCATCAAGCTGTATCAAATAATGATCCAAAAAATAGTTAATACTCTTATATAAATGAATAATTTTAGTTGTCAACTATTATAAAATTAGATAAATGGTATTTAATTCATTAAGTTTTATAATTTTTTTTAGCATTGTTTTTTTTGTTTACAACATTCCATTAGCAGAAAAAACTACAAAACAAAATTGGTTACTCTTTTTAGCAAGTTATTTTTTCTATGCCTATGCTGATTTGAGGCTAATACCTTTGTTGTTTTTTGTAACTCTTGTTTTCTATTTTTTAGGAATTAAATTAGAAAACAGTAAAAAGAAAAAAGGTAAACTGATAGCGACTTTAGGGATTGTTTTAGGGCTGGGTCTTCTTCTTTATTTTAAATATTTGAATTTTTTAATAGAATCGTTTACACAATTGTTTAATTCAATTGGGCTAGAAACAAATTGGGATACATTTAAAATAATTATGCCTTTAGGGATTAGCTTTTTTACTTTTAGATTAATCAGTTATATTATAGAAATATATAGAGGAAAGATTAAAGCTACAAAAGATTTCGTGGTTTTTGCAACGTATGTTTCTTTTTTTCCTACAATTATGTCTGGTCCAATCGATAGACCAAATAGTTTTATTCCCCAACTTGAAAAAAAGAGAGGTTTTAATGCCGATTTGATTATCAATGGTTGTAGACAAATTCTATGGGGGATGTTTCAAAAAACAGTTATAGCAGATAACTTGTCTCCAATAATTAATACTGTTTGGGAAGACATCCCCAATCATAGGGGTAGCACATTGTTGTTTGTAGCTATTTTATATTGTGTTCAATTATATACTGATTTTTCGGGATATTCACATATTGCAATTGGAATAAGTAAATTACTAGGGTTTCGAATCTCCAAAAATTTTGATTACCCATTTTTTGCAAGAAACATATCTGAGTTTTGGAGGAAATGGCATATTTCTTTAACTTCTTGGTTTACAGACTACATTTTTATGCCTTTAAACATTAAATTTCGTGATTTTGGTAATTTTGGTGTATTTTTAGCGATATTAATTAACTTATTATTTGTAGCAGTATGGCATGGTGCTAATAGTACATTTTTAGTTTTTGGTTTGTATAATGGGTTGTTATTTGTGCCTGTGATATTTTCAGCTACTTTTTACAAAAATAGAAAGCAAAAATTAATCAAATATGGTTTACCTAGTATTATAGATTTTTTTAAAATTTCATTCACTTTTTTGTTGGTTGCTTTTGGAATTATTCTTTTTAGGGCAAATGATCTAAATCAAGCTCTAGAATTTATTTCCGGAATATTTAATAAATCGGTATTTTCGAAGCCATATGATGGTATTGGAAGATATAAAGTTACACTCTTATTTATGATGATTTTTTTCATTTTGGAATGGTTTTCAAGTAAGTCAGAATTTCCATTTTCTGAGTTACATGTAAATAGATTTTGGAGATACTTACTGTATTACACGATTATTTTTATCATCATGTGTTTTGGTAATTTTGGAACAAATCAGTTTATATATTTTAAATTTTAAAAATGAAGCGGATAATAATTAAATTCTCTTTATTTACATTGCCTCTCATGCTAGTACTTGTGGGAGTGAATTATTATGGTGATGCAGCAAATATTTTCCGGACTGGTTATGAATTAAAAATGGCCAAAATTATTTCAGGGGGTAATTATGTAACTAATATTGGCAACTATGATGAAAGAGTGTTTCAAAAGGAAATAATTGAACAAATGATTCAGTCTCCAAACACTGTAGTTTTGGGCGCAAGCCGTTCCCTTTTTTTAAATAGTGAAATACTTGGCGAAAAAGACGTATTTAACAATTCAGTAAGTGGAGCTAGTCTAGAAGATATTATTGCTATATATGAAATTTATAAGTCAAATAACATTTTGCCTGAAAAAATCATTCTTGACATAGAGCCTTACTACTTTAATATTAATCACGGTCAAACTCGCTGGAAATCGATTAAGAGCTATTATTTTAAATTTAAAAAACATGAGGAGTCAAGTGCTGTTTTAGATGACAAATTCAAGGAACTTTTTTCTTTGTCTTATTTCCAAAGTTCAATATTGAATGTTTCTAATGTTCTTTTTAGTAAGAGTAAACTCGAGGCCACAAAAGTAAAAAACAACATAATGATGACAAAGTTGACTGATGGTACTTTAGCATATGATAAGGCTTATCGCGAGGCTTCCAAAACTGAAATAGACAAAAAAGTTGAATCAAGTTTATCTGGCAATTTGTATAGTATTGAAAAATTTGATGAAATTGATAAAATAACGCTTAATGATTTTAAAAATCTAATTCATGAAATGCAAAAGAATAAAATAACAGTAGAGTTTTTCTTTTGCCCGTATCATCCTAAAACGTATAATAGAATTAAGGATAGTTATCCGATGGTCTTAAAAACTGAAAATTTAATAAAACAAATCGCCATTGATAATAATATTAAATTTTATGGATCATATTCTCCTTTTGAGATGGAGTTGGATGATACTTTTTTCTATGATGCTTATCATTGTAAAGAAATAGGAATAAAAAGAATCACTATTAACCGACTAAATCGAGAATCAATGTTTTAAATTGCGTAACAATTCTGATTGGTTAAAAATACCACAACAGAAAATTCAAGTTCGTCTTCCACCGAAGAAGTAATTTATACTTATAATTCAAAAGGGACTCCTGAAACTTCCTCAGCGTATGACGGCAATTTGAAATCCCAATATTTTTATGAATAATTCCAAACTCAAATCTTAAAAACCTGAACTCGATTAATAAAACACGGCTAATTGGTTGGTTTTAACGGATTCGTATTTTAGCGATGGTTTCTTTGGTAAGAAATTATAGGCTATTATTCCCGCTATAAGATTTGATAAAAAGTTTGTAAATGATCGATGTCTAGAATGTTCCACTTGGCAAATGTTTTTGAGTTCATCATTAACGGTCTCAATTATAGAGCGTTTACGTAACAATATTTTATCGCTAATTTCCATCAAACTATTTTTCATGTTATTTCGAATACTAGTGACTAACTGAATGCCATCAACAAATAATAATTGAGATAGTTTTTCACCAATATACCCTTTGTCTGCAAACAACTTCCCAAAAATTGCTTTCAAAAACCCTTCATTCTTTAATGGTTCTCGATCATCAACATTGGCTTGAGTTACAGCAAAACTCAATAATTCTCCTTTGTCATTGATGATAATATGAAGCTTAAAACCATGAAACCAACCCATTGTGGATTTTCCTGTTGTAGCAATTCCGTCAAAAACTTTATTTGTATTGATTCTTTTGTTTTTACAAACTCTAATTGGTGTTGAATCAACAAATGAAATACCTGTGCATTTACCCAAACAACACGTTTTAGCAAAAATAGTCATGGGCAAAAGAACACTTTGCATGAGTTCTAAAAAACGATTATACGAAACAGTTTTTGGGAACTCGTTTTGCATATGTTTTTGAACATAAAAGATGTAATAATGTTTGGTGTAATGGACAAAAATTAGGCTATTTTTTAGACGATTCTCTCTAATGGACATTTATTAGGCTCTATTTTTTGCCATTTTTTGTGTTTAAAAAATTATTGTTCCAATTTTGTTTATCTGTACAAACGGAAACAAGCTCTGCTGGAGAGCAACTTGGATAGGGATACTATAGATGACCGACAAAAATGTCAATCCAATGGACTACTTTTTTTGTAGTCCATTGGTGTTTTTAGAGGTCTTCATGCCTTTAAAAACTCATCTATGAATTTCTTTTTTCTTTCGACAGTTAATCCGTTGTGGTTTCGAAGTTTGTTCTTTAAATCAAGCAAAGTGACCGTCAATCGCATTGGTTGTATTGGGGGATTTCAAGTTCAATATTATCATACCAGATAAAGAGCCAAGGAAGATTGGTTTTAGGCTTCTATAGGCACTTCAGAGTCTTTTATGAGTATAATTGGATTTCTTTGTAATAGGGTTTATGGTTCTTTCGTTTAGGAAATCTGACCATTTTTCAAACCACAATCCTAATGCTCCTACAAAACTGTCTTTGTCTGTTTGTTTCATCAAATCAACCACTTCCATGAGTTCTTGCGCTGCTTTGAGCTTAGGCTTTTTGTCAAATATCTGCGAATAATGGCAGATTGATGAAACTGGCACATCTGAACAGGAATGTCTTTAAACAATTGGATAAGTCCTTTTCTGCCATCACACACAATTCCGATGACTTGAAAACCGTAAGATTTCAATTGGTTGATTCCTGAAGATAAAGAGCGTTTGACTCATTTCTGACATAATATTTCAGCAGATTTTCTTTCGTCAGGGCATCTTTGAAAAGCATAACGCCAAAATTCCGTCCCCAATAAGTGGTGTCCATTAGAACAACTACTTTTCTTGCTTTCTTATTCTTGAGATCATTTTTAACAGTAATTGTATCTAGCTTTCTTTGAATTGTTTTTACAGAACATCCGTGTTTCCGTGATAGCTGTAAATAGGTTTGTTTTCCTTCTACATAGTCTTTCCAAAGAATGTCACTATCAAGTCGGTTTCCACCCAAAAATTGCTTACCACAATGAGAGCATTTGTATAATTGAACACCTTTTACAACTCCGTTTTTCTTCGTAAAATGAGTACCACAATAAAAGCACTTTTTTTATTCATAACCTTTGATTTGCTGCAAAGCTAATCACAATAAGCCTTCTCGAAGATTTTAGCCTAATAAATGTCCATTAAGCCTAATGTTTGAAACATCGAAAGCCACTTAGATGAAAAAGTAAATAAATGGTAATCACTTCTGACTTGGACATCATAGGAGGACGCTTAGATGGTTTGCCTAGAAGAAAAGGCTGTGTGGTTTTATCAAAATCTTTACAAAACTCATCAACAATAGAAAAAATATCTGTAATTTTATCGAAGCAAATCATAAGGTATTATTTAGTTAAATATTTGAATTTCATGAACTTAAATATACTAAATTTTACCTTTTTTTGCTAACTATATATCACTAATTATTAATCGAGTTCAGGTTAAAAGCAATACACATAACAAAAAACGGAGCTAAATGCTCCGTTTTTTGTTACACTTTCAACTACAAAGTAAAAATACCGTACAACGGAATGTTCTCTAACCAATCGTCTTTTCGGTACAAACTCATAGAAAATCTTATTGCGTTTTGGGTTTGGTATTTTTCTTCAAAAACTTTTAAACTTTTGGCTTTTAAATGTTTTCCAATTAATCATTTATAAATTTCAATCGGAATAATATCCTGATTTTTTTTTGATTTCAAATAATAAAGTTCGCAGTAGCTTTATCATATGGACTTTATCAATAATGCAAATCAAATTGATGCACTAATTGTTGACGCAATGCAAACTGTTCAAGTTAATGCTCCTTTAAACTCAACTAAAATTTGATTTAAGGATTTCAATAAAATCTGCTCATTAACATTGCCATTGCATTTAATAAACCCATCTAATCAAATACAATTTAAAACATCAAAATTGGCATACGATTTACCGTAAGCGGAATGGACGGCTTAGAAATATGGAGAAGATTTATGCAACAATCCAGCATTGTCAGTCAGCCAGTTAATTGGTGCCTCAAACTCTTTTGCTTTGAGCACTTTTTTGAGTTGCCCATAGATGAACTTTTTATTTTTCTTTGGCTAATTGTCCTAAAATAGACTGCCAAACCATCCTTATTTAATTCGTAATTCAATAGAAGTGCATACTTTGCAAAAATCATTTTCGTACCTGCTTTAAAATGTTGGATTGAACGCTTCTGAACTTGTCGAAAATTTTGATTTTGTAGATACGTTTGAACCACTTCAAGCATACCTCCCACAAAATAATATAATCGTAAATATTGAATTAATTTTTTCATGAAATGGATTAATGATTCCCATTCTTTATTTTGTAAAGCGCGTTCACCAAAAGGCTTTCATTCAAATTGATTAAAAACTCTTTAAAACTCATCAAGGTAGAGACTTAAAAATCAACTTTACCCACTGGAAAAGTGTTGTTTTCTGTAAGGAACACCCAATAAAAAGAACCACGCAGCCATCATAATATTCAGAAGCGTTTTCTTGAAAATATTTTTAAAACAGATTAAACCTTTTCGGCTTCCTGAATTTCATCTAAAATAAGTAGCGTGTTTGTGGGCTTCTATTTTTTTACCAGTTCGATTTCAAAAATGGAAATGATTCTGGGAATAGAAAAAATCATCAGCAAACATCTGCTGTAATCGAACACTACTTTCAAAAGCAATACACATAACAAAAAACGGAGCTAAATGCTCCGTTTTTTGTTACACTTTCAACTACAAAGTGAAAATACCGTACAACGGGATGTTCTCTAACCAATCGTCTTTTCGGTACGGACTCATAGAAAATCTTGTAGCGTTTTGGATTTTTTCATTCATAAAAGTGTCGTTGTACTCATTTTTTCATTTGAATAAATGTAATTCGCTCCAATTAATCATTTATAAATTTGAGATTTCGCTTTTAGCTAAAAATTTATTTTTTGATTTCAGGATAACTAAACTTATCCCAAAATTCTTTATCATATTTTACTTTATCAAATAGATTCTGTTCCTTTTTAAGCTTAATTCTTGTTGGACTTTCAATATCAAAATCATACCAATTTGACTTTATTTCATTTGAGAAGACATTTGACGTTTGATTTTTATCATTAAGGATTTCACCGTTAATAGTAATTACAGAATCAGTGATGTAATACCAATCATTTAACTTTTTAAAATTCGTTTCTATTATTTCTTGAGTTATTTTAAAACCATCATTATTTCCAACAAATTTAGCTGTCACAAAAGGTAAAGGAGCAGGCTCATATTGACTGTCATGAAAATCCCAAATTTGAATAATTTTCAACAAAGCATAATCCCTCTTATTTACGTACAACTTCCCTCTATAATCACTTAAAAATTGTCTTCCTGTATATGTAAAATGATTCCTTTGTGTAGTATACGAAATCACATAGACTTCATTTCCCTCATAATTTATAATCTCATCCAGTTCAAAACGAAATTTTTTGTATTTGCTCATTGTTAAAAAAGTTCCATTTTTAACAGGATTATTGTACCTCAGCGAATAAAAATTACGTAGCTCTTTCGGTTCATAACCATTTTTCACTTTCCATCTCACCTGAGTCAATCGCTTAGAACTCCTGTACCTGCTTATATAATCTCCATCATATTGGTCAGCAACAAAATCTAACTCAAGACATCGTGTAGAATCAATTGTCATTAACACTTTCGAATAATGTTTTGAGCTTACAGGTGACGTCGGATAATTACTTTTTAAACTCTCAATTGCCTTTTTTACTATCTGAGAAGTTGCTCTTTTACCAATAACAATTATTTCATTTAATGCAACCGTACCTATAACCTCTTCCTTTTCAAAACTATCAATGTCACTATTCGGTTTTTGTGACGAAATGACTTGGCTGGAAACTAAATCAACTTTTCCACCTATTGTATAATCCTCATTATCAGAAATAGCTGTTGCCAGTTTTGATTTATCCAAATACAAATAACCATCATGTATTAAGTCCAATCGAGCCTCGATAAAATCTATCGGACTAAAAAGTCTTGTGTGTTGAACTTTTTTCATTTCTGATTGCTTGGAAGACACAAACAAATGAGGTTGTTGTTTGTTTTTTAAAGAACTTTCAAAAGAATTTTTCTTAACTGGTGTCTTGTTCCACCTACCTCCTAAATAAATTGAATCTGCTGCCGTCAGAGTTGCCAAGCTATAAACTTTTTCTTTTAGGACTGACTTTACGTATGACCCCATGGGAACAAACTCTTTAATTACAGAGGCTTGAATCGAAGACACATCATTTACAAAATGAGTGTTTGCTCCCCAGCAAATTATCTTCTCTTCTGGATGAGTATTAATATAAGCTAATAAATTATCCGCCATTTGTTCATCTCTAATATTGTCCGCCTTTCCCCCATAAAAAGAACTCAATTCCCGTTGTTCATCTATATAATAGTGCTTAGCTAGAGACAATAGGCTTTTAAGTATTTGTCTCCAATAGAAATACTCTTCCTTTTCTCTTCTAGTATTGAACTGGTTCAATAAATCATCCAATGAAGTTTTAAATTTAGAGTATGATATATCTCCTTCATCAAACATACTGGATTGAGTCATTGATTCCATTAAAAGAGCAAAATCTTCTTTATCTAGCTTAAGTTTGAGTTGATTTCTATGACAAAATTCATACAACTCATATACCAAATCGTTTTGACCATATACACCAGAAACTTGACTATCAAAACCAAACAATTTTAAATCATCCTTATAGGCATCATAAAATCTTACAAAATTTTGAAACTCACTTCTTCTTGCCCAAATTGTATATAACGATTTAATAAGCTCTTTTTTAACCTCTCCTCCAGACTGAATCGCCTGTTGTGCTTTCCACACATCATAAACTCCAGACTCAAAAGCAATGGTCTTAAATCCCATTTCCTTATAAAGAAATTGAATCACCTTAGTTTTCATTTCAAACATGTTACCATCAAAATGAGACCCTTCTCCTAACATGACTACTTGAACATCTTTAAGTTCATCCTTTAAAAAAGACAAATCATCAACAGTTACATTTTCGGGCAGGGATATTGTTTTGGGGTTGAAATCTTGGGCGTTTGTAGTTAGAGCTAATAACGCTAATAGAGTTGTTAATATATTTTTCATGGAAGGGAGTTATAATTATTCTTAATTGGAGTTATTCTTTATTTGGATAAGTATAATTATTCCAAAAAGGTTTATTGTATTTAATTTTTTTGAACATATTTTTTTCCTCCTTAAATTTTAACTTGACAGGCTTATCTATATCAAAATCACTCCAATACGACTCAATATTGGTAATGTATGGAAGCGACTTATCATTTTTATTATCAATTACCTCCCCATTAATAGTAATTAAAGAATGTGATAAGAAGTATAATTCATCTATTTTAGTATAATCGGTTTCGATTCTCTCAGAAATAAATTTTCTCTCTGTATTGTATTTTTCAAAATCACCTTTTAAATTCAAACCATGAATAGGTTCTAATTCTGTATTTAAATAATCCCACCTCTCAATTACTTTTACCACTGCAAAGTCTTCTTTATTAATATATATTTTACCAGTATAATTACTCAAAAGCACCCTACGAGTATAATTAAAATAGTTTTTTCGAGAAGAAAATGATACAACATATACTTCTTTGCCTTTGATTTCCTTAATATCTTCGATAGAAAAATCAAACTTTTGATATTTACGGAGTTTCAAAAAAGCAGCCCGACGTATTGGATTCCCGTTTAAGCCATAAAACTCTCTCCAATTTTTAGGTTCATAACCATTTTTAATGTTCCATTTGACTTCTTTTAGTTGTTTACTACTTCTTGCCGTTCCAAAATACCCATTATCGTACTGATTAGCAATAAATTCCAAATCCAAACAGTTTATGCTGTCTATATTAGTAGATATGTTAGTATACATTGTTGAGTTTAACTTTATGTCAGGATAGTTTTTATCTAAAGATTTTATAGCTTTTTTTACTATTTGAGACACCTCTCTTTTACCATAAACAACTACTTCATTTAAAGCTACAGCACCTATTAATTCTTCTTTAGTATCATGAGCTTGGGATTTAGGTAATACCACTAGATGATCCACAGGAGAAGTTCTGTGACTTTTTTCATCATAATCATCGATATCAGGTATTACAGTTACATATTTCGGTTTATCCACGTATAAATATCCATCATGTAATAAGTCCAAACGTGAGGGGATAAAAGTTGTAAGACTAAACATTTTATGCATCTGACTGGTCTTCATTTCAGGTTGATTTGAAGAAATAAACAAATAGGGCTGTTTTTTGTTTTTCACATAAGCTTCAAAAGAAGAAGGAAGTAATTGGGGCTTTATGGCTTTACCTTTTATATATACAGAATCAGGTATTTCAAATGCTGCAAGACTATACACTTTGTTTTTCAGAGATTTTTTCACATAAGACCCCATAGGAATAAAATCTTTAATAATTGGAGTTGAAACAGATGACATGTCATTGACAAAATGTGCATTGGCGCCCCAACAAATAATTTTCTCTTGAGGGTGCCTCTTAATATATGCCAACAAGTTATCAGCCATTTGCTGATCCCTATAATTGTAGTTTGCACTTGCCCAAAACGAACCAAACTTTTCTTCCTCATTTGCGACCAATTCTTCAGCAAAAGATAAAAGGTTTTTTATAATTTGTTTCCAATAGAAATGAGATTCATTTTCTGGTTTTTTCTCAATTGCACTTAATAACCCAGAAAATTCTCTTTTGTACTTGCTATATGATATTTCTTCATCATCAAATACCCAAGAGGAATTCATGGATTCTATTAAAAGAGATAATTCGTCCTTATCGATATTTAAATCAAAATTGTTGCTTTTACAGTATAAATATAAATCATCCACGAGCTCCATTTCCCCGTATACTCCTGTAATCTGGCTATCAAAGCCATACAATTTAAGATCTTTTTTGTGAGTCTTATAGAATTCAATAAAACTTTGGAATTCATTTCTTTTTGCCCAAATAGTAAATAGCGATTTAATTAATGCTTTCTTTGTATCATAACCTTCATTAATCGCTTGTTGTGCTTTCCATACATCAAAGACTCCTGATTCAAAAGCTATAGTTTTAAATCCCATTTCTTGATATAGATATTTTACGACTTTTGTCTTCATTTCAAATACATTGCCATCATGATGATCCAATTCTCCTAACATGACTACTTGGACTCCTTTAAGCTCATCCTTTAAAAAAGACAAATCATCAACAGTTACATTTTCAGGCAAGGATATTGTTTTGGGGTTGAAATCTTGGGCGTTTGTAGTTAGAGCTAATAACGCTAATAGAGTTGTTAATATATTTTTCATGGAAGGGAGTTATAATTATTCTTAATTGGAGTTATTCTTTATTTGGACAAGTATAATTATTCCAAAAGGACTCATTGTATTTAATGTCATGTAAGAACAACTTCTCCTCTTTAAATTTAATTTTAATCGGGTTAATCGTGTTAAAGTTAGACCATGAAACATCCAACCTTGTAGTAAAAGGAAGTGATTCACTCTTTTCAATATCAATAACTTCACCTGCTATATCTATCAGCGTACTTGACAAATAATATATCCTTCCATTTTTTTTAAAATCAGTCTCTATTCTTTCGTGAGAATACTCTTTCGAACTGTAACGAGAATATGGCCTTTTTAGATTTAAACTTATCTCTTGACGCTCTGTTAATTTTTTGACCTTCCAATCTTCAATAACCTTTACTAAAGCAAAATCATCTTTATTGATATATAATACTCCCGTATAATCACTGAAATACATCCTTCTGGTGTAAGTTAAATGATCTCGAGGAGATGAAAAGGATATCACAAACACTTCTTTACCATTATATTGTTTTACTTCTTCTAAAACAAAATCAAATTTTTTAAATTTTCGTGGATTCAAAAAATTAGCATATCGAATTGGGTTATGCCTCATCAACCCATAGAATTCCCATAAATTATTTGGCTCGTATACACCTCTCATATTCCATTGAACTTCTTTCAACTCCTTCATACTCCTAACCGCCCCAAAATACCCTTTCTCATATTGATTAGCAATAAAATCAACATCAAGGCATTTTTTATGATTTATCGTTGCTGTTATATTGGCTTCTACTTTACTGTAAATTTTGTTATGTGGATAGTTACGCTTTAAACTATCAATTACTCTTTTAACCAATTGACGAGTTGCTCTTTTTCCGTAAACAACTACTTCTTCCAAAACAACCGCCCCAATAGGTTTTTCATGCTCCAAATCATTTTTTGAATGTCTGCTTTTAGAAGGAATTACTACTAAATTATTTTTTAATTGTGAATCATCAAGATCATAATCATTTTCATCAAAATCTATATTTGTTGATTTTTTGACTTCATCTAAATAAACATAACCATCATATAACAAATCTAAACGGGATGGAACAAAGCTAATTACGCTAAAAAAACGATTAGATTTCATCTTCCTCATTTCAGGTTGGTTTGAAGAAACAAACAAATTGCTAACACCCTTATTCTTCAAATAATATTCAAAAGAACCTTTTTCAATCGGCGTTTCGAGTGTTTCACTTTTATAAGTCCATGAATCAGCAGCATTTATTACAGTTAAACTATAGGCTTTTTCTTTCAATGCATTTTTGATATATTGTCCCATTGGCACATAGTCTTTTAATATTGGTGTATTTATAGAAGACATATCATTTACAAAATGTACACTTGCACCCCAACAAATTATTTTTTCATTTGGATATCTTCTAACATACGCCAAAAGATTTTCTGCCATCTGTTTATCCCGATAATTATAATTTGCACTCGCATAAAATAATCCAAAATTCTCTTTTTCTTGAGCATTGCACTCTTCTGCAATTACCAAAATACTTTTTATTACTTGTCCCCAATAAAAATGAGTTTCTTCATCTGACCTTTTTTGAATTTGAGATAACAAAACATTCAATTCTTTAGTATATTGATTGTAGGCAATATCCTCATCGTCATAAATCCAAGACTTATTCATAGTTTCTATCAAAAGTGATAAATCGTTTTGATTTAATTTTAAGCTATAGTCATACTTTTTACAGAATTCGTACAAACCATCTATCAAGCCTTTATTTCCGTAAACACCTGTAATCTGACTATCAAAACCGTATAGTTTTAAATCTGTTTTATTAGAATCGAAATAATTAATAAAACTTTGAAATTCTTTTTTCCCAGCCCAAATACCAAATAAAGACTTCAAAAAAGCTTTCTGGGCATCTTCACCTTTATTGATTTCTTGTTGTGCTTTCCATACATCATAGACACCAGATTCAAAAGCTATTGTTTTAAACCCCATGTATTGGTGTAAATATTTTACGACTTTTGTCTTCATTTCAAACACATTGCCATCATGATGATCCAATTCTCCTAACATGACTACTTGAACATCTTTAAGTTCATCCTTTAAAAAAGACAAATCTTCAACAGTTACATTTTCGGGCAAGGATATTGTTTTTGGGTTGAAATCTTGGGCGTTTGATATTAAACTAAAAAGAAGTAGTAAAACTCTTATAACAGTATTCATAGAAAGGATTTTGTAGTCAATTATTAAAACCAAGCGAATTTACTCAATTAAGAAGTACAGCCCCCCTCCTCCGCGATAAAATTTGCTTCAATTTTTGTTTCTTTACTATTCAAACATATAGATACATGAATATCGACCACATCATAATAAAACGAAAAACTCAAAAGGTATTAGCTGATGAAGTTTGGCCGATATCAACAGACCAAATTGAGTTACACAAAACATTAGATGACTTATTAGATTTGGCAGCTCATGCTCCCTACCATAAAAAATGTGACCCACATCACACAGAAGGAGAATTAAACTCCTGTGTACCCTGGCGGTTCTATGTTTTAGACACCGTAAATTGTAGAGCCTTGTTAGATTACATTAACAATGAAGATATAAAAGCGGGTAAAGTAATCAACATGCTTTCCGCAGCGGATGCTCTTGTAATGGTTACCTGGCTACCTGATGCTTCTGAAATAACTTTTGAAGAAGAATGCAATGTTCTTTTTGAGGGTAATATGAAAAACATGGAGCATATCGCTGGAGCATCGGCGGCTATACAAAATGTATTATTGGGAGCTACAGCACGAGACATTCCTAATTACTGGTCTTCTGCGGGAGTATTACGTTTAGAACCTTTACGCAGCTATATCGGGATTCCATTATCTGAAATAGTCCTCGGCGCCTTGTTTTTGTTCCCTAAAGACTCAGAAGAAAGAGACGTGTTTATCAAAGAAGGGCAAATGCGAAATCAAGGAAAAGAAAAAGAGACTTGGTCGAAATGGATTAACTTGTTAAAATAACATGAAACTACTAAATCTATTAATTATCCTAATTGGTCTATCTTGTTATTCCACTCCTCAACAACCTGACCTTCTAATATATAACGGAAAAACTTATCCTCTACACGAATATCTGCTAGAAGATTATTTTAAAAAGCGTCCTGAAAATAGACCACAAGGAGACATGAGATCCACAGCTCTTTGGAGAGGATATGTTGCCGTTTTCAAAATAGAAGATAAAACAATTAAACTCGTTGAACTAAATGTTGACAAATTCGATATTTCCACTGAAATACCTTATGATACAAAAAGCGTTAACATAGTAACAGAATTCGATAGTAAATTCAAAAATGAATACACAAAACACTTAAATAAACTAATTATCTTGCCAATAGGAGAACCTTCGGAATACAAAAAAGGGGCTGGAATAATATTTAACAGCTATTCTATTCTGAACATCGTGAACTCGAATATTCAAGAAGAATTTACTTTCCCATTTAAAACGTATGAAAAACTAATTGGTCAAAAATATTATGCTTTTATTAAAGAAGAAGAATTACTGACAGTACTGAATAAATTAAAAGAGCGACAAAAATGAAAATATTCAAGCTATTTTTCATAATACTGCCAATGATAATAATCGTTGACTTTGCTCTTCCTGGGACAGCCTATTCCCTACCTGTTCAAAATAAAAAAGCACGACATCAATCCTATTATAACGCAGGAGGCAATTCCCATACTTCTTATGGTATTCAGACAACAAAGCATAGTTTTGTGGTATCAGAAAGTTTTAATAAAAAAGTGGATGAACAGTCTATAATTGACTACACGGTCTCTCCTATTTTCAAAGAAGTGAATCGTTATCAAATCAAAGGTGATTCAGATTCAGAAATCTACTCTTTACGATGGTTTACTGGATTGCTACTCCCTCTATTTGCACTTGGTGTTTTTGTTTACAACATCATAACAAACACTCAAAATGTGGCTGTTACGAGTATCACAACGGTACTCCTCTTTGGCGATTTGATTTACCTATTGATTTAGTGTTTCTCTCCCTTCGTTTGACTAAAAATTGTACATTTGTGGGGACTATTTCGTTCCTGCAACAGGAACAAGATGAACTTGTAATTGCAATTAAATGAAGAATTATTTGAACTTGGATGATATCCAAGATGTGGCTCAAATCGTAGCAGAGGCAATCGCTTTAAAAAAAGACCCTTTTCAGGCAGAAGAATTAGGTAAACGAAAAACCATCGGTTTATTGTTTTTCAATCCTAGTTTACGTACTCGTTTGAGTACTCAAAAAGCTGCGCTCAACCTAGGAATGAATGTAATCGTAGTCAATTTTACGGGAGAAGCATGGTCTATCGAATTAGAAGACGGATCAGTAATGAATGGTGGCTCTTCGGAACACATTAAAGAAGCTGCTGCTGTTATTTCGCAATACTGTGACATCATTGCCGTAAGAGCCTTCCCTACGTTGACAAACAAAGAACAAGACGAAGAGGAAAAAGTGTTGAATAGTTTCAAAAAATATGCTTCGGTGCCAATTGTTAATATGGAGAGCGCGACTGGACATCCTTTACAAGCTCTGGCAGATGCTATTACTATCGAAGAGAATAGACCCGCACATAAGCCAAAAGTGGTATTGACATGGGCACCTCATCCAAAGGCTTTACCTCACGCAGTTCCTAATTCATTTGCAGACATGATGCAACGGATAGACGTTGATTTTGTAATTACGCATCCCAAAGGATATGAATTAAACCCTGCCATTACGAAAGATGTCACTATCGAATACAACCAAGACGAAGCACTAAAAAATGCCGATTTCGTATATACCAAAAACTGGAGCTCCTACAACAACTATGGACAAATCATAAATCCAGGTCAAAATGACGATTGGACTATTACATCCGCAAAAATGTCACTCACAAATAACGGTAAATTCATGCATTGTTTACCTGTAAGACGTAATGTTGTGGTGGCGGATTCGGTATTGGATTCGGATGATTCGTTGACTATCGAACAAGCCAACAATAGAACATACGCCGCACAAATTGTGCTTAAAAAGATTTTAGAAAATGGCAAATAAACAAGTATCCATCGTAAAAATCGGAGGAAACGTTATTGAAAACGAGACAGCACTAGCTGCTTTTTTATCTGATTTTTCTAAAATGGTAGGGCCAAAAATCTTGGTTCACGGAGGCGGTAAAAAAGCCACTAAACTATCCGAAACCTTAGGTATCCCAACTCAAATGGTTGAAGGTCGAAGAATCACAAGCAAGGAGACCGTAGATGTAATTACCATGGTTTATGGAGGTTTGATAAACAAAAATATAGTCGCGCAATTGCAAGCCAATGGATGTAACGCTATAGGTTTGAGCGGAGCTGACGGCAATGCAATTCTATCCGAGAAACGACCAGTGACTACTATTGACTATGGTTATGTGGGTGATGTCAAAAAAGTTAATGATGAGTTATTGACTGTATTATTAAACAATGGTATTACACCTGTGTTTTGCGCCATCACTCATGATAAAAACGGACAATTGTTAAACACGAATGCAGACACTATTGCCTCAGAAATTGCTATTGGCATTAGCGAAAACTTTGACACAGCCTTATATTATTGTTTCGAAAAAAAGGGTGTTTTACGTGACGTAAATGATGATAATTCTGTAGTAACTGACATCAATTCAGAAACCTACAAAGATTTATTAGCCAACAACATCATAGCCGACGGGATGCTTCCAAAAATGAAAAACTGTTTTCATGCATTGGAACACAAAGTAGGTAAAGTCTGTATTGGAAGCCCACAAATGATTCAACAAGGAAACACCTTATTTACCACGTTAACCCTATAGTTATGAGCCTACACAGTGATTTGAAAAAAGCAGCTATTGCTTTACTACAGGACTTAATTCGTACACAATCATTTTCGACTGAAGAGGATTTGACTGCGGCATTAATCGAAAAGTGGTTGACAGGATATACTATACCTTTTAAGAGACAAGGCAATAATATCTATGCTTTTAATAAGCATTTTGACCCATCAAAACCCAATCTGTTATTAAACTCGCATCACGATACCGTAAAACCCAACTCTAATTACACCAGAGATCCATTTGACGCCAGTATCGAAGACGGAAAATTATACGGATTAGGAAGCAATGACGCTGGAGGATGTTTGGTTTCGTTATTGGCTACTTTTGTGTATTTCTATGATAGAGAATTAGCCAACTACAACCTGGTGATTGCTGCTACAGCAGAAGAAGAAATTTCAGGCCCTAATGGGTTAAATAGTTTATTAGAGACCCTGCCAGAAATTGAAGTGGCCATTGTAGGCGAACCGACTAAAATGGATTTGGCTATAGCCGAAAAAGGCTTATTGGTTTTTGACGCAACTGTAAATGGAACCGCCAGTCATGCGGCACATCCTAATGACGACAATCCCATATACAAAGCCATTGAAACCTTAGAATTTTTCAGAGATTTTAAATTTGAAAAAGTATCTGAAACGTTAGGAGAGGTAAAATTGACCGTAACGCAAATCAACGCAGGCAAACAGCACAACGTTGTACCAGGATCAACTGAATTGGTGATTGATTGTCGTGTTAACGATAAATACACCAATGCCGAAATCGTTAAAATCTTAAAAGAAAAAGCTCCTTGTGAATTAAAACCAAGGAGTACGCGATTAAACTCATCCTCTATTTCGATTAACCACCCGTTAGTACAAGCGGGTATTGCTTTAGGCAAAGACACGTACGGATCTCCAACCGTTTCTGACCAATCCGTTTTGAGTTGTCAGTCCTTAAAAATGGGCCCTGGTGACTCCTTGCGCTCACATTCAGCAGACGAATTTATTTATGTGAACGAGATTGAAGAAGGAATTGAAACCTACATTGAATTATTAAGTAAAGTATTATAAAAAAGACCTATGAAACTTTGGGATAAAGGATTTAGCACAGCAGAAAAAATTGATCATTTTACCGTGGGAAATGACAGGGCTTGGGATTTAGTCTTGGCCAAATACGATGTCATTGCCTCTCAGGCTCATGCTAAAATGTTAGGTGAAGTTGGAATGTTGACACAGGCTGAAGCCAAAGATTTGATCCAAGGATTAGAAGAAATACAAGAAAGTATTACCGCTGGCAAATTTACCATCGAAGACGACTTTGAGGACATGCACTCTAAAATTGAGTACATCTTGATTCAAAAGTTAGGAGATACAGGTAAAAAAATTCACATGGCACGTTCCAGAAACGACCAAGTTTTAGTAGCGACACACTTATACCTGCGTAATGAATTAGAAGAAATCAAATCTCAATCGAAACAGTTATTTGATTTATTAATGAATTTGGCTGACAAGCACAAAGACACATTATTACCAGGCTATACACACTTACAAATTGCCATGCCATCCTCTTTTGGCTTGTGGTTTTCCGCTTACGCCGAAAGCTTAATTGACGATTTACATTTTGTGAATGCCGCATACAAAATTGTCAATCAAAATCCATTGGGTAGTGCCGCAGGCTACGGGAGCTCATTTCCTATTAACAGGACATCTACAACAAACAGCCTGAACTTTGAAAGTTTAAAATACAATGTAGTAGCTGCCCAAATGAGTCGTGGAAAAGCAGAAAAAAGCACAGGTTTTGCACTCGCATCCATTGCTGGAACATTGTCGCGAATGAGTATGGATATTTGTTTGTACTTGAGTCAAAACTTTGATTTTATTTCGTTCCCAGACGAAATGACCACAGGTAGTAGCATCATGCCTCACAAAAAGAATCCTGATGTTTTTGAATTGGTTAGAGCCAAGTGTAATAAAATACAAGCTGTACCTAATCAATTGATTATGATGACAACCAACCTACCTAGTGGATATCATAGAGATTACCAATTGGTAAAAGAAGTCATCGTGCCTACAATTCAGGAATTAAAATCATGTCTGGATATGATGAACTACACCTTAAAAGACATCAAAGTCAATGACAATATCACAGACGACAAAAAATACGATTACCTATTTAGCGTAGATACCTTAAACGAACTCGTAAATAACGGAATGCCATTTAGAGACGCTTATAAAAAGATGGGAATGGAAATCCAAAATGGCACATTCAAACCACTGAGAGACATTAAGCACACGCACGAAGGAAGTATAGGTAATCTGTGTTTGGATGAAATCAAAGCAAAAATGAATCAATTATAAGACAACAATTATGAAAACTTCAAACGGCAGTGGATTTAACCCAAGTACAATACCCATTATTGTAGGTATCATTTTATTGATTATTTTTTTAACCAAGTCAACTGTAACGATAGGTTCTGGTGAAGCTGGGGTACTCTACAAAACTTTTGGTGGCGGTGTTGTTGTGGATGAATCTCCATTAGGAGAAGGTTTTCATCTTGTAGCACCTTGGAATAAAATCTTCACTTACGAAGTAAGACAACAAGAAATATCCGAAAGAATGCAAGTTCTCTCTTCCAACGGTTTGGAAATTAAATTAGACGCAACCGTGTGGTTTCAACCGCAATACAACACACTAGGAAAGCTGCATAAGGAAAAAGGCGAGCAATACATAGACCGAGTGATAAGACCAGCCATAAGGTCTGCCTCTCGTAGTGTAGTGGGTAGATATACTCCCGAACAGCTCTATTCTACAAAAAGAGATGCCATTCAGGACGAAATTTATACTGAAACAAAAACTATTTTAGGAACACAATTTGTTCAACTTAATGAGGTTTTAGTAAGAGATGTTACATTACCTCAAACCATTAAATCTGCAATTGAAACAAAACTAAAACAAGAACAAGAATCTCTCGAATATGAGTTTCGATTGCAAAAAGCAAAAAAAGAAGCAGAAAGACAACGTATTGAAGCAGAAGGAAAAGCAAATGCTAACAAAATATTAAGTGCCTCTCTTACAGATAAAATATTACAAGAAAAGGGCATCGAAGCCACAAAAGAATTATCTAAATCTCCTAATTCCAAAATTATTGTAATCGGATCAGGTAAGGACGGATTGCCTATAATTTTAGGAAATCAATAAAAACCCTCTATGAAAATACACGAAGTATTCCCCATATTAGAAGAACTGGCTCCTCTGGCTTATGCCGAAAGTTTTGACAATGTAGGATTATTGGTTGGTAATCAAGAGGATGTTCTTTCAGGAATTTTGGTTTGCCATGACGCTTTAGAAGAAGTGGTTGAAGAAGCTATAAGTCACAAATGCAACTTGATTGTTTGCTTCCACCCTATTTTATTTGCCCCAATCAAGAAATTGACAGGTAAAAATTATGTAGAAAGAGCTATTCTTAAAGCCATCAAAAACGATGTTGCTATATATGCGATTCACACCGCATTAGACAATCACCATAAAGGAGTAAACAAAATCTTTTGTGATGCACTGGGTTTAGTTAACACCAAAATTTTGGTACCCAAAGAAAAATTCATCAAAAAACTAGAAGTGTACACCGTTCCTGAAAACGAAGAACAACTGCGCAATTCCTTGTTTGCTGCAGGTGCTGGTCGAATAGGCAATTATGACAATTGTAGTTTTAACTTGACGGGGATTGGGACATATCAAGGAGATGAAAACAGCAACCCAAAAATTGGCAAAAGAGGAGAATTTAAAAAAGCCACTGAAGTAAAAATCAGTGTCACATTTGAAAGCCACTTGGAAGCTCCTATTTTGAAGACCATGCACGCCAACCACATTTATGAAGAAGTAGCCTACGAGCTGTACGAATTACTGAATGAGCATCAGAATATCGGATTAGGAATGATAGGAGAACTAGTAAGCCCTATGAGTGAATCTGCTTTTTTTGAGCATGTCAAAAAAACTATGAATGCGCAAGGGATAAGACATAGTGCTTTACTAAACAAACCAATCAAGAAAGTAGCTGTCCTAGGAGGTTCAGGGTCATTTGCTATCAAAAATGCCATGCAACAAGAAGCGGATGTTTTTTTGACGGCAGATCTTAAATACCACCAGTTTTACGAAGCCGAAAACAGGATGATTGTAGCCGACATTGGGCATTATGAGAGTGAAAGTTATACAAAAAAGTACATTAGTGATTTTCTTATTAAAAAATTACCTAATTTTGCAATCGTTTCATCAAATGTAAACACGAACCCCATTAAGTATCTATAAACATGGCGAATAAAAAAGAATCAACCGCATCTGTCGAAGACAAATTAAGAACTTTATATAACTTACAATTAATTGACTCTAAGATAGATGAAATTAAAAGCGTACGTGGTGAGTTGCCATTAGAAGTTCAGGACTTAGAAGATGAAGTTATCGGTTTGACCAATCGTGTAAACAAACTACAGGACGAACTTAAAGAAATTCAGGATAACATTAAGGTAAAGAAAAATGCTATTGACGAGCATAAAGAAGCCATAGCTAAATACACTGAACAACAAAATAATGTTCGCAACAATAGAGAGTATAACTCTATTACTAAAGAAATTGAATTCCAAGAATTAGAAATTCAATTGGCTGAAAAACACATCAAAGAGTTCAAAGCTAGTGTGGAACACAAAAAAGCAGTTATCGAGCAGTCAAAGGAACAACTGGCTCAAAAGCAAGAACATTTAGATCATAAAAAAGCAGAGTTAGACAGTATATTGGCTGAAACTAACAAAGAAGAATCCTTTTTGCTAGAACATTCTGAAAAGATCAAACAAGATATCGAAGACCGTTTATTAACAGCCTATACACGTATCCGCTCAAGCATGTCTAACGGATTAGCCGTAGTTTCTATTGATAGAGGTGCATCGGCTGGCTCATACTTTACTATTCCACCACAAGTAATATCAGAAATTGCTGCTCGCAAAAAAATCATTACTGACGAGCATAGTGGACGTATCTTAATCGATCAAGAATTGGCTGATGAAGAAACACAAAAAATCAATGAATTATTAAAGGATTTTGCTATCTAGCAAAAAACCTAAAACGAGATTAATAGAGGGTGTTGTAGTGTACAGCACCCTTTTTTATTTTCTCCTTTTAACGTTTTGAAGTATTACGCGATCAGCATAATTGATTAAAAAAATATCGATCAACACCTCATCTTTGGTTTGCCCTTCCACCACATACAACTTCCCATTACCCACAGGCTGTTTGCTTCTCGAAAAATCCACATCTCCATACTGTAATGAATTTTTAATGTCTATGGTGTCAATCCAAGACTCTGCCAGTACTACCGAAGCGCTATCTGAATAGTGAAAGGGTTTTCTTGATAAATCATTCAAGACTCTTGCATTAGGCATATAATTGCAACGTGTCCCTTTGGCATTAAAAAAGAAAATAAGAAAGAATATTCCGACTGACAGACCTACTAAAAAATAGGCCATTCTGTGAATTAACTTCATTAATTAAAATACAATTAGATTAATATCTCTGTAAGGCAAGTCAAACCATTCGCCTAAACTTTTGTTGGTCAAAATTCCATGATAGAAGTACACTCCATTTTTGAGCGCAGGATTACAACGAATCGAATTCTCTATCCCGCCATCTTCAGCAATTTCTAAGAGGTAAGGTGTCAATATGTTACTCAATGAAACAGAAGCCGTCTTGGCATAACGAGAAGGTATGTTGGGCACACAATAATGAATCACATTATTGACCTCATAGGTTGGATTCTTATGAGTGGTAATCTTTGAGCTCTCAAAACAACCTCCGTTGTCAATACTAATATCCACGATAACCGCCCCTTTCTTCATGTACTCTAACATGGTCTCTGTAACGACAATTGGTGTCCTATTTTTTCCTCTAAGAGCCCCTATGGCCACATCACATCGTCGCAAACTTTTGAGCAATATCTTTGGCTGAATGGTAGACGTATAAATGCGTTGTCCCAAAACATTTTGCATACGACGTAGCTTGACAATGCTATTATCAAACATCTTTACATTCGCCCCCATACCAATAGCCGCTCTGGCCGCAAATTCTCCTGCTGTTCCAGCTCCTATGATTACCACCTCTGTAGGAGGTACCCCTGTAATATTACCAAACAACAAACCTTTTCCTCCTGCTGAATTTGCCATTAACTCAGAGGCAATAGCGATTGACGCTGTCCCTGCAATCTCACTTAATGTTTTTACCGCTGGGTAAGATCCGTCCTCGTCTCGAATGTACTCAAAGGCGAGAGCTGTAATCTTTTTAGATGATATTTTTTCAAAGTAGGGAGGTTCTTGTGTCTTAGTCTGAATGGCTGATATTAAAATCGCTTGATCATTCATCATATCCAACTCGTCTAAAGTAGGAGGTTCTACTTTGAGTACAATTGGACAACAAAACACTTTTTTGGTGTCAAAAGTAATTTCTGCCCCAGCATCACTATATTCCTTATCCGAATAGTTGGCATCTTCTCCTGCTCCCGCTTCAATCATTACGCGATGACCATGACTCGTTAAAGCAGACACTGCATCTGGCGTCAGGCAAATTCTCTTTTCCTGATACGAAGTCTCTTTAGGAATCCCAATATATAAATCACATTTGCTTTTAAACACGGCCAATCGTTCTTCTTGCGGAAGAATACTTTGCAAAGAAAAAGAGATCCTAGACATAATTATTTATTTTGTTCCAATTTACAAAAATATGTTTACGACATCGTAATTAATCGTTTTCCATCTTCCTGTTTTATTATTTTAATGCGTGTATGTTCATCAGGAATAATACTTCCCATGCGGCCCGGCCATTCAATAAAACAATACGCTCCAGAATCCAGGTATTCATCAAAGCCCATGGCGTAGGCTTCTTCTTCTTCCTTTAAACGGTACGCATCAAAATGATACAGTGTTTCTCCTTGATCCGATTGGTATTGATTAACAATTAGATACGTAGGGCTATTCGTATTTTCTGACACTCCTAGCTGTTTGCTCAATTCTTTAATTAAGGTTGTTTTTCCCGCCCCCATTTCTCCTTCAAAGAGCATGATACGGTGATGCTTTTCTTGTAATACTTGAGCCGCAATTTTTGACAACTCCTCTAGTTCGAACGTGGCCTGATACATCTTATTTAGGATTAAAAACAGCAAACGGAATAATCATCTCCTCTAAAGAAATTCCTCCGTGCTGATAGGTATCTTTATAGTATTTCACGTAATGATTGTAATTATTTACGTACGCCAAAAACAAATCCCTTTTAGCGAATATATACGAACTACTCATATTGATAGCTGGCAATTGAATCTCATGAGGATTTTTCTCAAAATACACATCCTTTTCCTCAAAAGTTAAACTTTTACCTGTTTTGTATCTCAGGTTCAAGCTGGTATTGCGATCTCCGATTACTTTAGAAGCATTGTTCACGTTAATAGTTCCGTGATCTGTAGTAACAATTAACTTGAAACCTAATTTTTGAGCTTCTTGGATGATTTCTAAAAGAGGTGAATTCTTAAACCAACTATGCGTCAAGGAGCGATACGACTTGTCGTTAGAAGCTAACTCCTTGACCACATCCATATCTGTCTTAGCATGCGAAATCATATCCACAAAATTATACACTACTGTAATGAGTTTGTTGTCTTTTAATGACTTGAAATTTTCCGCCAACTTACGTCCCCCTTTGTAGTTCGTTATTTTATGGTATTCACTCTTGATTTGAAAACCTAAACGTTTGAGTTGTGCCTCTAAAAATTCTCCCTCAAACAAGTTTTTACCTCCTTCATCTGTGTCGTTTTTCCAATACTGAGGATATTTTTTTTCCATCTCCAAGGGTGTTAACCCCGAAAAAATAGCATTTCTCGCATATTGTGTGGCTGTTGGCAAAATGGAAAAATAAGAGGTTTCTTCCTCTAACTTGTAATGATTACTTACAATTCTTTCAAGCACTCTCCACTGATCATATCGTAAATTATCCACTACAACAAACAATACATTTTTATCTTTCTTTAACTCAGGTACAACTAGGTCTCTAAACAAAGTATGAGATAAAGTGGGACGATATTGATCAGTCATAAACCATTTTTTGTAATTTTTCTCGATAAACTTACCGAATTGCATATTGGCCTCTGCCTTTTGAGATTCCAAAATACTGATTAACCCCGCATCATTGATGCTGTCCAATTCAATCTCCCAATAAATTAGTTTTTTATATAAATCTACCCAATCGTCTACATCATTCACCATTGCCAATTCCATAGCAATCTTTCTAAATTCCTTCTGATAATCCAATGTGGTTTTTTCTGAAACTAATTTGGAGTGATCCAATGCCTTTTTAAGACTCAATAGAATTTGATTCGGATTAACGGGTTTAATGAGGTAATCTGTAATTTTTGCGCCAATGGCCTCCTCCATGATGTATTCCTCTTCACTTTTGGTAATCATAATCACAGGGATTGTAGATTTCTTTTCCTTTATTTCTGATAGGGTTTCTAATCCACTCAAACCGGGCATATTTTCATCCAAAAACACCACATCAAAGTTTTCTTCTTCGATGAGCTCTACCGCATCCAATCCATTGTTACAGGTCGTTACCTCGTAATTCTTTTTCTCTAAGAAAAGTATATGAGGCTTTAATAAGTCTATTTCATCATCTACCCATAATATCTTGGTTACTTCCATATTCTTCGTTTTTCAGTTTGTGTTTTCGACGAGTAACAAATTTACATTTTTTGCCCACATGGTGTAGTTTTATACCCACATTAACGTATTTTTAATACGTAAAAACCAAACTTGTGAAATTATCCTCTCCTATTACAATAAATCGATTTATCTTGTTTAAGTTGCCCTCTGCTTTTTTTTGCGGTGTACGGGTTAAATCCTTTGACGGCATGAGTTGCAAAGTATCAGTTAAATACCGTTGGATTAATCAGAATCCCTTCCGATCTCTTTACTTTGCCGTACAAGCTATGGCTGCTGAATTATCCACTGGGGCATTAATGATGCATCAAATTCAAAACAGCAAACACAAAATTTCTATGCTGGTCACAGAAAACAAAGCTGTTTTTACAAAAAAAGCTATAGGAACAATTATATTTGCGTGCTCAGACGGAAATCGTATTAGGGAGACCATCCAAAAGGCGATTGAGACCATGGAAGGGCAAGAGATATGGTTGCAATCGATTGGCATTGACGAACACGGCGATCAAGTTTCAAAAATGGAATTCTGCTGGAGCATTAAAGTAAAACAATGAAAATACTAATCACTGGTAAAACTGGATTGATAGGATCTGCACTTTCAAAAATCCTAGAAAAAAACGGGCACTATGTTCATTATTTGTCCACATCCCCACATAAGGTAAGATACTCAACCACGAGTAAGGGATTTTCTTGGAATCCTTCCGAAAACAAAATTGATAAAAGCTGTTTGGACGGGGTCGAAGTGATTATTCATTTGGCAGGAGCATCCGTGGCCAAACGCTGGACTGCCTCCTATAAAAAAGAAATCCTAGAGAGTAGAATCCAGTCTACAGAATTATTGATTAACACCTTAAAAAACACTCCACATCAAGTAAAACAAGTGATTTCTGCTTCGGCAATAGGTATTTATCCAAGTAGCTACACCACTACATATGATGAAACCAATACTGCATCTGATAATTCATTCCTTCATAAAGTGTCTAAAGACTGGGAAGAGGCTGTTTCTAAATTCAACGAAATCAATATCCCAACTTGTATCTTTAGAGTGGGGATAGTTTTATCCAAAAGATCGAGTGCACTAACCGAAATGGCAAAACCAATAGCGTTGGGACTAGGAGCTCCATTTGGTAATGGGAAGCAGCACCAATCTTGGATACACATAAACGACTTGGCCCGTTTATTTAATTTGGCAGTTGAAGAAAAATGGCAAGGTACCTATAATGCAGTTGCCCCCACCCCTTCCACCAATAAAGAAATCACTAAAAAGATTGCGAAACTTTTGAGGAAACCTCTCTTTTTACCTGCCATTCCTCGCTTTGTAATGCGTCTTATTTTAGGAGAAATGCATACTTTAATTTATGACAGTCAACGGGTGAGTGCTCAAAAAATACTGGACAAAGGCTTTCGGTTCAAGCATGAGACTATTGACAATGCGCTCAAGGATCTTTTGGGGTAAAATCGCTGTCATCCTGACACCTAAAAAATGTCTTAATGTCTCGTTTTATGACATGGCATACTTTGTGCCTAGAAGAGACCATTATTAATAATTATTTTATCAAAAAAACATACAATTATGGGAGTAAACATTAAACCTCTTTCAGACCGTGTACTGGTAGAGCCAGTTGCCGCTGAGACACAAACTGCATCAGGATTATACATCCCTGACACAGCTAAAGAAAAACCTTTAAAAGGTACAGTAGTAGCCATTGGTAATGGTAAAAAAGACGAACCTATGACGGTTAAAGTAGGTGATACGGTACTTTACGGAAAATATTCTGGAACTGAATTAAAGTTTGAAGGAACAGATTATTTAATCATGAGAGAAGACGACATTTTAGCAATTATCTAATTAAAAAATAAGAAAAAATGGCAAAAGAAATAAAATTCGATATTGAAGCTAGAGACGGTCTAAAAAAAGGTGTAGATGCTTTAGCTGACGCTGTAAAAGTAACATTAGGTCCAAAAGGACGAAATGTAATTATAGGAAAATCCTTCGGTGGACCAACGGTTACTAAAGATGGTGTTTCTGTAGCAAAAGAAATAGAGTTACAAGATACGCTACAAAATATGGGAGCTCAAATGGTTAAAGAAGTAGCCTCAAAAACCAACGATTTAGCAGGTGATGGAACAACAACAGCTACCGTTTTGGCACAAGCCATCGTAAAAGAAGGGTTAAAGAACGTAGCAGCTGGAGCTAACCCAATGGATTTGAAAAGAGGAATTGATAAGTCTGTAGAAGCCATCGTAGCAGACTTAGCCAAACAATCTCAAGAAGTAGGAAGTACTACTGATAAAATAAAACAAGTAGCTTCTATATCTGCCAACAACGATGAAGTGGTTGGAGAGTTAATTGCCGAAGCCTTTGGGAAAGTAGGTAAAGAAGGTGTTATTACAGTTGAAGAAGCCAAAGGAACTGACACCTATGTAGATGTTGTAGAAGGAATGCAATTTGACAGAGGATATTTATCCCCTTATTTTGTAACCAATTCAGAAAAAATGGAAGTTGAATTGGATAATCCATATATCTTACTATACGACAAAAAAGTGTCTTCACTAAAAGAATTATTACCAATTCTTGAGCCGGTTTCTCAATCTGGAAAATCGTTATTAATTATCGCTGAAGACGTAGACGGAGAAGCTCTATCTACTTTGGTCGTAAATAAGTTAAGAGGTGCCTTAAAGATTGCCGCTGTTAAAGCTCCTGGATTTGGAGACCGTAGAAAGGCTATGTTAGAAGACATCGCTATCTTGACAGGTGGTACTGTAATCGCTGAAGAAAGTGGTCACACCTTAGAAAACGCTACTTTAGAAATGTTAGGTACATCCGAAAAAGTGACTATTGACAAAGACAATACAACTATCGTAAACGGTGCAGGAGAAGCTTCAATGATTGAAAACCGAGTAAATCAAATTAAAGCACAAATGGAAAGCACTACTTCTGATTATGACAGAGAGAAGCTACAAGAACGTTTGGCCAAGCTAGCCGGTGGCGTTGCCGTTTTATATGTAGGTGCAGCATCAGAAGTTGAAATGAAAGAGAAAAAAGACCGTGTTGATGATGCATTACATGCCACAAGAGCAGCGGTTGAAGAAGGAATCGTTGCCGGTGGAGGTGTAGCACTATTAAGAGCTAAAAACGTATTAGCTTCTATCAAAACAGAAAATGCTGATGAAGCCACAGGGGTACAAATTGTTTCAAGAGCAGTTGAGGCTCCACTACGTACAATTGTAGAAAATGCAGGACTGGAAGGTTCTGTTATTGTGGCAAAAGTTGCCGAAGGTAAAGGTGATTTTGGTTACAATGCTAAAACAGATGAATATGTAAACATGTTAGCTGCGGGTATTATTGATCCTAAAAAAGTAACGCGTGTAGCTTTAGAAAATGCCGCTTCTGTAGCAGGTATGATTTTAACTACAGAATGTGCTTTGGTTGACATCAAAGAAGAAAGCGCAGGAATGCCACCAATGGGCGGTGGAATGCCAGGCATGATGTAATCTCATCACACTTTAAAAAGCCAAAAGCCGTTATGAGTTAGCTCATAACGGCTTTTTTGTTAACTTTTAGTTAATTTTTCATATCTTTAAAACCATAACTTATTAAAACCCAAATATTATGAAAAAACTCACCCTACCTCTGATTGCATTTAGCCTTTTTCAGTTTTCATTGGCACAGACCACTGAGGCACCTTCCGTAGAAAATGTATATGGAGGACGTATCCTTGCCATTGACGGCTTTGCCAAAACGGCTGACTCTACCCGAATCTATGCTTCCACAGAAAGTGCTAATTCTGTTTTTTATACGGATTACAAAACGGCTGCTGTGGATGTCAACAGTTTCAAAAAATGGACTGTGATGCCTACTTTGAGTTATGCTCAAAATTTAGGATACATCAGCAATATGGCTGTACACCAAACTTCTGGTCGACTTTTTTATGTAGTGAACGAAAATCTCTATTCTACCGATGCTTCTGCATCCGTGAACACCACTGAGGATAGCATGCTCATTAGAAAAGTAGCCATCGTAGGCAATACTATTTTTTATATCAAAGACAATGAGATTATTTATGGTGTACTGGACTCTAGTGGGGCAATTGCTTCTTCCAATAAAGTTAGTATTCCTGCTTCTACAGGTCTACAATACATTTTAATGAATCCTGTTAATAATCTGATTTATCTTTTTTATGAAGAAACAGGCACCTCTCTTAAGCTTTATAAATCTTCTGATGTACATAATGCTTTTACAACGAGTACAACATTTACCGACATAACCCCTAGCACACTAACTGCATCAAATGATTGGAGAGCTTGTGGTATTTCTCCATCAGGTAGAATCTTTATTGGCGGACACTCTACTCCTGAACCTGCCAGTAAATACATAGCCTATACGGATGATGAAATGGCTTGGACAGAATATAACACTGGCGAAAACGGAGTATCAGGAGACAACATCCATTTCTCTGGAAACAGCACCAGTTACGCGGTTTATTTCAGCAAATTGTACAATACCAATAAGGGAGAGTCTGGATCTTGGAGTGAATTTGGCAAGCCTGGAGGATTAGAAACACACCCGAATGATGGAGCCGTATATGCCGACCCTAACAATACTAATTTAGTGATAATGACTACAGATCAGGGCATTGGAGCTTCTATCGACGGAGGCAGTACTATTTTCGAAATCAATAATGGTATTGAAGCAGTACAGGTTAATGATTTTAGCATGACTGTTGATAAAAACACAGCATGGTTAGCATCAAAATCTGGAGTACGAATGGTTACTAATTATACCACTTCACCAATCTGGTCTAACGCTATGTTTCCTAATGGAGATGGATCACCCTATTATTCGGCTGATTTAGTGCCTGGCACACCTACCTCAGCCTATGTAGGAAATACAAGAATTTACAAAACCACTAATTCAGGAGGCAACTGGACAAAGGTCTTCACTCCCGAAGATGCTCCTTATAACTGGCTAGGCATTGGTTATCGTTTTGAAGCGATTACCGTTTGTCCATGGGATACCAATTTAATTTTGGCAGGAGCCTATATTGAAGGTTCTGATAAAGGTGGTTTATTTTACTCTTATGACGGCGGTGCTAATTGGCAACAACAATATTTGACTGTATCTTCAGGAAGTAACGATGCTGATGTATGGGATATTATTTTCCATAAAGAAGGTACAACTACCTATGCTTATGTAGGAGTAGAATACAATTCTGGAGGTCAACGAAGCATCTATAAATTAACTTGGGACGGAACGTCTTCCTTCTCGTCTGTCACTCAAGACATGGACGGTTCGACTACCAGTGTGGGATATGCTATTTCCGCTACCATTAAAGATTTATACGTAGATGCTACTAACAATATCATTTATGCTTCTGGAACAGATGTAGGTGTTAATCATCCCATCGCCTATTACAAAGACGTTGATGGTACCAATTTATGGACGCCGTTTACGGTAACTGGCTTCCCTGTCGTTCAAGATAAAATTGGACATGCTATCACTCGAGGAAAAGACACCATTTATGTGGCCGTTGACCACGAAATATACTTTTATGATTTATCGGGTAGTTCTTGGTATTTAGGTTATAGCTATCCGGTTGGCACCAAAATCAATGTTATCTTCTATGACGAGTTACTTGTAGGAACAGGAACTGGTTTATATGGACATCAGGACTTTAATACATTAGGTAGTTCAGAATTTGCCATTTCGGACGAAAACGCTGTTGCAAAAGCTTACCCTAACCCTGTGCAAGATGTATTACATATTGATACTGGAGACGACATAATGACTGCTGTTAGAATCTACGATTTAATGGGCGCACTTGTAAAAGAATCAAACCCTTCTGGAAATTCGACTAGCATAGATGTTTCTTCTCTTAATCAAGGTACTTATATTGTTGTCATTAACAATAAAAAAGGCGCTTTCAAACACCTTAAGATTATGAAGGAATAATCTTACCTCATAATATAAAATGACCCCAAAAGTTATGTCTAACTTTTGGGGTCATTTCATGTCTTTCAATCTTTTAATTTTTCAATTCTTACAAAATCAACATTGCATCGCCATACGAGTAGAAGCGATATTTTTGCTCTACTGCCTCCTCATAAGCCTTTTGCATTAAATCATGTCCCATAAATGCAGAAATCATAATTAATAAAGTCGATTTTGGTGTATGAAAATTAGTAATCATACAGTCCGCTATACTAAAGTCATATGGCGGATAGATAAACTTGTTAGTCCAACCTTCATAAGGGTTTAACGTACGTTGTGTGGACACACTACTCTCTACCGCTCTCATGGATGTGGTCCCTACACAACATATTTTCTTTTTATTAGCTTTGGCTCTGTTAACGCGATCACAGGTTTCTTGAGTAATAATCAACTGCTCAGAATCCATCTTGTGCTTAGACAAATCTTCTACCTCCACTGGATTAAAGGTTCCTAGCCCTACATGAAGTGTAATCTCTGGAAAGTCAATTCCTTTGATTTCAAGTCTTTTCATCAAATGTTTAGAAAAGTGCAACCCTGCCGTTGGAGCGGCCACAGCACCTTCTTCTTTGGCATAAATGGTTTGGTAACGCTCTGTATCTTCTTCTGTCACATCTCTTTTGATGTATTTTGGGATTGGCGTTTCTCCTAATTCAGCCAACTTCGCTCTAAATTCTTCGTAAGAATGCTCATACAAAAAACGTAACGTACGTCCTCTAGAAGTAGTGTTATCAATTACCTCTGCCACTAAGGAATCATCATCCCCAAAGTATAATTTGTTACCGATACGAATCTTACGTGCTGGATCTACCAATACGTCCCATAAACGTTGCTCTTGATTGAGTTCACGTAGCAAAAACACCTCGATTCTTGCCCCTGTCTTTTCTTTATTTCCATACAAACGCGCTGGAAATACCTTCGTGTTATTCAAGATCATCACATCACCATCATCAAAGTAATCCACTAGGTCTTTGAAAAGACGATGTTCTATCTGACCTGTTTTTCGGTGAATAACCATCAAACGAGATTCGTCTCTATTTTCTGCTGGGTGTTCTGCTAATAACTCTTTAGGTAAATCAAAATCAAAATTAGATAACTTCATGCGTTTGTTTTTATGTAAATAGGTTGCAAATATACTATGTCGCTAAGGGCGATGTCAAGTAAATCCAACAAAATCTTTTAATTAATTTAATTCTTCCCTTGTAAAACCAAGTATTTCCATATCCCTCCAGAAATCTGGATAGGATTTTGACACCACCTCTGCATCATCTATTATCAAGGATTCCACTATAGCTAGTGGAGCAAATGCCATAGCCATACGGTGGTCATTATAAGTAGCGATATGAACGTTAGGATGTATTGTTGTTCTTTCCTTTAGCCACAAGGTGTCATCAGACACGTCAATAGATGCTCCTAGTTTAGATAATTCTGTTTTAAGAGCTTCCAGACGATCTGTTTCTTTTATTTTTAATGTGTGCAACCCTGTTAACTCACAGGCTATTCCTAAACCAAAACAAGTTACAGCTATAGTCTGAGCAACATCTGGTGTATTGTTCAAATCAAATTGAATGGCTTTTGGCACAAAACCTTTTTTCTTAGACAATACGAGTTTATTGCCATCAAAAACAGACTCAACCCCTAATGCTGCATATAAATTCACTAAAGCACTATCTCCTTGTAAACTATTCGGTTTATAACTTGAAATCTGTATGGTTACGTCGGCTTTCGCCAAAGCTACTATCGAGAAAAAATAAGAGGCCGAACTCCAATCTGACTCCACAACAAGCGTATCTGTTATAGGTTTAAAGTTTTGTTCTGTTTTAAAAATCCTGATTATATTTCCTTCAAAGGCAGTTTTTACACCTATCTCTTCTAACAAAGCTAAAGTCATCTTGATGTATGGTATGGAAGTGATTTTCCCTACCAATTCAATCTCCATTCCGTTTTCTAATACAGAGGCTATTAACAACAATGCTGATATGTACTGACTACTAACATCGGCTGGCATTGCAATTTTGTGGGCTGTAATTTTCTTTCCTTCGATTTTGATTGGTGGATAGCCTTCATTTTCTACATACACAATAGAAGCTCCTAATTGTCTTAATGCTTCAACTAGTATTTTGATGGGGCGCTCTTTCATTCTTTGAGAGCCTGTCAGCACTACCGTCCTTCCTTCTTGAATAGAAAAATAAGCCGTCAAGAAACGCATGGCTGTACCTGCATGATGGATATCTACTACTTCATCATTTCCTGACAATGCCTTGGTCATCACTACACTATCATCTGAATTAGACGTATTATTCAAGATTAATCCTTTAAATAACGCTTGTAACAACAATAAGCGATTAGTCTCACTTTTGGATCCTGTTATTTGTATCTCTCCACTTTTAATTCCATTAGGAACTCTAACTTTTAAATCCATCTGACCTACTTTAATTTTTCGTTATTGTGATGACGATCATGATCTCTTTTGGTTTTCAAATCCATCTTTTTATCAAAAGCCTGTTGTAAATCTACCCCTGTTTGATTCGCCAAGCACAAAACTACAAAAACCACATCGGCTAACTCCTCTCCCAAGTCTTTATTTTTATCACTCTCTTTTTCAGATTGCTCACCATAACGCCGGGCAATGATTCGTGCTACTTCACCTACTTCTTCAGTTAACTGAGCCATATTGGTCAATTCATTAAAGTAGCGTACCCCATGTTCTTTTATCCAACTATCAACGGCTAATTGTGCGTTTTTTATATCCATAATTATTGAATTACTCTTTTATTCCTTCCTTTCAACTAATTCTATTTTTGACACATCGTTCCTCATCACTTGTTCCAAAAAAAGCCTAAAATCTTCATATTCAGCAACATCGTACTGTCCTGAATGCAATACAAACTCTCTTTTGTACGAAATGGTTTGATCAGAAACAGTGGCAACCTCCGTCTTGTATGTCCCGTATTTTGTATCCACATCAAAGTTCAACAATTCTCCTTGTACGGCATAACCTTCTGGGAAATCAATCAAAATCTCATCCACATAGGTTCTCCCTAATAAAATCTCTACAGGATATGCTCTATTTTTATTTTTCTCGTACATCAAAGGGTATTGACTAAACGCATTCAATGAAAATGTCAAATCATTATTTACAATTTTACCAAAACGCTTGGCCTTAAACTTGAAAGTTTCTGTAAATTCAAACAAGTCACGATTATTGGCTACCGTCATTGAATCTACTGTCAAGTCATTTAAATTAGCGTATCGGGTTTTATAATAGGTTAACCGCTTGGGCTCTGATCGCCTTTCCAAAAAAAACACATGCTCGTATTCGGAGCCACAGGAAACCACCTTCAGTTCTCCTGATATATCTCCCTCAGATGTTATTTGATAACGACCTGTTGTTTTTCTTTTGTTTTGAGAAGTCCCAAAAGCCCCTGTCGTCACAATTGCACTGGCTTCTGGTTTGATGACAAAAACGTTTCGTCCGTCCGAATGACCGCATTGTAATCCAAATGGACTCACAAAACTGGAACATTCTAACCAATAATCCTTGCCTTTAATAGGAACTTGCAATATGACATGATTGCCTTGTAAACGAACATATTTATGTTCGATATCCCTCTTGCCTTGTTCATCTGCATAAACTAGAGTGTAATACGACGGAATTTCTACAAAATCCAATAATGCTTTTGTATAGTTTACCAATGATTTGGCATCACCATATCCTATCTTTGCTACATCTTTTGCTTCTGCTGGCCTCCATCCTCCTACACCTAATGGCATATCCACACAACGCGTATGTTTTTGTACAAATTGATAGACTAATTTTGCCTTCTCTAATGGAGTCTTTACCGTATCTACTAGGGTCAAAATTTTAGCTTTAGTTTCCTTTGACAACTTATCATTGCCATCCAAAAACGAAGTAAAATACCAATCCCCTAACTCTTTCATATTGGTTGCAGTCCCTACCTCTCCTTCGAGACTAAAGTGCTCTACACTAAAAACAATTTTGGGAACTATATTGGATAAATGGGGTGCTGATAGCTCTGGATTGATTGCCGCAACTTTTGACGCAAAATAAATTATTTTATCCGCTTCATTCTTTTTTTCGATGGTGTACTTCTGCGAAAAATTTTCTTCGAACCATTTAAAACCTATATCTGAGGCCGATCTAAACACCAAACTTGTTTCCTCGATACTTTCATTGTAATGTTCAATTAACAACCAATCAGGTATAACCGCTGTATTCGAAGACTCTACCGTATGCTCTAATGCTATTGTAAAAGGATATTCGACAGGGGTGTATTTAAGCTCTAGCATCCCAATATTTTTAAAAACGGGATATTTATCATTAGCACTTTTATCTCTAAAACTAGCCTTAGTAATTCTACTTAGTTTGGTTCCGTACGCATTGTAAATGGCTCCAGAGATAGATTTTATTGTAGCGTATTTGTTATAGTAAAAAGTCGTTTGCAAATTCTTGTAACCTGATTCATTCAAAATAGTGACCACTCTAACCGTTGAAATAGTCATTTTTTGTTGACCTAGTACAGTAATTTCCGTGTGAGCTTCCCGGATTACTGAATTGGCGTTTTGTTTTAATTCTTCAGGAATTGAAAACACCGAGTATTCAATATCCTGTGCACCTATAAAACTTAAATGCATTAACATGAATAAAACTATATACTTCGGGTGAATCAACCTTACCTTTTTTTTAGTTAGCGTTATTATTCCCTAGACTTACTATCAACCACAATGGTAACAGGACCGTCATTCTCTAAGGTTACTTTCATGTCTGCTCCAAACTTGCCTGTCTCTACTTTCTTACCTAACTCTTTTTCTAAAGACTGAACAAAGTATTCGTACAAGGGTATAGACTGATCAGGCTTAGCCGCTTTTATATAAGATGGCCTATTCCCCTTTTTGGTGCTGGCTCGTAAAGTGAATTGGCTTATGGCCAAAATACTTCCGTCAATATCTTTGACAGAAACATTCATCACTCCATTAACATCTTCAAAAATCCGCATATTAATGATTTTACCCACTAACCAATCAGCGTCACTAGGATTATCTTCGACATCAACACCTACCAACACCATCAAACCTTTCTGGATTTGACCAATAACCACATCATCTACCTTGACATGGGCATGTCTAACTCGCTGTATGACTACTTTCATTGTTTGTGATAAAAGTTCAATTCTCGTAATTTATTCACAAGAGACTTTTTAAATTTTTGATATGATTGTAGTTTTTCTAGTTCTGCCATATCTAATTTCTGACCAATAATTTGATATAAATCAGAAATGTTTAGCCCCTTACTTCTTCTTCTTTTTGATAAATCTTCTTTTGAAATACGAATTATATTTTCTATTACATTTTTTGGATTTGTAATAGATTCTGGATGTAAATGAATACCTAAATCAGTATCTGATTTTACAACACCTATTTCTTCTTTAAGTAATTGCTTATCCGCTAACATCCAAGATTCTGTCATTTGAACTGGAACAATTGCAATGATATTTTTACAGCACGAGTCATCTTGAGTCATTAGTGTGTTTTCAGCAGGAATTATTTTTGTTTGGAAAATTATCTCATCAGAGACTGAATCAGAATCCGTGTGAACAAACAAAATTAAAATTCCAAACTTGTTAAAAGCAACCCTTGAAGCTTCTAGCACTTGCTCGTTAAAATTTAATCCTGTTTTGTTTATATTAATAATTTCTACTTTAGTTTCAATATCTCCTGTGCAATCAAATGCAACTTCTTCAAGAGTTCTTTCAGCTACACTAGATAAAAACCTAACATCTGTTGTTCCTTCCGTAAAAAGACCTGCAAGAATAAAATTACTCATAACCTATAAAACTATTGAATCCTCAAATTCAGCTGTCTGTAAATAATCTTTTACAATTGCTAAGGTTAATTTTCGGTCTTGTTCTGAAAACACAATATTTAATTGTGAAGTAGTATCATCTTTAATTACACGACTAATTTTTGTAGAATTTACTTTCATTCTGTTTTGATTAATGTTTAAAATAGAAGTTCTCATTTGAGCATACCATATACTTACATTTTTATCCTCTTTCCACTTCATCATATTACCTACTAAAACTGGAGAATGAGTATTAACTATAACCTGTCGTAGAGGGAATTCCATTTCATTAAAGTCCACGCTCAAATCTTTTAGCAAATCAGTCATTGCTTTAATTCTAAAAGGATGTATACCATTTTCTGGTTCTTCAAAACACAATAAACCTGTATGTTTATCGTCAAACTCTAGTATACATAGGGCTAAAATCCGTAACGTTCCTTCTGACAACACTCTTGACGAAAACTCTTTTTTATCAACGTCTTTAAGTTTAATCAAATACTGCTTGCTTTCCTTGTCATCTATAACACCTACCTCGATAAAATTCGGCAAAAAGCTATTAATCTTTCTAGAAATTTCTTTTAGTATATATTTATCGGTTTGTTGGATTCTAAATAATGCAGCCGCCAAATTTTTCCCACTTATAGAAATTGTGTCTTCGCCGTTGTTTTTACTCGTCGCCTGTCTTAAATCTTCTGGATTTAACTGTAAAAACTTCCAACTTTTCATTTCTTCTTTTGCCGCTAATACATGTGGAAAATCTACAGTATCAAAACTACTCAAAACAGTTCTAGTCGCATTACTTAAGGGAAATCTTCTCTTATTACCTCCTTGCACTCCATCCTGAGGAACATGTATTATATCTAATCCATTTTCATTGACAGTTTCAATATAAGGAATCCCTCTTTTTCCTGTTCCTACTTTTGGCCTCCAATATTCTAATGATTTTTTTGGTATAATTTTATTTACCCAAACATCTTCTTGATGATTTAGTTTTGATAAATTTTCTTTTGATACTACCAAATCTTCAATTCCTGCTGAATTTGTAATTCTCTTGATTGATAACTCATATTTTAGCCTTGTGTACTTTAATTTTGATTCATTTCCCCAAGCATCTTTAACACTTTTATTTACAAGCATTTCAACAACAAATTCCATTTCCATAGCATGATTGTCATCACCATATTGCGTGAATAGCTCTATAAACTCACCTCTTTGTTCATTAAATGCCCTTTTTAGATTATCCGTCTCAGCTAATCTAGATAACAAAGTCAGGGCATCAAATAAATTACTTTTCCCAGAGGCATTAGCTCCAGCAATAACAGTAAAGGGAGTAAACTCCATTTCAAAATTATGAAAGGACTTAAATCCGTTTATTTTTAAATATGTAATCATTAGCTGACATTTTATTTATTCAAAAATAACACATTAGATTGTGTAATGCTTTATAATGATTTGATTTCTATTCAAAATCATACGAGTCTTTCCGATAATAGGTTTCGTCTCCTTCTAGCATTTGTAAGTAACTCTTATATCGCGACCATGCAATTTCATTGTTTTCTAACGCTTCCTTGACGGCACATTTAGGCTCGTCTTTATGCAAACAATTATTAAACTTGCATTGGTCTTGGATGGCCAAAAATTCTGGAAAATATTTGCTTAACTCCCCAGGCTCAATATCCACAATTCCAAAACCTCTAATTCCTGGGGTATCAATTATTTTTGCCCCAAAGGACAAATCAAACATCTCTGCAAAGGTAGTAGTATGTTGTCCCTGCTGGTGAGCTTCCGAAATGGCTCCAATTTTCAAGTTGAGTGACGATTCTATAGCGTTTACCAAAGTCGATTTTCCTACTCCAGAATGCCCAGAAAACATACTCACTTTATCCTTCATCAACTCTTTCAGCTGATTTACGTTTGTTCCTTCCGTAGAAGAAATTTCAAGACATTTATAACCAATTGAACTATAGATGTACTCCAGATATAACTGTTCATCTTTAGTGGCTTCATCATAGGTATCCACCTTATTAAAAAGCAAAACTGCCTCAATCCCGTAGGCTTCGGCAGTTACTAAAAAGCGATCTATAAATCCCGTTAAGGTAGGCGGGTTGTTTATTGTGACCAACAAAAAAACAATATCAATATTGGACGCAATTATATGGGTTTGTTTAGATAAATTAACGGACTTTCTTACAATGTAGTTTTTCCGATCATGAATATGATGAATTAACCCTGTAACGGCATCCGACTTCTCTTCTAATTCAAAATCAACGTAATCACCAACGGCGATAGGATTTGTACTCTTAATGCCTTTTAAACGGAACTTTCCCTTCATTCGGCATTCATAAACCAAACCTTCTTCTGATTTAACAGTATACCAGCTTCCGGTTGATTTATAAACTAACCCCGTCATTTAATGCCTTATTAACTATTAATAATCGATTCTTGATGATTAATCGATTCTTGATGTATGGCTTTAAATATTTTATTCACAAATTCTTCACTCAGTCCTTTTTTAGACCCTTCCGCCACCATTTTATCTAAAATTTGATTCCAACGCGTATTTTGTAATACAGCTACGTTTGCATCTCTTTTCACTTGTCCGATTTCATTAGCCACTTGCATTCTTTTTCCTAATAACTCTAACAAATTAGCATCTAACACATCAATAGTAGCTCTTAATTTACCCATTTTTTGCTCGAAATCAGCCGTGTCTCCACTCTCTTTTCTCACTTTCAAATCTTTGAAAATTTGTTTTAAGGCATCTGGCGTTACTTGTTGAGCCGCATCAGACCATGCGTTATCTGGGTCGATGTGCGTTTCGATAATCATACCATCATAATTCAAATCCAAAGCTTCTTGTGTTACTTCAAGAATCATGTTACGATTTCCAGTAATATGTGAAGGGTCAATGATTAATGGTAAATCAGGAAATTTATTTTGTAATTCGATTGCAATTTGCCATTCTGGAATGTTTCTATACTTCGTTTTCTGGTAGGTAGAAAAACCTCTGTGAATAACTCCTAAGTTTTTTATATCTGCCATATATAAACGCTCAACTCCTCCTAACCATAAGGCCAAATCAGGATTGACCGGGTTTTTGATTAAAACGATTTTATCAGTTCCTTTTAGAGTATCAGCAATTTCTTGTACAGCAAATGGATTAGCTGTTGTACGTGCACCTACCCATAAAACATCGATGTCATATTCTAGAGCTAATTTACAGTGTGCCGCTGTAGCTACTTCAGTACCCATTAATAGTCCTGTTTCTTCTTTGGCTTTTTTCAACCATTTTAAACCGATTTCTCCTACGCCTTCAAAACCTCCTGGACGAGTTCTTGGTTTCCATATACCAGCACGAAATACGGTTACATCTGAATCTTTTAATTGATGAGCTACAGCTAATACTTGTTCTTCTGTTTCCGCACTACAAGGTCCTGCTATCACTAAGGGATGGGATAAATTCATATTATCCAACCAAGTTCTCATTTCTTTTTTGTTTTCCATTGTTCTATTATTTCGGTGTTCTTATTCCTTCTAAAATTGTTTTTATTCTATTTACTGATTCCATTTCTTCGAAAACAGCTTCGTAATCTTCTTGTTCTAATAATTTTTTAAATCGCTTTAGGTTATCAATATACTCGCCTAACGATTCTGTCACATACTTTCTATTCTGTTCAAAAATAGGTGTCCACATGGCTGGTGAACTTTTTGCCAATCGCACTGTACTCTCAAATCCACTGCCCGCCATATCAAATATATCACGCTCATTCTTCTCCTTCTCAATTACTGTTTTCCCTAACATAAAAGAACTGATATGAGACAAATGAGAAACATAGGCTATATGTTTATCATGAGACTTTGGCTTCATATAGCGGATTTTCATGCCTATTTTTTCAAAAATAGATACGGCAAAAGCCCCTAATACTACGTCCGTTTTCTCGTACTCACAAATGATATTCGTTTTGCCTTTGAACAAACCCTCTATCGCCGCTGTTGGACCAGAAAATTCTGTTCCTGCAATAGGATGAGTCGCCAAATAATTCCTGCGCTTTGGATGATTTTCTACCAGTTTACAAACAGGTCTTTTTGTCGAACCTACTTCAAAAACAATTGTATCATCTCCAACTTTGTCTAAAATCTCTGGTAATTCCTTTAATAAAGCATTAACTGGAATGGAAACAATCACAACCTTAGCGTCTGAAATGCTTTCAAAATTAGCAATTTCATCTATAATACCTAATTCCTTTGCTAATTTGACATGAGCTGGGTTTTTATCAATTCCATAAATGGTTGCGTAGGGGTATTGGCGTTTTATGTCTCTGACCAAAGAACCTCCTATTAAACCCACACCTATGACACAAACTTTCATTTTGAATCTTAATTAAAACGCTTTATCGCTTCTATTATTTTGTCTTCTTTGACACACAAAGAAAAACGTACATAACCTTGTCCGTTACTTCCAAAAACAGTTCCTGGAACGATAAATATATTTTTTTCGTACAATACTTTATCAATAAACTCTTCTGCACTAACTCCATTGTTTGGTAATTTTGCCCAAACAAACATCCCTACCGCATTTTTATCATAGGTCAAGCCTAGTTTATGAACCAACTGGTAAATTAATTCGCGTCTTCTGTTGTACACTTCGTTGAGATCATCAAACCAATCTTGTTCATTTTTAAGTGCTTCGACAGCTCCCTTCTGAATACCATAAAACATACCACTGTCCATATTACTTTTCACCTTCAATACAGCATTAATCAATGCTGGGTTTCCTACAATCATACCTACTCTCCATCCTGCCATATTGAACGACTTACTCAACGAATTGAGTTCTAACGCTACTTCCTTAGCCTCTGGTATTTGAAAAACACTCATTGGCTTTTTGGTCAACACAAAACTGTACGGATTATCATTCACTAACAGTATGTTATTTTTTTTACAAAATGCCACAAGTCTTTCATACACACCGAGATCCCCACTTGCTCCTGTTGGCATATGTGGATAATTTACCCACATGATTTTCACTTTGGACACATCCATCTGCTCTAACGCATCAAAATCAGGATACCAACCATTAGCCTCTGTTAAATCGTAATATTTTGGCACTGCTCCAACGAGATTGGTTACGGATGTATAGGTAGGATATCCTGGATTCGGAATCAATGCTTCGTCTCCTGGATTCAAAAAAGCCATAGAAACATGCATTATCCCTTCCTTGGAACCCATTAAGGGCAATATCTCATTATCTATTGAAAACGAAACATTGTAATATTTCTTATAAAAATCAGCAAAACCTTGTCTTAGCTCAGGTAACCCTTGATAACTCTGATACTGATGAGCCAAATCATCATGCAAGGAATTAGTTAAGGCATCAAGCACTTCTTGTTTAGGAGCCAAATCTGGACTACCAATTCCCATACTGATAATAGGCCTGCCTTCTGCCATCAAACCTCGTACTTCTCTTAACTTGATAGAGAAATAGTACTCATTTATTGTGTCTAATCTGTCAGCGGTTTGTATCATACGCGCCCATTTTTATATTCGCCAAGCACCTTAAAACTCTCTGCCATTATACTTAATATCGCTAATGCTTTTTTGTAATTGTCATAATTCTCGAAAGTAACCGCCACAAAAAACGAGTACTTCCATGGTGTATCAGCTTTTGGCAAAGATTGAATTTTTGTCAAGTTCAAACGGCAATCACTCATTACATTAAGAAACGAAGCTAAACTTCCTCTTTTGTGACTTAATTCAAAATTAAATGATGCCTTATTTACCTCATCTTGAGACACCTTAAAGCGATCATCTTTTGAACAGATTACAAAACGAGTCATATTGGTCTCTATGGTCTGTATTTCGCTACTTAAAACATCCAATCCGTACATCTGAGCAGCCACCTTACTAGCGATAGCAGCTATTCCTCTTATTTGTCCCTGTTGTATGCGTCTTGCCGTTTCAGCAGTATCGGAATCCTCTACCAATCGAATATGCGGATAGTCGTAAAAAAACTCCTTGCACTGCAATAAAGCCATAGGATGAGAGTGTACTTCGTTAATATCCTCTATTTTTTGACCTGGCAAACACAACAAATGATGATGAATATTAATGTACTTTTCGCCAACGATATTCAAATTGTATTTATCAATTAAGGCGTAATTAGGAATAATAGAGCCTACAATTGAATTTTCTATAGCCATAACAATACAGTCTGACTTATCATCAATCAATCGTCTGACCAATCCATCAAAAGTCATACACTCATCAACCTCGACATCGCTATGGAAAAACTCCATAGCTGCCTGATGGTGGTACGACCCTTTAATCCCTTGTATTCCCACTATTTGTTTCATACCTAAAGAAAAAAAAATCCCGACTATCATCGGGATTGTATTTTATTATAGTTCAAATAACACAACAACAACCCCAGTACTCCTACTGATAAAACGGGTATATAAAAGTGTTGTAATAACTGTTATTTGAATTCATCATTTGCCTTTTTTCGGGTACGAAAGTACTAAATAATATTCTAATAAAAAAGAGGTCAATAATACCTTATTGTTAACTCTATTAAGATTTAACTCTAGTTGACTTATTGACTACCTCCTACTAAAACTTAAATATCGCTGTTTCTATCTTTTTTATTTTACACCAGTAACACAAAAAAGTAAAAATTGTAGTATGTAATATCATCAATAGAAACATTGCCAAATAAGGCACCCCCCACAATTGAGGTCCCATATCATAGTACGTCCACACTCCTAAGTTAATCGTAACAAACTCCCCTATTGTTGGGAATACCATAGACACAAATGCGGTTACTAAGAGCTTTTGAAAATAGGTCACTTGTGATAGCAACCTAATGTAACGAGACTCAATCCTAAACAAAAACAAAAAAGACAGTGCCCACATAAATGGCAACCATAACGGATAAACCCGACCTCCGCTTAAATCGTGATAATTCCAAAAGTCAAAGTATATCCCAAGAGCTTCCGTAAGTACTCCAGACACACAGGTTATACCCATACCCAAATAAACGATTTTTAGCGTATTGGCGTCCAAATACTTGGGACCGTTCACAAACACAAAATAACCAATTCTGACCATACATATTACGGCTAAGACCAAATCCCATTGATGCAAAAGCCCAATCACTGTACCTGAAATCAACAACAACACAGTTGCCCTTAATGTAACTAACAATCCATACAAGTTGGGATTTTCTATTTTTTCTAATGCAAACATTTCCCTTAAATTAATTCATAAAAAAAGACCACAATTGCGGTCTTTTTAACTTTTTCATTGTACAACATATTAAATGTCATCAAAATCAATATCCGTAAATTTACTTGACCCTTCTGAACCGCCTTCTTTAGCACCAGAAGCCTCTTCGTAATTAGATTCTTTTTTAAAATCCTTTTGGTGTCTTTCAGAAATCACTTCATCTCCTTTTGCATTTATGATATATGAAGTCATCTCTTCTAAAATTGCTGCAAACTCAGCGAAATCTTCTTTATATAAATATATCTTATGTTTTTTAAAATGGAATGAACCATCTTGTTCTGTAAATTTTTTACTTTCTGTGACGGTCAAATAATAATCGTCCGCTTTTGTTGCTCTTACATCAAAAAAATATGTTCTTCTCCCAGCTCTCAACACCTTTGAGAAAATCTCTTCTTTATCTGTCATATCATAATCGCTCATAATCTTTCTCTTTATTTATTTTTTTATTGTTTTATAATTTCAAAAATCTAAAAAAAAGATTTACCAAACAAATCTTTTTCCTTAATCTTTTTTATTTCGCTGTTTCTCACACAAGTCCTTATAATAGCCGTTCTGCTCACTTAATTCGCGATGTGTTCCTTCTTGGATAATCTTACCTTTATCCATCACTATAATTTTGTCCGCATACTTAGCCGTAGAGACTCTATGACTTACAATTAAAGTCGTCTTATCTTTGCTTTTTGACAAAATATTTTTCAGTATTTTCTTCTCCGTTTCTGTGTCAACAGCTGACAAACAATCATCAAAAAGCAATATTTTGACATCGCTTTTGATAAGGGTTCGGGCAATGGACAGTCGCTGTTTTTGTCCACCTGACAAGGTCAATCCTCTTTCTCCTAAAACGGTATCATACTGTTTAGAAAATGACATAATGTCGTCATGAATATTAGCTTGTTTTGCCACTTCTTCTACGTCGTGATCACTCGCACCCATAGCTCCAAACTTGACATTGTTTTTGATGGTATCAGAAAACAAAAAAGCATCCTGAGGCACCGCTCCAATAGCCGCTCTCAAATCTTTTAAATTGACTTTTTCTATCGGTACACCATCAATCATAACCGCTCCTTCGCTCACATCATACAAACGACTAACCAGTGCTAACAGAGTCGATTTGCCAGATCCTGTATTTCCTAACACTACTACTTTTTGTCCTGATTCAATATGTAAAGAAACCCCATCTAAACCTTTTATTCCGGTATCCTCATACACCAAAGTCACATCCCTAAAATCAATCTCTCCTTTTATAACCGACGACTCATTACACTCATTTTTTATATCCGGAATAATGTCCAAAAACTCATTGATTCGCTTTTGTGAAACTTCTGCTTCTTTCACTAACGAGACAATCCATCCTATAGATGCCACTGGCCAAGTCAACATATTTACATAAATAATGAATTCGGCAATCACACCGATAGAATCTATTTGCCCTTCGATATACATAAGCCCTCCTATGTAGACTACCAATAAACTACTCGAACCTATCAATAATATCATCAAGGGTGCAAAAAAAGCGTTGACCTTAACCAGTGATAAGTTTTTGTCTTTCATTTCTTCAGAAATCGCAGCAATCTCAGTTTCGTTGTGCGACTCCGTCCCATACGCCTTTATTACTCTAATTCCTGAGAATAGTTCCTGAGACAAGCTAGACAATTTTGATAATTGTTCCTGAAAAACAGTACTGCGAACACCAACTTCTTTACTCACCTTATAGATAGCAAAAGACAAAATCGGCAACGGCAATAAGGTGTAAAAAGTAAGCCTAGGCGAAATGATATACATCTGCACAATCACCACAGAAAACCTAATGATTGTATTAATAGCTTGCATTACAGCAGGACCAATATACATTCTTACTTTACTTACATCTTCCGTGATGCGATTCATCAAATCTCCTGTTCTGTTTTTTTTGTAAAAACCAAGAGACAACACTTGATATTGCTTAAAAATGACATTCTTTAAATCAAATTCGATTTTTCTGGACATCACTATCAATGTCTGTCGCATCAAAAAAGCAAAAAAACCAGCAGTTAATGTCGTTCCTAATATTAATAGTACATTTTTAAACAATAAGTCTTTGACTATTTCTTTATCTGCACTTATTGTGACATCATAAGCCTCAATAGCCCGAACAGAATCTCCGATCAAGCGAGGTGTATATAAAGAAAAAAGTTGAGAAATTATTGTAATTACAATACCCAACACAAACATATGTTTGTACTTGTAAAAGAATTGATTCAGATACTGTAATGATTTCATAGTCAATTATGGCTCACGACATTTATTGAGGACAAATATAATTTAATCTGATAGCTTACCATTCTTTTATGTCTTTTTTGCCTCTGGGCACGCTATTATTTAGCTTATAATTTTATACTTTTGCATCAATTTTGGAAACCAAAAACAAAAAAGTTCTTAGATCACATGCTAAACAGAAGACACATTCGAGTAAAAGTTATGCAGGCCATTTATGCCATGCATCTTCAGCAAGCATCAGACATTACTCAACAAGAGCGTTTTCTTCATCAAAGCATTGATGATATCATCGACTTGTATTTGATTATAACTTCTTCTTTAGTCAAGCTGAAAGAACTAGAGGAAGATTTTATTGAAAAGTCCAAACAAAAAATCATCAAGTCTAGTACGGATATCAATCCGCACATGAATTTTGTGCAAAACAAAGTGTTGACGACTTTAGCCGAAAGTGAGGGGCTAAAAGAAATCCTTAAGAAAAAGAAAATCAGCAACTGGTCTATTGATGATTCGTACCTCAAAAACATTCTTGGAGAAATAAAAAACAGCACACTGTACAGTGATTATATCAAACTCGAAAATCCTTCGATAAAAGAAGACAAACAATTTATCGTTGCTGTTTTTACAGAAATCATTGCTCCTAACGAAAAACTGAACGACTATCTCGAAGACCTTAACTTATCTTGGTCAGACGACATTCCTATCGTCAACACCTTATTAGTTAAAAAAATAGAGCAATTAAAAATATATGGCAATTTTAAAACACCTAATGTTTACAAAGACATAGAGGACAAGGATTTTGCCACTCAACTGTTCAGAAAAGTAATTTTAAACGATGAAAAACTAGCTCAAGAATTTGCCGACAAAACACCTAATTGGGATAATGAGCGTATTGCAGAGTTAGACAGAACTATTTTAAAAATGGCGATTGCTGAACTCTTGCATTTTCCGTCGATTCCTGTTAAGGTAACGATTAATGAATATGTTGAGATTGCCAAAGAATATGCGACTCCCAAGAGCAGTCTATTCATTAATGGAATCTTAGATAAATTATCCAAAGAATACACACAAGCTAAAAGAATTAACAAAATCGGAAGAGGACTATTATAACTAACACTAAAACCAAATAATCATGAAAAAATACCTTTTATTAAGTATTGCATTAGTAGGATTAGCATCAACTGCATGTCAGAATAAAATTGATGCTTCTTCACAAATTGATGAAACTAAAGTAGCAGAAGCAGAACAAAAAGCATCTGAAGCTGGAAAATTACCTGTCATTAAATTTGAAGAGGAAGAATTTGACTTTGGAACCATCAATGAGGGGGATAAAGTAGAACATGTCTTTAAGTTTACCAATACAGGAGAGTCAGAATTATACATCATTGATGTAAAACCATCTTGTGGATGTACTGTGCCAGACTACACTAAAACACCTGTTGCTCCAGGAGAGTCAGGAGATATAAAATTAGAATTTAACTCTTCTGGAAAACCAGGAGAACAAAACAAATCAGTAACCGTTAAAACAAATACAGCAGAAGGCGAATACCAATTAAAGTTTAAAGCTTCTGTTACTCCTAAAGATAAACAAGAATAATATGGAACAATTACAGCAATTTGCACCCTTTCTTTTAATGTTTGTGGTAATCTATTTTTTTATGATTAGACCACAATCAAAAAAACAAAAACAAGAAAAAGCTTTTGAAGAAAGCTTAAAACCAGGCATGAGAATCGTGACCCGAAGCGGTCTACACGCAAAAGTGGTTGAAGTAAACGAGAAAACAATAGTAGTAGAAACAATGGCAGGCAAGTTATTGTTTGACAAAACCGCTGTTTCTCTGGAACTTTCTCAAGCGTTAAACGAGAAAGAAAAAAAATAAATCTCAATCGAGATTTTGTTATTGAGCCCGGAATAATAATTTCGGGCTTTTTTGTGCTCTATATCGTCGTTTACATCACTCATTTTGGCTATTTTTGGAAAGCAAATAGATACTGATGAATTATATACTTTTTGATGGAACAGTACGCGACGCCCTACTTCCATTCACTTATACGAGACCTGTAGCTGAAATCCGAATTGGAATTTTAACCATCAGAGAAAAATGGGAACTACACTTAGGCAATACCATAAGCACTCTTACTGAAGAATACTTGTCAGAAAAGTATCCTATGGTTGAATTAGCTGAAAATATTATGATTAATGCATCGTACTGTCCTAATGAGGAATTGGTGGAATTAATCCAAAACTTACAGCCTAATCAAGCGCTCTTTCAGGAGGATGAAATTGTTGCCTTTTTTACAGAAGAAACTCAAGAAGAGGTGGATTTTGATGAGTATGAAATCTTTCAATACAACGGTAACGCGCTAAGAGTACAAAATACTTGGGACATCTTCGAAAAAAATGATAGAGCCCTCCGCGAAGATTTTGACTTAGTCACAAAGGATAGAGAATCACAACCCATTCCAAAAACGATACAAACTGTTAATCCAGAAAATATATTTATTGAAGAGGGAGCTGAATTAAGTTTTTCTGTTTTAAACGCTTCATCCGGCCCGATTTATATTGGAAAAGATAGCCTTATCATGGAAGGTTGTGTAATCAGAGGACCTTTTGCTTTGGGCGAACATTCTCAAGTCAAAATGGGAGCTAAAATATATGGTGCTACCACGGCTGGTCCTGAATGTCGTTTAGGTGGCGAAATTAGCAACTCTGTACTGTTTGGTTATTCTAGCAAAGGGCATGACGGTTTTTTAGGCAATTCTGTTTTGGGAGAATGGTGCAACTTAGGCGCAGACACCAACACCTCTAATCTCAAAAACAATTATGCTTCCGTAAAACTATGGAGTTACGAAACAGAGCGATTTGCTGATACGGGTTTACAATTTTGCGGTTTGATGATGGGCGACCATAGTAAAAGCGGTATTAATACCATGTTTAATACGGGAACTGTAGTGGGCGTTTGTGCCAATATTTTTGGTGGTGGTTTCCCTAGAAATTTTATCCCAAGTTACTCCTGGGGAGGATCTAGCGGCATGACTACTTACCTCACCTCAAAAGCGTTTGAAACGGCTGAAAAAGTTATGGAAAGAAGACATATGGTGTTTGACCAAAAAGAACGACAAATACTGGAACAAGTATTTGAAGACACTAAAAAGTATAGGAAGTAATAAGTATTAGTTGTAAGGCGTAAGTCTTTCCATTTACACAAACAATAAAGCCTGTCGAAAATCGACAGGCTTTATTGTTTATTGCTAAATCTCAAATTCCTATTTATACTGACACAAATAAGACGTTTGTACATCCACCTTTACTTGGAATTTTTGATTGGCATCAATCTCGTAAGATTGACCTGCCTTATACACTCCCCAGTCTTCTGAGCCTGGTAACTTAACCGTCATTTCTCCTTCGATGACAATCATGGTTTCGTGTTGCGAAGTGCCAAATTCGTACGCTCCTGGTTCCATTACTCCTAAAGTAGATTTCCCGATTGCTGTTTGGTAACCTAAAGATTTAACGTTCCCGTCAAAATATTCATTTATTGCTATCATAATTTTTTTATTTATTCTGTACTTTTCTAGCTAATAGTGTGTTTTTTAACAACATTGCAATAGTCATTGGCCCTACCCCTCCTGGTACTGGTGTAATGTACGATGATTTAGGACTTACTGCTTCAAAATCCACATCTCCTCTAATCACATATCCCTTTGGATGCGTTTCGTCTGGCACTCGTGTAATCCCTACATCAATCACGACAACACCCTCTTTCACCATATCTGCTTTCAGATAATTGGGCACACCTAGAGCCGTAATAATGATATCTGCATTCTTGGTAAACTCTTCAATATTTTTTGTTCGACTATGTGTTAACGTAACCGTAGAGTCTCCAGGATTTCCCTTAGTACTCATCAAGATACTCATCGGACGTCCCACAATGTGGCTTCTACCAATTACCACAGTATGTTTTCCTGATGTTTCCACATTATAACGTTTCAACAACTCCATAATCCCAAACGGTGTAGCTGGAATAAACGTTTCCATCTCTAAAGCCATTCTTCCAAAATTTTCTGGATGGAAACCGTCCACATCTTTTCTTGGATCAATGGCCAACAATATCTTTTGCTCGTCAATGTGTTTTGGCAAAGGTAACTGTACTATAAATCCATCTATTTCATCGTCATTATTCAATTCATCAATTTTCACCAACAACTCCTCTTCAGTGATGGTTTCAGGTAGACTAACCAAAGTAGATTCAAAACCAATCTTTTCACAAGAGCGTACTTTACTCCCTACATAGGTTAAACTTGCTCCATTGCTCCCTACCAAAACAGCAGCCAAGTGAGGCACCTTTTCTCCTCTTTCTTTGATTTTGACTACCTCAGCAGCAATCTCTTCTTTAATATCGTTAGATATCTTATTACCGTCTAATATTTGCATATTTCTATTTTTTTCTATCTCATTCCTCGCATTCCACCCATCATACTCATAAGGTTTTTACCTCCGCCACCTTGCATCATTTTCATCATCTTACTCATCTGTTGGAATTGCTTCATTAATTGATTGACTTCTTGCACTGATCTCCCTGAACCTTTAGCAATTCTATTTTTGCGTTTGACATCAATAAGTGTTGGTTGTTGACGCTCCTTTGGAGTCATCGAGTAAATTATAGCTTCTATATGTTTAAAGGCATCGTCTTCGATTTCCACATCCTTTAAAGCTTTTCCCGCTCCAGGAATCATCCCCACTAAATCCTTCATGCTACCCATTTTCTTAATTTGTTGAATTTGGGTTAAGAAATCATCAAATCCAAACTCATTTTTGGCAATTTTCTTCTGTAGTTTTCTAGCTTCTTCTTCGTCAAACTGCTCTTGTGCCTTTTCCACTAAGGAAACAACGTCTCCCATCCCTAAGATACGATCAGCCATACGAGTCGGATAGAATACATCTATCGCATCCATTTTCTCGCCAGTACCAATAAATTTAATAGGCTTGTTAACTACAGACTTAATGGTTATAGCCGCTCCACCACGTGTATCACCGTCCAACTTGGTTAACACTACTCCATCAAAATTCAATCGATCATTGAAGGCTTTGGCTGTATTTACAGCATCCTGACCTGTCATAGAATCCACCACAAACAGGGTCTCGTTTGGTTTGATAGCTTGATGCACATTGGCAATCTCAGTCATCATCTGCTCATCAATCGCTAAACGACCTGCTGTATCGACAATCACTATGTTATAACCATTAGACTTGGCGTAAGCAATTGCATTTTGAGAAATCGAAACTGGGTTTTTGTTTTCTCTTTCAGAGTATACTTCTACTCCTATTTGCTCTCCCACTACGTGCAACTGATCAATTGCCGCAGGACGATAAATATCACACGCTACTAATAATGGCTTTTTGTTTTTCTTTGTTTTAAGGTAGTTGGCTAACTTTCCAGAAAAAGTCGTCTTACCAGAACCTTGTAAACCTGACATCAAAATCACAGAAGGATTGCCCGACAAATCTACTCCAGCAGCATCACCTCCCATCAATTCGGCTAACTCATCCTTAACGAGCTTTACCATTAACTGACCCGGTTGTAGTGTTGTCAATACATTGGCACCAATTGCTTTGTCTTTTACTTTGGCCGTAAATTCTTTGGCAATTTTAAAGTTAACATCGGCGTCAAGTAAGGCTTTACGCACTTCCTTTAAGGTCTCTGCAACGTTAACTTCGGTGATTTTACCATGTCCCTTTAAGACATGTAACGCTTTATCTAACTTATCGCTTAAATTATCGAACATTTGTGTCAAATTTTAGTAAGCGGCAAAGATAATATAAACGGCTTAGGTATTCAACTCTAAATCTCTAATATAGTCCTCGTACTCATAAAAAAAGCGTTCGAAGGCATCCATATTATCATAAAAGAAGTTGAATATTTCTTCCCAAGTTTTAGGGTTATTAATGCAAACACCTGTTTTTTCAATTCCTACACGACTGATTATTTTACCATTTTCGAGAGCGATTTCTTCGTCAAATTCCAACTCTGGAATAAAGTCTTCTAATAAAATGTTACGAAGTGAAAATAGTTTTTCAAAATATATTTTTCGGGTATTTTCATTCTTTGGCTCAATGTCTAAATAGACACCTGCCTTTTTGGTATCTGCATAAAACTTAAAAGCTACGTCTTTGATTTTGGTGTCATACAACAACCACTTTCGCGAATATTCCTGACCAAATTGTGTCCAAAACTCCCTTTTTATTCGGGCAGCTTCTTCTTTACTGTACATTATCTTTCGATTTTAATGAAGCCTCAATAAGGATGTTAAACAAAGGATAATCCCCCCTATCTGTGGGTTGATTGGCAATACTATCCAATACTGAAATTCCTTTGGTAATTTTACCATACACCGTATGCTCTCCGTTGAGGTGATGCTCTCCTGTGCGATTGTGCACAAAGTAGAACTCAAATGGACTACTTCTTTTTTCTGGATTATCTTCCCAAGAACGAGCCGAACAAAGCATCGCAAAATCATGTTTAAAGTCCTCTCTAAATTCCGCAGGGATGGTATATTCTCCTATTGCCCTGCGCGCTTTTCTGGTTTTAAGATCATCTGAATTACCCCCTTGCACCACAAACCCCTTTACTACACGATGAAAATAAGTCGTATGATAATAATTCTTCTTAACTAAATAAATCATATTGGCACGATGCAAAGGTGTTTCTTCAAAAAGTTCCACCTCAATATCCCCAAATTTGGTATGAAAAATTACTTCCTTTTCAGGATTAAAACTTCCGTACCAAGACAAGAAATCAACTACATTTTCATCGGTAATCTTTACGGTTTTGAGATCGTATTTTGGTTTATGAATGGTATCTGTTGTTGAACCATTGTCCTTAATTGGTTTCTTTTCCTGCTGACAGGAAACTAAACTTAAGACCCCTACAAATACAAACACAAATGACCGCATTATTGTATTTCAACCGACAAAATAATAGACTCCAATTCTTGTACTAAATCTCTTTTGGGCTTAGAAGGCGCATATACAAATCCTTCTACCACCACATAACGATTATTCTTTTCATCTTTAATGGCGTAGTTGATAAATGGACCGGCCATGAAATCGTTACGCAATTCCCAAGAACCTTTAGTTAAATAGGTAGGTTTTTCTTTAAAATCAATTTGATAAAAATACGGGGCATAAGCCACCTCTGTACCCATGTAGGTGTTATCTAACGTTCCATGAATATGCTGTTTGCCTATAGAATCTCTGACCGCTATCACGTTAGCCATTGCTGTTGTGTCGTTTTCTAATTTATGAATTGGCACTTCGTAAATCAACACACTCGAATTCCCTGAGGGAATTTCCTTTTTCAGCCAAAAGAATTTTTCTCTCTCCATAGCATACGCATAAGCTGTAGGAATAGACAACGTTACACCTAATTCTTTTTCAATTTTAGTTGTATTTAATAGGGCTTTTTTGATTCTTTGCTGTCTTTCTTTTACTTCCATTCGTTGAATGGATTTCACAATTGCTTCTGCATTTTTTTTAAACAACTGAATTACTGCTTCTTTTGAAGACCCTGTCACAAATACCACATTCTGAGGCCTTGCAAAACGATCTTCCTCTATGGCAAAAACATCTTCTTTTCCTTCTGCAACAATCACAATATTGCGACTATTCCGCATAAATCCTTTAAAGATATTTGTAGGATACTGATTGAGATTAAAAAGAGGTTCTGCGTGAGTCAGACCTTCTACCTCAGCAGCCAAAACATAACGAATAGAGTCTCCAACTGGCGAATTCCAAAGTTCGTTATCTATTATTACAGACACATTATTTATCACTCCTGAGGACTCTCCTTTATATGGCTCGTCATTTTTTTCTTTACACCCCACTGTAATTACCAGTCCCACTATTATCACAATAAACTTTTTCATAGTCTTCTATTTATTCTATTATCTTGACAGCTTTAATCGTTGACCTATTTGCAAATTGTTTGATTTTAAATTATTCCACATTTTTAATTTGGAAACTGTTACGCCTTTATATTTACTGGCAATAACAGATAAGGTTTCTCCTCTTTTTACAACGTGATACTTTTGGGCTAAGGGAGCGGCGTCTTTGGTATGAATGACCAACCTTTGGTTAATCGCTATTTCATCTGGTTTAATGGAATTCCAATTTACGATATCCTGAATACTGACCCCATATTGTCTTGCTATACTATACAACGTTTCTCTATTTCTGACAATATGATACGAGACATTAGATTTTTTTACAGACTCTTCACTTTCTTCTACCTTTTCTTCTTTATCTGTAGCTTTTCCCTTTTCAAGCTTTCTTCTACAATAGGCATAAATAGCATCTTCATTAGACACAAACACGCCTATTTTATTGATTGGCAATCTCAAAATGTTTTTTTGACCTTCAATTTTAGGCACAATATTTAGCTTATAAGCTGGGTTTAAAAACTGCAACTCTGGATAAGGAATATCTAATAGCTCAGAAATATGTTCCAAAGCTACTGTTTCCCTCACTACGATAGTATCCGTCTTCATCATACTGCGCGTAGTCGGGTTAGGCTTAATACCGTGCTTTTCATGATATTCAAAAACGTACATCGTAGCCAAAAAAGCAGGAACATACCCCTGAGTTTCTTCTGGCAAATGACGTCTTATTTTCCAATAATCTTTCTCTCCATTAGCTCGTCTAATGGCTTTGGTTACATTCCCTGGACCAGCATTATAGGACGCTAAAACCAAATTCCAATCCCCAAATATGTGATACATATTTTGCATATATTGACACATAGCTTCAGTCGATTTTACTGGATCGTAGCGTTCATCTTTATAGGAATCAATATTTAAATCATATTCCTTTCCTGTGTTATACATGAACTGCCATAACCCCGAGGCTCCTACTCTGGATATAGCTTTGGGGTTCAACGCAGATTCTACAATAGCGAGGTATTTTATTTCAAGAGGTAAATTATATTGGGATAACTTCGCTTCGAACAAAGGAAAGTAGTACTTAGAAGCCGCAATCAATCGTTCGTACGAAAACTTTCTGTTTTTTAAATAATAACGAATCACCTTTTCCAAAGATGGATTATACACCACTTCGAAAGGGGTTTTAGCATTTAATTTTTGTAATCTTTTTTTGAGGGTTTCTGTAGGTAGGTCGTAGTCGATTATTTTCTCTACTGTAGAGTCTGCTAAGGTTTGCTGAAATTCATTAAATAAATCATCAGTAAACACCTCCTTTAGCCATTTTGTCTCCAATTTAGTAGCCGACTGATGATCTATAAAAGTAGCTTTGATCGAATCTAAATATTCTTGGTCAGATTGTTCTGTCTTTTGCCCATGCGTAAACACAGACAACAATAAAAATGTTACTACTCCAATCTTAAAATGCATAGTCCTAATGTAAAATATGTCTTAGGCGCATGCGCCTAAGACATATCAATAATATTATTTAAGTATAAAATTAGTCTAAAATAGCAGCTACTCCAGGTAAAACTCTACCTTCTAACATTTCCAACATGGCTCCTCCACCTGTTGACACATAACTCATTTTAGAATCTAATTTAAACTGCTTCACTGCTGCTACTGAATCCCCTCCTCCAACTAGAGAAAAGGCTCCGTTAGCTGTAGCCTCAGCAATTGACTCTCCAACTGCAATTGTTCCTTTAGCAAAAGTTTCCATTTCGAATACACCTACAGGACCATTCCATAGAATCGTTTTAGAGGCTTTTATCACTTTGTCAAATTGAGCTAAGGTTTCAGGGCCTGCATCTAAACCTTCCCATCCATCAGGAATATCATTTGAAGGTACAATTTTAGTCTCAGCATCATTAGAAAAATCATTTGCCGCCACAACATCTACCGGAATATGCACTTCTACTCCTTTTTCTTTTGCTTTCTTTAAAATATCTAAAGCCAATTCTAATTTATCATCTTCGCAGATAGATCCTCCTACCTTACCCCCTAATGCTTTCACGAAAGTATACGTCATACCTCCACCAACAATCATGTGATCAATTTTGTCTAAAATATTTTCGATAACAGTGATTTTTGAAGACACTTTAGAACCTCCTAAGATAGCTGTAACAGGCTTAACACTTGTGTTTAATACTTTGTTTAAGCTTTCAATTTCTTTTTCTAACAATAACCCAAAATATTTAGCATCACTAAAAAATTGAGCAATTATTGTTGTTGAAGCATGTGCTCTATGCGCTGTCCCGAAAGCGTCATTCACATAAACATCTCCTAATTGAGCTAATTTTTTTGAAAACTCCACATCTCCTGCCTCTTCTTCCTCGTAAAAACGCAAATTTTCTAGTAACAAAACTTCTCCCGCTTTTAAATCATCTCCCGCTTGTTGTACCTCTGCTCCTATACAATCTGAAACAAATTTTACAGACACACCCAAAACCTCACTCACCGTAGGCACAATGTGACGTAATGAATATTTGTCTTGTTTTCCTTTTGGACGTCCTAAATGAGACATCAACACAACACTTCCTCCGTCTGCTAAAATTTTTACGATTGTAGGTTTAGCCGCCTCAATACGGTTAATATCCGTCACATTAAAATCTCCATCTAAAGGCACGTTAAAATCTACACGAATAACGGCTTGTTTCCCTTTAAAACTTATATCATTTATCGATTTCATCTTTCTATTTTTATACATTAATAATTTGTCGCACAAATATACTTTTTTTTACATCAGGATAAAAGTTATCATTGGGTTATCATACCAAAAAATGTATATGTCAGACAAAAAAGATTATAAATGCTTTATTCTATATTTGCTACATGAAGTCTAAAAAAATTCTTGGTCAGGAACATATCAAAAAACAACTCATCAACAGCGTTGATACGGGTAGGATTCCTCATGCCCAATTATTTATAGGACCTGAAGGATGCGGTACGCTACCCATGGCTATTGGTTATGCTAATTATGTCTTGGGCAAACAAGACAATTTAGATGAAATTGGAAGTCTTGATCATCCAGATTTGCATTTTGTTTACCCAACAACGAGTAATTCAGCCATCAAAAAACCAACAAGTAAACAATTCTTATCGGACTGGCGTGAGTTCTTGAATCAATCCATTTATGGCAACCTTTACGATTGGTACAACCACCTAGAAGACAGTAATAAACAAGGAAAGATTGGTGTGGATGATGCGGCAGAAGTCATGAAAACGCTTTCGCTAAAATCATACGAAGGGGGATATAAAATCATGATTATATGGATGGCTGACAGAATGAACACCGAAGCCTCCAATAAATTACTAAAACTAATCGAAGAACCTCCCGCTAAAACGGTATTTATCCTAATCTCAACCTCTGAAGAAAACATTATTCAGACCATTCTCTCGCGTTGTCAAATCATCCATTTTAATGCTTTGGCAGATTCCGCTATTACCAAAGGCCTCATTGAAGACGAAAACATAGAACCAAATACAGCTCAACGCATTGCTCACCAAGCTCACGGAAACTACAATCTAGCTTTGCATTATGCCCATCACGATAGCGAAGACACCATTTTTGAAAAATGGTTTATACAATGGGTCAGAACCGCCTTTAAGGCCAAAGGCAATAAAGCTGTCGTTTTAGATTTGATAGCTTGGAGCGAAGAAATTGCTTCATTAGGAAGAGAAACACAAAAGCGCTTTTTGAATTATTGTCTCGCCATGTTTAGACAAGCGCTTATGTTAAATTACCAAGCACCTAACTTGGTATACATGGAAACCAGTACAGAAAACTTCAATCTTAAAAAATTCGCACCCTTTGTAAATGGCAGCAACATTAACGAAATCTATGACGAAATTTCGGATGCTATTTATCATATCTCCAGAAACGGAAATCAAAAGTTAATTTTGACAGACTTGTCTTTAAAACTGACAAGGTTGATTCATAGAAAGTAAAAACACCCCATTCAGACACTCACAATAACACTCACAGCGTTACCACCAAACCCTACTGCGTTGACCATTACTGTTTTTATTTTTGTCGGTGTGATCGGGTTTTTATAAAATGGTGTTTCTATAAACTGTTGGTTTTGTAACATCAATAAAGCGAACTCTAAACTCAATATTCCCGAAGCACCAAAAGTATGTCCTAGCTTCCATTTGTTAGTCGTAAGAGCAGGTAAATCATTTCCAAAGACTTTTTGAATCGCAGCATATTCGGATATATCTCCTTTTATCGTTCCTGGGGCATGCATGACAATGGCATCTACACTATCTAAACCTGCATCATCTAAGGCCTGTTGCATAGACTTCTGAAAGCAAATCGCATCCGCTGAAATTGAAATATTATGCTTTAATAACTCAGTAGCATAACCTACTCCTATGATGTATGCAATTGCTTTTTGACCTTGATCTTCTTCCAAACAAACAGCCCCTGCTCCTTCTCCTAAAATCATGGTGTTTTTGGACTTATCCAAATCCATCGCGCGACAAGGCAAATCAGTATCTCGAACGGGCGAGTAGATCTTTAGCGCCTTCATTTGAGCAATCGTAAAAGGGGTCAAAGGCGCCTCACTCCCTCCTACAATGAATTTACCCACCATACCTGAACGAATCCAAGCGATTCCGTTAAGCAACGAATGTAAGGCTGTAGAGCAAGTTATCGAATGAGAAACTTCTGGCCCTTTGGACTGTAAATCATGACACACCCATGAGGAAATATTGCCTAAAGTTGTTGTAGGTGAAGCTAATACGTTTGCTTTTTTGTTTTCCAAATAATACTGGTGTTCTTTCTCAAACAACTCAGTTGCGCCACGGGAAGAACCAAAATTGATTCCGAACAAATCATCGCTTGACCACCCCGCTTCTTGCATCGCTTGACGCGAAACAGATAAAGCCATTATAACGGTTTCATCTAGTGATTTATACCTAACATCTGATTGACGAATAGCTTGTAATTTTTCTTTGTTTATGTCAGAAATGGCAGCCTTATACGTGTCCTGACCATCAACTTTTTCAATCTGAAAATAGGCCTCTCCATTTTGATAAGATTTCCATGTTTCCTCTGTAGTATCTCCTAATGCCGAAACAAAAGACATTCCCGTTATTGCTATCTTTTTCATCTTATCCTTTCTAAATTAAATCTTATCTAAAGCGCCAATAATAGTTTGACATACTCTACCCAATTGTTCATCAGTTATTACATAAGGAGGCAAAATGTAAATCGTAGCCCCCACAGGTCTCAGAATAACACCTTGACTGATAAAATACTCATATAATTGATTACGAAGTGACCCATAGTAATCCTGTTGACCTGCTGTTTTTATTTCCAAAGCAAAAATAACCCCCATAACCCGTGTGCATTTTACTTTAGGATGCTGGTTTAATTGGAGTTGAAACTCTTGATGTCTTTTATTGATGCGTTTTAGACTTTCCTGAATCTCATCCGATTGCAACAAATCTAGCCCTGCCAAAGCTGCTGCGCAACCTACTGGATTAGCCGTAAAAGAATGCCCATGAAACAAGGCTTTGTTCACATCATCGTCATAAAAAGCATCAAATATTTCCTGGGTAAACGAGGTTATAGACATCGGTAAAGTTCCTGCCGTCAACGCTTTTGATAGCGTCATCATATCGGGTTGTTGTTGTAAATAATCACAAGCAAATATTTTTATTGTTTTGCCAAAACCCGTCATCACTTCATCTGCAATGGTAAGCACATCATGTTCTTTGCACAAAGCCATCAATTGATCCAATACAACAGGCTCATACATCACCATCCCAGCGGCTCCTTGTACTAATGGTTCAAAGATAAAAGCAGCCACCTCGTTGTCTTGTAACACCTCTTTCATTGCCTGAATGGAGTTGCCTTCCTGCCCTGAAACAGGAACAGGGATTCGGACTACTTCTAACAAAGAATCTTTAAAAGCATTAGTGAAAAATGAAATCCCACTAGCAGCCATTGCACCAAAAGTGTCTCCATGAAAGGCATTCTCAAAGGCAATGATTTTGGACTTCTTTATTCCTTTATTAAAAAAATACTGAAAGGCTGTTTTTATCGCTACCTCAACTGCCGTAGACCCATTGTCTGAAAAAAACAATTTACTTTGATTAGAAGGCAACAATTTCATCAATCGTTCCGACAACTCTATGGCTGGTTCATGTGTAAATCCACCGAACAGAACATGCTCCAAGGTATTCAATTGCTTATATATGGCATCTGCTATATACGGGTTAGAATGCCCATAAGGATTTACCCACCATGAGGCTATAGCATCAATGTATTCTTTGCCATTTTCATCCCATAACAAGGCACCTTTTCCTTTTTTGATTCCAATGGGAGGTAACGCCGTTTTATGTTGCGTATAAGGATGCCAAATGCAATTGTGGTCTCTTTGGGTCAAACTCATAATTATAGCTCTAATAAAGCTTCTCTAAACGCGTCCGCATACTCCCCAACTACATTTTGATCAAAATAAGGTTCTTGATCAATACGACCGATGCATTTTACTTTTGTTTTACTTAAAATAATAGATTCTGTAGCTTGATTTTCATCTCCACTAAAAATGATTCCTGCTACTTTTATGTTTTTTGATTTAAGAAATTCAACAGTCAACAACGTGTGATTAATGCTTCCTAAATAATGACGAGACACAACAATCACTTTATAATCAGTCCGAATTAAATCCACAATGGTATCCGTATCATTTAAAGGCACTAACAATCCTCCTGCTCCTTCAATAACTAAATGATTGTCTGTTTTAGGCTCATTTATGGCTTTAACATCAATTACCATATCCTCTAGTTGGGCGGATAAATGAGGTGAAGCTGGTGTTTTAAAAGCATAAGAATTATCATGGAAAACAGAAGTCGCGTTAGACACCAATCCTTTAACTTTATCTGTATCAGAATAGTCTAAATCACCCGATTGTATAGGTTTCCAATAATCTGCTTCTAAAGCCTCAACTACGATAGCAGACGCAACCGTTTTTCCCACATCGGTGGAAATCCCTGTGATAAATAATTTCATGGATTTTATTTATTGACTCACAAATTTACTTAACAATTCTAAGACTTCCGAGATTTCTGCCACCGAATTATAACTGTGTAAACAAAACCGCAAACGTTCTTTGTTAGAAGGTACTGTTGGAGACATTATGGGCTTTACATCAAAACCGTTTTCTTGTAAAAACGCTGCTGCATTTTTCACATTATCATTACCCGATAGTATACAACACTGAATAGCGGAATCACTAGCCACAAATCGTTCGACTAGACCCAATCGAACCATTTCTGATTTAAAAAAAGCGATTATATCATTTAATGTATTTTGCTCTTTGGCGAAAGCCTCAGTCTGCAAATAATCATACGCAGCCTTAATAGTAGATACACTGTGCGGTGACAAACCTGTTGTATAGATGAGGCTTCTTGAAAAATTGACCAAATAACTTTTTAAATCTCTACTTCCTAAAACCACAGCTCCATGACAGCCCATACCTTTTCCAAAAGTAACGATACGAGCAAAGACCTTATCAGACAAACTTAAGGATTGAATCAAACCTTCTCCTTGCTCGCCTTTTACCGCAATGGCGTGTGCTTCATCAACGATAAGATAAGCCTGATATTTATTGCATAGATTAGTCAAACCTACTAGGTCCGGAGTATCTCCATCCATAGAAAAAATGGATTCTGTAACTACATAAACCATTGTGTTATTTGTACAAAAACGCGCTAACTTCTGTTCTAAATCCTGCAGATTATTATGGTTGAATTTGTAGGCTTTCGCCAAAGACATACGCACACCATCTCGAATCGAAGCATGTATGATTTCATCGTACAACACTACATCTCCCTTTTGTAATAAGGCACTAAATAAACCAATATTAGCATCATATCCAGAGTTGTACAACAACGCACTTTCTGACTGATGAAATTGCCTGATTTGTTCTTCTACCACATCATACAAAGGAAAATTCCCAGAAATCAATCGAGAACCTGTCGCCCCATTCTGTATGACGTCATTTTCTACCAAATAATCATGTGCTAGATTAAAAATGGTATTGTTCCGAGAAAAACCTAAATAATCGTTTGACGAAAAATCAACTCTATCCTTTTGCGACAATAATTGACGTAAGGCATTAGATTGCTTGCGTTCTTCTAGTTTTTTAGCTAAGGATTTTGGCAATTGATTCATAGTGATACAAATGTAATCATCTTTAAAACTAAAACCGAAATTATTAAACAACAAAATTTTATTGTTGTTTTTCAATAATTTTTATATGTTTGTCAAGAATTAAAAACAACTAAAATTTAAAAACATGAAAAAAATTAAAGTATTACATAAAGTACTATTGGTGTTTAATGTGATTGTTACTATTGGAGTTATCCATTCTATATTACTATACTATAATATTCTAAATAACGGCTCATGGTTTAGAGATGCGGTAGGTAACAATCAAATCATTTTTTGGGCTGAATGTATAAATACTTTTGCTTTAATTACTTCGTTGATTTACATCCAAAGAAGCTTATTCTTCATTTACTCTAAAGGATATTTTAACTCTAATGCTATTAAATATCTGAAAATTGGAGGAATAACAATTATTTCTGTTGCATTAATTGCAATAGCAATTGAATACTATAACGACGACCCCCACGCCATGGTTACCACAACAATCACCTCTATGTTTCAAGCCATAATTGGGATAGGTTGTTTAATTATTGTAGACATCCTTTCCAAAGGAACCGAACTAAAAGAAGACAACGACTTAACGATATAATCCTATTATTTTAAAACATTACGCAATGAAAAAAATCAAAATCCTTCACAAAACCCTACTCGTTTTTAACACTGTAATACTTCTTGGGTTATTAGTAAATATCTGCCTTTATTATGGCATTATACCTGAAAGTTCTGAAACCTTCATAAATGGTGAAAAACCAAATCAAATTCAATTTATCTTAATTAACCTTTTCACATTGTTATTTTTAGTTGGTTTGTTTTTCATTCAAAAAGCTCTATCCCATATGTACAGTTCAGATTACTTTAATCTAAAGTCCTCCAAACTCTTAAAAACAGGAGGATTAGTTTTAATAATTTACAGTTTCATATCTAAAACAACCTATTTCTTCCCTTTCAACGAATCAACTATAAATTTTGAAATGAAATTTGAATCCGCACTCATTGAAGTTCTATTCACTATTGTCATAATAAGTACAGGAGTTGCCTGCTTGATTTTTGCAGAAATGCTATCCAAAGGAAATGAATTGAAAACAGACAACGATTTAACTATATAGTTATGCCAATAATAATTAATGTAGATGTGATGTTGGCTAAACGCAAAATGCGTTCTAATGAGTTGGCCGATAGCATCGGAATAACACCTGCAAATCTCTCTATCTTAAAAACAAGTAAAGCCAAAGCTATTCGATTTACCACTTTAGAGGCCATTTGTAAAGTATTGGATTGTCAACCAGGCGACATTATGGAATATGTCCCAGAAGAGAATAAATAACTCCATAAAAAAAAGCCGCTCAATTACTTGAGCGGCTTTTCTATCATTTTAGAATAATGCCTTAGTCTATTAAAACAATAATCTTATTGTTATTTAATTCTATAGTACCAGATTTAATTGGCAATACATAGTTACCATTTTCTGCTACAGTAAATAGTTTCTTAGTACTTCTAGAAAGCTCCAAGTTTTTAGCATTAATCTTCACATTACCTTTTACCAATGTAGATACTATAGGTGCGTGATTTTTTAACATTTGAAACTCTCCCTCAATACCCGGAACACTAACAGATGTAACTGCTCCTGATACAAGTACGGCTTCTGGTGAAATTATTTCTAATACCATATCAAACTATTGAATTATGCTAACATTCCTTGACCTGCCTCGATAACTTCCTCGATAGTACCTTTCAAGTTGAAAGCTGCCTCTGGTAAGTGATCCAATTCCCCGTCAAGAATCATGTTAAATCCTTTAATTGTGTCTTTAATATCAACCAATGCTCCTGGTAAACCTGTAAATTGCTCCGCTACGTGGAATGGCTGAGATAAGAAACGTTGTACACGACGTGCACGAGCTACCGCTAATTTATCCTCTTCTGACAACTCCTCCATACCTAAGATGGCAATGATATCTTGTAACTCTTTATATTTCTGTAAAATTTGTTTTACTCTTTGTGCACAGTTATAATGCTCTTTTCCTAAAATCTCAGGAGTCAAAATTCTAGAGGTAGAATCCAATGGATCTACTGCTGGATAAATACCTAACTCGGCGATTTTACGAGATAATACTGTTGTTGCATCCAAGTGAGCAAACGTAGTTGCTGGTGCTGGATCCGTTAAGTCATCCGCAGGTACATAAACTGCCTGTACAGATGTGATAGATCCTTTTTTAGTAGATGTAATACGCTCTTGCATTGCTCCCATCTCAGTTGCCAATGTTGGCTGGTAACCTACCGCTGATGGCATACGTCCTAATAAAGCCGACACCTCTGAACCTGCCTGTGTAAATCTAAAGATGTTATCTACGAAGAACAGCACGTCTTTCCCTTGTCCATCTCCTGCTCCATCACGGAAATACTCAGCAATTGATAATCCTGATAAAGCTACACGAGCACGTGCTCCTGGTGGCTCATTCATCTGTCCAAATACGAATGTCGCTTTAGACTCTCTCATTACTTTTTTATCTACTTTAGAAAGATCCCATCCTCCTTCTTCCATAGAGTGCATAAAGTCATCTCCATACTTGATAATTCCTGACTCTAACATCTCACGTAACAAATCGTTTCCTTCACGTGTTCTTTCTCCAACTCCTGCGAATACAGAAAGTCCTCCGTGTCCTTTTGCGATATTGTTAATCAACTCCTGAATCAATACTGTTTTTCCTACTCCTGCACCACCAAATAATCCAATCTTACCTCCCTTTGCATAAGGCTCAATCAAATCAATTACCTTAATACCTGTAAACAATACTTCAGTAGATGTAGATAACTCTTCAAATTTAGGAGCCTCACGGTGAATTGACATACCATTTTTACCCTCCTTAGGCAAATCACCTAAACCGTCAATAGCATCTCCAATTACGTTAAACAATCGTCCGTAGATATCATCTCCAATTGGCATTTGAATAGGAGATCCAGTTGCCTCAACTTCATATCCTCTACTCAAACCATCTGTAGAATCCATGGCAATTGCACGTACTGTATTTTCTCCAATATGTGATTGAACCTCCAATACTAGGATTGTACCATCTTTTCTTTTGATCTCTAAGGAATCATAAATTTTTGGAAGCACTACGTTCTTTCCTTCGAAAGACACATCCACTACTGGACCGATGATTTGTGCTACTTTACCAACTACTTTAGACATTGCTTATATATTTATTAAACAGATATTTAGGTTATAAGGGAGTTACCCCTTTTTTCAGAGTGCAAAGATAGATTTAAATCTTAAAATTGTAAAAGTTTTTGACAAAATATTTACGCAAAAAAATAGCTTGAAGCATCTTTCAAAAACACCTCAAGCGATTCTTATAAAAATTTCAAATCACTACTCTACAGTAACTGATTTTGCTAAATTCCTAGGCTGATCTACATTACAACCTCTCATTACTGCGATATGATACGACAATAATTGTAATGGAATTGTAGTTAATATAGGCGATAATGACTCTTCAATTTCTGGTATTTCGATTACATAATCTGCCAATTCTTTTACCTGCACATCCCCTTTAGTAACAACAGCAATAATCTTTCCTTTTCGAGATTTAATCTCTTGGATATTACTTACTACTTTATCGTAGTGCCCTTTCTTTTGTGCGATAACTACAACTGGCATTTGCTCATCAATCAAGGCAATCGGTCCGTGTTTCATTTCTGCTGCAGGATAACCCTCCGCATGGATGTATGAAATCTCTTTTAATTTCAATGCTCCTTCTAATGCTACAGGGAAGTTATACCCTCTACCTAAATACAAGAAGTTAGTTGCATCTTTAAATACTTTTGAAATCTCCTGAACAACTTCGTTGGTTTGTAAGCATTTTTCAACCTTATTAGGTATTGACTCCAAACCAACTAATAATTTATGATATTCCGAATGAGATAATGTCCCTTTTTCTTTTGCTACGCGCAATGCCATTAAAACTAACACCGTAATTTGTGTTGTAAACGCTTTTGTCGAAGCTACTCCAATCTCTGGGCCAGCATGAGTGTATGCTCCTGCATGCGTATCTCTCGAAATAGAAGAACCTACTACGTTACACACTCCAAACACAAAAGCACCAGAATCTTTAGCTAATTTTATAGCCGCCAATGTATCCGCTGTTTCCCCAGATTGAGAAATGGCAATTAACACATCGTCTTTATTAATAATTGGGTTTCGGTATCTAAACTCCGAAGCATATTCAACTTCTACTGGTATACGCGTGTACTCTTCTAAAATATATTCCGCAACAAGCCCTGCATGCCATGACGTTCCGCAAGCTACAATAAGAATTCTTTTCGCATTTATAAAACGCTCTAAGTTATCATCGATACCAGCCATACGAATCATACCTTCGTTAACTAATAAACGACCTCTGTAAGTATCTTTTATTACACTTGGTTGCTCATAGATTTCTTTTAACATGAAGTAATCATAACCTCCTTTTTCAATTTGATCCAAGCTCAATTGCAACTCTTGCACATAAGGAGCTACTAGACTATCATCTTTCACTTTTCGGATTCGGATAGGTTTATTGGTACGAACAATAGCCATTTCCTCATCTTCTAAATAAATAACATTAGAAGTATATTCAATAAAAGGAGATGCATCTGAAGCTATAAAAAACTCGCCTTCTCCAACACCAATTGCCAAAGGACTACCTAAGCGAGCAACTATTATTTCATCTGTTTTTTTCTTATCAAAAACAGCAATAGCGTAAGCCCCTACCACTTGTTTCAGCGCTACTTGAACAGCATGACCTAACTTAAGATTCCCCTTTTTCTGAATGTCTTCAATTAAATTAACTAAAACTTCTGTATCCGTATCTGAATGAAACACATACCCTCTTTTTATCAATTCGGCTTTTAACGAAGCATAGTTTTCTATAATCCCATTATGGATAATTGTCAACTCTCCGTTGTTTGACACATGAGGATGAGAGTTTATATCATTTGGCACACCATGTGTTGCCCAACGTGTATGCCCCATACCTAATTTACCTGATAATGCAATTTCTCTGTTTGCTTTTTCTTCTAAATCAACAACCTTGCCTTTTGTTTTAGATAAATTAACTGTTTCACTTCCATCGAAAAGCATTAATCCAGCACTATCGTATCCTCTATACTCTAATCTTTTGAGCCCTTTTATAACAATTGGATAAGCTTCTCTATGTCCAATATATCCTACTATTCCGCACATAATTTTATTTATTTTGGTTTTGAATAATGTATTTCTAATTCTAATTTGTTTTTTTCTTGATTATCTCCCTTTTCATTATATAAAATAACTCCAAATGGAGAATATGTATGCGCTAAAGGCAAATTAACCGTAACATCTTTACCATCTTCATATTTACCGTTGCTCTTTCTTTTGGATGTATCCAAAATATTGTCGGTTAAAGATACACCTAATTTTACATTTAAACTATTGTCACTACTCTGTAAAATTTTATGAACATGTTCCGTGATGCGCACCTTATATTGGTATTGCCCTTGAGCATCCTTTTCTTTTAAACCACTAAACACTTTTTTATTGAATTTAAAGGTTTTGCCTGTAGTAAAGTCATTTCTATAATCTACTAAAGTCGTATCATTCTGCATATCATACACATAAATACGCTCTGGCAATTGTGTCTCCTGGTTCATCAATTGATGATCTACTTTAAAGACTAAATTGGCCTCGTTAATCAGAAAAGGATCTTTTTGCAACTCCTTTAATTCATCTTTCGTTCCAAACAACTCTATTTCTGCAATCGCTCCATTTCCTCCTTTTAAAACCAACCTATCCGCTATGGCTTTTGCCTCATTTTGATCAAAGAAATTGGCTGTATGTCCAGACAAACTGATGTACATAATTTTTGGCAAAGTACCTCCTGCAGGATTTTTTTCTTTATATCTAATTATGATTTGGGCTTTCGCAAAATTTAAATTCATCAACATACCGTCTCCCTCAACCAATTCCGTCTCAAAAAACAATCCTCTAAAGTGTCTTTTGAATTTTTCTTGAGTAGCAAGCTCCGCTGTCAAATCGAATATTTTTTGTCTAAAAAAAGTAGTATCCATTTTCATAAAAACCCTTGGAGACAAATTAATGGTAGTTCCATTTTCGTCCGTAAATGGGATGGATGTTTTCGACAAAACAATAGTATCCTTTACCAAATCTTGCACACCTAAGTTAGCTTTAAAAGTAGATCCTTCATTAGAAAAATACTTGCGCTTACTGATCAAATCAGATGAAAAATCACTCATCAAATAATTGGATTCATGGACTTTTAAGATCAATCTCGATTTTTCGTAATCACCGTATATAGAATCCAATTCATACACTCCATTTCCTTTGTCATCAACACCTGTTAAGGTACTGTAAAAAGGAACCGAAAGCGTTACTGACTCTATCGATTCTACTTCACCGATTTCGGGATTTAAAACAGGCAAGCTAACTTGTGACACAAAACTATGGTTTAAAGTCCCAAAATCTGTGTTCTTATGATTGTATACTCCAATCGAATTTACGGGTAAATTACCCGTTTCAACAGCATTAAAAAAAATATTTTTGGTCTCAATGGAAGAGGAATATGAGGGTAGTGTGTATTGATCCCCATCCAAGATAGTCGAGCCAGCATCCACAAACTCCTTATCACATGAAATTAAAAGAAATACAACCAGAACAGCAACCCAACTGTTACTCAGAATCTTGTGCGTCACTATTTTAAAACTTTATCGTTATAAAATTCAACATACGAATCTGCAAAATCCTCTGGTTCCGTATATCCCAAACATGGTTTCCCTGTACTCTCAATAAATTCTCTTAAATCATCAGGCAAACTTTCAGACGCCAAAACAACCCCATCCGAGTGGTTTACACTAGCTTTTAATAAATTCTCATAGGTCGGATTCTTTAATTCTTCTATCGTAGAACCTTCAATTCCATCCATAACCACCTTATCATATAGCCCTACATCTAAGATTCCTTTAAAACCATTTCCGTATACTGAAGTCACAATCTTGGTGTCAGAAAATAACGCTTCGTCAGCATAATGTTTTTTCAAATAAATAGGCAGTAACGACGCCAACCAACCATGGACATGAATAATATCAGGAGACCAGTTCAATTTTTTTACGGTTTCTACAACTCCTTTCGCAAAAAATATGGCGCGCTCATCGTTGTCGGGATGCAATTCCCCTTTATCATTGAAAAAGGTAGATTTTCTTTTGAAGTATTCGTCATTATAGGCAAAGTAAACTTGAATACGCTCTTTTGGGATTGAAGCCACTTTAACAATCAGAGGCATATCTTGATCATTAACCACCAAATTCATTCCTGACAATCGAATTACCTCATGCAACTGGTGTCTTCTTTTGTTGATTGTACCGTAATGCGGCATAAAAATTCGTATATGACCACCTAAATCATTAACCACCTTAGGAAGGTTGTATGACATAGAAGAAATTTCATTCTCAGGCAAATAAGGTGATACTTCAGAGGAAACATATAAGATCTTCTTGTCCTGCATAATTCTCTATAATTATTTATAAGTCGCAAAATTACGAATTTTTGGTCAATTAGCTGTCTATTATATTACATTTGTCTGTTTTTAATCCCATTTTTTGATGCAACTTATCTCAAAAGAAGACGAATTACGTCAGCTTTTAAAAAACAAAGAATCTATAGGATTTGTTCCTACAATGGGAGCACTGCATGAAGGACATCTCTCTTTAATAAAAAAAGCCGACTCAGAAAACCAAACGGTGGTAGTAAGCATTTTTGTTAACCCAATACAATTCAATAATCCTGAAGACCTTACTAATTACCCAAGGACATTACAAAATGACCTTAAACTGATCACCACTATTTCCAATTCGATTATTATTTTTACGCCTTCCGAGAAAGACATTTTTGAAGGACGAGACAAAAAAAAAATCTTCGATTTCAATGGAATTGAATCACAAATGGAAGGCGCTTTTAGACCTGGACATTTCAGTGGTGTTGCCACGATTGTCGAAATATTGCTAGATATTGTCCAACCCAACAAAGCCTATTTTGGCGAAAAAGATTTTCAGCAACTTCAAATTATAAAGGCACTAGCAACTCAACTACAACTCCAGACTGAAATCATTGGATGTCCTATACTAAGAGAAAAAAATGGATTGGCCATGAGTTCTAGAAATGAGCGCCTTTCACAAGTAGGCAGAAATAACGCAAGTGTTATCTATCAGACATTACTACATGCTAAAGAAGCCTTTGCCAGTCAAGACATTCCAGAAATAAAACATACGGTAACTGAATTTTTTAAAAACCTAGATGGATTTAATCTGGAGTATTTTGAAATTTCGGACGAAAAAACACTTCTACCTCACCAAACCAAAAAAGACAATACAACATACAGAGCCTTTATAGCAGTAGAGACAGAAAATATCAGACTAATTGATAATGTTTCACTTATTTAATTAATTTTGCGCCATGAATATTGAGGTTCTAAAATCAAAAATACACCGTGTTACTGTAACTGGCGCAGACTTAAATTACATTGGCAGCATTACCATTGATGAAAGTTTAATGAAAGCTGCCAACATTATTGAAGGTGAAAAAGTTCAAATCGTAAACATCAACAATGGTGAACGACTAGAAACTTACGCCATAAAAGGAAACAAAGACAGTGGCGAAATCACCCTAAATGGTCCAGCTGCACGCAAAGTTCAAAAAGGAGACGTTATCATTATCATATCCTACGCTCAAATGGATTTCGAAGCAGCCAAATCATTTAAACCCGCTATTATTTTTCCAAACGAAAAAAACAACACACTCACTTAGGTCTTGAAAATCATTCGATTTTTCCTCAAATACTTTTTTCCACCTTTATTGGGATTCACCCTCATTTTTGTGGCCTACAACCAATTTGAACCCGAACAATTAGAGGAAATTAAAAACTATTTTTATCAAGCGGATTATCGTTACATTGTTTTATCCGTTTTAATTGCTGCTGTTAGTTATTATTCACGAGCTCACAGATGGTTGTTTTCGTTGGAACATATGGGACATAAAGTACCTTTTATCAATAGTTTTGTAGCAGTCAACACAGGCTATTTACTCAACCTAACCATCCCACGATCTGGGGAAGTCACCCGCGCAGGCATTCTGACCAAAACAGACAACATACCATTCCAGAAAGGATTTGGCTCTATTATCGCTGAACGCATTATTGATTTTTTGATTTTACTGTTCATCACAGCCATCGTAATCATTTTTAAGATTGATGATTTTATCTCTCTTTCCAATTTCGAAACAAGCTCGATTACAAATGCTGTAATTGTTGGGTTTGTCGGTCTTATTTTTGTTGCAGTTACGTTATTCTTCCTTCGAAAAAAAGGAGGCAAACTGATTTCTTTTTTTAAATCAAAAACCTCTGGTATTGCCGAAGGAATACAGTCCATGTACAAGCTGCAAAGAAAAAAAGAATTCATTTTTCACACCCTGCTAATTTGGATTTCGTACGTATTAATGTTCTACGTGACTATCTTTGCTTTTTCAGAAACCAGCACACTAACATTTGATCAAACACTCACTGCTTTTGTGACCGGCAGTTTTGCTGTGGTATTTACAAACGGAGGTTTTGGCGCCTATCCCTTTTTAATTGCCAAAGTTTTTTTGATGTATCAAATCCCCGAAACCATCGGAACTGCATTCGGTTGGATTGTATGGGCTTCACAAATTATTCTTATTTTGATTTTAGGTGGTTTTTCTTTGCTCATGCTGCCTTATTTGAAAAAACAATGACAATTAGGCTCGTCTATAAATTGTAGAATAAAAGAATATTATTTAAGTTTATCGCTAAACTAAAATTCTTATGAAACGCATTCTACTCCTTATTTTAATTACTACCAGCCTATTATCTTCTGCTCAAATAATTGAACAAGAATTTGATTCACAAATACTTGGAGAAAAAAGAGGACTCAAAATGTACATCCCTCCTGGGTATAACCAAAAGGACGATAAAGAATATCCTTTATTGCTTGTCCTTGACGGAAATTACCTGTTTGATCCTTTTCACGGAATAGTTTCCTATAGCTCCTATTGGGAAGAAGTTCCAGACATGGTAATTGTTGCCGTGAATTACATCGACAAAAAAGCTAGGGCTAGAGATTATGAATATGATGAAATGACAGGACTACCGTATGAGTTTGGACTGAAATACTACGAATTTTTAGAAGTTGAATTATTACCTTATTTAGAAGAAAATTTCAAATTAGCTACTTTACGAATGATTGCAGGACATAAAGAATCCGCTGGATTCATCAATTTCTTTATGTACAAAGAAAACCCTGTCTTTAACGCCTATTTTTGTTTCAGCCCAGAACTCCCAGAATTTACAGAAGAAAGAGTTCCTGATTTTTTATCAAGAACCAACAAACGGTATTTTTACTACCTTTCTTACTCTAGTTCAGACTCTCAAAAAACAAGAAAGAAAGCCCCATTATTGGATGAAAAAATCAATGAAAAACCCAACCCCTTGTTGACTTATAAATTCTCCAAATTTACAGGTACCGAATATTCCACAGTTATTCCTGCAATCCCTGACGCACTATCCAGCTTATATGCCTCTTATCAACCTATTTCTTTAGAAGAATTTAGAAAAAGTATTGTCACCATGCAATCTGATTACACAGATTATCTTGTAGAAAAGTACAAAACTATCTATGAGTTATTGGGGATGAAAATGCGTATTCGTTACAATGACTTTAAAGCCATTGAAGTAGCCATAATCAAAAATGGAGCGTATGAGGAGTTTGAAACTCTATCTAAGCTCGCTACTGAAGAACATCCTAAAACAATGTTAGGCAGTTATTACATGGGCTTGTATTATTACAACATCGGAGAATCCAAAAAAGCCCTAAAGGAATATCAAAAAGCGTTCACAATGGAAAACATTGGAGACCTCAACAAGGAAATGATGATGGACAAAATGGATGTGGTAAAAGGAGACTTAGGATATTAATATGGCTAAAACCAAAACTTCCTTTTTTTGCAATGAATGTGGCGCGCAGTCTGCGCGTTGGCAAGGGCAATGTACTTCGTGCAAATCTTGGAACACAATCAATGAAGAAATAATTACCACTACAAGCACTTCTGTTTCAAAAAAAATCAACCCTGACAACATCAGCTCTAAACCTACATTAATTAGAGACATTGAAGTCAGCGAAGAAATCCGTCTAAAAACAGGAGACAATGAATTAAACCGCGTACTCGGAGGAGGAATTGTTCCTGGATCATTAACCTTATTGGGAGGAGAACCTGGAATAGGAAAAAGCACCTTATTACTGCAAATCTCCATGAATCTGAATTACAAAACATTGTATGTTTCTGGAGAAGAAAGTCAAAAACAAATCAAACTAAGAGCCAACAGACTCAAACACAACAATAACAACTGCATCATCCTTACTGAAACAAACACGGATTCCATATTCCACCACATCAAAAATATCCAACCCGAGATACTGATAATCGACTCCATTCAAACCATCCATACTAACTCCATTGATTCGTCTCCTGGAACAGTCTCACAAATCAGGGAATGCACCTCCGAATTACTAAAAATCGCCAAAGAAAACAATATCTCTATCCTATTAATAGGACATATCACAAAAGACGGTTCCATTGCAGGACCAAAGATTTTGGAACACATGGTAGACACCGTATTGCAATTTGAAGGAGACAGAAATCACATATTCCGAATACTACGAGCACACAAAAATCGTTTTGGCTCCACATCCGAAATCGGGATTTACGAAATGTTCGAATCAGGGCTAAAGGAAGTACAAAATCCTTCTGAAATATTATTGACAAACTCTAAAGACATCCTAAGCGGAACCGTGGTTGCCTGTAGTATTGAAGGAAACCGCCCAATGATGATTGAAATTCAGGCTTTGGTCAGTACCGCTGTGTATGGCACCCCGCAAAGAAGCACAACTGGTTATAACGCCAAACGATTAAACATGTTATTAGCTGTTTTAGAGAAAAGAATTGGTTTCAAATTAGCCACAAAAGACGTTTTTTTAAATGTTACAGGAGGGATTAACATAGAAGATACTGCAATTGACTTGGCGGTTATTACAGCTATTCTTTCTTCTAATGAAGATATTACCATTTCAAACAAAATTTGTTTTGCAGGTGAAATCGGATTATCTGGTGAAATCAGACCTGTAAGTAAAATAGAACAACGCATCAAAGAAGCTGAAAAATTAGGCTTTGAAAAAATATTTATCTCTCAACAAAACAAGCTCATTGAGAATCACAAAGGCATAGAAATATATTACTCATCAAAAGTTGAAGACGTTTACAACCAATTATTCACATAAACAACATTTTTTTTTGTATGTTTGCCAATTATCTGAACAAATCTAAAATGCGTAAATTTTTATTTTTATTCATAGTTTTATTCTCTCTTGCAGGAAATAACTTGACAGCACAGGATTTTGCACATGAATTAGGTGCAATGGTCGGTCCAACCAATTTCCGTTCAGACTTTGGAGAACGAGGAGATTCTAGAACAAATTTCAAAAACACTGGATTTGGAGTTGGGATATTACATTATTTCAATTTCACCTATAAAGCAAGCTGTAGCTGTTTTAATGAGTTGACTTATTTCAATGACCACTTTAAACTGCGCTCTGAACTTTCTTATTACTTTGGAGAGCTTTCACATGAGGGACAGTGGGCAGCAAAAAGTGAAGAATTGAGAAACATGAATGGCAAATTTGCCGTTACTAACATTGGGACTCAATTGGAATATTACCCCATGAGTATTAGAGAGTTTGGTGCTCGTGGCTATTCCTTTGCTCCTTATTTCGCTTTAGGACTAAATTATGCTTTGTACTCACCAGAAGTTGAACCAACCCCTAGATTCTACAAATACAACTACTCATCCCGCAACGTAAGTAGCGAAGGAGGTAGCACATTTTCCATTATGAGCTCAATCGGTACGCGTTATAAGGTAGGTCGATTATCTGATATATTTGTTGAAGCTCAATGGATGTATTATTTTGATGATTGGGTTGATGGAGTAAACCCTAATCCTGATATTTATTCAGAAAACATCGCCAACGACTGGATTTTTTGGTTGAATGTAGGATACATTTACACCTTCTTGTAAAAAACAAAAAACTAAGTTCAAATTCATTTGTTTTTCTTAATAAAACGAATAAATTTGCACGCATAAATAAAGGTCTCATAGCTCAGCTGGTTAGAGCACCTGACTCATAATCAGGGGGTCCATGGTTCGAGCCCATGTGGGACCACAAACAACAGAAAAGCCATTCGATTTGAATGGCTTTTTTTATTTTTATGCAAAGAACGTATCATAAATAACAGAAGAAATCCACAAAGGGTAACTTGTATTAAATCTTTTAATTTTTCAATCTTTCAATTACAATATCATCCATCGCAAAATCATTACCACAACCACCTCTACCTTGATTACGTATGATAATAGTACAAGTCGGTGAATTGGATTTAAAAACCCCGCCGTAGTCCTGCCAGATATTTTCGAGACTTTCTTGAGCTGGAATATTACCTGTGTTGTATTTAAAGATTGTTAAAGGTCGATCCTTTTGTGTGCCGTCTCCATCCACGATAGTCACCATTAAACGCACTGCGGCATCAGGATAACAGCGGTCTTTATAGTTGGGGTCAAATATATTCGCTAACCACATAGAGAACGTATATAACGTATTAGGCTCTAATCCTGTAATCGTTTTTTGAAACAAGACATTATGAGTCGATACCGCATTCATTAACAAAAAACGACCGTACTCATCATCAGGCGTATGATCCTTTAGGTTTTGATGCCATCCAGGATTGAACATATCTCCAGGCTTACGATTAGTACAGGAAGCAACCTCAAAACCAATAGTATCGTTAGCAGTAACAACAAACACTCCATCTTTAGGATACGCTGGCGGACAATGATAAATAGTAAGCAAAGGCTGAAATCCTTGAGTGTACCAATCCACCTCTATAGAATCTGGTCCCGTTCCAAAATCTTCTTTATATACTGTTTGAGCATTGGTTACCCCACTGCCAAAAAACAGCAAAAAAAACTGAACATATTTTTTCATATCTAAATAATGTCAAATCACTAAATTAGTAAAATCAAAAACAACCATCATGCTCAATTTCGATTTATACAATCCAACAAAATATATTTTTGGCAAAGACCAAGTACAACAACTCAAAAATTTAATCCCGCAAGGCAGCAAGGTACTTATAGCTTATGGAGGCGGTAGTATTTTCAAGAATGGTATTTATGATAGTGTTAATGAGAACTTAAGCGATTTTGAAACTGTTGAGTTTGGCGGTATTGAACCTAACCCTCAAATGGAGACTTTGAAGAAAGCGGTAGAATTAATTAAAAAAGAAAACATCAATTTCATTTTAGCTGTTGGAGGGGGAAGTGTAATTGATGGTGTAAAATTTATTTCGGGAGCGACACATTTTGAAGGTGATCCAAAAGAAATTTTGCAAAAGCGTATTTTGTTTAAGGATGTGTCCAAAACTGTACCCTTTGGAACTGTTTTGACCTTGCCTGCTACGGGTAGCGAAATGAACTCTGGAGCCGTGGTGACCATTGCAGCAACTCAAGAAAAGTTGACTTTAGGCGGAAGCGCTTTATTTCCACAATTTTCTTTATGTGATCCAACAGTTATTCAATCCTTACCCAAAAGACAATTACAAAATGGCGTAATTGATGCTTTTTTTCATGTAATGGAACAATACCTGACATTCCCTCAAGATGCGTATTTACAAGATAGAATTGCAGAAGGCATCTTACAAACATTGATTGAAATTGGACCAAATGTGGTTGACAACCCAACAGACTATGCACTAGCCTCTAATTTCATGTGGTGTTGCACCATGGCACTCAATGGGTTAATCCAAAAAGGCGTAAAAAGTGATTGGGCTACTCACATGATTGGTCATGAATTAACAGCTCTGCACGATATTGATCACGCTCGTACTTTAGCGATTATTGGTCCTAACTTATA
>JACJYY010000003.1 GCA_020635875.1 Flavobacteriales bacterium
TTGAGGAGTATCGTTTTGGTATTCTGAACGAAGGAGATACAGTTGATATATTATACAATAGACCACCAAGGTTTACCAAAAAATCATCGGATTGGTATTACTTAACGGGAATCATATTGCAAAAATTTCAGGAAACTAAAGAGATTGAACTAGAACTTATACGTATTAGGTCAGAGTTTGATGAAGGTTATTATTTGGTAGAAAATGACACGCTATCGATAGGAGATACTTTGATTGATTACTCAATAGATTGGTTAAAGCGTGGGAAGTATTATTTCAGATATAATCAAAACGCCGAATATAGAGAGGGATTGAAATTCGAAAACTGAAAAAAACAACTAATAAAGCCTCTATTTTCATTCAAGAAGATAGAGGCTTTTTATTTTAGCTTATTTGTGATCTATTGTTTAATTAGCTTTTTAGAAACAGTTCCTTGGTTTGTTTCTATGATTACAATATATGTACCCGTATTTAGTTCAGACGTATTAATTACCGACTGAGTAGATGTCAAAACGGATTGTCCCTGAGTATTATAAATTGTTACTTTTTGTAATAAATCAGGGGTTTCAATGATTAACTCGTTTTGAACAGGATTAGGGTGTAAACTTACAAATTCATCTAAATCGTGGTTTGATACATTCAAGCATTCTTCAGTAACTGTTATAGCTAACCTCTCACTTTCACAACCATTAACAGTTTGACTGACAAAGTATGTAGTGGCTGTTACTTCTGCAGAAGAATCAATAGGTGAATCTACAGAATCTTCGGTATACCATTTCAAATCCGAACCCAAAACGTTTAATAGAGATAACGATGTAGTTCCACAGAATCGTTGTTCAGAATCACCAGTTGGAGCAGGAGGGCTTTTAATGGTTACTTCAATAATTTCTCTTAAAGTTTGTGTACATGTTTCAGCATCAATCGTATTTTCACCCACATAGTAGATTCCTGTAGTTAATGCTGTGCCAGCATCTAAGGGACTACCTCCCGTAGCAACATTATATACATCACTTGTAGCATATAAATCAGCAACTGTGGGTTGATTAATTTTACAAAATTCCATAGTCGTAGGTGGAGTTTCAGCAGTATCTTGTACATCATTAATTGTCACATTTATGGCCAATCTGTCGAGACTTTCACAGTCATCAACTGTTTGAGAAGCGTGGTATGTTGTCCCAGTAACAAGGGCTGTACTGCTTTCTAAAACAGTACCACCTGTAGCTTGGAGGTACCACTTGATATCTGTCCCAGACACTTCTAAATCCGCTATAGTAGCATTTTTAAGAGAACAAAAAGTTTGTTCTGAATCTCCCGGTGTTGGAGGTTCAGTATTATTTAAGGTTACATTAATAGGGTATCTAGTAGTTTGCGAACAGTTTTCTAAATCGGTTGTGTTTTCGCCTCCATAGTATGTAATTCCATTAACCAGCTTTGTTGTAGCAGGTATAGCTGTTTCAGCATCAACACTATCATAGATAGTTCCCATATTTAAATCGGCTATTGTTGGTGTACCACAAAGTGTAACTTCCATTACAGCAACATCGGCAATTACTGCATCGTTAATTATTACATTTACACTTAAACGATTTACACTTTCGCATGAAATGGTTTGTGTAGCATAATATGTAATAGAACTAAGAGGATGAGTAGAATCTAATGCTATATCCCCTGTTGGCGAGTCATACCAATTAATAGCTGTACCTATTGCTACTAAGTCTGCAATTGTTGCGTTTTGTGCACTACAGAATGTTTGTTGTGTATTCCCTGTTGGAGGAGCTACTTCGTCTATTACTGTTGTCATAAATCGGCTAATACTTTCAAATCCATTGAGAGTCTGGCTGGCATAATATGATGATCCTGGAGTTAAAGCCTCAGTTGATTCTAACGGTGTTCCCCCAAATGCTTTGGAGTACCATTTAATTTCAGTTCCAGTAGCTACTAGGTTTTCTACAGTAGGATAATCTGATGGACAAAGAACTTGTGTTGCGCTACCCGTTGGAGGCGGAGTTTCAACGCAATCAGTAACTACATCAACCGAATATCCATAGTCAATTAACAATGCTTCAACATCTGCTTTTTCATTTTCATCCGAACAAATATTCGTAATGTTGTCATTGCCTGAGAAAGAAGTAGAAATGCCTTTAATACCATTTTTAAGGTTTAATGTCGTCAATGAATTTGAATCACAACGTAATTTATTTAAAGATGTATTTTTAGAAATATCCAAAGAGGTTAACATATTATTATTTACATACAATGTTGTTAATAATATGTTTTTCGATACATCAAGCGATTCAATTTGATTATTAGCCGCTTCTAACTCTTGAAGTAGAGTGTTTTTAGACAAGTCTAGTGAAGTAAAGCGGTTATTATCACAGTGTAACAAAATCAATGCTGTGTTATTAGATAGATCTATAGAAGTTAAAGGATTATTGTTACAATTCAATTCAATTAATTGTGTGTTTTGAGATAAATCTAATGATGTAATATGGTTTTCATAGCAGTATAAATATTTTAGGTTAGTAAAATACTCAATACCAGACAAATTAGTAATTTGTTGCTTAAATACCGATAATGACGAAACACTTTGCGCCTCTGACTCATCAATTTCACCATCATCGTTTGCGTCGATTTTGAAATAATTACCAGTCAAGTCTTTAGCAATGGTATTGCTAGTACTAGATTCAAGGAGTTTTGATTTAAAGTTAGCATCGGCAAATGTAATATTTGCATTGGCTTTTGTTGTCGCAGAAAATAGGATCCCCATGAGCATAGCGACGATTAAGGTGTATTTTTTTTTCATGATTTAGGTTTGAAATATGCACTAAATTTAGGCATTATCCAATTTATTGACAAGTATCATTCTCCTTTTTTGCATTTATCAGATATCCATTATATCGTACACCGATAGCACATCCTTTTAACGGTTCCTAGTTATAATTATGGGATTCGTAAAAATTTGATAAAAATGAGGTAAAACCCCAATAAACCCCTGTGTTTTTATTAATTTTAAGGCAATTCGTATAAAAAACTGAAAAAAAATCAAAAAATGAGTGATTTAATTATTACCTCCAACAGGTTGCCGTTGAAGGTATCTAAAAATGAAGAAGGATTACAAGTTTCACCTAGCGAAGGAGGACTAGCAACAGGATTAAAATCGTATCATAAAAACAACAACAGTTTATGGATCGGATGGCCGGGAATAGAGCCAGATTCAAAGGAGGAAGCCGAGCACGTTACGCATCTTGCCAAACAAGAAGGATGTATTCCGATATTTTTAAACGAAAAACTCATCAATAACTATTACCACGGGTTCAGTAATACAACGTTATGGCCCTTGTTCCATTACTTTATAAAATATGCAGAGTTCAATCAATTGCACTGGAATGATTACACCCATGTCAATAAAATGTTTGCGGATGCCATAGTGGCGCATGCCAATAAAGGAGCTACCGTGTGGGTACAAGATTATCAATTGGTACTCGTGCCTGATATGATCAGAGCCATGCGACCTGACCTCAAAATCGGATTCTTTTTACACATACCCTTCCCATCTTATGAAATCATTAGGACTTTGCCATGGCGAGAAGAAATCATCAAAGGCATATTAGGAGCAGATTTAATAGGTTTCCATACTTATGACTACGCCAGGCATTTTAAAAGCTCAGTCAAGCGATTATTAGGGCATGAAGTGGAGTTTAATCAAATCAAATTAGAGCAAAGACAGGTAACCGTAGACGTTTTTCCGATGGGAATTGATTACGAAAAGTTTAATGATTTAGCCATAAAAACACAGAGTAAACCCGTTCAGGAACGTTCAAAAACACATCGTGATTTAGATCGTTTTTTGTTAGAGCAAGCCGATAGACATTTGTTATTATCAATCGATCGTTTGGATTATACCAAAGGCATTCCAGAACGGCTTGAGGCTTTCAAATGGTTTTTGACAACTTATCCAGAGTACAAAGAAAAAGTTTCTTTGATTATGCTCACAGTCCCTTCACGTGAAGATGTCGAACACTACCAGAATTTGAAAACCGAAGTAGATGTGCTAGTTAGTCGCATTAATGGGGAATTTGGTACGGTCAACTGGAATCCAGTAATCTATTTCTATCGCTCATTACCATTTGAAAATTTGATAGAATTATACACTTCCGCAGATATTGCTTTATTAACACCACTAAGAGACGGAATGAATCTCGTAGCCAAAGAGTTTGTGGCCTGTAAGATTAATCAAAAAGGAGTGTTGATACTCAGTGAAATGGCAGGAGCGGCTAAGGAGTTGGGCGAGGCTATTTCGGTTAACCCAAATAATATAGTACAAACAGGAAAAGCAATACATCAAGCCTTGACCATGCCAGTAGAGGAGAGTATAGAGCGTATGCACAAAATGCAAAAACGCATCAAGAGGTATGATATTCATAAATGGGCATCTGATTTTATGGTGAGTTTGGATAAGACAGCAGATAAAGAAGCTGTTTTGCAAGCCCGTAAATTGACATCTGACCTCCAGCAAAACGTAGTTTCCAAGTTTGCTAAAGCTAAAAACAGAACGTTATTTATAGATTATGACGGTACGCTTCAGCGCTTTTTTGATTTGCCTCAAGACGCCAAGCCCGATGAAGAAATATACTCTGTTTTGGATGCATTGGTAGCTCATGCAAAAACGGATGTTGTATTAATAAGTGGACGTGACAAAAAAACTTTCGATCAATGGTTTGGACACAAGAATTACAATTTGATTGCCGAGCATGGGGCATGGAAGAAGGTAAACGGTCAGGATTGGAAAGAGCACAAACCTTTTCATGACCAGTGGAAAGAAATTATTTTGCCTGTCTTAGAGTCTTATGTAGATCGTACACCAGGAAGCCTCATCGAAGACAAAACTTATTCTTTGGTATGGCATTACCGCAAAGCGGACATTGAGTTAGGTGGTTTACGAGCGTTAGAATTAATCCGTGATGTTTCTAACTTGATTGCTAATCAGGATTTAGAGATTTTAGAAGGAAGTAAGGTCATTGAAATTAAGGTAGCAGGAATTAATAAAGGGATTGCGGCAGCAGAATACATTCACAATAAAGAGATTGATTTTGTTATGGCTATAGGAGATGATTGGACGGATGAATTTTTGTTTAAAGAATTGCCTGAAGACACCAATAGTATTAAAGTAGGAACAGGAAATTCGGCAGCTAAATACTATGTAGAAAATTATAAAAATGTAAGGAGTTTGTTGGCTGAATTGGCCTCAAAATAATAACAAAAAAACGAGAAAGAGTATGGAGAATTTGAATTATGCAATTATCGGAAATTGTAAAAGCGCGGCATTACTATCAGATACAGGAAGTATTGACTGGTGTTGTTTACCAGATTTTAACTCAGCTTCTATTTTTGCCAAAATTTTGGACGAAAAAAAAGGCGGTAGTTTTGAAATTATAGTGGATGATACTTACACTATTAAACAACAGTATGTGCGTACTACTAATATCGTTTCCACCATTTTTGATAACGGAACAGATAAGTTTGAACTCATTGATTTTATGCCTCGATTTCAGGACGGTAATGGGGGGCATTATACCCCATCTGATATCATCAGATACATACGGTATCACAAAGGGAAACCTCAATTTAGCGTAAAATATGATCCTAAATTAGAATATGCTAAATACCCCACAACTTCTGTGGTGGAAGAAGAATACATTAAAAGTTATACTACAGAAGGCGATTATGATTCCCTCTACTTATATACTGATTTGAATAAACACGATTTGCTCTTTGGCGAAAGCATTACGCTCAAACAAGATGCCTTTGTTTTGTTGAGTTATGACCAAAAGCTGTTAGAACAAACCTTGGATAAGCAATATTTAAAGTTTCAAAAAACCAAAGTGTATTGGCTGCAATGGGCTGATAAAATTCCTAAATATGCCTTGTACAATGATCGCATTATAAGAAGTGCTTTAGTTCTTAAGCTATTAAGCTACGATAAAACAGGAGCAGTTTTGGCGGCAGCAACCACTTCCTTGCCAGAAACTATAGGAGAGGAACGCAATTGGGACTATCGCTTTTGCTGGATACGTGATGCCTCCATGGTGATTAAGGTCATGAGCACATTGGGTCATCCAACAACGGTAAAACGCTTTATTGATTTTATTATTGATATCATACCCGATAAAGGAGAAAAGATTCAAATCATGTACGGTATCAACAAAGAAAAAAACCTTACCGAAGTAATTTTAGACCATCTCGAAGGATACAAAGGCAGTTACCCTGTCCGTATTGGAAATGCGGCTTATATTCAAAAGCAAAATGATATCTATGGTATTTTGATGGATGTCATCTATCAGGAATTTACCCATTTTAAGGTTTCTCTTGAGATCAGTGAGTCACTATGGACGATAACCAGAAGTATTGTCCGAATTGTTGAGGAAAATTGGGAAAAACCAGACAAAGGAATTTGGGAAATAAGAACAGAAGAGAAACATTTTACTTTTTCAAAACTCCTATGTTGGGTGGCTGTTGACCGCGCCATTAAAATTGCTCAGATTGTGCATAAAAAGAAATATGTTGAGTTGTGGCAACCGTTGGCGGATAAGATTAAAGAGGATATCATTGTCAATGCATGGAATGATGAGGTAGGTGCTTTTACGCAATTTTATGGATCTGAGGACATGGATGCTTCTGTATTATTGATGGAACCGTATGGTTTTATTGATGCTAAAGATGTTCGTTATGTGAAAACGGTTTTGGTTACAGAAAAAGAATTGTGTAAAGACGGTTTGATGTACCGCTACAAAAACAAAGATGATTTTGGGTTACCAAGTTCGTCCTTTACGATTTGTACGTTTTGGCAAATCAATGCGTTAATTGCTATCGGAGAGCGCAGCAAGGCCAGAGCCATGTTTGACCAATTACTGTCCTATAGTAACCATTTAGGGTTGTTTAGCGAGGATATTGATTTTGAGACCAAACGTTTGTTAGGGAATTTCCCACAGGCTTATTCCCACTTGGCCTTAATAGAAACGGCAATGAACTTTTCTAAAGGCAAAATAACGGAGGAGGAACAAATCCTGCACGCCTTAGAAGAGGAAGATTAATACGTTAACGATGTTCAATAATGAAGGAGTTGAGGAGCTTTGACAGTTTTTCAGCTCCTTTTTTGTTGAGATGACTGGCGTCAAAATAGTCTTCTTTGACAAAATTAGGATGATCTAACCAGTTTATGTATATACAATTATCAAATTGGTTGGCTATTTTTTTGGCTTGACCAAAAGTAGTATTGAGTTGATGTTTATCTAAATTTTCTCGATACGTTTTGTAGGCTGGGAGTGTTACCAAAATCACATTGATTTCTTTTTCATTACAAACAGAAACAATATGTTCTAAGTTTTCGGATTGAGCTTGTTGTAAGCTCAGGTCTGAGTAGGTGTGTCTTTGAGCATTTCCTTTTCCGGAGGCTTCCAAATCTTTGGGCGTGGCAGTTGCATATAGTGTGCCCCAACCTTTATCCGAACAAATACGAGGGTTGTTGCCCTTTATGTGATAATGATATATTTTACTTAGGTTTTGCCCAAAGGTGTAATGGCGCAATTCAAAATTATCATACCATTTATTAGGAGTATCTATGTCTAAATACAACTCGTAATTTTTGAGAAACCAGGAGGTTTCTCCATAATTAAGGCTATGGAAAAATGAAAAATAGGAAATGGGTAGAACGACAGTTTTGAGTTGAGTTAACGCTTCGATGTGTTGGTCAAAAATCAGACGATCATAGTCCAACGATTGTGATAAATGACAGGCATTAAAGGTATTTCCATTTATGTACTGCGGGTCAAAGCCCAAATAAGCATGAGAGTTCCCAAGAATTAACGTCTCAATCTCTCGTGAATGCTGCTCAAAATACTCCTTTTTGTAGCGGTAATCATTGGGTAAGGCTCTCAGCATTAATTCTATCGGAATCAATACCAAAAAGGGAATGGTAACGAATAGGATAGCTTGAAGAAGTTTTTTCATGCATTAGGACTTTATCAGTTCGTAGTTCGTACTGCGTCCTCCAGATTCTTCCTGTTTAAGTATTCCTTTTTCCATTAAATCTTTTATATCTCTGAGGGCTGTGTCTGTAGAGCATTTGGTGATTTTAGCCCATTTAGATGTTTTTAATTTACCCTCAAAACCATCAAACAACTTGTTAATCATTATTCGTTGTCTACTGTTTATTTCAGTTTCTTTGTGGTACTCCCAAAATGAAGTCTTATCTAAAACCTTTTTTAAGGTTTCTTCCGTATTGAGTAAGGCATTGTACAAACAAGTAAGAAACCATTCTAACCATGGAGTGATATCGCCTGTGCTAAATTGAACTTTTTGAAGGATTGCATAGTATTCCTTTTTCTCATTCAATATTTGATTGGAGAAACTGTAAAAACGTTGTGACGTTTCTTCTGAACGCGCTAAGAGTAAGTCTGTGAGTGCTCTTGCAATACGTCCGTTTCCATCATCAAATGGGTGAATTATGATGAACCAAAAATGAGCAATTGCAGCTTTTATAACAGGGTCTATGGCTGTTTCATTATTAAACCATTTTAAAAATGTGTCCATTTCTTGGTAAACAACTTCGTGAGAAGGTGCTTGAAAGTGTATTTTTTCCTTACCTAATGCTCCAGAAACAATTTGCATTTCGCCTTTGCGATAACAACCCGTATCGATTTGATGCATACCGCTCCATCCTGTAGGGAAAAGACAAGCATGCCAGCCGTATATGCGCTGATGAGTAAGCGGCTCATCGTATTTTTGAGTAGCGTCTAACAACATTTCAACAATACCCTCAACATCTCTATTGACATGAATTATTCCAGCATTTTCAATACCGAGTTTATTGGCAATAGAAGAGCGTACTTGGTCATAGTTTAAAAACTCTCCTTCAATTTCAGAAGATTTCAATACGTCTAAGGTCAAAGAAGAAAGTTGGGTTTCCTCTTTCAAAGAGAAGCCTAAGCTGTTTATTTGTCCGAATAGCTTACCCTGTAAGTGTCTTACTTTTCCTAGAATTTGACTAATCTGTCTATCATCCCAAGTAAAGTCAGGCCATTGCTCGTGTTCGTAGATGTATTTAGGCATGATTCAAATCTTTGCGGTAAATATACAAATTATTCACCGCATATTTAAGGAGAATAAAGTTGTTTTCTATTCTCTTCCTAACTTGAAGTCGCAAAATGCGACTTCAAGTTCTAAAAATTTATTATAAGAAGATATCTACTTAATCACTCTAACATTCATCTCTTCGACCTTCTTATCTGATAATGGAGAAGGTGAACCGAATAATAAATCCTCTGATGTTCCTGTTTTAGGGAAGGCCATAACCTCTCTAATCGAGGCTTTTTTCTCTAAAATCATCATCAAACGATCCACACCCCAAGCAATACCTCCGTGTGGTGGTGCCCCGTAATGGAAGGCTTTATACATCGTGCCCACACTCTTAAGCATTTCTTCTTTGTTATAGCCCATATTTCTATAGGTGGCTTCTAATATTTCAGGTTTGTGCGCACGGATAGAACCTCCACCAATTTCATAACCATTTAAGATTAAGTCATATTGTTGAGCGATAATAGTACCGATTTCATCCTCTTTACCATTCATGTGTTTTTCTATGTCATAAATCGCAGGCATAGAAAAAGGGTTGTGTGTAAAAGTCCATCGTCCATCGTCAGTTTTTTCGAACATCGGGAAGTCCACCACCCAAGCTGGTCTTAATTCTTTAGGATTGATTAAGTTTAGCATAGCACCCATCTCTTGACGTACGGCATCCAAGGCTTTATTGGCCGTAGCATAATCCGCCGCAGAAAAGAATACAATATCTCCGACTTGAGCATTGGTAGCTTTGATAATTCCTGCTGCAATATCTTCCCCTAAGAATTTGATGATAGGCGATTGTAAGTCGTTTTCATTGACAATGATATACGCTAACCCCCCTAGTCCATGATCTTGAGCAATGCTGGTCAATTTTTCGATTTGACCTTTAGACATACGTTTTGACCCTTGCTCTTCGGCAGAAACCTTGATACATTTTACAATACCACCTTGTTCAATCGGTTTACTGAATACTTGGAAGGTTGTATCCTTAACAATATGGGTTATGTCTTGCATTTTCAAACCAAAGCGCAAATCAGGACGGTCACAACCGTACTGATCCATGGCTTCTTTGTAGGTAATGACTTCAAAAGGTTTTAATATCCATTTATTGCCATAAATCTTTTTGACAACTTCGTTGAACATAAAAGTGTTCAAATCGATAATTTGTTGCATACTGGCATAAGCCATTTCCATATCCAACTGTGTAAATTCCGGTTGACGATCCCCACGAGAATCCTCATCACGGAAACAACGCGCCACTTGGAAGTATTTTTCGAATCCTCCTACCATCAACATTTGTTTAAACTGTTGAGGAGCTTGAGGCAAGGTATAAAACTCTCCCGCATGTTTGCGGCTAGGTACAATAAATTCTCGAGCGCCTTCGTCAGTACCAGCCGTAAGGATTGGGGTCTCTATTTCTAAGAATTCCTGTTCATCAAGGATATCACGTAAAAGTTTGATAACCCTATGACGATTAACAACAGCACGGCGTACCTCTTCGTTTCTGTGATCTAAAAACTTATATTGGAAACGCACGTTCTCGTTTGACTTGGTAGCTCTTTTTATTTCGAATGGTAACGTTTTTGAAAGGTTTAAAACCTCTAAATCAGACGTTTCCAATTCGATTTTACCTGTACGTAATCCGGCATTATAATCACTTTCGTCACGACGAATGATAACACCAGTAACTGTGATTACCGATTCTGGTTTTAAACGAACTAATTCATCTAAATTAGGAAAAGATTCACGCTTTAATTGCAGCTGTAGTGTTTCTGCTGTAGAATCACGCAAATCAATAAAGATTAACTCTCCATGGTCTCTTACACTGTTTACCCAACCCGCTAGAGTTACCGTTTCAGAAATTGTTTCTTCTGATAAATCTGCAATCTTGTGTGTGCGGTATTCTTCTTTGATTACCAAAGGTATTTCTGGTAATATTTCTTCTTTTGAATTGGCTTGTTGAATATTAACTGACGAGTGGTTTGCACCAGTAATTAATGAATCGCTGTTAAGGTCTATTTTCGAACCATCAGAAAGACTGTCAATTATTTTTTGACGAACAATTTGTCCAGAAGCACCTCTACCTGTTAATCCCATTACTTTTCCTACTAGGATACCAGCTTTATCTTGGTTTCCTGCTTTAATATCATTAGCAATGGCTTCATTCTCGCTTATTACCTTAGCAATCGCTTCTTGGATTTGAGCTTCTGATATTGTATTGTCCTCAAAGTATTTTTGGTAATCAAAAGAAGCATCTGCTAATAAAGAAGCAATTGCTTTTTGTACCAATACCTGAGTTACTTTTTCGTCTTTGAATAATTTGAAAATAGAGGCTAAATAGGCTACATTTTCAATCTTACCATACTCTTCTGGTTTGACATTGTTAGACAATGTTTTTGCTACAAAAGAGGGGTCATTAACCACGTTATTGATGGCTACAAAGGTCTCTGAACGCAATGAATCTGCCGTAAAGAATTTAGCATCTTGTGGTAATACACCACCTTTAATTAAGATGGATTCTACGGCGAATGGTAGTACATTGACATCTACATCAATGCTTTCCACCACTTGTTTGATGTTTACAAATGGTAAATCTGGTTCAGAAATGAAACGGTAATCCGCTTCAAACTCTTTTTTACGCATGGTTCGGGTTTGCTTTAAATCAGCATCCCAAAGCACCGTGGTTTGTTCTGGACGGAATTCTTTATGCTCTTCGAAGTATTTGAATTGCTTTTCAACTTCTTCTTTAAGAGCCTCTCCCATGAACTTGAACGAGTTCAAGTTTTTGATTTCTGTACGTGGATTTAAGTCGTTAGTTCCTTTTTTGCGTAAAGAAACAGACACATCGGATTTGAATTCTCCTTTTTCAAGGTTCGCCTCAGAGATCTTTAAATTCTGAACGATCCGTTGTATGTATTGCGCGTAGGTTGAAGCATCTTCAATCTTGCGAATACATGGCTCTGTAACAATCTCGATTAACGGTACACCTGCTTTGTTAAAATCAACTAACGAGATATTTTTTTCGTGCATCAATTTAGCGGCATCTTCCTCAATGTGTACTTGTGTTAATTCTACAGTAAATTGTGAACCATCGTTTCTAAAACAAGAAACTTGACCGTCAGGGATTACAGGGTTGTGGTATTGTGTAATCTGAATATTCTTAGGATTATCTGGGTATTCGTAGTGTTTACGATCCCAAGATATCACCTCATTCGAAAAACTAGAGTTTACGGCTTTACCAAAGTAAATAGCCTTTTTAACAGCTTCTTTATTTACGGCAGGTAAAACTCCCATTTGTCCTGTACAAACGGAACAAATGTTTTCGTTAGGCGTTTCTATTTCTTGATTTGGACAAGAACAAAACAACTTGGTTTTGGTATTCAATCGAACATGCGTTTCCAGTCCGATCACCAACTCTAAATCGTGTGCCTCAAGGGCAGCGTTTAATTGTTCTAATTCCATTATAGTATATCTTTTAAGAAGTTAGCAAACTTCAATACTTTTTCGTCGTCTTTTTTGGCTGCTGATATTTGCAAACCGGTCACTGTTCCTTGTGGTACAGTCAATGTCGGTAATTGACCTAAGCTAAATCCTACCGTATAAGCGTCTGACAAATACATCGCCAGAGGGTCTTTTAAACTGTCTCCAATTTTTGGCGGAGCTGCTGGCGTTACAGGTGATAGAATCACATCCACTTCTTTGAAGTCCTTGTCAAAGTTTTCCGAAATCTGATCACGTAAAGCCAATCCTTTCAAATAGATAGCATCAGAGAATCCTTGTGATAATACCTGGTTTCCTCCGACAATTCTTCGTTTCGATTCCTCTGAGAAGTTTTCAGAACGCGTTACCGAATAAGTTTCTTTCAGCTTTTCAGTCTCAATACGATTACCATAATTTGTTCCGTCTAATCGCGAAAGGTTAGAAGCGGTTTCGGCCATAGCCAAAGTATAATATGTCGACACCAAAGTCTCAGATTTAAAGAAATCCAAGGCTTTCACTTCGATACCTTTAGCTTTGATTTTTTCAATGGCGCTCAAAAAATCAGCTTTCACTTGAGGGTCAATCGCTTCGCTTTCCACAAAGTTTTTGAAATACCCTACAGTTTTGATATCATTAGCGTTCGTTATAGCTTCTTCTGAAACAACTTCAGAAGTATAAGTAGTCTGGTCTTTCCCGTCTTTTCCACTCATGGCATTCAATACAATGCGAATGTCTTCGATAGACTTGGCCATTGGTCCTACACAATCTGTGGAAGAAGCATAAGCCATCAAACCGTACCTTGAAATACGTCCATAGGTTGGTTTAAGACCATAAATTTTATTGTATCCTGCCGGTTGACGAATTGATCCTCCAGTATCTCCACCAATAGAGAAAACCGTATAATCCAGCGCCACGTTTACGGCAGAACCTCCACTTGAACCTCCACCAACAAGACTATCATCAATGGCATTTTTTACTGCACCAAAAATGGTGTTCTCACTGGACGAACCGTGACCATAAGCGTCACAGTTTTCTTTCACCAAAGGAATAGCCCCAGCATCTAATAATTTTTGAATGGCTGTCGCAGTATAAGCAGACTTGTAATTTTTTAATAAATCGGAACTCGCAGTCGTGGTAGTTCCTTGTACCATATACACGTCTTTGATGCCGAAAGGAATACCTTCCAATAGACCAATTTCCTCTCCATTGGCAATTTTAGCGTCCACTTTGGCAGCCAAATCCAGCGCCATAGTATCCAACAATGAATTGACGGTATGGTGTGTGTTTTTCTTGAGTAATGCTAACTTTTCTTGTACCAATGCGGTACAAGTTATTTCTTTAGACACCAATTGTTGGTGTATCTTTTTGATCTGAGATTCCATCTTAATCTTCTATAACTTTTGCAACTACTAAATAACCGTTCTTTTCCTTTGGGAAATTTTCCTTGATTATTCGGCGTTCTTCAACGGGACTTTGTACTACAATATCTTCTCGTAAATCATCTAAAGAAACTGCGTTAAAATTGACCTTAGTATTTGTGGAGTGATTATTTGTTGGATGTGCATTTTTGATGACATCAAACAACTGATTTACCGCCTCAGACGGTTTTGCTCCTTTAATACTCGACAAGATGTCGATAGTCATTATTTTACTCATGAGTACCGTATTTTAAACCGCAAATATAAGCAGTTCTGAAATTTTGTAGGGTACTGGGCTCAATTAATTCAGTATCCATTTTTTAGCTCTTTTTTTTCATCCTATTTTTACCCTTCAAAAATGCCTTTTATGGAAGTAGCTATTGAAGAAAGTTGGAAGTCCGTTTTACAACAGGAATTTGAAAAAACCTATTTCAAAGAATTGGTTGATTTTGTCAAAAATGAGTATCAAACGCAGACGGTTTATCCTCCTGGGAGGATGATTTTCAATGCTTTCAATTGGTGTCCATTAGACAAAGTTAAAGTGGTAATTATTGGGCAAGACCCTTATCACGGACCACATCAGGCACATGGCTTATGTTTTTCTGTTCAAGATGGAATTAATCCTCCTCCATCATTAAAAAATATTTTTAAAGAAATCGAGACAGATATAGGAAGTCCAATCCCAGAGTCAGGTAATCTAGAGCGCTGGGCAAAACAAGGGATACTGTTGCTTAATGCTACATTAACGGTTCGTGCACATCAGGCAGGTTCACATCAAAAAAGAGGTTGGGAACAGTTTACTGATGAGGTAATTAGGACTGTTTCAGCTCAAAAAGAAAACGTTGTTTTCTTGCTCTGGGGTGCTTTCGCGCAAGCAAAATCGGAATTAATTGATGGTTCTAAACATCATATCTTGAAAGCGGCTCATCCTTCTCCTTTTTCTGTGCATCGCGGTTTTTTTGGGTGTAAGCATTTTAGTCAAACGAATGACTTTTTGAGGAGTAAAGGAGTGGGGGAAATTGTTTGGTAAACAATTTAGATTTTAGACAAGAGATTTTAGATGTCAGATTTCTTATATCTAATATCTAGAGTCTAGCATCTAAAATCTAAAAACTATAAGCAAGACCTACTCCAGAAGAGTTTGATAAGAATTTAAGTTCTTTTGTGTTTTTGTAACTCGTGGTTTGAAGTCCAGAGTTGTAGGTTTCAAGGGCTTGAATCGCTTTTTTGTTATAGTTTCGCGTAATTGGAATTGATATTATAATTAATCCAGCGCCAACCCCTGCCATTGCCCATAGAGGGTCTCCTCCAGATAAAGCTTGTCCCAAGGGATAACCTATAAAACCACCGCCAATTGTTCCTAAAACAAATCCCCAAGTATAGGTTGATTTAGCTGACTTTATTTGTTCATAAGCTAATTCATTAGACTCAAAAATACTTTTGACTTCTCGCAAATTTAGCTTTTTGTCCCCTTGATAAAATTGTATTTCACCTCCTTTTTTCTTGGTTGTGATTGCAGTTTTTAAATCTTGTGCTAAGGATAAATTTGTACTGACTAGAGCGATAAAAATGAAAAAAATGAAATGCTTCATGAGTTTAGATGTTAAAAATTTGGAACAAAAATAAAAAGTTGTTTTTGGAGAAGGTCTTAAATAAAACTTAAAAGTTTAAAGGAGATACATCTTTTTCTTTTCCCGTAGTGGTAGAATAATTAGTAAGTGTTTCAGTTCTTTTTTCATTGCCAAAAAAGAACCAAAAAGTCTAGTCCTTCCAGACTTCCGCTAAAAACTTACTCACTTCACTAAAAGAAATAAACTCACTAACGTTCGGACAGTATTTCTTTCTTAACGTTCCATTCGTAAGTTTTCTTAACGCTTCATTCTTAATAGACGTTTTTTTCTTTATTGGGGTATGATCTTGTTTCCGAAAAAACGACCTTTTTCATTTTTTGTGGGAATGTATTATCTCTTTTTAGCGTTGGGTGAGGGGCGATTCCCGAACGTAGTGGCTGGAATCGTTTTTGGGAAAAAGGGATAATTGCACATTCCAGAAAAATGAAATGAGACTTGAATTTTTGGTCCTTTTGTTTCAAGACAAAAGGACATAAAGATTAATCAATTGTAACCTGATACTGCAATACCGTCATACCTTTTCTATCGACTTCGGTTAAGGTAGCTTTATCAAAAATTGGTCGGTATTGATAACCTAAACTCAATTTGTTGTCGTGTCCTGCGTTGTTAAAAAATAAGTTTAGTGTAAAATCATATAGGGTCATAGGATCATTTAAACCCTCATAGTTACAATGTTGTATAGCAATATTGGGTTGTGCTAAAATCGAGTTATTGACTTTAAAGGTATATCCCAATTGCGAAAAAACAATGCTTCCTGTACCCATCATTGGAAAGGCTATACCGGCTCCATTAAAGCTTGTTCCTCCATCAAAACCTGGATTGTTAGCTCCTAGATTACGGATATAATTTTTTCCCATATCCATATTGTAGTAGCCTAAATAAGCTGTAACTCCTTGTTCGTTGGCCATTGGTAAACTCAAAAAAGAATCAAAAGCCCAGTTCTTCATACTGTAAAATGTAGTACCATTAGCGTTTACATCCCCATCAGCAAATGCTTTGTATTGGTATTGTGCACCACCACCAATATTGAACACTTTCTTTTTATTGATGTAAGTGCCTGTTTGGTAGGCTGTTTTATTGGATTCATGCTCAAAGAATTGATACTTGACATAGGTCGAAAAACGATTTCGAGGACGATTATTGGCAAAATCAACTTTTCCTGAAGGAGCAACAGTTACTTCTCTAGGATTAGATACTACAAAGCGATAATCAAATTGTGAAACTTGTCCCTTGAACCAAACACTTAAATTACGACCTAAATCATCATCCTTATTTACGGTAGATAAGGTGAACAAAGGTGTGTCTAATCCCATAAGTGATTTCGAAGAACGAACATTCCATCTATTTAATCCTTGCCATCCCGACTTACCTATCCCGACTTCAAATTTTTTCGAAAATCCATATTCTGCATATAAATCTAATACTTGAAGCGGAAAATTGGCTAATGTATGATTGAAGTTGTTTCCACCAAACATAGCATAAGCGTAGAGTTTAGGTGTGATTTGTGACGAAACAGGGATTCGTAATCGTCTGATAGAAACGTCATAATGACCATTTGCCTTATCTCCATTGATTGTAGTCCCCGGATTTAATTCGGAATATCTTGCCCAAAATTGTGTAGTGATAGCCCATTTAACGATTGGTTCTTTCTTTGTTTCTTGTGCCACTATAACTCCTGAAAGAAATAGGAAAGGGAGTAATAGTATTAGCTTAGTCTTCTTCATTTTGAATCGTATTTTCTATTTGCTAGCACAAAAGTAAAAAGGTTCTTAAGGTGGTTGCATGATTTTAATCATATTTAACCACATTTTAATGATAAACCTATTTTTTTACCCAAATTTGAAGTGCGGTTTTGCCAATAGAAATACTTTTTAATTTGCCTTTTCTGATAACCATTGGGTGTTCTTGAACAGATACCCCATTAAGATCAATTTTTTCATTAGTTCCTACTAACTTCCATTCTTCGGGAGCTATTGGAATATTTTTAAAATGAGAAGGCTCATCACTAGCATTAATCAATACCATGACTTTGTCATTGACAATATAGCCTAACATGCTTTGATCATCGGGTAAAATCCATTGGTAATAATCTTCTGTTGTTTTTTCGCTTATTCTAAATACTTTACCGTAATCGGATAAACGTAATTGATTGAGCCCTTTCCAAAAGGCATGCATATTAACATAGTCGTTTTGATTTTTTTCATTTGGTTTTTGCCCTACGGTTTCCCAAAGGAATAAATTAGCTGTTTTTAGGTTATACGTGTCTCTTTTGCCATGGAAATAGGCTTTGTATCCAGCTTTGGTTTCTTTCACGACTTCTTCGTTAGGACAATGCGCTTTACTTCGCATGATTTCGGTACCTCCATGTGTAACAATTGGTCCTAATGAAGTGTATAACAAAGTCGCTGCTATTTTAAACTGATCCTGATCAACAGCGAATCGGCCGTCAAAATCGGCCGTTGCAAATTGATCCGCTAAAGCGTAATTGTCATGAATGTCCAAATAGTTAATTCCACTTATCGGAGTTTTGTCCTCCTTAAAACCAGCCGATAATCCTTTCATCACATTTTCTCGTTCATCAAACTTACCGCCAGACCATCCTCGGTCGGTGTATTTGTCTTTTAAATCAAAAACAGGTCCTTTGAAAGCATTACGAGCATCGTCCTGGAAAAATACAATTGGAGAATCGTCCTTGTACCAATCCCAATCTGGGTTGTTTTCGTAGTTAGGATCATTGGATCCAATCCAAGGTTCTCCATATAGTATTTTGTCTTCGCCTATGGCACTTTTCAAAGCGGTTAAGGTTTGCTGGTCAATTTGACCTGCTAAATCAATTCGGAATCCGTCCACTCCAAATTCATTGATAAAATGTAAACACTGATCAATTAGCCATCGTTGTGTCATTGGACGATTTTCTGTTTTTACTTCGTTACCGTATTCTCCTATATGGTCAAAGTCTTTAGTTCGGTAATAATACAGTTTATCAATAGCATTGAAGTTGAAATACTCCTGTTTTGGGTTCATGTTTTCTGCCGTGTGATTGGGTACGATATCAATTATCACCGCAATTCCTTCGTCACGAAAGGCTTGAACTAAATCTCTGAATTCTTCTCTTTCTTTTCCAATATCCAATCCTCTTGTTCGGTATCGGGACTCCACAGCCATAGCAAACGAAGTACGATAGCCCCATTGGTAGTTTTCCTCGTTAATGCCTTGTTCAATCATATAGGGATCGTCCTTAAATGAAGATTTCCAATCTTTATCAGGCAAGTGCATATATTCTTGTACAGGCATTAAATGCAACACATTGATTCCTAAATCTACTAGATAATCAAAACCAACTTTTTGACCTTTTTCATTTTTGAGACCTTTGGTAATCATACCCTGAAACGTTCCTTTGTGTTTACTAGGAATGGGTAATTGATCTGTAAAATCTTGGACGTGTACTTCGTAGGCAACAACATCCTCAATTTTAGGAATGCCGTTTTTTAGTGGTGTTGCGGGTGTTGTTTTTCGCCAAATCCTGCCTTTTCCCCAAGTATCATCTGAAACACGAGTATAGGGATCATTTATATGTACGGGGTTTGTTTCATAGAAATGATTGCCTGGGTCATTTGCGCCGTGTATGGTAAAATCATAATACGTGCGATGTAAATCAGTATTAAAAGTGATCTCCCACACACCGTTTTTATCCTCTATCATATCAGCTTCCCTGAAAGGGATATCAGATTTACTGGTTTTGTATAAATAGATTTTGACTAATTCTGCTCTGGGGGCGAATAGCCTAATTGTTGTTTGTCCATCTTCAACAGTAGCGCCTAATTCTTTGGGAGAATATAATTCTTTGAACCATCCGTCAAAAGAGCAATGTATTTTCCAGTTTTTAGAAGGCACTTCCAAAAAATATACGCGTTTTTTGTTTAATGGATTTTCAGGTACAACTAGTATGGTCTTACTATCTTTAGGAATTACAGTATGGACTTTAATTTTTTGTCCCTGTGCTGTTGTTAATTGATAGGCATTAGGATCTAATAATTTGAAATCTTTGCTTACAATGACCTCAATCAAGTTTTCACTTTTTAGTTCTGCATGAAGTACTTCATCTTTTTTAAGAAAAGGGGAGTTTCCCCAATATATCATGTTGTCAGAATCTGGAGAATTTAACCAAATCCCTTTATTAATGCGGTATTTAAAAAAACTATTGGGTTTGACGGTTTTAAAATCTTTATTGTCGATAGTTAATAGCCACAGCGAATCATGTTTTTTCAGACTCCATTCTTTGTTATGAATATCTGCATCCCAATTTCTGAAATCTCCTGTTACAAAGACTTTTTTGGGGTGTAAACCATATAGTGTCTCGTCAAAAATAAACGTCAACTGATTGCCATCCCAAGCATAGCCTTGTAGTTTTTCTTGTTCCGAAAAATCTTGCCCAAAAAGGGAATTAAAAGCCAAAAAGTTCAGGCAAAATAACACATACTGTTTAATAGACATATATAACTGTTTTATTCTGAAAATTGCAATTTTGGCGGGTAGGCTATGTTTTTAACATTAGCAACAGGAGTAAAAGATAGAAAATTTTATCTATGTTATCTCATTTTATTTTTAAGATTTCTTTGATTTTTATTTCAAATTCAATATTCTCTTAAAATCTCTATAAAAATTTTCGACAAATCGATAGTCTTATTGGCAGGTACTCCAGTTCCGTCTAACACGATTTTTATTGTTCGTGTTTCGCACGCAACGAAACTCTAGATATTGTACATTAGTACGTTTCTAATCCACAAAGGTTTCTTTAATAATCTCTTTACATTTTTCAATTTCGGTTTTATTCAATTTATCCAAGATTTTGATAATTCTTGTTTTATCAATCGTTCTAACTTGGTCAATTGCTATCATTCCTTTTTTTTCATTATGCTTAACTGAAACTCTTGTTGGATATTTTTTCAAATTTGTAGTCATGGGAGCAAGAACGACAGTGTTTAAATGTCTATTCATTTCATTAGGGGAAATGATAACACAAGGTCGTGTCTTTTTTATTTCGCTTCCAATGGTTGGATCAAGGTTTACAAGAACTATTGCGTATTGTTTTATATCCATTCCTCAAGGTTTTCATCTTCAAAGACATCATTCATAAGCAACTTATCATCGCCATTTTCACTCATTTTTTTAAAGGCTGTTTCCCAATTTTTTCTAGGAACTTCAATTGGTTTAAGGATGATTTGACCCTTTTCGAGAATCATTTCAACCTTATCTTTGATGTTGTATTTTTCTAAAATGGTCTTGCTTAAGCGTAGCCCTTTAGAATTTCCGATTTTGATTATTGCTGTTTCCATAATAAAAGTAAAAGTTATTACAAAGTAACTACAATGATTTCAAAGAATCAAATTTTATCAAGTATTAATGCTAACGACCTGCTAAACGCAGTTCTATAATTTTAGCGTAAATATAAGTAATTTGAATAGTGGTTATCCGATTATTTAGACTTCCGCTTAAAATCGGATAATCACTTGTCCAATAGCTAACGGAGTTAGCGTTTATTGGTCAAATTACGATTATTGGGAGCAAAAATTATAGAGCCAAATTGCGTTTGAGCTACTGATGAGGCACGTTTTCCCTCGATGGGCAGCTAAAGCTGAATATCGAGGGTAGTGCTTAAGCAATTTGGTTTAGCAGGTCGATGAAGCACATTTCTTTTGTAGTGGGATTTTGCGTAGCAAAATAGAGCGACAAAAGTCAGCTTTAGCTGAATGTGCTTCATCGGCGGCGGTATGAAACGTTGCGCATTTTGAAACACAAACTTATCAGCCCGATAAGCCGTTGATTATAAATGTTATTTTGTTCAAATTTAGCACTATCCGCGCAATGTTTTATGACCGCGTGTTACCGCCAGTACTTCATTCTTTATTTAATTTCTTGAGTCGTGTTTGATAAGATTGAAAATAATTTCTTTGTGTTTTTTCATCCAAAAAAGAAGAAAAAGTCAAATTTTCAACTAAACTAGTCTGATTAAGCATTATATTTATTATTTCAGCATAAACTTTTTCATTAATCCCAGCTTTTTCTGATAAAATTCTAAATTGTGAAATAACTTTACCCTGTGCCAAGTTTTTTGGTAAAAGTCCATCTTCTAATGCGAAATCCTTGTCCTCAATATGTATCCTACTATTTAACAAATCATAAGCAGGGCTTAATTTAAAATCTCCCATTGAGGTTTCTATTAAAGAAAAATTCTTAAAATGAGCATCTCCATTTGAAAATAAATAATTGAAAATTAATACTTTCAATAGCTTTGTGGCTTCCAAGAGGTAAGCTGGAACAAACTTTTTCATTATTTCAAATAATTCAAGATAATTTCCAGAATACTTATAGTGCTCACCATGTGTTTGCGGTGTTCTTCCTGAAAGTGAAGCAAAATCCTCTTGTGCTAATTTCGAACCATCTTCTTTTAAATCAAATCTTTTTGTAATATATGCAGGAGAACCATTCTTAAAAAATATTAATGCATTTTCAGCTACTTCTATTCCAAAAGCTTGCTTCGCAATTTGCATTGTTAAATGTTCATTCGCTGGCATACACTCTGGTCGTTTTCCTGCACTCGGAATTGGTTTAAGAATATATTCTCCTTGCTCTCCTTCATTAATTAGCCGTAATTTGTTTTTATCAAGTAACACTGAAAATTTCTCTTGCACGCCAGAAATTGACATTTGTTTTCGATTGTCATTAAATAGTTCATCTGTTTCTGAATTTGACGCCGGCGAATCATAAGGCAATATGTGATTCACTTTTCTCCCTTTAAATACTTTAGAAAGACATGCTCTGCTATAAGTTATATGACCTTCAGCTAAAGTGCCTGGACAATATTTAATTTCATTTAAGATCATACAATTATTCTATTTTAATAACTTTTATTGCTCCGATATTATCATTCTTTGCCGTTGTAAGAAGCAAACCAAAATAATCGTTTAAGTCTAACCTATTAAGCTTACAAACTATCTGTTTATTTGACCCCTCTGGTAGCATATTATAGAAAAAAGGAAATAAAAAATCTGAATGATATTCTTGTTGAGATTTTGGCAATGTTAAACTAATAGCAGGTTGGCTCATATCATTTATCCATGAATTATTATATTTAAAGGTAAAAGAACCATTATCATGCTGAATTAACATACCTGCTTCTTGATTTTTATAAAGTATTTTAGCTTTTCTCATTTGTTATTTCAGTTTTAACCTTTAAACAAACTTCCAATCCTAATACATCTGCTATTTTCTGAATCGTCTGTATAGTAGGGTTACCTTTACCACTTTCAAATTGTTTTAGTGTCCTTAATCCAACTCCTGAAAGTTTTGCTAAGTTTTCTTGGTTAACCTTTAGGTTTTCTCTGCGTTCTTTTATTGTATTAATTAAGTTCTCAAAGTGCATAATATTGCTCTTTTATTTGTAAAAATATAAAATATTCCGATTTTAAACAATAATAGAGCAATATTATGCACTTTTAGTTGAAATTAAAATAAGGTTGTTTGCAAAATCATGTCAATAGTGCAATATATTACACTTTGTCGTGCCAAACTGGTCACAACGTTCCATGTATGGTGTCGTAGCATTCCGTAGGGTGCTATGCACTATACATATTGTGTGTGCCTTGAATGGTAAATATAGTTCATATAAATGAATGTCCCATAGGGTGTAAGTCCCGAAGGCGTGGGGTCGTGCCCATAAGCCAAGCAAGAGGCAAGGTTGCTATTCGTGAGGATAGGACTGAAGTAAGCCATACTGCGTTGTTGGTACTGACGAACAGGAACTGAATACGAGGCAGGATAAGATTGGATTAGTTGGCACATGACAACAACGTCCACGAGAAAAGTCTTACTCTGTAGATTCAGCAGGGATTAACAAAAGGGTATTTACCTTACCGAGGGAGGTCTTCCGACTCACGAGTTGAGTGTAAGAAGGAGTCAGCAGAAGTCATAGTACTCGAGAGGAAACGAGCTTCGAGAATCGAAAATCGAAGAGGACTCACACAAGAGGAAGGACAGAACAAAACAGGCTCTTAATTTATCAGTTAGTCAGAAGAAGTGGATTAGTTTCAAGCAAGAATTGAAACAAATCACGCGAAAGACTATCCCCATGAGTTTTGAGCAGCGTATCACAAGGCTAAAACTATGTGTCAGAGGGTGGATTAATTACTTCAAACCCGCATCCATTTATGGCAAACTGAAAAAGTTAGATGAATGGATACGGAATCGTCTGAGGTATTGCATTTGGCATCATTGGAAGAAACCTGAACGAAAACGAAAGAATTTGATACGTTTAGGAATTCCACAAGGTCAAGCCTATAGTTGGAGTAGAACCAAAATGGGAGGATGGGCAGTAGCCCAATCTCCAATATTGCTGACTACAATAACAAAGGAGCGACTAGCCAAGAAAGGCTACCTAGAGATGACATCATACTATCGCAGCTAGTATCTGTTTTGAACCGCCGTATACGAGACCCGTACGTACGGTGGTGTGAGAGGCGCACTCTGACTCATCTTGAGTCAGAGCCGTCTACTCGATTAGGTCTCGTTTTCATTTCTTCGCTTTTTTAATCAGCTTATATGCCCATTCATAATGACTTGAAGTAGCTGAAACCAAATATGCTCCCAATGATGTAGTTCCAGTCCATTTATACCTTTTTTTCTCAAACAGTTCTTCATCACTATGCTTCTCAATTAATCGCCTTACCTTTTCGTAACTTGATTTGAAGTCCTTCTTAGCATCTTCAAGAGAGATGTCTTTGTATTTTTCCCAAATCCACATATTCAATTCAGGGGTGGTTTTCCAAGTGTAACCTTTGGCAGGCATTTCTGGTTTTTCTCCTTTCATTCCGATGGTGTACCAATCAATCATCATTAGATGCCAATGATGAAGATGCATTAATACGTCTCGGATGTTTCTATTCATTGTTCCTTTGGGGAACTCTGAATTTTGGTCCTTTTCAGAAAAACTGTTGATGAAATCCGTCAAAAGTTCAAAGTTTTTTCTGCTTAAACCAAGCAATTCAGCTTTGTTTGTCGGTCTTGCCATATATCTTATGTATATCTTTTAGATGTTTGTGAATGTGATTTGAGACAACTTCCAAATGCTCAGTTTTTGAATAATCCCTTGAACCCTTTTTGTATGGAATCATATTGATTTTGTCATCAAATATGAACGCTTCAATTGTGTTCTGAGCATCTTTCAGCCGTTTGATTAGGTTTTCAATGGACTCGTCCTTTGTCGTTTCAACACTTTGTTTGTTGACTTCTGACAGTTTTCCTTTTAATGGTTTTGGTTTAATGCCCTTGCCTAAATCTGAAATATTTCTTGCAAAACTCTCGTGCCAAAAAGTTATATGTCCAAGAATGTCCTTTTCATTCCAGAATTCATAAACCATTTTATCGTAGTCAAGGCCTTTCTCGAAAAAGTCAAAAAGCTGATCGAGTTCATTTCTTAGAACTTCAACATTTGCTTTGATCCGCTTCTGTTTGTCTGTCATTTCAACTTAATGAGACCTAACGACCTGCTAAACGCAGTTCTATAATTTTAGCGTAAATATAAGTAATTTGGATAGTGGTTATCCGATTATTTAGACTTCCGCTTAAAATCGGATAATCACTTGTCCAATAGCTAACGGAGTTAGCGTTTATTGGTCAAATTACGATTATTGGGAGCAAAAATTATAGAGCCAAATTGCGTTTGAGCTACTGATGAGGCACGTTTTCCCTCGATGGGCAGCTAAAGCTGAATATCGAGGGTAGTGCTTAAGCAATTTGGTTTAGCAGGTCGATGAAGCACATTTCTTTTGTAGTGGGATTTTGCGCAGCAAAATAGAGCGACAAAAGTCAGCTTTAGCTGAATGTGCTTCATCGGTTGGGTATATGAAACGTTTGGCATTTCAAAGCGATTTCCTTTCAAACCGTTGCAATGTTTATTAAATGTAACCACCTTAAAATTAGCACTTACCGCCAAATGTTTTATATACCGTGTTATAGGGCGTTTTTCTTGTCATTTTATTATATCACGTAAAAAAGTCAAATAGTCGGTAAGAGTTTTTACAACGGTTTCCTTGTCTAAAGTTTCATTGTCTGCACCTAACCAATTTTCTCTGTCCACAACGGTAACTGTCATATAATTTCCGCTTCCAAATCTATCTGGTCGTCTTATATTATTAAGACCAAATTCATTTGCCTTTGTTATAATCAAGTCGTGAAGTTGGTTGCGAACTTCACCACGTGTCATATCTTCGGGAAGCTCTACTTCTTCGGGGTCTGTTGATACTTTAAAACAAAGTTTTCCTTCTTCAAGTTGTAAGTATGCAGGATAGTCGCCCCAGTAATCCCAATTTAAAACTGCGTTCCAAAAACCTCCGTTGGGATTATTTACATAGTTCCAATTTATAATTGGTATTTGCTTTTCAAGAAATTGAAAAAAACCTTGCCAATCATTACCGTTCCAATCTTTAATCAACTTGTTTTCAAACTCATTATTTGATTTTTCAATTCTTGTCAGGCGTTCGTAAAAGTCCGTAAAAATATTGTTTGAAGTGTCTTTAAATTGAGTTAGCAAATTGATAAAATCAACTCTGCTAAATATTGAATATCCTTGTTGTTGAACCTGACTTAAACTATTTTGACTTTCGTTTCCAGTTTTAAGATAAATGCAAATCGGTTTTTCGTAATTATTGTTTATGCACCATTTTTCAGCCGTAGATTTATATTTTGCTAATTGTCCTTCGCGTTGCCCTGTATATGTTTTATCTTCAATGATTATTAAATACTTGTCATTTACTTCAGCCCAAACATCAATGTTTTCCCATTGTCTGCCAGCCTCAACTTTTGAAATTGGTTCGTTGAAGTCTAAAATTTGCTTTTGAATAAGTTGTGTTACAAAAGTCTTTCCACATTTATTAAGTAATGGGTTAGCTGATTGATATTTATCGTCAGCAAATTGTAATAGCCAAGTGATAAAAGCATCTTGGCTAAGTTCTTTGGTCGCTATGTCAAATATGTTTGGTCTCATTGTATTAAGAAAGTTTGTCTTTTCGTGTGCTATTGAAATATCCCTTAAATGTCCCTTTTTCTGTTGTAAAAACGAAAGAATTGCTATCTGCGAAACGAGCTTTGTATGCACTGCCGTATGAAACAAATGGTCGAAATACAAAATCTTTACCAGTGCTTTTTAATCGGCAGAGTATTACTTCTCCTTTGGTTGTAACTACCAAAAATCGAGAACGTTCATCTGTTGGGTTTTCTAAATCACAGTCAATAGCTTTTTCAAACCATTGAAATACAGGTGATTGCATTGTGCTCCTTTCTTTGCCTAAATAAACTACACCGTTTTTTATCGATAAGTGATAACTGGTTACTTTTTTAGGTGCATTTTGGGCATGGGCTCTGCTTGATGCCTTGCTACCTCCAAAAAGACCTGAAAGAAAATCTGTTGCTTTTCGGATGAAATAGGCGATTATAACAAGTGTGATTAACCATCCGAAAAAAGAGCCTTCATCTTCGCTTTTTTCGTCTTTGGTGTTATTTTCAGTATTAATTTTACTTATGAATTTTGAGGAAACAAATCCTTGAAGTTCTTGTGTTTTGATTTCCGACCAATCTCCAGATTTTGAAACTTCAACAACTTTTTCGTCAAGTTTTATTTGCCCAACTACATCGTATTTCGTGCCAGCTCCACTTCTGACATTAAGTACCTCTGTGTTTACCTTATATTCTGTTTGAGAAAAGGTTAATAAGCAAAATAAAAGAAAGCTATACGTGATTTTATTTTTCATACGCTTCTGTATTGGTTAAATAGTTTACAACGACGAGGCTATGAGTAGTGCGTGAATCGAAGGTGTAATCTTCGGTTAAGCACGGACAGTCGAAGCTCCGTTTGATGGTTTAAATTTATTAACCTGAACTCGATTAATAAAACACGGCTAATTGGTTGGTTTTAACGGATTCGTATTTTAGCGATGGTTTCTTTGGTAAGAAATTATAGGCTATTATTCCCGCTATAAGATTTGATAAAAAGTTTGAAAATGATCGATGTCTAGAATGTTCCACTTGGCAAATGTTTTTGAGTTCATCATTAACGGTCTCAATTATAGAGCGTTTACGTAACAATATTTTATCGCTCATTTCCATCAAACTATTTTTCATGTTATTTCGAATACTAGTGACTAACTGAATGCCATCAACAAATAATAATTGAGATAGTTTTTCACCAATATACCCTTTGTCTGCAAACAACTTCCCAAAAATTGCTTTCAAAAACCACTTCATTCTTTAATGGTTCTCGATCATCAACATTGGCTTGAGTTACAGCAAAACTCAATAATTCTCCTTTGTCATTGATAATATGAAGCTTAAAACCATAGAGAGCAACCCATTTGTGGATTTTCCAGTTGTAGCAATTTCCGTCAAGAACTTTATTTGTATTGATTCTTTTGTTTTTACAAACTCTAGTGGTGTTGAATCAACAAATGAAATACTGCAATGCATTACCAAACAACACGTTTAGCAAAAATAGTCATGGGCAAAAAACACTTTGCATGAGTTCTAAAAAACGATTATACAGAAACAGTTTTTGGGAACTCGTTTTGCCATATGTTTTTGAACATAAAAGATGTAATAATGTTTGAAAAACAACAAAAGCACTTAGATGAAAAAGTAAATAAATGGTAATCACTTCTGACTTGGACATCATAGGAGGACGCTTAGATGGTTTGCCTAGAAGAAAAGGCTGTGTGGTTTTATCAAAATCTTTACAAAACTCATCAACAATAGAAAAAATATCTGTAATTTTATCGAAGCAAATCATAAGGTATTATTTAGTTAAATATTTGAATTTCATAAACTTAAATATACTAAATTTTACCTTTTTTTGCTAACTATATATCACTAATTATTAATCGAGTTCAGGTTATTAATAAAAATCGTCAAAGCGGAGCTTTGGCGTGTTGAGTTGTAATTAATTTCTTGCTTACCGAAATCTAGCATTGCGTATATGTCATGTTAGATACTGGCGTTATTGGTTTTTAACTTGTTTCTATGTATATAATCCTTTTATTCGGGTAAAAAAAAACTCCTTACGAGATATAAGGAGTTTTGAAAAATTATTGTCAACTTAGTTAGTAGTTTCTTTTGTGTCAGGATAAGTTAGATTATCATCAAGTATATCAAATGATAATGTGTTTCCTATTCTTGGGTTAGGAAATGTAAAATTCTTATAATACCGCCTTTCACCTCCATCTGATAGTTTTAAAAGAAAAGTTCCTGTGTTGGATAATAAGCCAACTGTTTCAATATTAGGACTCCATGTTGGTAAAGTTGTTTCGGAATACAAGACCCCTAGGTTAGAAACTTTAGAATTGACTGTTCTGGGAGGAATATGAACATTTACAACTAATGAGTCAGTAGGGATGAATTTATCATCAATAAGAGCTCCTACATATATGATTGCACTTGTAAATTCTTTATCAGTTAGATTTAAAATACTAAAGTTTCTTGCTGAGTAATCTGGTAATATGTCTAAATTCTTATCACAAGAATAGATGCATATTGAAAATAACACTATTAGTTTAAATTTTAATATATTCATCTTATTTAGTCTTGTTTGAAAAATATACAACTGTATTCGAATTTGTTGCTAAAATAGCTTGTGTTGTTAGGTTTGTTCTTTGATTTTCAGGAAAAAAACTGTTTTTATCAATAAACTTACCATTATTTGTTAGTATAATGGCTTGAATAACTAACATCTCAACTGGAGGTAATGCTAATCCCGTTGTTACACCTAATGTGGTTGAGTACCCAGTAGAAAAATTCCAAACTTGTCGTCCAATATGATTATTGTGAAAATCCATATACATTCCATCAATTTCATTGCCTCCACAAATTTCATTGCTGTTTCCAGCATCTTCTGCAAATAAAAGTCTTGGGTGCTTTGAAGATAAAGTTAAATAAAAATGACATAAAAAAGCACTAAAAGTAACATGTCTAAAAGCGTCTTTTTTTGTGTTATTGTCGTCGTATCTGTCATACAATGACTCTGAATATGCAATTGAACCAATGATAGCAGAAGTAGTAGCAATTGAGTTCCTAATATAATCATGGGGGTATTTTAGATTGTTAATGATGCATTTAACTCTTTCAAGCCCCTCATCAATACTTCGGTTAGATTTGTTAAGATTATTCTCTGTAGAATTAGTATTGGCTATTTCAGATAAGACTTCGTAATCTAAATTTTGAGCGTAGTATTCATCTATGGTTTCAATATTATTGTTTATCTGTTGTTCGGTCAATGTAGGGAAGTCTTTTTTAATCATATCGATATTGATTTCCTCAGAAGCTTTTTTGTTATAATTTCTTGAAGCTGAAATTTCATTAATATCTATTGATTTTGCATGTTTTTTCATATCCTCTAAAGTCATATAATTATAAGGAAAATCAGATAAAACTTTTTCTGCTGCTTCTAATATAATTTCAGGATTAGGCAATTCACTTTCAGTAAATCGTCCAGCCATACCTCTTTCAGCAAATACTTCTTGTCTTTTTTTATTGTAGAACTGCTTTAGATTGTCATCAGTGTGTTCGGTAGTTAATTCATCAACAGGAGTACTAAAACGATGTTTTACGGGTAGTCCTTTGAAGTCGATTAACCCTTCTGTTTCGGTGTTTTTTTGTGTTTTTTCGGTTGTGTTGTTTTCTAAATCATCACTTTCGCAAGATTGAAAGGAGAATGAAGCAACGAGTAACACAGTAAGAATACCTGTTTTTAACAAATTCAATTTGTACTTTTTTAGATTGAAATACAAACGTATTGTATTAGGCAAGAAAATTAATAGATATTAACTTGAGTTTAACAAAATTTATAGTTTCTTTTTTCAAGCTTGTATCTAACGTCTGGGCTATGAGTAGTGCGTGAATCGAAGGTGCAATCTTCGGTTAAGCACGTCCAGCCAAAGCTCCGTTTGATGGTTTAAATTTATTAATAAAAATCGTCAAAGCGGAGCTTTGGCGTGTAGAATTGTAACTGATTAATTGTTTACCGAAATCCAGCATTACTCATGAGGTTATGTTAGCTATAGTATATCATAGTTTCTGAATTTTTCCCATAGTAAATCAGCAAAGACATCAGCTGCATCTTCAATACTACTAATTTTCCATTCTTGATGTGTATTTCCTCTTTCCTGGTCAATTATTTTATCCTTTAAAATCCATATTCCATCCTCTTTTGGGTTACTAGCGTTTTCAATCTTTCTTTTATCAATGTACCCTGTGTCAATCAGGTGTGTACAAATTTCTTTCTTTGAAATAGTAATATAATTCTTTAATAATTTTACAGGAACACCTTTGTCCTTATGAGTTGAGACTAATTCGCCGATTGGAGTTAAATTTCCAGTTAGAAGTATTTCTAGTTGTGTTTTTTTATCAAGTTCAGGATAATTTATGCTTTGATGAGCATTACATATTTCATCAATTAAATCCTTTGTCTTTTTATTTTTTGTTCGGTTTGAGAAGAATCTATAGGTCACAACTATAAAAATTAATGCAAGTAAAATCAGTAATTTTTTCATCGATATATTATAGCTAACGACCTGCTAAACGCAGTTCTATAATTTTAGCGTAAATATAAGTAATTTGAATAGTGGTTATCCGATTATTTAGACTTCCGCTTAAAATCGGATAATCACTTGTCCAATAGCTAACGGAGTTAGCGTTTATTGGTCAAATTACGATTATTGGGAGCAAAAATTATAGAATCAAATTGCGTTTGAGCTACTGATGTGGCACGTTTTCCCTCGATGGGCAGCTCAAGCTGGATATCGAGGGAAGTGCTTAAGCAATTTGGTTTAGCAGGTCGATGAAGCACATTTCTTTCCTGAGTTCCGCGCTGGGACACCCAAATTAAAAATTGAGGCTTAATGGACATTTATTAGGCTAAAATCTTCGAGAAGGCTTATTGTGATTAGCTTTGCAGCAAATCAAAGGTTATGAATAAAAAAAGTGCTTTTATTGTGGTACTCATTTTACGAAGAAAAACGGAGTTGTAAAAGGTGTTCAATTATACAAATGCTCTCATTGTGGTAAGCAATTTTTGGGTGGAAACCGACTTGATAGTGACATTCTTTGGAAAGACTATGTAGAAGGAAAACAAACCTATTTACAGCTATCACGGAAACACGGATGTTCTGTAAAAACAATTCAAAGAAAGCTAGATACAATTACTGTTAAAAATGATCTCAAGAATAAGAAAGCAAGAAAAGTAGTTGTTCTAATGGACACCACTTATTGGGGACGGAATTTTGGCGTTATGCTTTTCAAAGATGCCCTGACGAAAGAAAATCTGCTGAAATATTATGTCAGAAATGAGTCAAACGCTCTTTATCTTCAGGGAATCAACCAATTGAAATCTTACGGTTTTCAAGTCATCGGAATTGTGTGTGATGGCAGAAAAGGACTTATCCAATTGTTTAAAGACATTCCTGTTCAGATGTGCCAGTTTCATCAATCTGCCATTATTCGCAGATATTTGACAAAAAAGCCTAAGCTCAAAGCAGCGCAAGAACTCATGGAAGTGGTTGATTTGATGAAACAAACAGACAAAGACAGTTTTGTAGGAGCATTAGGATTGTGGTTTGAAAAATGGTCAGATTTCCTAAACGAAAGAACCATAAACCCTATTACAAAGAAATCCAATTATACTCATAAAAGACTCCGAAGTGCCTATAGAAGCCTAAAAACCAATCTTCCTTGGCTCTTTATCTGGTATGATAATATTGAACTTGAAATCCCCAATACAACCAATGCGATTGACGGTCACTTTGCTGATTTAAAGAACAAACTTCGAAACCACAACGGATTAACTGTCGAAAGAAAAAAGAAATTCATAGATGAGTTTTTAAAGGCATGAAGACCTCTAAAAACACCAATGGACTACAAAAAAAGTAGTCCATTGGATTGACATTTTTGTCGGTCATCTATAGTATCCCTATCCAAGTTGCTCTCCAGCAGAGCTTGTTTCCGTTTGTACAGATAAACAAAATTGGAACAATAATTTTTTAAACACAAAAAATGGCAAAAAATAGAGCCTAATAAATGTCCATTAGAGAGAATCGTCTAAAAAATAGCCTAATTTTTGTCCATTACACCAAAACTCTGGTTTTTTTGTGATTATTCTTTTTTGTCGTCCACCTTTTTGGTTTCGTCGCTAGTGCCTTTAGAGGCGTCTTTGAATTCCTTTAACCCACTTCCTAATCCGCGCATCAATTCAGGGATTTTTTTACCTCCAAAAAGTAAAAGAACTACAACAACTATTAAAGTAATTTGCATTGGGCCAATTACTAAAAGGATATTTAATAAATTCATAACTGCTTATTTTTGTCTCACAAAGATAGGAACTTTTATCATTATGCATCGACATTTTATTCTACATAAACCGTATGGTTATTTGAGTCAGTTTATTTATGAATTAAAACGCAAGAAAAAACTTTTAGGCGAATTGTACGATTTTCCTGAGGGAACTATGGCAATAGGTCGATTAGATGAAGACTCCGAAGGTTTATTGCTATTGACAACCGATGGAATGATGAGTGAGATAGTGAGGAGCAAAAAAGTGACTAAGGAGTATTATGCTCAAGTTGATGGAATGATTACCCAATCTGCCATAGAGCAACTGAAAAGGGGCGTTGAAATCGGTTTCAAAGGCAAAAAATACACAACCCTACCCTGTGAGGCAAGAGGGATTGAAGATCCTAGTTTTTTGCCTCGGACACAAAAAATAAGAGACGCTCGACATGGGCCTACCTCATGGATTTCCATTACATTAACAGAAGGTAAGTTCAGGCAGGTACGCAAAATGACGGCTGCTGTGGGATTTCCTACTTTACGATTAGTAAGGGTAAGGATTGGAAACATATCTCTAGGTGCATTGCAGTCTGGTCAGGTAAGGGAGGTCAAGGATTTTGGCATAGACTAAAGCTATTTTTGTAGGGCTTAATTCATATATTTGCTTTTATGTCAAGAGGTAGGGTAAAAAGAAGAAAGCTATACCGTAGGCTTACCGCCAAAGGAAGAATAGTGGTTGTTAAAGAAGACTCTTTCGAAGAAAAATTTTCGATAGGGTTTAATATTATTCGTTTGTTTATTTTCTTGACCTTGTCCAGTATTGCAATAATTGCCTTAACGACTATTATCATTGCCTTTACACCTTTACGGGAATATATCCCAGGCTATTCTTCTACAGCTTTAAAAAAATCAGCCTTAGAGTTGGCCATTAAATCAGATTCCTTGGAGCAAGTGATAAGCGCAAACGAGCAATATATCCGTTCCATCAAAAAAGTATTGAAAAACGAATTTGAATTTGCGCATATAAGCAAAGATTCAATTGTAGCTCCTGCCGAATTTTCTCCAAAAGGTTTGTTGTTAGAAGCTACCAAATCGGAGCTTGAACTTAGAGAATATGTAGAAAAGGAAGACCGTTATAATCTGTTTGAAAAAGCCTCCTATTTAGATAAAGTGGTATTGTTTGCACCTGTAAAAGGGAAAATAATCAAACCTTTTAATGTAAAAGAAAAACAGTATGCTGTACGGATAACCCTAGGAGCAGACAAGGCGGTAAAGGCAGTTTCTAAAGGGACGGTATTATTTGCGGACTGGACGGTGGGTAGTGATTTTGTGGTCATTATAAGACACAAAGAAGGATTGGTTTCGGTATATAAAGGCTGTACTTCTGTCAATAAGTCGATTGGTGATTTTGTGCGATCGGGCGAAGTAATAGGTTTGGGTTCATTTTCTGAGGAGACCAATAAGGGAGCGATTTCTTTTGAACTTTGGAAAGATGGTATGCCTGTAAATCCACAGGATTTAATTGATTTTGAACAATAATATTTTTAGTCTTTCAACATGCTAATTAAACAAATTGCAGCACGAGTTTTTGCTCGAAAAATCAACGCCAAAACTCAAAAATGGGCAAAAAACCCAGTAGAGACACAACAACGTGTTTTTAAGCAATTGATAAAAGAAGCCAAGCACACGGCTTTTGGCCAAGACCATGAATTTGAAAGTATTCAATCCCATCGCGATTTTGTCAATAAAGTTCCTATTCGAGACTATGAGGCATTAAGACCATATATAGACCGCATGGTGGCAGGAGAAGAAGATGTGCTGTGGAAAGGCAAACCCATTTATCTGGCTAAAACGTCGGGGACTACTTCAGGAGCAAAATACATTCCTTTGACTAAGGAGTCCATTCCGTATCATATTAGAGCGGCTCGTAATGCTATTTTAGCTTACATCTACGAGACACATAACACTAAGTTTGTTTCTGGTAAGATGATATTTTTACAAGGAAGCCCCGAGTTGTCCAAAAAGAACGGAATCAATCTAGGGAGATTGTCGGGAATTGTAGCGCACTATGTACCACAATATTTGCAAAAGAACAGAATGCCCTCGCTCAAAACCAATTGCATTGAAGATTGGGAAACCAAAGTAGATGCTATTGTAGCGGAGACCATTAATGAGAATATGACGGTGATTAGTGGGATTCCATCATGGGTGCAAATGTATTTTGAAAAACTAAAAGAAAAATCAGGTAAACCGATTGGCGAACTTTTCAAAAATTTCAGTTTGTTCATTTATGGAGGAGTAAACTACGAACCCTACCGTGCTAAGTTCGAGAATCTGATCGGTCGTAAAGTAGACAGTATCGAATTGTTTCCAGCTTCTGAAGGTTTTTTTGCTTATCAAGATTCGCAAAAAGCCAAAGGGATGTTGTTGTTATTGGATGCTGGTATTTTTTATGAATTTATTAAAACGGAGGATTTCTTTGGGGATAACCCAAAACGATATACCATTGGAGAGGTAGAACTGGAGACGGATTATGTATTAATCATATCAACCAATGCGGGGTTGTGGGGGTATAATATTGGGGATACCGTACGATTTACTTCTTTAAAGCCATATCGACTGATTGTGTCAGGGCGTATCAAACATTTTATCTCGGCTTTTGGAGAACATGTGATTGGAAAAGAAGTTGAATTGGCGATGCAAGAAGCGATGGAGGGAACAGATATCCGTATCAATGAGTTTACGGTAGCACCACAAATTACCCCAAAAGAAGGCTTGCCCTATCACGAATGGTTCATCGAGTTTGAGAACGAGCCAAAGGACAGGGCTTTATTTATCCAAAAACTAGAAGCATCCATGCGCAGACAAAACATTTACTACGATGATTTGATTGTGGGAAATGTTCTACAAACTTTAGTGGTAACAGATGTGGCGCCTAATGGTTTTCAAGAATATATGAAGTCTATCGGGAAATTAGGGGGGCAAAACAAAATCCCAAGATTATCAAATGACCGAAAAATTGCCGACCTTCTGCCATTGAAATAATCAGACAATTGAAAGAATACCCACACAAAGCTCGGACAAAAGCGCAAATCTCTACCAAAGCCATTGAGCGCTTGTACATCACAATGGAACATTTGTTCTACAGAGGGCATTATAAACCTATGGGGATGTCTGGGGATACTTTGTGCGAAGCGCTTTTGGAGTTACAGCCAGAGATATATGGTTCGATTGCTGAGGACAGAACCGAATTAAACGGACTTCTGTATGTCAAGGAACGTTTACCGCAAGGGATAGAAGAATGTCGTTTTATCAATATTACCTCCAAGGAAGGTTATGCTGATTCACATTTTGAAGTAATTGTAGCACCCAAAAGAAAACGCAATAGTTATCGCATTGATCAGGAACAGATTAACATAGAGGTAACACGCAGTAAATCGGACATCTACGATATATTGACTCATCTTACATTTATCTATATAGAATCACATAAAATTCGAAAAAAAGTATGGAATGAGGACGCAGGACGAGCCTCACATGATTGGAAAAAAGTAGAGGATATCGTAACATCTAAAGCATCCATAGGGGATACCGATAAAGAAACAGCTTTGTGTTTATTATCGCCTATTTTGGGGCGATCTTTCCACGAAATGATGGAGGTCTACCCTTTGTATGCTACGACTACTAATCCAGACTACTTTTTGCATTTCATTTATTATTTGGGTAAGACAGCCATTGATGAGGTAGCCTACAATCTTTTGCGTGAGATACGGTTTAGTTCTTTGTTACAAGAGCGTTTGGGACATCATATCTATTCAGAACAATGGGCAAATGATATTAAAAAAGTGTTGTTTGAAAAGGATTTAATCCAAAGACCTTTGCATATTATTAGTGCCAATATGCACAGTGTCATGAATACGCTTTTCGCCAAAACAGCTTTGCGAGATAAGGTAGATGGAATTAATGAAGGGTATAAAGTGTATGATCTTTTGAGTGAATCACAAAATAGAGCACTGCGTCAAGAAGTGCATCAATTCGCCGAAAAAAATGGTATGGTATATATCAAAGACCAATCAGGAGCAACTATTGATGCCCAGTTATTTGATACCGCTCAAATTGATTTTTCACAAACGGATTATGGAGACTTTAGTCCAAATAAAGAAAACGCACCAGTGATAATGGTAATGGATTATGCTTTTGGCGAACAGGCTTATAGTGCCATGGATGAGTTGCTCAAACCTTATATTTCCGCTCAGGGCGAAAGGTATTTATTGAAAGTGGACTCCATTTCTATAATGGGTAAAGCAGGAATCTTAGCAGGGAATAAAGGTGATTTGATGATTCCAAGCTCTCATATCAACGAAGGAACGGCAGATAATTATCCGTTTAAAAACGAATTGAAAGTGTCTGATTTTGCAAATTGTGGGTTACAAGTTTTTGAAGGATCTATGGTCACGGTTTTGGGTACTTCATTACAAAACAAAGATTTATTACAGTTTTTCATGGAATCTACTTGGCAATCCATTGGACTCGAAATGGAAGGCGCACATTACCAAAAGGCCATACAAGCCGCTTCCAAAATCCGTAAGTCTATCCAAGAAAACGTCCAGTTGAGGTATGCCTATTATGCCTCAGATAATCCACTCAAAACAGGTAGCACTTTAGCCTCAGGAGGATTAGGTTTAACGGGTGTGAAACCTACCTATCTAATTACACAGAAGATATTGGAGCAGGTGTTGTCAAAATAATCATAACATGGTCTAATAGTTTTGAATCTTTACCAAAACCAATAAAAAACTATATTTGTGCAGTATAAAAACCAATTTAACAAAATAACCCCACAAAATGAGCGTGAATAGTAGTGAGAAAGAAGTAGATGTATTGGACATCGGAAAAAGCCTTAAAAGCCTAGTTTTTGGTTTTGCCAAAATGATTGTAGATGTCCTCACTTTCTTAAAAAAGAAAGCCATTATTTTAATTGCAATAATTGTCGTTGGTGGAGGTGTTGGATACTTAATCGATGAAAAATTTCCTAAATACGAAAGTCAAGTAATTGTAGCGGCTAACTTTGAGAGTATTGATTATTTGTACAATACCATTGAGTTGATTAACTCAAAAATCAAAGAAAAAGACACGGTGTATTTAAAAGAAGTTGGAATTACCAATCACAAAGAGGTTAAAAAGATTTCGATAGAACCTGTAATTGACGTGTACGATTTTATCTCTAAAAATCCACAAAACTTTGAGATGATTCAGTTGTTATCAGAGAGCGGAGATGCACAATCAACCATTAAAGACATTACTACAAGTAAGAATTACTCCTCTCATCAGATCACTTTAATTACCTCAAATAAAGAAATCTCTAAAGGTATAATTCAATCATTATTGTTGTATTTAAACAATAATAAGTTCCATGAAGAGTTGCGTCAGGTAACCATCAAAAACTTAGACTATCAATTACAGTCTAATGAAGAGATGATTGATCAAATTGACGAAATCTTAAAAGGGTTTTCACTTGAAAAACAACAAGGGAGGTCAAGCGATAAGTTGGTATATTACAATGATAATATGCAATTGAATGAAATTATTAACACTCGAAACAATTTAGTGGTTGAACAAGGAAAAATAAGGGTGCAAAAACAATATTTTGATCGTTTTATCAAAGAAAAAAGTACTTCTTTGAATATCAAAAATACAAAAGGGCTTTCCTCCAAGTTAAAGTTAGTTTTTCCATTAATAGGATTAACCTTGTTTTTGGTGATGAGTCTCATTTTGTCTTGGGCAAAAAAAGTTGAATAAAAAGTATATGAAAAGTATATTAGTTACAGGAGGAGCAGGTTTTATTGGGTCTAATTTTGTTCCGTATTTTATTGAAGAAAATCCAGATTACCATATAATCAATATTGATTTGTTGACTTATGCGGGAGATTTGGCCAATTTATCAGAAGTAGAAGGGCATGAACGTTACACGTTCGTCAAAGGAGATATTTGTGACAGAGAGTTGATAGAATCACTTTTTGTAAAATATGACATCAGAGGGGTAATTCACTTTGCAGCTGAGTCCCACGTAGATAATTCGATCAGCAATCCAGCGAGTTTCATTACGACTAATGTGATGGGAACATTTACTTTAATAGATGTAGCTCGTAAGTATTGGATGCAAGGACCTAATCAATACAAAGCAGGATACGAAGATTGTCTGTTCCATCATGTGTCTACTGATGAGGTATACGGAACATTAGGAGAGACGGGTTTGTTTACGGAGTCTACGCCGTATGCACCTAATAGTCCATACAGTGCCTCAAAGGCATCATCTGATTTTGTCGTACGTAGTTATTTCCATACTTATGGAATGCGAGTAGTAACCACAAATTGTTCTAATAACTATGGGCCAAAACAGCATAACGAAAAATTAATTCCAACGATTATCCGTAAAGCCATTTCAGGGGAGAATATTCCAATTTATGGAGATGGTAAAAACATCCGCGATTGGTTATATGTGTTAGATCATTGTAAAGGGATTGCTTTAGTTTACCAAAAAGGAAAACATGGCGAAACCTATAACATCGGTGGGCGAAACGAAAGAGATAACTTATACATAGCTCATACCATTTGCGAATTATTGGACGAGTTGAAACCAAAACAAGCTGGGTCTTATAAAGATCAAATTAAGTTTGTGACGGATCGACCAGGACATGATTTCAGGTACGCGATTGATGCTGCCAGATTAGAGAATGAGTTGGGCTGGAAAGCAGACGAAAACTTTGAAACAGGAATCAAAAAAACCATTGCTTGGTATTTAGATAAATATTAAAATAAAAGTATGAAAGGGATCATATTAGCAGGAGGATCAGGAACACGATTGCATCCATTAACGTTAGCCGTAAGTAAACAGTTGATGCCTGTTTATGATAAACCCATGATATACTATCCGTTATCTGTTTTGATGCTGGCGGACATTAGAGAGATATTGATTATATCCACACCACACGATTTACCCTTATTCAAAAAACTATTGGGTGATGGTTCACAATACGGTTGTCATTTTGAATATGCGGTGCAAGATGCACCTAATGGATTAGCCGAGGCATTTATTATTGGAAAGAATTTTATAGGTTCAGATAAGGTGGCCCTAATATTAGGGGATAATATCTTTTATGGTTCTGGACTTAATCGATTATTGTTAGAAAACAATAGTCCTGATGGAGGTGTGGTATTTGCCTACCATGTACAAGATCCAGAACGTTATGGTGTGGTAGATTTTGATGATGAAGGCAATGTACTTTCATTAGAAGAAAAACCAGCAGAGCCTAAATCAAATTACGCCGTACCAGGGATCTATTTTTATGATAACGATGTGGTCGAAATTGCCGAAAATATTGAGCCAAGTGCAAGAGGAGAACTGGAGATTACGGACGTTAACAAAGAGTACTTAAAACGAGGAAAGTTAAAAGTAGGTATCTTGGATAGAGGTATTGCATGGCTGGATACAGGAACATTTGACTCGTTGATGCAGGCGGGACAATTTGTACAAGCCATCGAAGAAAGACAAGGTTTAAAGGTAGGTTCCATAGAAGATGTAGCCTATCGCATGAAGTTTATCACCAAAGAACAATTAGCCCATTTAGTTGCTCCGCTAATGAAGAGTGGCTATGGTAAAAATCTTAAATCAATTACGAAGTAATGCAGTTTATTGAAACAAAACTTAGAGGATGTTTTGAGATACAGCCCAATGTTATTGGAGACGAGCGTGGTTATTTCATGGAAAGCTTTAACCAAAGCAAATTTAATGAAGGTGTGGGTCAAGAGGTTCGATTTGTTCAAGATAATCAGTCATTTTCAAAAAGAGGCGTTTTAAGAGGTTTACATTATCAATGTGGAGATCACGCTCAAGCAAAATTGGTTCGTGTTTTAGAAGGTGAAGTATTAGATGTAGCGGTGGATATTAGACCAAATTCTCCAACGTATGGGGAGCATGTGACGATACTGTTGACTGCTGAGAACAAAAAACAGTTTTTTGTGCCCAGAGGTTTTGCCCATGGTTTTGTAGTATTGAGTGAAACCGCCACGTTTTTTTATAAATGCGATAATTTTTACAACAAAGAATCAGAGGGAGGTATTATTTATAACGATCCGACCTTAGGGATTGATTGGCAGGTTCCTGAATCGGAATATATAATTTCTGCCAAAGATCAAGTATTACCAACTCTTGAAAATGCCAAAAAAGCATGGTAGTCATTGTAGTAGGGGGAACGGGGCAATTAGGTCAGTGCTTGTCACATGTGACAAAGGAAAGTAAGGATATCACTTTTCGTTTTTTGTCAGAAGAAGATTTGGATATTACCCATGCCGATAAAGTCAATGCCACCTTCGAAAAATACAAACCCAATTACTGTATCAATGCTGCGGCTTATACCGCTGTAGATAAGGCTGAAGAAGCTGTAGATATTGCAACTGCAATTAATGTCACTGCCGTAGAATATTTGGCGAAAGCCTGCGCAACATACAATACAACATTACTTCATATATCAACGGATTTTGTATTTGACGGCAAAAAAAGCACACCCTACACAGAAACAGACATTCCAGAACCTTTAGGGGTTTATGGTCAGACAAAACTAGACGGCGAATTGGTAATTCCAGAATTATTAAAGCGTTATTACATTGTACGTACTTCATGGTTGTATTCCCCTTTTGCAGCCAATTTCATGAAGACCATGATTCGTTTGGGCTCAGAAAGAGACACCTTAAGCGTCGTGAATGATCAAATCGGTACACCTACACAGGCTTTGGATTTAGCGGCTGTATTAGTTCATATTATTAAGAATGATATTTCAGGAAATCATCCGTATGGATTGTACCATTTCAGCAACGAAGGACAGTGCAGTTGGTATGATTTTGCCAAACAAATTTTCATAAACAACAATATTGAGATCGATTTAAAACCGATTCCTACATCGGCTTATCCGACTCCAGCAGAGCGACCTAAATACAGTGTTTTGGACAAATCCAAAATCAAAAACACTTTCGAGATTACCATCAGAAGTTGGGAAGAAGGGTTGAAGAATCCGTATAATGAATAAAGATAAAGACGATTAATGCAACCGACGCCTGTTATTTCCATAGTAAGCCCAGTATATCGAGCAGAAAGTATAGTGGATAAATTGGTTGAAGAAATTCAATCCGTAATGGAGCCTTTAGGTGTGCATTATGAAATTGTTTTGGTAGATGATCGCAGCCCAGACAATTCTTGGGTTAAGATGAAAGAATTGGCTCAAAAGCACGAAGAACTTAAATGTATCCGCTTAAGTCGTAATTATGGACAACATCCAGCAATTATGGCGGGTTTAACCAAAGCTAAAGGCGAATGGGTAGTGGTTATGGATTGCGATTTACAGGATAACCCCAAGGAAATTAAAAGGTTATACGAGAAAGCCCTCGAGGGTTTTGAAGTAGTTTTAGCGAGAAGAGTACAACGTCAGGATCGGTTTTTTAAGAAGTTATCTTCCAAAATATTTTCTAAAGTATACAGCTATTTTTCAGGTGTGAAATACGATAATGAGGTGGCAAACTTTGGAATCTACCACAAAAAAGTAATTCAATCCGTATTACAAATCACGGATGTCATAAAGTTTTTTCCACTATTTGTGAAAGAGGTAGGCTATAATTCAACGGCTATAGAGGTAGAACATGGAGAGCGTTACGCTGGGGAAACAACCTATAGCCTGAAAACATTAATCAGTTTGGCGTTTAATACAATCATTTCTTTTTCTAATAAACCGTTGAAGTTGTTTGTGAAGTTTGGTCTTCTCGTATCGGCTTTGGCGTTTTTGGTGGGAGCTTTTTATTTATATCAAGGGTTGACTGGACAAATAATAGTTTCGGGATATACTTCTCTTATTGTTTCTATTTGGTTTTTGTCGGGAGTAATTATCACAACCATTGGTATAACTGGAATTTATATTGGTAAAATATTCGATCAAACCAAGCAACGCCCTGTATTTATAATTGACGAAGAGGCATGATTAAAAAACTGACTTGGGATTCTGAATTTTTTAACCTCCAAGTTGGAGAGTATGCGCTATCTGAAAGTGAAGAAGAAGTCTGCCCAGCAGGGTTTGATGTAATTTATGTTAAAGGACAAAATGGAATTGAAAATGATCTACTAGGCTATACTAAAACTTTTGAAGAGACTAAAGTGGTGTATTCCAAAAACCTTCAAAATACAGCACTAGATGATAGTGCGATTGTACCATTTGATTTGGATAGATTTAATATAGAAGTATTATACGACCTAGCTTATGTAAGTGGTGAACAAAGTCGATTTAATCTAGACGTACGATTTGGTAGGGAACAATTTGAAAGGTTGTATAGACAATGGGTAGATAACTCAGTGAATAAAACCTATGCCGATGGTGTATACGTATATCTCGAGCAGGAGCAAATTATTGGAATGATTACCTATGCTATTGATGATAATCAAGGCAAAGTGGGTTTATTGGCTGTATCAAAGGATTATCAAGGTAAAGGAATTGGTCAAAAATTAGTTCAATTTGTGGAGGCCATTTTGAGCGAAGAAGGCATAAAAAGTACAGAGATTCCAACTCAATTGAGTAACGTAGGTGCTTGTAGGTTTTATGAAAAGTTAGGCTACACGGTCAAAGAAAAGATAAACATAAAGCACTATTGGAAGAATGATACCATTTAATAAACCGTATTTAACAGGAAAGGAAACGGAGTATATTCAGGACGCCGTGGCTACAGGTAAGATTTCTGGTAACGGAAAGTATACCCAACGCTGTCAATCCTTTTTTGAAGTGAAATTTGGGTTTAAGAAATGCCTTTTGACAACTTCCTGTACAGATGCTTTGGAAATGACCTCTATACTTATTGATATTCAGCCTGGTGATGAGGTGATTATGCCTTCGTATACTTTTGTGTCAACAGCAAATGCGTTTGTATTGAGAGGCGCAAAAATCGTTTTTGTGGACAGTCGATCTGACCACCCCAATATGGATGAGTCTCAGATTGAATCTTTGATTAGCTCAAAAACAAAAGCGATTGTATGTGTGCATTATGCAGGTGTGGCTTGTGACATGGACGCAATAATGAATATTGCGAATAAACACGGATTGTTTGTAGTTGAAGATGCGGCACAAGCTATAGATAGTTATTACCTTACTAAGAGCGGAGAAAGAAAACCTTTAGGTTCAATTGGGCATCTTTCAGCCTTCTCTTTTCATGAAACCAAAAACATCATTTCAGGTGAAGGAGGTATGCTGGTTATTAATGATGATAGATTTGTCGAAAGAGCAGAAATAATTTGGGAAAAGGGAACAAATCGCTCCGCATTTTTCAGAGGAGAGGTAGATAAATATGGATGGGTAGATGTGGGGAGTTCATTCTTGCCGTCTGAGATTATAGCTGCTTTTTTATGGGCACAACTCGAAAATTTGGATGACATCCAAAGAAAACGAAAGATGCACTGGAATGCGTATTATGAGGGGTTGAAAGAATGGAGTAAGAAGGAAAATATAGAATTGCCAAAGGTATTGGATTTCGCCACCAATAATGCACACATGTTTTATCTGGTTTGCGAAAGTTTGGAACAACGCAGTGCGATATTGAGTCAATTGAAAGAACAAGGGATTCTTGGAGTATTTCATTATCAAAGCTTACATAAAAGTCCATACTACAAGGTTAAACATGGAGATAGGGAATTGTCCTATTGTGATGCTTATACTAATCTCCTGTTTAGACTGCCATTATATTATGAGCTTGAAGTAAAAAAAGTAATCAACACTATTAAACTAATTAAAACAAAATAAGAATGAAAAAGATAATCGTAATTGCACTAACTGTATTAGGCGTGTTCTCATGCAAAGACAAACAAAATGAACAGGAATCATCCGAATCCAACTTGTTAAGTGAAAATTTTGTGGTTGAAATGGAGATAATCGCTCAAACTCCAGATGATTTTGCAGTGTATTATACGGAAGATAATACTAATAACTTTTCGGGAGTTGACGCTTCTTGGAAAGGAATCACAGGTAATAATACCTCTGAGAAAATTAGAATTGATTTAAATGCCAAAGTTATTCCAACAAATATTCGATTGGATTTTGGGATAAATCCAAATAGAAAAGATGTAGTGATTAAAAATATTCACTTCAAGTATTACAGTAAGGAATTTGTGATTCGTGGGGCAGATTTTCTAAACTACTTCATTAAGAATGATGTGCCTACAGAGATAAATACGACAGAGGGTACAATTAAATTGATAAAAACTCAAGAAAAAACAGATGGGACTTACTTTTATCCAAGACAGGAGTTGTTAGATCAAATAAAATCAATGACTTTGTAAAATTACGTTAATAGATAGTGAATTTGCTTAAAGACATAAAATCCAATATTTGGTTACTACTCATTCTGGTTGGGGGTGCCATTTTACGTATTTATAATATCGGTTTTCAGAGTTTGTGGATTGATGAGTTACATACACTCATTGAGTCCAGTCCCGCTCATTCCTTTGAAAAATTTCATCTAATTATGATGATTAGAGAAGGAATGGGGCATTTGTATTTTCTGTTGCTAAAATATTCATACGCAATTTTTGGGTATACACCAGTAACAGCACGTATGTTCTCGGCAATTGTAGGAATAGCAAGTATTTATGTGATTTACTTAATAGGAAAACTAATATACAATAAGAGGCTTGGTTTGATTGCAGCCTTGATTTTGTCGGTTAACTATTTTCATATTTATTATTCTCAAGAGGCAAGACCCTATGTCTTATTGGTTTTATTCACGTTACTTTCATTTTACCGATTAATACTTTTTCTAAAAAAATCGAACTGGAAAAATGCGATTTATTATGGCATCTTCAGTGGTTTAATTGTTCATGCTCAGTTTGTTGGGCTATTGACGTTGTTTTCTCAAGGTTTATTGATTCTGTTTGTGGTATATACCAAAAAACCAGAAGAACGTCTTAAAACATTTCTTAATGGGCTATTGGCTGGTGTTGTAGCTCTTGTAACGATGGCTCCAACCTATTTGCTGTTCAAGAAAATGATGGGTTATAAATCGGGCTGGTTGACTTTACCTGGTCCAGATGGTTTTACGAATATCTTTAAGATGTTTTTAGGTAACACGGAGTTGCTCTACATGATATTTACGCTGTTGATTGTGTTTTATTTTGTGCGATTGTTTCAGCAAAAAGACATCAACTTACATTGGAGTGCCATATATAAAAACAAATTAGTATTCAGTGGATTACTACTGTTTACATGGGTGTTTTTTTCCATTTGGATTGCCATAATCAAATCTTATACGAGCGAGTCAATGATATTGGATCGTTATTTTATTGGGCTTTTACCAGCGTTTATTTTAGCTGTTGCTATAGGTGTTCATTTGATAAAAAATAAAATTGTGAGAAGTTTGGTTTTGACCGCAATAGTATTGTTTTCAGTCGTGGATATAACGATTGTAAAGAAATACTATTCGACAGTTACTAAACCTCAATTCAGAGAAATAACTACCGAAATAAAAAATAACAATCCTCACAATCACAAAGTAGTATCAGCCTACAGATGGTTGTTTGGCTATTACTTTGACAAAGAAATTCCAATATATGCACCAGATGAGTATACTTTGGAAAACTACGTCGAAGCTATGCGTAACGGTTCAGTAGTTAAAGAATCATTTTGGTATATGGATGGTAATTTTAGGCCGTATGTTTTAGGCCCAAATGATGAGGCTTTTTTGAATGAACATTTTGTAGTTCAAGAAAATTATATGGGGTATTATAATACATGGGCCAAGCACTATATTAAAAAAGAGTAATTTTACTCCTTTAATCAAAGACTTTAGCCCATGCTAAAACAACTCACCAATGACCTGAAACTGAAAAAGTTTTCCATTTATGGATTGGGTCAGGTAGTTAATTTGGTTAGTCCTTTTTTGGTTTTTCCTTATATCATCAAAATCTGTGGAGAAGAAGGTTTAGGAAAGATTGGTGTAGCCATGTCTTTGATGTTCATGCTGATTGTTTTAGTGGATTACTCATCGTATATCAAAGGGCTTAGAAGCATATCCATTAATAGGGATAATAAAGTCAAGATTCGAGAGATAATTGCGACGATTTATTTCTCTAAACTGTTACTTTTCCTTGTTGTGGCTACTGTTGCGACGATTGTATTTTATACGATTCCGTATTTACAATCCGAATTCCTGTTGTACTTTTTCAGTTTGGTTATGGTTTTGGCGCAAGCGATAAACCCTACGTGGTTTTATCAAGGCACAGAAGATTTTACCAAGATTACACTCATCAATATAGTTTCGAAAATAATTTATGTAGTAGGTGTTTTATTTATGGTCATGGATGAGGTGGATTATGTCTGGGTGAATCTAATATGGGGATTAGGTTTGTTTTTGCCGAGTGTATTTTTCCTTATTGGTTTAGTCATAGCCTATGAAATAGGCCTTTCCGATTTTAAATTGAACCGCGCTTTAAACTTGATTAAAAAAGACTTTACTTTTTGTATGTCGCAATTATTGTTGTCCCTAAAACAATATTCGCCTATTGTTATTATTGATGTCTTAGGAGGTAATGTTTTATCGGGACAGTACAAGATAATAGAACAATTAATAATGCCTTTCAGAACATTTTTACAGATGTTGTTCAGGTTTTCGTACAGTATTATTGTCCGAAAAATCCATACCCATTTAGAAAAAGGCTATTCCATTTGGAAAAAAATCAACACCCTCAGCGTTTCCTTTATAGTTTTATCATTGGTCGTAGTTTGGCTCTTTTCAGATTTTATATTTGCCTATTTAAACTTACAAGCTTCCGATTTTGAGAGGTATGCTTTTTTGTTGCTATTAGCCTTGCCAATTCCTGTATTAATAGGAGTTTCTTTAGCACAAGAGCAGTTGCTGTTCAGTTTTGATATGAATCGGGTTTATGAAAAGATTACCCTATGGATTACCGTATTGGCATTGGGACTGTTATTTGTCGGATTTTACTTTTTTGCCTTAAAAGGCATCATTGTAGCGCAGATAATAGTTGAATTAACGCTCGTAGGGTTATATATTTGGGTGCTTAAAAACAGAAAGGTATAATGGTCGCTCGTATTCCAAAAGATTTTAGATATACTGCAATGCTTGCGTTATGTGTGGGTGCTCCGTATCTGAATAACTACGAATTGACTTTTTTGATTTGGGCGGCGACATTGGTGATGACGATCCAAAAACGCTATGAAATATCGTTAGTCAATCAAATCATCTGTTTTAGTTTAATACTATTGATAGGTATTTTCAGCAGTATAGGAAAAACCTTTACCACGTATGACTTTATTCGTGACATAACCTATTTGCTCAAACCCATTATGGGTCTATTAGTCGGTTATCAATTGTGTAAAGGTTTGGTCAAAGAACCGATTAAAGCTTTTATTAATATAGGTGTTGGTTTAGCCGCTATTCATATCGGTATTGTAATATATGGCTATTTAGTAATGGGATTCACGAGTATTCATCACATTAGAGCCTATGCGGGGTATTTTAGTGATTATGAAGTGTATACCATCATTTTAGTGCTATTCAGTTCTAAATTAGGTGTGGAATTAACACCAAAGAAAAAACAGCTGTTTTTAGGCTTACTTTTTATTTCCTCTTTTCTGTATTTGTCCAGAACCAACTTCATACAATTGGGAATTTTGTGGTTGGCGATGCAAGGCTATTTTAATTTGACCAAAAAAACAATTCGGGTTTTATCGTCACTTTTTATAGCATTAATTGCCCTTTATTCGGCACTGGTATATTATAATCCTAGAAGAAATGGCCCCGGAATGGAAGCATTTTTGTACAAAGTAAAAATTGCTCCAACCGAGCCGTTCAAGACCAAAATCAACACTAAAGATTATAAGGATTTCAATGATAATTATCGTTCGGTTGAGAACATTAACACTATTGAGCAAGTAGGAAAAGAAGGTTATTCTCCTATTTTGTTTGGTGAAGGATTAGGTTCTCAAATTGATATCAAACAAATCGTTTGGTTAGACGGTGTACAATTACGATTCATATCCATATTGCATAACGGATTCATGACTGTTTATCTGAAATCTGGGCTTGCTGGAGTGATTGTTTTATTGATTAGTATTTTTCTATTGTTCAGAAGAAACAGGCGTGTTGTAGAGATTGTACCATTGAATAATTTAATTGTTGGGACTGCGATATTTTTGTTTCTTTCTTATTGGGTATTTATGGGGATGTATTTCAAAGCAGATACTAAAGCAATCCTTTTAGGCGGTTTGTTTGCCTATCGCGAAAGAATTCTAAAAAGTTTAACCCAAAATACCTCTAATTAATTCACTAGTATCTCCTTTTCCGTACGGGTTAGAAGCGTGTGACATTTGTTTATAATAAGTTACGTCATCTAATAACTCCGCTGTTTTTGAAACAATTTTTTCACGGTCTGTACCGACCAAAATGGCTGTTCCCGCGTCCACACCTTCGGTGCGTTCCGTGACATTTCTTAGGACTAAAACGGGTTTACCTAAACTAGGCGCTTCTTCTTGTATCCCTCCAGAATCCGTTAATACAATGGTGCTTTTAGACATCATCCAAACTAATTGAGGGTAATCTAATGGAGCAATCAATTTAATGTTAGAGCGAGTAAGTTTTTGATGTGCTATTTCTTTTACGTTTGGATTGAGATGAACAGGATAAACGATTTCTACAGAGTCATTATATTTTTCGGCAATGGTATTGATAGCGTCACAAATAGTAATAAAAGGTTCGCCAAAGTTTTCTCTACGATGACAGGTCACTAAGATTATTTTTTTGGAAAAATCAATCGCACGGAATTCTTGTAAAAATTGTGCTTCGTTGGTTGATTTATTCTTTTCAACTGCCATTAACAAGGCATCAATTACGGTGTTTCCTACTTCATAAACGTTGGTTGTAAGACCTTCCTTTTCTAAATTCTCAACAGCTCTTTTTGTAGGACAAAAATGATAGGTCGCTAGGTTGGATGTTAATACGCGGTTCATTTCCTCTGGGAAAGGCGAATGCATATCTCCACTTCTTAATCCAGCTTCGATGTGTACGACTTTTATTTTTTTGTAGAATGCTGCCAGAGCACCCGTAAGAACTGTAGTGGTGTCACCCTGAACAAAGACATAATCAAAAGCCTCTTTATCTAAAATTTCAGTAGTGATTCGTTCAATTAAAGTAGCAGTTAATTGATGTAAAGTTTGATTAGGAGTCATGACGTTTAGGTCATAATCCACGTTAATATCAAAAAAGTCTAATACCTGATCTAGCATTTCTCTGTGTTGAGCGGTAACACCTACTTTTACACTAAACTTAGAATCGCTTGAGAATGTTTTGATTAATGGAGCCATTTTTATGGCTTCGGGACGTGTCCCAAAAAGGAATAAAACACTTTTCATTACAATTGATAAAAACTAAAGTCGTAAAGCTATTAATAAAAAGTATATTTGCAATCATAAGAATTTATAATGCGCGTACTTTTTCAGACACGTACCAACTTGTATGAGGCTCCAGGAGGCGATATGGTACAAATGGAGAAAACTAAAGAATACCTAGAAAAATTAGGCGTTCATATAGATATTTCGCTGGAATTAGAGCCGGATGTTTCATCTTATGATATTGTCCATTTGTTCAATCTAATGGAACCTCAAGACATTTACATCCAGATGTTGAATGCCAAAAAGCAAAACAAACCTGTCGTATTAAGTACTATTTACGGTTTATATACAGAATTTGAACGCAAAGCACGTGGTGGGCTGTTTCAAAAGTTAGCGAACCTACTTTCTCCCTATCAAATAGGTTATTTAAAAGTCATCATTAAACATTATACAAGCAATAGAATGCATGCAGGTGTGTATAAGATGATGTATAAGGGGTATTACGGTTTAATGAAAGAATTGACGGATTATACGAGTGTGTTTTTGCCTAATTCTCATTCCGAAATGAAAAGAGTAGCGGGTGAATTTGGCTTGCAAAACTATCAATATGTGAGCATTCCTAATGCCATTGATCAGGCTGTTTTCTCTAACGTTTCAGTTGATGTTACGACTTCTAAGTACAAAGAATTTGAAGGTTGTATTGTCTGTGCCGCCCGTATTGAGGGAAGAAAGTCAACATTAAATTTGGTTAAAGCCGTAAAAAACACGGACTATAAATTAGTGTTAGTAGGTAAAGCTTCTGCCAATCAAAAAGGTTATGTAGAACAGGTAAAAGCAGAAGCGGGAGATAATGTAACTTTTTTAGGGGCAATACCGCATGATGAATTAAAAGAGTTATATGCTGTAGCACGAGTACACGTTTTGGCAAGTTGGATGGAAACACCAGGGTTATCTTCTTTAGAGGCCGCCGTTATGGACTGTAATGTGGTGGTAACACCAAAAGGCGATACGTATGATTATTTTGAGGATGACGCTTTTTACTGCGAACCTGACGATGTGCAATCTATAAAGAATGCGATAGATCAGGCTTATGCAGCCCCCCTAAATACCAATTTAAAAGAACGAATTTTGAAGAAGTTTGTTTGGGAAGAAACGGCCAAAGAAACATTAAAAGCATATCAATTGGTTAAGTCTTAATAAATGAAGATTGCAATTTTAGGAACTCGAGGTATTCCCAATCATTATGGTGGTTTTGAGCAATTTGCCGAATTTTTTTCAGTGTATCTAGTCAAACAAGGACACGAGGTGTATTGTTACAATTCTCATGATCATAAGTACCAAGAAAAAACTTTCCATGGGGTGCATATTATTCATCAATACGATCCAGAGTACAAGTACGGAACCTTTGGTCAATTCATCTACGATTACAACTGTATCATGGATTCCCGTAAAAGAGACTTTGATATCATATTGCAGTTGGGTTATACGAGTAATTCGATTTGGTACTTTTTGTTACCCAAAAAACCTATAATCATTACCAATATGGACGGAATAGAATGGAAACGCTCCAAATACAACCGTCCAGTACAACAGTTTTTGCGTTTCGCTGAACGATTAGCGGCCAATAGCAGTGACTATTTGGTTGCTGATTCATTAGGAATTCAGACATTTTTAAAAAAGCGTTACAACAAAGAATCTACATATATTGCGTACGGAGCCTATCCGTTTGACAGTCCTGACGAAACATGTTTGAAAGAATACAACATTGAAAAAGGCAATTACAATATGATTATGGCTCGATTTGAACCAGAGAATAACTTTCAAATGGTTTTGGATGGGGTTGTAAAAAGTAAAGAAGACAGGATAATTCTCGTGGTGGGTAATCACCAAACTAAATACGGAGCTTATTTAAAGGATAGATACAAAGACTATTCAAACATCCGATTCACAGGAGGAATTTACAACTTAGAACACCTAAATAATTTAAGATATTATTCTAATCTCTATTTTCATGGGCATTCTGTAGGAGGTACAAATCCATCTTTATTGGAGGCTATGGCATCTCAGGCTTTAATTTTAGCGCACAATAACGACTTCAATAAAGGTGTATTAAAAGAAAATGCCTATTATTTTTCCAATGCTGATGAGGTGAGTAAATTGTTATTGGAGACCAAAAAAAGTGATAACTTGCAGTTCATAAAAAATAATTTTGACGCGATTGTTCAAAACTTCAATTGGGAAAAAATAAATGCAGATTATCTCCGTCTTTTTGAAATATGTATGGCAATCGAAAATAAGGCATCTTAGTTTCGACAGCAGTTTAACTGGATTTATTTTTTTGGTTTGTACTATTCCTCTAGCCTTAGGAATCAATAACGCCATTCTTATAGCGACCTTATTTTTTGGGCTAGTTTCTTTCAATAAGGTACATCTGAAAGTCTCCTACGGTCTAGTCTTTCCAGTTTTGTTTTTCTTTTGGACTTGCGCCTCCTATTGGTGGAGTATTGATCAAGAGGCCACGCTCAAAGCCATTCCTAAGGGATTAGTAATGCTCTTAATACCATTCTTATTTTTCATAAAAAAACCGTTTTCTACAGATCAGAAAGAAAAAGTACTTAAGTTATACAGCTATGCTATGTTGGGGTATGTGTTGTATTATCTTGTGCGAGCTCTGATTCGATTTTTGATTTCGGGAGATACAGCAGTGTTCTTTTACCATGAACTTGTTACTTTAGATGTCAATGCCATTCATGTATCGGTCTATGTTGCAATGGCTTACTTTTATTTTTTGAAGCAAAAGCATAATTCAGTTTACAATAGATTAATCGTGGGGGTACTGTTCACCTTTTTACTTTTGTTGTCTTCCAAAAATATTATTTTGATTACTCTTGTCATGAGTCTTTTATATGTTGGCAATCAAAGATTAAGCAGGAAAATGGTATTGATATATGTTGTAGTTGGTCTTGTGATTTTGAGTGTTTTTTCAGTAAAGTTAATGGCACGTTTTCAAGATGAAAACTTTTCGGATGAGTCCAAAACATTGGAGAATGGAGTACATGTTGTAACACCTTATCAAGCTTGGAATCAGCAAAAATTCACACCTAATGATTATTTCCCAGGTACAGCTTTTAGAGTGTATCAGTTGCGTGTGTTTTGGGATTTACTACAGGAAGAACCTATTTTTTGGAAAGGGTTTGGATTGAACGCTAGTTACTCTAAGCAATTTGATAAAGCTGTTGAATATCAAGTGTTTACAGGGAATGAAAATAACAGGGGATATCATGCAAAAAACTTTCATAATCAATATATACAAGCATTTTCGGACTTAGGGTTTATAGGGTTTATTTTAGTATTAGGCATGGTGGTAATAAATCTACGAAATGGAATAAAAGACAAAGAATTTTTGCATATTATTTTTGCAATTCTAATGATAAGTTTATTTTTGACTGAGACATTTTTATGGAGGCAAAGAGGCATGGTTTTCTTTGTCTCCTTTTATTGTTTTTTTAACCATTCAAAAAAGTTATCCCTATGAAGAGAATATTAATTACAGGCGCAGCAGGGTTTTTAGGGTCACACTTATGTGATCGATTTATTGCAGAAGGATATTATGTAATAGGTATGGATAACATGATTACTGGGGATTTAAAAAACATAGAACACCTTTTTAAATTGGAAAACTTTGAGTTTTATCATCACGATATAACCAAATTTGTTCATGTGCCGGGTGATTTGGATTACATCTTACATTTTGCTTCACCAGCGAGTCCAATTGATTATTTAAAGATTCCTATTCAAACCCTAAAAGTAGGTTCTTTAGGGACACATAATTTGTTAGGTTTGGCTCGTGTGAAAAAGGCTCGGATCTTAATAGCGTCAACTTCCGAAGTGTATGGTGATCCGTTGGTACACCCACAAACAGAAGAGTACTACGGAAATGTAAATACTATCGGGCCAAGAGGAGTGTATGACGAAGCTAAACGTTTTCAGGAGTCGATTACCATGGCTTATCATACGTTTCATGGAGTAGAAACACGCATTGTAAGAATTTTTAATACTTATGGACCAAGGATGCGTTTAAATGACGGGCGTGTAATTCCTGCATTTATAGGTCAAGCATTACGAGGGGAAGATTTGACCATTTTTGGTGATGGAAGTCAAACGCGTTCATTCTGTTATGTAGATGATCAGGTAGAAGGAATTTTTAGATTACTGCATTCAGATTACGTTTATCCAGTTAATATTGGGAATCCAAACGAAATTACCATTAAGGATTTTGCCGAAGAAATAATCAAATTAACGGGAACGAATCAGAAGGTTACCTATCACGATTTACCTCAAAATGATCCCTTACAACGCAAACCAGATATCACAAAGGCTAAAGAATTATTGGGTTGGGAACCAAAAGTAGATAGAGCAGAAGGAATGCAAATTACATATGAGTATTTCAAAACCTTGAGTAAAGAAGAGTTGTCTAAGCAAGAACATAAGGATTTCTCCAAATATATATTTTAGGAATGGGGGCTATGCAAAAGGGGAGATACTCTAAGTTCATTCGACCAATAAGTTATCTGTTAGATATATTGTTGGCTTCTGTGATAGCCTATGTTTTCCTCAAAACATCTCATAATAATTTTAAGATATACATGGGATACCAAGTTATATCTTGGAGTGTAATTGCTTATTTTACAGGTTTTTATGAGGTATATCGTTTTACAACACCAGTAGAAATAGCTTCTAAAGTTTTCAAACAAGTATCAATATTTATTTTAACAGTCATTGCCTATTTCCCTTTTTCTGAACAAAGCATGTTTGATAGTATTAAAGTACTCTATTTTATGGGTACAATTTATGTAACAATTATACTATTAAAGTACTTAGTGTTTTTTTATATAAAGAAATACCGATTGGTAACTGGGAATAACTTTAGAACTGCGGTAATTGCCGGATATACACAATCGGCGATTAATTTAAGAGCACTCTTTGAAAAAAGAGAGGATTATGGGTATCGTTTTATGGGTTATTTTTCCGATGTTCATAAAGGGGCCAAAGAAGTAAAAGGAGGATTAAATGATCTCAAGCAATTTACAAAGCAAAATAAAATAGATGAAATATATTGTTCGTTGAATGAATTGAGCAGTAAGCAGTTAAAGGACTTGGTTTTATTTGCTAATGAAGAAAATACGACCATCAAGTTTATCCCAGATAGTAAGCAAATCTTTTCTAAAAATCTAAGAATTGATTATTATGAAATGTTTCCTGTTTTGTCCTTGCAGAAAACATTATTGCATGCCCCTACGACTAAAGTAATAAAGAGACTATTTGATATTGTTTTTTCATTGATTGTAATTCTTTTAGTTTTGTCGTGGTTGACTCCGATAATTGCAATATTAATTAGATTAGAATCCAAAGGCTCTGTATTCTTTAAACAGGGACGTCCTGGATTAGATGAACAGGAATTCTTTTGCTATAAGTTTCGTTCTATGAAACTAAATCAAACAACAGAGAAAGAAGCTTCCAAAAACGATCCAAGGGTTACAAAAATAGGTCGATTTATGCGTAAGACAAGCATTGATGAGTTGCCACAATTTTTTAACGTTTTAAAGGGAGATATGTCAGTTGTAGGACCAAGACCTCACTTGTGGTCTCAGAACAAGACCTATGCTTCTAAAATCAACAAATACATGGTAAGACACTATGTTAAGCCAGGTGTAACAGGATTGGCTCAAGTTAGAGGATATCGGGGAGAAATTGAAACAGATGAGGACATGATTAATCGTATCCGTTTTGACGTGTATTATATCGAGAATTGGTCATTTATTTTGGATATAAAAATCATTATCCAAACAGTAGTCAATATTTTTCAAGGTGAAGAGAAGGCGTATTAAAGATTCTCAATTTTTTCCAAAAACGCTTTGAATTGTTCCTCCAAATTGAATTTAGTTTTAGAAATATTTAATACCTCAACTTTGCTTGGAAGAGTTATTGTGTTTGATGCTATTTTATGAATGGTTTTGTTTAATCCTTTATAATCTAACGAGTTGACAACTTCTCCTAATCCGTTATTTTTTACAATTTCGTTGCCTTCTCCTTCTGAGAAGTAAATAATTGGTAGCCCTAGACGAGCATATTCAAAAATTTTAGACGGCACAGAGCCATATATTCTATTGATTAACGGAATAAGAGTAATGTCGTAAACTTTTAGACGTTGATGTAGTTCAGAACGGTTAACAGACCCATGGTAGAAAATGTTTTTCTTAGACTGAGTTAGTTTATCAATTTCTGCTGCTTCTGGACCATTTCCATAGATGTGAAATTCCACATTTTCAGGTAATTGTAATGATTTGCAAATGTTAAGAATACCTTGTGCAATTCCTAATAAACCAGCATATACGATTTTTATCTTGTCAGAAGTTTTTTCCTCAAAATTGTAGTTTATCTCAAAATCCGGGTAATTTCTGTATAAAAATGTATTTTTATGAGGGATTTTAGTGTCTAAATGATCCAAAATTTCTTGAGATTGACCCAGGACTAAATCTGCCTTTTTATAATTATAGAGTTCAATTTTTTCGAGAAAGGAGTAATAGCCACCCTTTTTTAAAATACCCATTTCTAAACCTGCTAAAGGCCATAGGTCAGAAACATTTAGAATAATAGTTTTTCGTTTAATACGACTCACCAATACCCCAAAAAAACCAACAAATAAAGGAGAACATTGGATAATAACTTTTTTAGGTGTCCGCTTGAATAGTAAAAAGAAAAACAAATGAATACCAAATGACAACATCGAAAACAAACGGATGAATTTATTCTTTGAATTACTGGCCAAAAGCCATAATCTGTAAACAACAATGTTTTCTTCTATTGATTTTTTCTGAAATGAACCAATGTAGTTGTCAAATATTTTTCCAAAGGGGTAGTTGGGCAAAGGGCAAACTACAGAAACTTGATAGTTGTTACTCCTTAAGACGTAAGCAAGCGTTTGGATTCTATTAGGTGCGGCACCGCTCTCAGGAGGGTAATAATTACTAATAATTAGAATTTCTTTAGACATGGAATAATTTTATGATTGCCGCAATAATACGTTCAGAAGCTTTACCATCCTATAGTTCTGGTATAGTGGTTTGTTGCCACTGGTTTTGATGTAATTTATCAAATGCTTGATTTATTTTAGAAATATCTGTCCCAACTAAAATATTAGTTCCTAAGCTACAAGTTTCAGGTCTTTCGGTCGTGTCTCTAAAGGTTATGCAAGGAATATTTAATACTGTTGCTTCTTCAGTGATGCCTCCTGAATCTGTAAGTATAGCTTTCGCATTTTTGACCAAATAAATAAAGGACAAATAGCCTTGTGGTGCTACAAAATGTAAGTTATCATAATTAATGTCAAGTTTTTCTAATAGTTTTTGAGTTCTGGGATGCACAGGAAAAACAACAGGTTTATTACCGCAATTTTCCATAATAGTATCAATTAGGGTTTTAAGATTATGCTCTCCATCAACATTAGACGGCCTGTGTAATGTAAGTACAAAATAGTCCTGATTCCTTAAGTTTAAATCATTCCAAAAATCAGGTTTTTTGATACGACCTATATTATTTAGTAGTGTGTCAATCATTACATTCCCTACAAAAAATATGGAAGATTCAGCATTTCCTAATTGTAATAGGTTAGTGTTTGCTATAGTTGAAGTTGTAAAGAAATAATCTGTTATGCTATCTGTAACGATTCGATTCACTTCTTCTGGCATGGTCATGTCTCCTGATCTAATCCCAGCTTCAACGTGAGCTACTTTGATGTGTGCTTTCTTGGCTACGATTGTACAAGCCATCGTAGATGTGACGTCCCCCACAACAATGACTAGGTCTGTTGGGTGTTGCTCTAAGTCCTTTTCAAAAGTAGTCATGATGGCTCCCGTTTGCTCTGCTTGCGTGCCACTTTGTACGTTAAGGTTGGCGTCAGGATGTGGAATGTTTAATTCTTCAAAGAATGTATCACTCAAATTTTTGTCATAATGCTGTCCTGTATGAACCAATCGATAGTTTATTGAATATCCTTCAGTCTGCTGTTTTTTAATTTCATGAATAATTGGGGCAATTTTCATAAAATTGGGTCTTGCACCTGCGACTATTGTAATGTTCATATTATTGTTATTTGCTCACTATAATTTGGGGTTTCCCTGATTTTGAAGGGAAAATCTCACCCACTTCAACATACTCAATTTTAATGTTCTCATCTTTAATATGTTTTTGTAATTCAGTGGTCACTTTAGTGAGAATTCTTTTATGAAAATCATCACTTGTTATATAACGAATGGTTATCTTATTTGACGAATTATGGACAACCTGAAACTGTTTTATCTCTGGGAAATACTCGAATACACCAGTGAATGAGTGTACATTTAATGTTTTATTACCTACAAGTTTGACTACATCTGTTTCTCTGCCAATAATCTTTTCTATAAGAGGGAAGTTAAAATCGCGATTGGAAGGGTATTTTGATTTAGGTAACTTAATGGCTAAGTCACCATTTTTATATCTCAATAATGGCATAGAAAACGAATCCATTCGTGTGACAGCAACATGTCCAAGTTCGCCATCAGGGACTGGATTGTTTTCATCGTCTAATATTTCAACGTATACATGAGGGCTCATAATGTATTTGTATTCCAAGTCTTTTTGTGCGGCAATTAAAAAGCCTTCGTTACATCCATAAGTGTCGTAAACTTTGGTCTTAAAAGTTGATTCAATGGTTTTCTTATAATGACTAAAAAGCTTATCTCCTAAACTTATGGAAGACTTAAATGAAATGTTGTAATTATTTGAAGCAGCGTATTCAGCTAAAACATTTAAAGAAGATGCGTAACCAATGAAGAAGTAGTGTTTAGTATTGTTTATGTTTTGACACAAAGCTTTAAGCTGATTATCTGTTACACTAAAGGCAGAAACATAAATAGTTCGAAAAAATATGTCTTTGATTCTTTTTAGGAAACCTCTGTTCGGTGTAATTCCAGTTTGAACAATTGGGCTGCCAATGGTATAACCTGACCACTCCCACCAAAGGGTTTGAATGGCTCTGATATTGGATTGTTCTTTTTTACTCATATAAACGGAAGTTTGCATTCCAGTTGAGCCACTGCTGCAATATTTTATGAGATCCGTGGTGGGAACTGTTATCAAATCTTCTGGATTTGACCGTAAAATTTCTTTGGTTAGAACAGGAAATTGTTTGAGCCATTCATGAGGATTGTTTCCATGAAGCTTAATGTTCTTGTATTTTGGACAATTGATTGATGCGTGTAAAAGAATTTTTTTAAGATTATCATTGGAAATGGTATCCAGTTCTTTTTCAGAGTAGTTTTGAAGTTTTCTCCAATGTTTTAATTCTTTCATATATGAAGAACCATTTAAAAGGTCCCCAAATGGAATTATAATTTTTTCGAGAAGTGAATTATACAGCATTAAGTTTAAGGTTCTATTCTAATCTGTTCATTTAAAAAATACTAATTTTGCTAAATTAGTTTATTACGAGAAAAAATCATAAAAAATGAGAATATTACTATTAGGTTCAGGGGGTAGAGAGCATGCATTGGCATGGAAGATGGTTCAAAGTTCAAAATGCGGGCAATTGTTTGTAGCCCCAGGAAATGCGGGGACAGAGTCGATAGCAAAAAATTTGAATATTAACGTTAATGACTTTGAAGGAATTAAAGCAGCAGCTATCCAGAATGTTATTGATATGGTTGTTGTAGGGCCAGAGGATCCGTTAGTGAATGGGATTTATGATTTTTTCAAGAATGACGAGCAGTTGGCTTCTATTCCTGTAATCGGACCGTCTAAGGAAGGGGCGCAATTAGAGGGGAGCAAAGAATATGCTAAAGAATTTTTATTCAGGCACAATATTCCAACAGCCAAGTATGCTTCTTTTACTAAGGATACAGTGGGTGAGGGATGTGCTTTCTTGGAAACAATGAAAGCTCCTTATGTGCTTAAAGCAGATGGATTAGCGGCAGGTAAAGGGGTGCTGATTTTGGAAGATTTGGCAGAAGCCCAAACGGAATTACGCAATATGCTTGTAGATGCCAAATTTGGTGAAGCAAGTTCTAAAGTTGTAATTGAAGAGTTTTTGGACGGAATTGAATTGAGTTGTTTTGTATTAACAGATGGTAAAAACTACAAAATATTGCCTACAGCCAAGGATTATAAAAGAATTGGAGAAGGTGATACAGGCTTAAACACAGGAGGTATGGGTGCTATTTCGCCAGTGCCTTTTGCAGATGAGGTACTTATGGAGAAAATCGAATCTCGTATTGTTAAACCAACGATTGACGGATTTAAAAAAGATGGGATAGATTATAAAGGATTTGTTTTTATCGGTTTAATTAAAGTGGGTAATGACCCTTATGTGATTGAGTATAATGTAAGAATGGGTGATCCAGAAACCGAAGCGGTGATTCCTAGACTGAAATCTGATTTGGTAGAATTGTTTGAAGCAGTAGCTGCCCAAAAATTAGATACGAAGGATTTTGAAATTGATTCTCGTAGTGCAACAACCATAGTATTGGTTTCAGGAGGATATCCAGAAGATTACGAGAAAGGCAAAGAGATTTATGGAATAGAATCAGTTACCGATTCGATTGTATTCCATGCAGGGACTAAATCTGAGAATGGTAAAGTAGTAACTAATGGTGGTCGAGTTGTAACGGTAACTTCGTACGGTGAAGATTTCGAAGAGGCACTAAAAAAATCTTACCAAAGCATAGAAAAACTAAGCTTCGATAAGATGTATTTTAGAAAAGATCTTGGGTTTGACTTAAGATAAAAACGAGTGAGCCGTAGTATCTTGGTCGTCTTGTCCGTCTTTTTTGTGTCCTTGTAATTGTTTTACCCAGTATACAATTGCTGTAGCACAAATAGCCATAAATATCCAGTTGATGATATTAGCACCTGACCAGCATACAAGCTCCAGATTTCTGAAATAATTGTAAGGGATAAAAAGTAATTCTTCAAATAAGAATTGAATACCTTCAAAAAATGATTTCATTGTGAAAAGTTTTTAATTTTAAAACGTAAGCAAAAATAGAAAAAAATATAGATGCCTTAGCATTTTTATGAGAACTAACTTTCTAAATCGAACAAAACCCATTCATTATGTCATAATAAGCGCATTGTTTTTGTGCTTGTTTCTGTGGCATTTTATTAGAGAATTCGACTATTTTTCGGCACTTTATTCAGGTTGGTGGTTGTATGTACAAAGGTTGATTGTGGTGTTAGGAATTGTTGCCTCTCTGTTCGTTGGGATATTTATTGTCAATAGAAATAAATTGGATAAACAGAGTAGTTATGTTTTTTTGATCAACACCTTATTCTATATTATTTTTTGGGATATTTTCTCGGATTTAGACATTGTGATTGCCAATTTTCTTGTGATTATAGCGTTGCGCTATCTGATTTCGTCTAAATCGTATTTCATTTCAAAATCAAGGATATTCAATGCCTCTTTTTTTATAGCTCTAGCTTCGATTTTTCACCCTTGGGCGTTGCTTATACTAGTGCTCGTTTTTGTTAGTATATTCACTACTTTTCAAAATGACTATAAACGAGTAATTGTGCCTTTTATTGGTGTTGGTGTTGTGACGTTTTGGTACGCTATGGCAATTGTATTTCAATATGATAATTTTGAACAGACGATTAGTCAAATGTATCAGCTGGATTTTGGTTGGTTTAGTTTTTCATCGCCCATCAAACAAGTTTTATTCATTTTCTATCATTTGTTGATTGGTCTTGCATTATTGAGCTTCTTCTATCAAATCAATGTAGTATCAAAAAAGGTCAAAAGCTCCTATTTTAAATTGTTTTTGTTGTTGTTATTGAGTTCTACTATTGCTTTAACATCGAGTCAAAAGAGTAATAATTTATTTGTATTCACCTTTTTCCCAGTTTCGCTATTCTTAGCTAGGATTATAGAAACCACTAACAAATATTGGATAAAAAGACTTTTATTAATTACTTTGACGGTAATTACGATACTATCATTCAGTTCCATTTATTGGGAACACTATTTATTTTAATCTAAATTTTAAGTCATGAAATCTCAGGAAGCCTACAAAATATTTGAAGAAAGTATTTTAGATTATCATAAAACAGATCATGTTGATACGCCCATGAAAAATCCTTACGTAAAGGATGATATCAAACATTTGTTCTACCACAAAAATTGGGTTGATGCGGTACAATGGCACCTGGAAGATATTATTAGAGACCCTGAGATCAATGCAGAAGAGGCACTTAAAATTAAAAGAAGAATTGATTACTCCAATCAAGTGCGTACGGATATGGTGGAGTATGTGGATAGTTACTTTTTAGATGTGTATAAAAATGTAGTCATTAATTCAGGGGCCAAAATCAATACAGAAAGTCCCGCATGGGCCTATGATCGGTTGTCTATATTGGCTTTGAAGATTTATCATATGCAGGAAGAAGCTACTCGTGCGGATGCTTCTACTGAACATAAATCAGCATGTCAAGTTAAACTAAACGTATTGTTAGAACAACAAAAGGATTTAACAACCGCTATTGATGAGTTGTTAGAGGATATAGAAAAGGGGGATAAATACATGAAAGTGTACAAGCAAATGAAGATGTACAACGACGATGATTTAAATCCTGTTTTGCGTGCGCGTAAATAATCAAAAACCACACAAAATTGCAGTAATGCGCCTTTCGGCAATGGGAGACGTAGCGATGCTTGTTCCTGTTTTAAAGGCGTTTAATCGCACCTACCCAGATACTGAAATAGTGGTTGTTTCACGTCCTTTTTTCAAACCTTTTTTTGATGGGATACCTACGATTTCTTTTTATTCTGTAGAGCTTAAGGGTAGGCATAAGGGGCTTTTGGGAATGTATCGATTGTTTAAAGATGTATTGAAATTAAAAGTAACAGTGTTTGCCGATTTGCATAACGTATTGCGTTCAAGAATTGTGGGCAATTTCATGCGATTGAAGGGTATTCCTGTACAGCGGATGGATAAAGGTCGTTCTGAAAAGAAAAAACTTACAAAGCTGAAGCAAAAAGAGATAAAACCCATCCAGTCAGTTTTTGATAGACATGTAGAAGTTTTGAAAAAGTTGGGATATCCTCTACAGTTAAAACCAGAAGATATTTTGCCCAAATCACCTTTGAGTGATGCGACAATTGCCCTTATTGGTAACCATGATACCAAAAGGATTGGTATAGCACCATTTGCACAGCATTTAACTAAGGTGTATCCTTTGGAACAACTTAAAGAAACAATTTTGGACCTGCTTGACGACGGTAATACTCAAGTACTATTATTTGGAGGAGGATCAAGTGAAAAAGAACTTTTGGATAAATTGGCTAAATGCCATACTAATTGTATCAATGTCACAGGACAAATCAGCTTTCAGGAGGAATTGGCATTGATTAGTAATTTGAATGTAATGTTAAGTATGGATTCTGGGAATGGACATATAGCAGCTATGTATGGCGTGCCTGTAGTTACGGTTTGGGGAAACACGCATCCCTTTGCAGGATTTGTACCTTTTGCACAACCTTTGAACAATAGTATAACTCCAGATTTGGAGCAGTTTCCGTTTTTGCCAACGTCAATTTACGGCAATAAAAAAGTGGAAGGTTATCAGGATTGTATCAAAACAATTTCGCCGCAAAAGATTGTGGCGAAAGTTAAAAGTTTGTTGTAATCATTGATTATTAAACATCATCAAAATCAACGGCAATTTTAGCTGATGTAGGAATGGCTTGACAAGCCAGAATTAACCCACTAGCAATTTCGTCTTCATCCAATATAGAGTTCTTTTTCATTGTGGCAGATCCCTCTGTAATTTGACACATACAGCTACTACAAATTCCGCCTTGACAAGAATAAGGTACATCTAAGCCTTCTTTTAACGCCGCATCCAGAATGGTCAATTTAGAAGACATTTCGAAGGTCGTTTCCTCGTCATCTACTAAAACGGTTATCTCAATAGGCGATGAGGTAGTTTCAATTTCGGTCTCTTTGGCGGAAGCCGTAAAAAGCTCAAATTTAATCTGCTTTTCTTGTATGTTGTTTTCGATTAAGGCATCGTATACCGTATCAATCATTTTTTCTGGACCACAAATAAAGTAATGGCTGAAATCCAATTCGCTGTACTTGTCCCTAATGATATAGTGGACTGTAGATTTATCAATACGACCAAATAAATGTTGATCATCTTTTACTTGACTGAAAATAAAATGAACAATGAATCGCCCCGTGTATTTTAATTCCAGAGCGTGGATTTCATCTTTAAAAATGGTTTGCTCAGAGGATTTGTTATTATATATCAAGAAAAAAGTACTGTTGGGTTCTTTTTCAAGCACATCTTTTATCATCGAAAATGCAGGTGTAATTCCGCTACCTGCGACAAATGCGATATAATTATTTTGATTGGATTTATAGGTTTGTAAAGTAAATCGACCTTCAGGTTCGCTTACATCTAAATACGTGCCCACTTTAAGTTCGGTATTGGCATAGTTAGAAAAGATACCATTAGGGATTGACTTAACAGCAACTCTTATGTTACTTTCACTAGGAGCAGAGCATATAGAATAAGAACGTCTTATGATTTCACCTTCGCGTTGTATTTCTATGGTAACGTATTGACCAGGAGTAAAGGCATATAGATTTTTTATTTTTTCAGGTATATCAAACACAATAGAGACAGCATCTGCTGTTTCTCTTCTTACTTCATGAACTTTTAAACTGTGAAAATTAGGCATAACAATATATTTGAGGCAAAAATAGTAAATATGTCTATTATCAAATAGATTTTTTTTATGCTCAAAAGAGATAAGCTTTCGTTAAATACGCGAAACGCATTGAGTAGTTTTAAAAAGAAACGTATTTTTACCGCGAATAATAAAAAAACAACTCTTTGTTGAGATTTTCATACCATAAAATTGCGATTCTAGTAATTGCCCTTTCTTTGTTGGCATCATGTTCAACTAAGAAAAACACTTTTCTGTCGAGAAATTTCCATGCTTTGGTAACAAAGTATAATGTGTTATTTAACGGAAAAGAAGCGCTGAATAAAGGAGTAGAAGAGCTACGCGTTTCTTATAAAGATAATTTTTGGGAAACACTTCCTTTGGAAAGATTGGATATCTCGGACGAAATGATGATGCCGGGAGATAAGAAAAACCCCAATTTTGAACGGGCTGAAAATAAAGCGGTTAAAGCTATTCAAAAACATTCTATCAACATAGATGGTTTTGAGTACAATTATCAAATAGACGAAGCTTTTTTTACTTTAGGTAAAGCACGGTATTATGACCAACGTTTTAATCCGGCTTTAGAGGCATTCAATTATGTTTTATATAAATATCCAGACTGTAATATCATCGATGAAGTTAAGGTGTGGAGAGAAAAGACAAATATGCGTCTAGGGAATAATGCCTTGGCCATCCAGAATATCCGAGAACTTCAGAAAAAAGAAAACCTAAAAAGAGATATTGACAAAGAAGCCGAAATGCTTTTGGCACAAACGTTTATCAACCTTAAGGAAATTGATAGTGCTTTGGTGCATACCAATAAGGCTCTCAAAAAGGTAAAAATTAAAGAAGAAAAAGCAAGATTGTTGTTCATAAAGGGGCAACTGCACGAGCAATTGGAACAAAAGGACAGTGCGTTAGTGACCTATCAAAAGGTAATAGATATGAAGCGCAAGTCACCGAGAAGTTATATCATTCATGCTCATACAAATTCACTACAGTATTTTGATTACGAAAATGGAGATCGAGTAGCTTTAGAAGAAAAGTTCAAAAAATTAGTAGAGGATTTTGAAAACAGAGAATATGTGGGCGTGATTTATTACCAAATGGGAAATTATTTCACAAAAATCGATTCTTTGGAAAGAGCTGAACAATACTACAATTTATCCCTGAAATCAAACTCTAGTGACAATTATCTAAAGGCTATGAATTATAGTAACTTAGGTAAAATGTCATTTGATAATGGGGCGTATGTCGATGCTGGAAAATATTACGATAGTACACTTACAAACTTAGAGCCTAAAACAAGATTGTATCGTTCAGTAGATAAAAAGCTCAAGAATCTTCAGGATGTCATTAAGTACGAAACCATCAGAACAGAAAAGGATAGTATCATTAGATTAGTGAAGATGGATTCTCTCTCTAGAGAAAAATATTTTTCAAACTACATTACTACATTGAAGGCTGCAGAAGAAAAGGCTCAAATGGAATCGCAACAAATCGATGAGCAGTCCAAGGATACACCATCTGTTGTTGGCATAAATCCAACAAGCGCAGCAAACGTTTTTTACTTTTATAACGCGCAGTTGGTACAAAAAGGCAAAGTAGCATTTGAAGAAAAGTGGGGCAAAAGAAAAAGAGGAGACAATTGGAGATACTCTAAAGATGAGTTGGTAGTAGAAAATAGCCCATATCAAACCGTAAAAAAGATTGTAATAACGGATAACGAACAGGTTGAAGATAAATACAACACGACATTTTATGTTTCAAAAATACCTTCGGATACAGTCGTTATTGACAGTATAATTCGGGAACGAAATTTTGCTTACTATCAGTTAGGGTTAATTTATAAAGACAAATACAGAAGATATGATTTGGCAGAAGCTAAATTCAATACATTGTTGTCTTTTAACCCAGATGAAAAATACACGTTGCCAGTGCTGTATAATTTGTATAAAATGTACAGTGCCCAAGAAAGTAATCAAGCAGAGGTGGTCAAAAATAGAATTATATCAGAGTATCCAGATTCAAGACATGCTCAACTCTTGAATAACACTTCAATTACAGAGGCGACAGATACTCCGGAGAACAAATACAATTCCATCAAAGAAAAATATGATAAGGGTGAATATAATACTGTTTTAGACGAAATAAAAAATGCACTCATACAATATCAAGGAGAGCCTGTTATCCCAAAATTGGAGTTATTAAAGGCTTATACTTTGGGTAAAGTAAAAGGAGTAGAAGCCTATAAAGAGGCTCTTGTTTTTGTGTCGTTGAACTACCCTAATTACGAAGCAGGTAAAACAGCTGAGAAATTGTTGCGTACGGGGGTTTTGAAAGTAGAGCAATTGAAGTTTGAAGAACACAAGAAAGGGTATTATAAGATTGTGTATACCTATGACAGTAAAGATCAAGAGACAATTTCGAAGAACAAAAAATTCTTGGAGGGTTTCATTAAAGAGATACAATTGGGTCCGATACATATGACAGAGGACTATTATAATGAGAGCGAAAAAATGCTGGTCTTACACCGTTTTACTTCAGAAAATAAGGCTAAGTTTTTTTTAGAAGAATTGGCCAAACTGAAAAAAATAAAATTCAGAAAGGATGGTGTCATTCTTTCAAATCACAACTATAAAGTTGTCCAAATCAATAAAAACCTGAAAGAATACATAAAACAACAACAAGAAAAGACCTTATAAGCTATGTTTAATAGATCAAAAGAAAACACAGAGAGTCCAATAGGGAAAACCAACAGAATTGTTGAAGGGACAGTAATTACAGGTGATATTACATCTCAAACTGATTTTAGGTTAGACGGTAAGTTAATCGGAAACTTTACCTCTACGGGGAAATTAGTTGTTGGCCCTAATGCTTCAATAGTTGGGGATGTAGAAGCAGGGAATGTAGATATCGAAGGTTCTTTTGAAGGAAAGCTAAATATTTCAGGATTACTGAGTCTTAAGTCCGAATCCACGGTTAAAGGGGAGATGATAGTTGGCAAACTCTCCGTTGAGCCAGGAGCAGAAGTTACAGCAACATGTAAGATGCAAAATTCATCAGGAACAAAATCTTTAACAGCAGCAAAGGATGTCAAAACAGCCTAACAAGCGAAATAAGTGGATAGTACTTATCAATATTCCTATTCAAATGGGGATAGTGATTTTTCTGTTTGCTTATTTGGGAATGTGGCTGGATGAAAAATATCCAGATTCTGGAATTGCGTATGTTAAAATCTTGACAATGGTGGGTGTTTTCATTGCATTATATAACGTTATTAGACAAGTAAAACAATTAAACGATGATTAAGAATTATGGTTCTTTGTTATGGGTAGCTCTAATAGGTACTTTGTCTGGTGTTATACATTATCTATTGAGTGTGCTTTTTATAGATTCAGAAACAATTATTTCGTTTACTTATCCAATTTATGTTCTCTATGCCGTTTTTATAACTGCCTCATTAATTATTGTTGGGACAATAATCGCTCTTCATAAAAAATATAAGGAACAAATAGGTTATGTCTTTTTGTTATTAACGTCAATAAAAATGGGACTGAGTTACGTTATGACTCTTCCAATTATAGAAAAATCAGAAGTATCAGTAAAAACTGAAAAAATCAACCTCTTTGTTGTGTTTATTTTGTTTTTAGTGATTGAGGTTATACATACCATCAAAGTATTACAAAGAACGGATTGAAAGAAAAAAATAAAACAGATAGTGTTGGCATAATAATTTTATATGTACCTTTGCGCAAAAATTTCGGGTAAATTATAAATTAACGATATTAAATAAACTCATGGTGATTTCAAAAAAACCAGTATCATTTTTTATAGCATTATTAGTTGGTTTATTTTCAATTGTTTCCATGGCAAATACGTCTGTTGAGGGCAATGAGCATGGGCATGAGACCACACAGGAACCTACAAAAAAGGAAAAAATAAAGGCGTTTATTCAGCATCACTTGCAGGATTCGCACGATTTTACACTTACATCTGATGAGACTGTTTCCCCAGCGATTCACTACGGTTTTCCTTTACCAGTAATTTTGCTTGATAATGGTCTTAAGGTGTTTTCTTCTTCAAAGTTTAACCATGGAGAAACGGTTGCAGAAGTAGACGGTTCGTATTATAAATTATACCACGGGAAAATATATAAAACGGATGCGGCTGGTAGTATTGAATATGACGAACACCATCATCCAAAAAATGAAAAGCCATTAGACTTTTCTATTACTAAGAGCGTAGTGGCCATGTTATTTACGGCAGTTTTGATGTTTTTCTTATTTGTAGGTTTAGCAAAATCATACAAAAAAGGACCTATCCCTACAGGTTTTGGACGTGTACTTGAACCATTAATTTTGTTCATCAGAGATGAGGTAGCGATTCCTAATATAGGAAAGCACAAGTACAGAAAATTTATGGGGTATTTATTAACGGTTTTCTTCTTTATTTTAATATTGAATTTATTAGGATTAACCCCACTTGGAATTAACGTAACAGGTAATATAGCTATAACGGCGTGTTTGGCATTGTTTACCTATTTAGTCACTCAGTTCAGTGCAAATAAGGACTATTGGAAACATATTTTTTGGATGCCAGACGTTCCATTTCTAATGAAGATAGCTTTGATTCCAATAGAATTATTAGGAACATTGACTAAACCTTTTGCATTGATGATTCGTTTGTATGCAAATATTTCTGCAGGGCATATTGTAGTTATGAGTTTGATTGGATTAATCTTTTTGTTTAAAAATTGGATTGCGGGTCCTGCATTTTTTAGTTTGACCTTGTTTATTTCTGTTATAGAGGTATTGGTAGCGTTCTTACAGGCATTTGTATTTACTATGTTGTCATCACTTTTTATAGGTATGGCAGTTCAGGATCACGATCATCATTAAGATATATTTAGAATAAAAATTTTGTTTAATTAATATAAATCAAATAGTTATGACAATTCCAGGAATTATTGGAGCAGGTTTAGTAGTAATCGGTACAGGATTAGGATTAGGACGTATCGGAGGTTCAGCAATGGACGCAATTGCTCGTCAACCAGAAGCTGCAGGAAAAATTCAAACAGCGATGATTATTATCGCAGCGTTATTGGAAGGGGTTGCTTTTGCAGCACTTTTCGCAGCGTAATTGAAAAACAAACGAGCTATGTAACGGTTGGTTGCATAGCTTGTTTATTGATTTGTATTTAAACGTAAGTAATATTAAAGCATATGAAATTAATTGAAGAATTTTCATTTGGATTGTTTTTTTGGCAAGCATTTATCTTAATAGTTTTAATACTGTTATTAGTTAAGTTTGCTTGGAAACCAATTATGGAATCAATCACTGCAAGAGAAGAAGGAATTCAGGATGCAATTGACGCAGCTAAACAAGCGCGTGATGAAATGAAAAACTTGCAAGCGGATAACGAAAGAATTCTTAAAGAAGCTCGTATCGAAAGAGATGAGTTATTAAAGGATGCTCGAGCTATCAGAGAAAAAATGATTGCTGATGCAAAGGGAGAGGCAGAAGAGCAAGGGCAAAGAATGATTGAGCAGGCTAAACTAGCTATCAATGGTGAAAAGGCTGCTGCTATGGCTGAGTTGAAAGCTCAAGTGTCTACATTGTCTGTAGAAATTGCTGAAAAATTAATCAAGCAAGAATTATCTGCAAAAGGTTCACAAGAACAATTAGTGGATAAATTATTAGAAGAAGTTAAGCTAAACTAATCAGTATGTCAGGAACTAGATCTGCCGTTAGATATGCCAAAGCTATTATGGAGATTGCTTCTGATAAGAAATTATCTGAAGTTATCAATCAAGATATGGCTTTGATTTCGTCTACTATAGCTAAAAACAAGGAATTAAAAGACTTCATTGTGAATCCAACTGTAAGTGTGGAGGACAAGAAGAATTCTTTAGATCAAATCTTTGCATCAACTAACAAGCTGACTCAACATTTATTTCAATTGTTATTGGTTAACAATAGATTTGAGATTTTGGAGGCAGTTTCTCAGCAATATGGTGTTTTGTATAATAGTGCGAATAACATTCAAATAGCACAGGTAACGACAGCGTTCCCAATAACACCAGCATTAGAAAAGCAAATGTTAGCTAAAATAGCTACCTTTTCTGATAAAAAAATAGCGATAGAAAACATAGTTGATGATTCAATCATTGGAGGTTTTATACTTCGAATTGAAGATCAACAGTATAATGCGTCCGTAGCCAATAAGTTACGTACATTAAGCAGAGAGTTAAGAAATTAGTGTTTACATCACAATTGTGTGAATAATATTTATAAAAGATGTCAGAAATTAAACCAGCTGAAATTTCAGCAATCTTAAAGAAACAAATCTCAGGTTTTGAATCTGGAGCAACTTTAGAGGAAGTAGGAACTGTACTTCAAGTTGGAGATGGTATTGCTCGTATCCATGGACTTTCTAATGTTCAATACGGGGAGTTAATCGAATTTGAAAACGGTATGGAAGCTATCGTTTTGAACCTTGAAGAAGACAATGTAGGAGCTGTACTTTTAGGTGCATCTACGGGTATTGCCGAAGGATCTACTGCCAAAAGAACACAACGTATTGCTTCTCTTAAAGTAGGAGAAGAAATGGTAGGACGTGTTGTAAACACATTAGGTCAGCCAATTGATGGAAAGGGAGAAATCGGAGGAAATCTATATGAAATGCCGTTGGAGCGTAAAGCACCAGGGGTAATTTTCCGTCAACCCGTAAACGAACCATTACAAACAGGTATCAAATCTATTGATGCGATGATTCCTGTGGGTAGAGGACAACGGGAGTTGGTAATTGGTGATAGACAAACGGGTAAAACTACAGTTTGTATTGATACAATCCTTAATCAAAAGGAATTTTACGATGCTGGACAACCTGTATTTTGTATCTATGTAGCCATTGGACAAAAGGCGTCTACAGTAGCTAATATTGCTAAAACATTAGAAGAAAAAGGAGCTTTAGCCTATACTGTAATTGTTGCGGCTAACGCATCTGATCCTGCGCCAATGCAGGTATATGCGCCATTTGCTGGTGCAGCAATCGGAGAATATTTCCGTGACACAGGTCGTCCTGCTTTAATTATCTATGATGATTTGTCTAAACAAGCGGTAGCCTACCGTGAGGTATCTTTATTGTTAAGAAGACCACCAGGACGTGAGGCCTATCCAGGAGACGTATTCTTCTTGCATTCAAGATTATTAGAGCGTGCTGCAAAAGTAATTGCTGATGATGATATCGCTAAAAATATGAATGACCTTCCTGATTCATTAAAACCAATTGTAAAAGGAGGAGGTTCTTTAACAGCTTTACCTATCATTGAAACTCAAGCAGGTGACGTATCAGCCTATATTCCGACTAACGTAATTTCTATTACTGACGGACAGATTTTCTTGGACGGGGATTTATTTAATTCAGGTGTACGCCCAGCAATCAACGTAGGTATCTCGGTATCACGTGTTGGAGGTAACGCACAGATTAAATCAATGAAAAAAGTATCAGGAACATTAAAATTGGATCAAGCACAATTCCGTGAGTTAGAGGCGTTTGCTAAGTTTGGATCTGATTTAGATGCTGCAACATTGAACGTAATCGAAAAAGGAAGACGTAATGTGGAGATTTTAAAACAAGCCGTAAATGATCCATTCAAAGTAGAAGATCAAATCGCTATTATTTACGCGGGTTCTAAAAACTTATTGAAAAACGTACCTGTTGCTAAAGTAAAAGAGTTCGAAGGAGAATATATTGAGTACTTGAACAACAAACATAGAGATACATTAGATTTATTGAAAGCTGGTAAATTCACAGATGAGATTACTGATGTATTGGCAAAAGCAGCTAACGAATTAGCAGCAAAATATAACTAATTAAGATTTTTAAGGAGTATTTTTAATACTCCTTAAAATCAGCTTTAATCTATATTTAGATGGCAAACTTAAAGGAAATACGTAATAGAATAGCATCGGTTTCATCCACTATGCAGATTACAAGTGCGATGAAAATGGTATCTGCTGCCAAGTTAAAAAAGGCTCAGGATAATATAACAGCTATGCGTCCTTATGCTCAAAAGTTGACTGAGTTGTTGCAAAATTTAAGTTCAGCTTTAAACGAAGAGGTTGGGGGAGAATATACTGCTCAGAGAACAGTTCAGAAGGTATTGGTCGTGGCTATTACTTCTAACAGAGGACTGTGTGGCGCTTTTAACTCTAACATTATTAAGCAGGTAAATGCAGTTGCTAACAATAAGTATGCAGGTAAGCAGGTTGATTTGATTACTATAGGGAAGAAAGGGAACGATATTCTTGGCAAATCTTACAAGGTTATTGCTAATGAGAGTAGCTTGTTTGATGACTTGACTTTTTCGAATGTTTCTAAAATTGCGGAGACATTAATGGAAAAATTTGTGGCAGGAGAGTATGATAAGATTGAGTTGGTGTACAATCACTTTAGAAATGCAGCAAGTCAAGATGTGATTACAGAAGATTATTTGCCTTTACAACCAGTTGAAGGAAATAGTACATCAAACGTGGATTACATCTTTGAACCTTCAAAGAAAGAAATTGTAGTTACATTAATTCCTAAATCGTTGAAAATACAACTGTATAAAGCAGTGCGTGATTCATTTGCAGCGGAGCATGGTGCACGTATGACAGCGATGCATAAGGCAACAGATAACGCTACAGAATTAAGAAATCAATTGAAGTTAACGTATAATAAAGCAAGACAAGCAGCTATTACCAATGAGATTCTTGAAATCGTTGGTGGAGCTGAGGCTTTAAATAACTAATAATCGGGTATTATGCTCGATGTGAAAACCTGCTCATTTATGAGCAGGTTTTTTTATATTTACTAGGCTATAAATCTGATTATGAAAAAACCACTAGCGTTACTCTTGTTTTTTTTAAGTGTCGGATGTTCATCATTAGGGGAACAGCAAAAATATGCTTTAGATAAAAAAATCAGTAAGGTAACTACCGACCGTTTTATAGACTCTAATAAGCGTACTTTAATTGTATTCAATATCTATTTAGACAAAGAGCTTTCAAAGGAAATTGTTCTCAAAGAATTGTATTACAAAAACAAAGTTGCTACTATCGAATCAAAAAATGAAAAAATGTATTTTGCCAAATTAAATTACCAGCCTATTCCATCAATAAACATGCAAAGAGAGGGTAAAATGGAATATGGTAATTCTGGTCTAAAGTTGACACCACCACCAATTGTTCTCGAAGAAAATCAAGCTTTAATAAGTTATAGCGTAGGTAACAATATAAAATACTATATCATTAAGGACGTCAAGGAGTCCACGCCACATGTGGCACCTGGAGCCATTGTAGAATAATTACCATGTATAAGAAACTAGTTAAACAAACATTTATTTATGGGCTAGCTACGGTGTTGCCCCGTATGTTTAGTTTTATTTTGGTTCCGCTATATACCCATGTCTTGCCTGTTTCGTTTTATGGTGAAGTGTCTATAATTTTTTCATGGATAGTGCTGTTTAATGTGTTGTTGTCTTATGGTATGGAAACCTCTTTTTTTCGTTTTTATACCAATGAAGATGACAAGAACAAAGTATTAAGTACTTCGTTTTTGTCGGTTATTATTTCTTCTGTTCTTTTTCTTTTAATCGGCTTATTGAGTCAGGGTAGCATAGCCCATTGGGCAGGATTTGGGGAACATAATATCAATTATACGATTTGGATATTGGTTTTTGATGCGTTGGTTTTTATTCCCTTTGCCAAATTAAGAGTGGACGAAAGACCAATATTTTACGCCATTCTTAAAATTATGAATGTAGCGATTAATCTTGGCTTGAGTGTGTTTTTCTTGCTGATTCTTCCTACACTGGCTAAAGAAGGTGTAATGTCAAGTATTTATGTTGAGAATTTCCAAATCGAATATATATTCATATCGTTATTAGTCGCTAGTATTTTTACGTTTGTCTGTTTGTCTCCTCAATACCTCAAAGTGAAATGGATTTTTGATGTTGCCCTTTGGAAACGAATGATGAGTTATGGCCTGCCAATTTTGGTTTCTGGGATTGCTTTTGCGATTAATGAGACATTCGATAGGATTTTGCTAGGAGAATTGTTACCACAAGAGGACGCTATGTTCGCTGTAGGAGCCTATTCCGCTTGCTACAAGTTGGCGTTGTTTATGACCTTGTTTGCTACAGCTTTCCGTTTAGGGGTAGAGCCTTTTTTCTTTTCACAAGCTAAAGAAAAAAATGCACCTCAAACTTACGCCACTATAACCAAGTATTATGTGATTTTTGGCTCTGTAATATTGTTAGCAGTAATTGTATTTGCAGATGTGTTAAAATACTTTTTGATTAGAAATGCCGATTATTGGGAAGCCATGAAAGTCGTTCCGTTAATCATTGTGGCAAATTTATTCTTAGGGGTCTATCACAACCTTTCGGTGTGGTATAAGTTAACGGATAAGACACGATTTGGAGCCTATATTTCGATTATTGGCGCCTTGATAACCTTGGTAGTAAATATCATATTAATACCGATGATGGGATATTATGGATCGGCCATTGCAACAACTTCAGCCTATGGTGCGATGATGATAATCTCTTATGTAATGAGTAGGAAATACTACCCTGTACCTTATGAAATCAAAACGATTTTGTCGTATTTAATTTTATCGATTGGATTAGCGTTAATTTCTTTCCATTTCTTTAGAGATAATTTATTTATAGGACTAAGCCTATTATTGGTTTTTGTATATTTCGCGCTCAGAAATGAAAAGGAAATAATACTCAGAATTTTGAAAAGAAAGTAGCATCCGAACGATAAAGCTTAATTCGTAAGCACAGCGTAAAATTTATAATAGAGAACCTAAAAATTAATATAGAATGAAGATTATTGTACCAATGGCAGGTCGAGGATCAAGATTAAGACCTCACACATTAACAGTGCCTAAACCATTAATTCCTATCGCAGGAAAACCTATTGTACATCGATTGGTAGAAGATATAGCAGGTGTAATAGGAGAACAAATAGACGAAATTGCTTTTATCATACATGAAAGTTTTGGGAAAAAGGTCGAGGAAGATTTGAAAGCAATTGCGTCCAAGTTAGGTTCAAAAGGGACAATTTACTATCAAAATGAGGCACTCGGAACAGCTCATGCCATTATGTGTGCCAAAGATTCATTAGACGGACCTTGTGTAATTGCTTATGCGGATACCTTGTTCAGAGCAGATTTTACCTTAGATCCTAATGCAGATAGTGTAATTTGGGTAAAAGAAGTGGAAGATCCTTCAGCCTATGGTGTGGTTAGTTTAAACACAAACGGTGAAATCACAGGTATGGTCGAAAAACCATCTACTTTTGTGTCTAACCTAGCTGTGATTGGCATCTATTATTTTAAGCAAGGCGAAGTGCTTAGAAAAGAATTGCAACATGTATTGGATTCAAAATTAATGCATGGAGGTGAGTATCAAATTAATGATGGTATCAAAGCCATGATAGAGCAAGGAAAAGTTTTTGTGCCGGGCAAGATTGATGAGTGGATGGATTGTGGTAACAAAAATATTACAGTTGAAACCAATTCAAGGATATTAAACTTTTTGAAGCAAGACGGCGAAGCGTTAGTCGATGATTCGGTGGTTCAAGAGGATTCAACAATAATTGAACCTTGTTTCATAGGTAAAGGCGTGATTTTGAAAAACGCTACAGTAGGTCCTAATGTGTCTTTAGGGGATGGTTGTGTGGTAGAGAATACTACCATTAAAAACAGTTTAGTGCAACACGAGTCAACCCTTAAAAATGCTAATTTGGATAATGCAATGATTGGCAGCAATGCCAAGTTTGATGGAAAATTCACAAGCATTAGTATCGGAGATTATTCCGTATTAGAATAAAGAAAATGAATCGATTGGTTTCTTTTGTTTTGTTGTGTGTGTTTTGGATGTATCCGAATCAAATAATAGGGCAACAACAGAAGAAACCAGCCGATCAATTCCATGATTTATTCATGGATGCCATTAAGCACAAGTCAATGGCGAATTACGATAAAGCTATAGAAACACTACAAGAGTGTGAAGCTTTAAATCCTCATGAATACGCTGTCTACTACGAGCTAGGACGCAATTACTATTTTCAAAAGAAATATATTGAAGCATCAGAGGCCTTTGATAAGGCTTTGTCTATTGATCATTCTAACAGTTGGATAAAAAGAAGTTTGTATAACGTTTATTTAGCTGAAGGAAATCATATTGAAGCCATTAAAATTGCGACAGAGTTGTCAGAGAAATTCCCTAAATATAAAGAAGAATTAGTTGCTTTGTTCATAAATTCTCAACAAATCGAAAAGGCTATTGCATTAATCAATGAATTGGATGAGGAACAAGGATATTCTCTGAAAAGAGAACAAATCAAAGAGCAAATAGGACTCATAAAAGGCACTATAAACTCAGATATTAAGAGTTTGAACCAAGATATTTCAGATGATCCTAAAGAGGCGTCTAATTACTTAAGTTTGATACATTTTTATCTAAAAGAGGGAGACCAAACAAAAGTCAACAAAGTAGTACAAGAACTATTGCTCCAAGTATCTAATGCAACTCAACGCATAGAAGAATCTTTAGATGTACTAGAGTCAGACAATGATAAGCAAGAAGTTTTATGTTTGATTGCTGCATCTTATGTCACAAAGCAAGACTATCTAACAGCTATAGGGCTATTAAAAAGCAGCATCAAGATTAACCAATACCATCTCGATAGTCATTTATTATTGTTGCAAGTATTGAACAATACCGAAAACTATCAGGAAATGGACGCAATAGCCTCCGAATTGATAGTTGTTTTTCCGTTACAACCAGAGCTGTACTATTTTTTGGGTTTAACCAAAAATGAACAGCAAGACTATACAAAAGCCAAAACCATATTAGAAGACGGTCTGGATTTTGTGGTGGAGAATGACGAATTGGAAATTCGCATACGACAACAACTAAAAAGAAGTTGTCAAGCACTAGAATTGGTAAAAGAAGTTAGCCAGCATAATTTGAGAATCCAAGAGCTTTTAAAAACAAAATAGTTGATGAGAAAAATAGTTTTTCTTGTATTAGGTGTATTCGTTTTGATTTCGTGTAAATCGAAAAAGTCAACTACTCATGTTGCACATTCAAAAAGTGATTATGAGAAAGTGAATACATTTAAGAAATTCAAAAAAATTCAAGACAATATCAAACAAGATTTTACATCCGTTGTATTGGAGTCAGATGTGGATTACTCTGGACCAGGAATGAAACAGAAGGTTCATGCAGAAATTAGATTACTAAGAGATCAAAAAATTCATATAACGCTTCGGTACTTTGGTATTACCATGGCAAAGGCGATTATGACGCCAGACGAGGTAAGCTATTACGAAAAGTTAGGTTCGACGTATTATCAAGGGGATTATAGTTCAATAAGTGAATGGATGGGTATTCCGCTTGATTTTTTTAAGATTCAAAACATTATTTTAGGTAATACTATTGAAGAAATTTCTGAAGAAAACTACAGCTTTGAGCAATTGACCGATAAAATTCGATTGACCGAAAAAGAAAGTATAGCAATAAATCATATCTTTGAATTCAATTTATCGGATATGTTGCTCAAAGAACAACAGTTTGTGCAATCGAAGTGGAAAAGAGAGATGATTGTGAGCTATGATGAGCGAGAATATGCAATGGATAGTGTTAATGTGCTTCTGCCAAAAAAAATAAAAATTGTGGCGACCCAAGATACCCAAGCCTATCAAATCGGTTTACGGCACAATTCGATTGAGTTGAATAAAGAAATATCATACGCTTTTAAGGTACCTGAAGGGTACAAAAAAATTGAGCTAAAGTAAAATGGATAAAGTAAGGTTCAAGAATGTATTAGGTTTTTTTGTTGTGTTGTTTTTGTGGACAGCGAGCAATCCTATCTTCGCTCAAGATCCTGCCCAAAAGGCAGAATTAGAAAAAAAGAAGGCTAAAATCTTAGAAGAGATTCAGGTTGCAGAGAAACTCCTTAAGAGCGGTAAGAAAGAGGAACGTAATGCGCTCAATCAAATAGAGCAACAAATCGCCAAAATTAGATTACGAGAAAACCTGATTGAAACCAATGTTAAAAAGATTGGCATTTATAATTCTGAGATAGGAAAAAACCAAAAAAAATTGGTGCAACTTAATAAGGAGTTAAAGTTGTTGAAAGAAGATTATGCTCAAATAGTTTTAAAGTCATATAAGAGTAGGTCAGATAAAAGTAAATTAATGTTTGTGCTCTCATCGGATAACTTTTTGCAGGCCTATAAACGACTCGAATACATGAAACAGTATGCTGAGTTTAGGAAACAACGAGGAGAGGAGATAGTGGAGATAACTCAAAAACTCCAAAAACTGAATAATTTGATTGGTCATCAAAAGAAGACTAAAGAAGTACTTGTTGAGAGCAATAAAAAGGAAATTATTACTTTTCAGAAGGAAAAGGAAGAAAAGACGGGTCTAGTTAAATCTTTACAAAAAGAACGCAAGAAGATTGCTGCAGAGATTAGAAAAAAGCATAAAGAGTCTCAGGAGATAGACAAACGGATTGATCGATTGATTAAAGAAGCTATTTTGGCAGCGAACAAAAAGGAAAATGAGGGTTCAACAACCATTAAATTAACACCAGAAGCCAAAACTTTATCAGATGGTTTTAGTTACAACAAAGGGCGTTTGCCTTGGCCTGTAGAAAAGGGTTTATTGACCAAAAGATTTGGAATGCAACCGCATCCTATCGAACAATCGATTATGATTGAAAGCAACGGAGTAGAAGTAACTACCGAAAAAGGCGCTATGGCGCGTTCTGTTTTTAACGGAAGTGTAGTAGATATTCAGTTAATGCCTAATAATACCGCAATTGTAATGGTAAGACACGGTAGTTATACCACTGTATATTCCAATCTAGTCAATCTAAGAGTAAGGAAAGGTGATCGAGTAGGAATGAAACAAGATTTAGGCGAAGTGTATTATAACTCTTTGTTGGAAAAGGCTGTTTTAAAGTTTTTGATTTATAAAAACTCATTTAAGCAAAATCCACAAGAATGGATTTATAACATGTAAAACAAAAAAAGCGATTTTAAAATCGCTTTTTTTGTTTTGTAAATGTGGAGAAGATGGGGCTCGAACCCACGACCTCTTGACTGCCAGTCAAGCACTCTAGCCAACTGAGCTACATCCCCGTAAACGATTGCGAATATAGCTAAAATTTTAAAAAACAACAACTTATGCAAGCATAACGGATTGTTAATTTATCGTAATGACACTATAATTTTTTGTTAAATTTGATAAATATTATTATTTTAGCTATGTCTAACTTTTAAAATCTACGGTTATGAAAAAAAATTACACTACTGATGATCAACACAATCGCTCGTTTTTACGGGGATTATTGCCGCCAAAAGGCTGGCTATTGTTGGTTTTGTTTATGATGTTTTCTGCAAATTCTTACTCACAGTCTGTGGGTATAGTTGGAGATGCTGTTGGGAATTGGAATGTTGATGTTGTATTATCTACTTCAGACAATACAATTTATACATTAAATAACTATACTTTTTCAGGAGGTGGAGCTAAGTTTAGACAGGATGGTAGTTGGACTAATAACTGGGGAGCTAATGCTTTTCCGAGTGGTACAGGTACTCAAGGAGGAGCCAATATTCCAGTTGTTGCAGGAACCTATAATGTTACTTTTAATAGAACTACAGGTTCTTATACTTTTACTGCTGTTAGTTCAGTACCAACATTAGCGGCAACTACTGCCGCTACATCTATTACAACAACTACTGCTACATCAGGGGGGAATGTTACCTCTGATGGGGGTGCTGCTGTTACAGAAAGGGGGATTGTGTATGCAACAACAGCGAATCCAACAACAGGTAATACCAAAGTACAAAGTGGTTCTGGTACAGGAAGCTTTACTTCAAACATGACAGGGTTAAGTCCTAATACTACTTATTATGTAAGAGCATATGCAATCAATAGTGTTGGACCTGCTTATGGTGCTCAAATTTCATTTACAACCAGTGCTGGCCCAGCAATAACCGGCGCTAAGTTAGGGGTTAAATTTAATGGTGGTGCGGCTGATTGGGGTTATGCTGGATTGCAAGACGGATGTGAAGGAGCGATTGGCGCTTGGCAAGGTAAAAATTTAGGCACAATGTCTGTAACTGGCTCTTTGGTTTTAGATGGAGCTAATGTTTTTACGAATACAACAGGGTCAACAAACGGTATTTTGTATTACAGAGTGTATAAAAGCGATGCCACACCACCAGCTTATGATACTTATAATATAGGCAGTACGCAAACCAATTGTGGCTCTAGATTTAAATATGAAAACCCCACAGACTTTACCATACCTTCTTCAAAGTATAGTGTGGCGGGTACGTATCGTTTTGAAGTATATTACGAAATCACAAACGGAAGTACTCTTTCTCAGGGTTCTGCAGTAAGCCCGTACCAAGCTACTTTTACAATAACAGAACCTACCAATGATACTTTCTACTCTGATCGTATCTATTTTAAGAATGGTACGGCTTCTTCTGAAAAATATTACGCTGAATATAATGCTGTACCCAACGGAGGTTGTACTGGAAACAATGCCGAAACAGCTGGCACGGAAGCATGGAATGGTCGAAATTTAGGCACTTATACTACTGGTACAACAGCACAATTAGGAGCTTTTATTGTGACTAAGGGAGTTCAAAACGGAAATGGTCCAATATTTCGCTACAGAGTTTATGAAACAGGGTCAACGCCTCCAGTTTTTTTGCAGTCAAATTTAAACTATGTAGGAGAATGTAATGCCGATGGAGTTCAGGTTAATGGAAGTGACATGGATAAAATTTGGAGATTACCATTGTCTAATATTTCAATTCCTTCCACGCCAGGAAATTATACAATTGAAGTGTATTTTGAAAGAAATGGAGATCAAATGGGAAATAATGGAACTCAATATATTAGTAATGGAGGAAGTAATTATAAAGCTTATATAGACGTACAACCACCAACAGGTATTATATCTTCTAAAGTCTACTTGAAGAAAAACTCCGATGCAGAAATAGTTTATTTGGCTGATGCGGACACTGATTGTGATCCAGGGGGAACAGTTAATTTTAATGGTTTAAGTACCGGAATAGTTACTGCTGATGCTTATAAAATAGGAGGAAATTTTATATCAACATTAGAGATGACAAGTCCCAAACTAAATTATTTGTTATATCCTTCAGGAGCAAGACCTTCGTCTCCTGTTTTTTCTGAAATTAATTTGTCAAATGTATCCACTTGTTCCACTAGGTTTAAATACGAGGCTAGTTCAGCAACTCAATTATTTAATTCAAATGAGATTGTTTCGGGGACTTATGTGTTAGAATTGTATTTTTCGGGAGTAAATGGTGGGACTACATATTATAAAAGGCCAGATCCAACAAATAATTATTTATCTTATTTTACCATTTCAGAACCTAATGATGGTAATTTAAATCCAACTGGAACTAATATTTCTGGTATTTATGAGTCTTATATTGGTCATTTAGTTTTGAGATATGATAATAATGGGGATCCAGACCCAGCTCAACGTGTTATTAGTAAAGTATATGATTTAGATGGTAATTATGCTAGTTCAAATAATATTAGCTTTGATTTAGGATCAACTCCGCCGGGTGTTTCTTTTAGGGTGGGTATGGAAGCAAAAGTTTTTACTAAAGGGACACACAAGGCTTGTGGATGCTCTAGTTGGTACTATTTATATGAAGATGGAGTTGATTCTGACCCAGTGGAATCTGACTTTCCTCTTCCCGATGAGGCTTCACAAACTGTTTTGTACTCTCAAAAATGGGGGAAATTTACTTTGATGAATTCTTCTATGGATTGGGGAAGTAATGATGGGTTCTTTAGTCCTTCAGGTGAATCAGATGGTTTTAATTCCTCAACTCCTGATGGAACTTATAATAGTGATTTAAGTTCGGGTGCTACTTATACTAAATTCAAAGATTTTAGGGATAAGAATACTTATGGTGGAACTTATGAACCAGCGTCTACTAATATGGCGGTTGATGATCCTGTGAATGAAGTAGAATGTCCTACTTGTGATGGAGGTTATCGTGTAGCAGTGGCTTTCTTATGTTGGGTAAATACAGATAGCACTAAGAAATGTCCAGGAGATAGTGGTTATACTAGCGGTACAGATGGTGCTACATTAATTTATCACAGAGATATTAATCAAAATAAGATTTATAATGGTGTTTCTTTGAACCCACGTCATCCTAATTCGCCTTATTTTCCAGGGAATAAAAACTCTTTAGATGGTACAGAGGTATTTTATGTTTCTAAAATTGGTATTACTTCTTCGGCGGATTTATCTACTTATAACGGTTCGTGGGATGTTAATCCGAGTCGAGTAAGAGATGCAGATTTGTCAGCCAGTTATGATACAGGTACAGGAGGTTCTTTTGTATGTAACAACTTAGAATTAGCTTCTGGGGTTACATTGACTATCCGTAATGGTGATTATGTAGAGGTGTTGAACCGTGCACAGACTCTTGGAACCGCTAAGATTGTTGTAGAGGCGGGAGGTCATTTTGTACAACGTTGTGATAAGAAAGCGAGTGAGGCTTATATAGAGCATGCCCATGCTACACGAAATTTGGCTTATCAGGATTACGCCTATTGGTCTTCTCCTATCCAGGAGGATATCGTTCCTACATTAGCAGCTGCTGGTATGAGTAGAATGTATTATTGGGATCAAACTAACCGTTGGCAAACTATGACAAACTCTAGTGCGGCTGGTATTGGCTTAGGTAGAGGTTTTATTGCCTGGAATGGTGACGCTAGTACCCCTGGCGGAGGTAAGGCTTTAGCGCCTACTTTTACGGGTACCGCAACAAACGGTATTGTTAACGTTACAGTTACAAAGGATGATGATGATGCTAGTAACTCTTTAAATTTTGCGCTATTAGGTAATCCTTATGCTTGTGCTTTAAATGGGGAAGAGTTTCTTTTGGCTAACAATCCTAATATTGCGGGAGCTTATTATGTTTGGACAAGTAATACACGTTTGGCAGAGACGGATTATGCAGGTTCTTCAGACAATACTAAGAATTATAATCCCGCAGATTATGCCACTTATAATTTAACGGCAGGAGTTGGAACTGCAGCCAGTGCTTCTATCGAGGGAGGAATAGGTAACAGTGGAGCTCCTACTAAGTACATTGCTTCAGGTCAAGGATTCTTCGTTCAGGCGTTAGCTGATGCGACAGTAGTTTTCAAAAACTTCATGCGTTCCACTACAGGTAATACAGAGACATTGTTTAGAGGTAAGAAATCTGCTAAAAAGAGTAGAATTTGGATTAATATTAACGACGGTGATGGTGGTTTTAAACAAATGGCTGTGGGATATGTGGGAGGAGCTTCTCCTGAATATGATCCTTTCTTTGATGCGGAAATGGTAACCAACAGTAATGTTAAGATATATTCTATTTTGGAAGATAAAAATCTTACCATACAAGGTCGTCCGTACTGGCATGTAAATTCAGATGAGTCTATCCCTGTGGGTATATATTCAAAACAAGAAACGGAGTTAGAGGTTTCTATTGATCATTTTGATGGAGAGTTTGAATATAAAGAGGTTTATCTTGAAGATAAAGATCTTGGTGTGATGCATAATTTAAAAGATTCTTCTTATAGATTTAGTACTACCAGTGGAGAGTATAACGATCGCTTTGTTTTACACTTTAAGAGTGTTGTACCAGTGCGTGAAGAAGCTGAAGGTAATGAATCAGATTTGATTAAATCTAATTTGATAGTAAGTACTAATTCCGATGGTGTAGAATTGGTAAATGATGATTATAAAATTACCAAAGTTGAAGTGTATAATATTTTAGGAAGTAAGATATATAATAAATTATTTGTTCCTGCGAACAAAATTAATCTTACAGAACTAAAATCTCAAAATCATGTGGTTATTGTAAAAGTTACGTATGAAGACGGTTACAAGGAAACACGTAAAGTACTTTACTAAAATTTAGTACACCATACTAAAATTAAAAACCCCGATTTACAAAAATCGGGGTTTTTTTATGTTTAAAATTGATAGGCTTTGATGGGTGTAATACAATAATCTAACGGTATATCTGTAGGCTCTATAAATTCAAAAGACTGTTCTTCTACCTCAAAAAGTGACAGACCTACTTTAATGGTATTGGGTGGACACTGCGCTAAAAATCGATCATAAAATCCCTTTCCATACCCAATTCTATGTCCTTTTTGGTCAAACGCCAAAAGAGGGACAAAAACCACTTCTATGCTTTTGACAGGGACTATCAATCCACTAATTGGTTCAGGGATACCATATGGGTTAATTTTGATTTTTGTATTGTCTGTTAACAGGATATGTTGCATTTCATGGCTGTCAAAATCACTTTTTGACAATACTACTTCTTTGTCTTTGCCTTGTAACACCTGTAGTAAATATTCGGTATTCACTTCTTTTTTGCGTTGTATGGGCAAAAAAATATGGTAATAAATATAATCCCAGATAGGTAATTTCAAGGTATTGTTGGCTATAGCCAAACTTAAATCTTCAATTTGATCTTCAGATAAAACTTTCCGTTTGCTTTGATATTCAGTTCGCAGCTGTTGTTTCATTTAGTCAATTTTCATTTCTGGAATTTGGCCTTCAATTATCAATTTTGCTTCGGTAGCTTTAATAATATCTTCTACAGTTACTCCAGGGGCTCTTTCTAGTAGTTTTAAGCCCTTTTCACTAAACTCTAGGACAGCAAGATTACTGACTATTTTTTTTACGCAGGAAACACCTGTAAGTGGCAAAGTACATTCTTTGAGAATTTTGGATTCCCCCTCCTTATTGGTGTGCATCATAGCAACAATAATGTTATCTGCACTAGCGACCAAATCCATTGCACCTCCCATCCCTTTTACCATTTTGCCTGGGATTTTCCAGTTGGCTATGTCTCCTTTTTCAGAGACTTCCATGGCACCCAACACAGTTAGATGTACGTGTTTTCCTCTAATCATTCCAAAACTCATTGACGAATCAAAGAACGAAGCACCCGGTAATGTGGTAATAGTTTGTTTACCTGCGTTGATGATATCAGCATCTTCTTCGCCTTCGTAGGGGAAAGACCCCATGCCTAAAACCCCATTTTCACTTTGAATTTCGATGTTCATGTCTTTAGGGACATAATTGGCAACTAGCGTAGGTATTCCAATCCCTAGATTAACATAATAACCGTCTTTTAGCTCTTGAGCGATACGTTTTGCAATGCCAATTTTATCCAACATAATTAGGCCTTTTTGGTTACGGTTCTTTGCTCAATACGTTTTTCGTAGGTTTTTCCTTCGAATATGCGTTGCACAAATATACCTGGGATATGAATTTGATTGGGATCCAATTTGCCAGCAGGAACTAATTCTTCTACTTCGACTACTGTTATTTTTGCTGCTCCACACATAACAGGATTAAAGTTTCTAGCTGTTCCTTTAAAGATAATGTTGCCTGCTTCATCTCCTTTCCACGCCTTAATGAGTGAAAAGTCGGCTTTGAATGCCTCTTCCATCAAATACGATTTTCCGTCAAAAACACGGTTCTCTTTACCTTGTCCTACTTCTGTGCCGACTCCTGCTGGAGTATAAAAGGCCGGAATCCCCATTTGTGCAGCTCTACAACGTTCGGCCAAAGTACCTTGAGGAATCAATTCAACTTCTAGTTCCTTAGTTAACATTTGACGCTCAAATTCTCCATTTTCACCCACATATGAGGCAATCATTTTTTTGATTTGCTTTTGCTGTAAAAGCAATCCCAAACCAAAATCATCCACGCCTGCATTATTAGATATACAGGTAAGACCGTTAATTTGTAAACGTACTAATTCTTGAATGCAATTCTCTGGAATACCACACAACCCAAAACCTCCAACCAATAACGTCATGTTGTGGTCTATACCTCTAAGAGCATCTTGCACATTGTGGACTCGTTTGGATATCATGTCTTGGTTTATGGTTTTATTAAGTAGATTAAAACTCGTCTGGTATTTGTTCAATATTTTCTTGATCTTCAGAAATAATTTCCCCTGACTTAGAACAATCCACTCTAATGGTCAGGTTTTCCGGCGCTTGAAATGCCTCTTTCGAAATTTGTAAGGAAGTATCAGCGTAGCAATTTTTCATGAATAATGCCCATATTGGCAATGACATTGTCGCTCCTTGACCGTTATCAATTCCTCTAAAATGCGTAGCCCTATCATCACCTCCAACCCAAACGCCTGTAACCAGATTAGGTACCATTCCAATAAACCAACCATCCGATTGGTTTTGAGTTGTACCTGTTTTACCAGCTATAGGATTAGTGAAGTTGTAGGGATGTCCTGTGACCGCTTTATATCTAGGGCCTGGATTCCATGTAGTGCGTAAACGTACCCCAGATCCAAATTGAGTCACTCCTTCCAATAGTTTGACCACCGCGTAAGCCACTTCTTTACTGACTACGTCTCGAGATTCTGGAACAGCTTTGTATAATACAACACCGTTTTTGTTGCGTATTTCAGTGATTATTTCAGGTTTCATGTAAATTCCTTGGTTGGCAAAAGTACTGTAGGCGGCCACCATGTCATGAACAGTAACTTCTGTAGCTCCTAGAGCAATAGAGGGTTGAGCATCGATAGGGTTTTTAATGCCTAAGTCTTTGGCAAACTTGACAACAGTATTGGGGCCTACACGATCAATAAGTTTGGCAGAAACGGTATTTATGGATTTAGCTAAGGCTGATTTTAGGGTCTGCATACCCGTGTATTTGTTGTCAGAGTTGCTAGGCGACCAGGGCTCTAGTAACCCGTGTCTACCGGCTTGCATGGTATATGGCGCATCTAAAATAGAATCGCATGGCGAATACTTTAATTGATCGATTGCCGAGGCGTATACAAAGGGTTTAAAAGTTGATCCCACTTGTCTTGCACCTTGATTGACGTGATCATACTTAAAGTGTTTTTGATTGATTCCTCCAATCCAAACTTTTACATGTCCTGTTTGGGGCTCTAAAGCCATAATACCAGTATGTAAAAAGTGTTTGTAGTAACGAATAGAATCTCTAGGAGTCATAATGGTATCACGATCACCTCTCCAGTCAAAAATTCTCATTTTTGTTTTAACATCAAACGACTTTTTTATCTGATCTTCTGATTTCCCTTCACTTATCATTTGCCTCCATCTGTCCGAGTTTTTCATAGCTCGGAGATAAATTTGTTCAATTTGCTGTTCTGATAAATCTCTAAAAGGAGCAGTTTTATTCTTTTTGCTTTCTTCAAAAAACACCTCTTGCAGGTTGCTCATGTGAGTTTTCATGGCCTCTTCAGCGTGTCGTTGAAGTCTGGAGTCTATAGTCGTATAAATTTTTAAACCATCCCTATAAATATTGTACTTGGTGCCATCGGCTTTCGGATTATTATTAATCCATTTTTTAACAAAATCCCTTAAATATTCTCTGTAGTACGTAGCCAATCCCTCTGTATGAGTATCTGGAGTATAATTTAAAGTGATTGGCAGTTGTTGTAAAGAGTCTTTTTCTTCTTCTGTCAAAAAATCATTTTTAACCATTTGACCTAACACGACATCTCTTCTCGTTTTGGTTCTTTCGATTCTTCGTACAGGGTTGTAAAGAGAAGGATTGGTTAACATACCCACAAACATGGCTGACTCTTCGACATTTAAATCTTTAGGTTCTTTTCCAAAATAAATTCTGGCGGCAGATCTAATCCCGACAGCATTGTTTACAAAATCGACCTTGTTAAGGTACATGGTAAGGATTTCATTTTTGGTGTATTGTCGCTCTAATCGTACCGCAATAACCCATTCTTTAATTTTTTGAGATACACGTTCAAAGATATTTTTGGACCCTTCGCCATGAAACAACATTTTGGATAATTGTTGTGATATCGTACTTGCTCCACCCTTTGATCCCAGAAAAAATAAAGCACGTAAAGTACCCCGTGCATCAATACCCGAATGGTCATAAAAACGTTCGTCTTCGGTGGCGACCAACGCATCGATTAAGTTTTCAGGTATCTCTTTGAATTTAACAGGAGTGCGATTTTCTCTATAAAACTTTCCAATGGTTACGCCGTCGGCTGATATAACCTCAGTGGCTAAATTAGACTCAGGATTTTCCAATTCTTCAAAGGAAGGCATTTCTCCAAAAAAGCCATTCGAAGCCAATAAAAATATCATAACAATAGAGAATATTCCGAACAGGAATAAAGACCAAAGAATGACTAGTGGTTTTTTGTAGTTATTATATGAACTCATTACGACTATGTGTGTTATTGTTGAGAAGCAGCTTCAATTCGTAAACCTATTTTTGAAATCCCATCCAGTTGTTCAACTCCGTCTATTTTGTTTTGTTGTCTAACGGCCTGCTCTACACTTACCTTGTAATTTCCATCTTCTTCGAAGGTGTAGTTTTCTTTGTACCAAAGTTTTAATTCCTTGTAATCCGTAATTCCCTTGCCTAATAAACGGCCATTCTCATCAGCTAAAGCATATTCCAAAGTGTCTACATGAACCAGACCAGATGGTTTGGTTAACGAAACAATCAGAAAAATATTATTGAAACGATAGTCATCGTTACTGATTACGTTAAAAAATAAATTACAATTACTTTGTACTGTAGGCTTTTTAAATGAAAATGTCAAAGCTTCATTTATTTTCCATCCGTTTTCAATGCTTACGTACTCGTCGTATAACCTGTTAGAGTCACAACTCATAAAAAGTAAGCCAGACCACAAAAAGAGTACGAGATTAATTTTGTTTGGGAGTCGCACTTTTGTTTTTATTTCTAGGTTTGTTGTTTCTGTTGTTTTTGCCTTTGCTTTGAGTAGCTTCCTTTTTGTTTCCATCAGCAGTGTTTCCAGAGGTGCTATTGTCATTATTTTTTGCCTTATTGTTTCGCTGACGAGACTTTTGTTTTTTCTTTGTTTTTGGTTTGTCAAAACGGGTCAAACTATCTTCAGCGACAGCATTTGTAAAGCTTTTTTCAGGTTCGTTGGAGTTGTCCAAAGAAAATTCTTCTAATGAAGATATCGATTTCTTCTCCTTCACCATTTGGATCATTTTGTGTACATCTTCCGTTTTTAAGGTGTGCCAACTCGAAAAATCACCTTTGTAAGAAAACCACATCAACCCTTTAAAGATATCGATTTTATGACAAAATGCTTCCCCTTTTTCCGTTATGAATTTAGTATCTGTACTAGGGAAGTTTTTTAATGCATCTTGATAAGAATCCAATTCGTAGTTCAAACAGCATTTTAATTTACCGCACTGACCCGCTAGTTTTTGTGGGTTTAAAGAAAGCTGTTGATAGCGTGCAGCAGAGGTGTTGACACTTCTAAAATCAGTAAGCCACGTCGAGCAACACAATTCACGGCCGCAAGATCCTACACCGCCAAGACGTGAAGCTTCTTGTCGAGAACCGATTTGTTTCATGTCAATGCGTATGTTAAATTCTTTGGCAAACTCCTTAATCAGTTGTCTAAAATCAACACGTTCGTCTGAGGTATAATAAAACGAAGCCTTAGAGCCATCTCCTTGAAATTCGATATCAGATATTTTCATTTCCAGTTTTAATGCCAGTGCAATTTCACGTGCCCTAACCTTAATACTTTCTTCGCGATTTCTGGCTTCTTGCCATGTATCAATGTCTTTTTGAGAGGCCTTTCTATAAATTTTTAGAACTTCGGGAGCATCTTCCTTTACCTTCTTTTTTTTCATTTGAATTTTGACCAACTCTCCAGTTAAAGTCACCACACCAACATCATGTCCACTCTGCGCTTCTGTAGCTACAACATCGCCTATGGATAAGGTCAATTTTTCAGGGTTTCTAAAGAATTCCTTTCTTCCGTTTTTAAATCGAACTTCGACACATTCGAAGGTGGTATTCCCGTCAGGAGATTTCATGTTGGCTAACCAATCAAATACAGTCAGCTTGTTACAGCTGTCTGTTCCACATGTTCCATTACTCTTGCACCCCTTAGGGGCATCACCATTACTCGTTGAGCAATTTGTACAAGCCATATTATTATATCAAAAATGTCGCGTAAGCAACGTTTTACCAAAAAGTTAAACAGCCTGTAAAGATAATCTTTTTGTTTTTCTGAACCCAACGTTATGAGAACTTCTTAAAATCCTTTTTTAGTTGAATAATTCTTTAAAAACAGTAATGGATTGAGGTATTCTAAAATTGTCCAGATGGACTTGATAATAGTTTAAAATTAAGGCTAAAATTTGTTGTCTTTCCTTACCTGTTAAGTGGTTTTTTTCATCGTCATAGCTTAGAGATAGTCCTTTTTTTATCAACACTGACTCATCAATAGTCAAACAAGAATTGTTGTATGATACGGTAAATGTTCCGTTTTGAAGATCAAAATAGTCTCCAGAACTATCATTGCTTGGTGCAAAGCCTAAATATTTAGTCAATTTTAAAAGGGTAATGATATGAAAATTAGCAATACTATCATGATGGTCAAGCCAAAGTAAGGCGGTTTCCAAAAATTGATAAAGTTCGCTATCGGGCTGACTTTCTTTAAGACAATTCGTTAGTGTTTCTGTCATAAATAATGCAATAGCATTTTTGTGAATGTCTCCATGAATACTGATATAGGGTTCGTGAATACGAATGCTTTTGAAGTGTTCTAAAGAGCCTTTATTTTTGAAATTAACATCGACTTCTAAGAGTGTCAAAGGCAAAAAATAAGCTGCTTTTTGTCGATTTTTAGCACTGGAAAAGGCGCTGGGTACAAAAAAACTTTTCAAGCCTTGTTGTTCTGTATAGCAATGTACAATCAGGCTTTTTTCCTGATACTTAATAGCGTTGAGAACAATAGCTTTAGTTGAAATGTACATCGGCTATTTCCATAAAGGTTCGTTTTGCCAATCTGGTTTAATTCCTAATGCATTATGATCTACATTTGGGGACTTAAAATATAAATGAATTGTTAGTTGTGAACTATTCTTTATTCTATATACAGTTTTTTAAAGGTAAAACTTCCATTTGTGTTTTCAATATTAACTAAATAAACACCTGAGGCTAGGTTTTTTACGATAAATGAATTGTTTGTAGTTGATAATACCTGCTTACCTTGCATATCGTATATTGATATAGATTTTAAATTTTTATTTTTAATAGTCACAATATCTCTTGCAGGATTAGGAAACAGCCTAACGTTATCTTCTTCTTCGTTGAAAATAGTATTGTTTGTACTTAATGAGGTACAATTTACACTCCAGATTGCCGCATCATCTTTGTGCCAACCAGAAGAAATATTAGTTTTAGTGAAACCATTGTCGTGCTGAATACAGCTTAAATTTGGATTGTCATAGGCTCTCATTTCAGTCATATTGCTATTATTGCCATTTGCTACGTTTAATGACTCTAAAAGATTATAACTGCAATCCAAACGTGACAAATCTGAGTTATTAGTAAGAGCTAAATTTAATATTTTGTTGTTGTTGCAGGTTAAATTTTCTAAAGAGGTATTCGCGCTTACATCAAGATTTTGTATTTGATTATTTGAACAGAACAATAATTGCAACTGTTTGTTTTTAGATGTATTTAATTCGGTAATTTGGTTGTTGTAACATCCTAATTCTACCAATTGAGTTAGTGCAGATACATCTAATTGAGTTAATAGGTTGTTATAGCAGTTCAATGTTTCTAATTGCGTCAATGCAGAAATATTCAAAGTTGAAATTTGATTATTACCACAGGAAAGTAGCTTCAATTGAGTATTATGTGAAAAATCAACACTGGTTAAATTATTTGACGAACAATTCAGACCCGATATATTTGTAAATACTTCAATTCCACTAAGGTCAAAAATACCTTTAAAATAAATATCTAATGTTCCATTAAAAGCTTGTGCTTCTTGAATGGATATTTTCCAGTCTCCATTTAAGTCAATAACGGGTTTATGATTTAACAAAGCTGATAGAAAGTTGTCATCAGGAATGTTTGCGTTTTGACCATGTAATTGGTTTCCAAAAAAAACTAGAAAAACTAAACTTAGTGCGGCAATTGTTTTTTTCATTTTTTAATACTCAAAAAATTAATTAAAATATCTATTAAAAAGTATTTTGAAATAAGGTCTTTCAAAAAAAATAAACTAAAGTGACAAAGTTACGCAATTATTTATAAGCGACAAAAGTTTTCTACAAATCAAATTTTATTCCTTGAGCGAGCGGTAATTCGTCGGAATAATTAATGGTGTTGGTTTGTCTGCGCATATATTGTTTCCACGCATCTGAACCGGATTCGCGACCGCCGCCTGTTTCTTTTTCTCCACCAAAAGCGCCGCCGATTTCTGCTCCTGATGTACCAATATTTACATTGGCTATACCACAATCTGAACCGTTGGCAGACAAAAATTGTTCGGCTTCTTTTAGGTTGTTTGTCATAATCGTTGAAGACAGCCCTTGTGGCACATCATTTTGCAGTGCAATCGCATTAGATAAATCACCCTCGTATTTGATGAGATATACTATCGGAGCAAAGGTTTCTTTTTGAACGATCTCATAATGATTTTCTGCCTCGACAATAACCGGTTTTACGTAACAATTACTGTTGTCAATCACAATTACCCCCGTATCAGTTAAGATTTTTCCACCTTCGTTTTGAGCCAATTCTAGCGTTTTCAAATAATTTGCAACAGCCTGTTCATCAATAAGAGGTCCCATGTGATTGCTTTCATCCATGGGCGTGCCTATTTTAATTTGTTGATAGGCTTTGACTAGATTTTCTTTTACTTTTTCGTAAACACTTTCGTGAATGATAATTCTTCGGGTAGAAGTACAGCGTTGTCCAGCGGTACCCACTGCACCGAATACGGCTGCGGTGACCGTTAGTTTTAAATCTGCCGAAGGCGTAACGATCATCGCATTATTTCCTCCCAGTTCTAACAGCGATTTTCCTAAACGAGCGGCTACTTTTTGCGCTACAGCTTTCCCCATTCGGGTAGATCCAGTAGCAGATAACAAGGCTATAGAGCAGTCTTCACTCATGCGTTCTCCTAATCTATAATCTCCTGTAATGATACTCGAAACACCTTCTGGTAAATTGTTGGCTACAGCGACTTGCGCAAATAATTTTTGACAGGCGATGGCGCACAAGGGTACTTTTTCACTGGCTTTCCATACCACTACGTTACCACACACCCAGGCAATAGTAGCATTCCACGCCCATACAGCGACAGGAAAATTAAAGGCTGAAATAACTCCAACAACACCCAGTGGATGATACTGCTCGTACATGCGGTGTTGGCTTCTTTCGGAATGCATTGTTAATCCATGCAATTGTCGAGATAATCCTACGGCAAAGTCACAGATGTCAATCATTTCTTGTACTTCGCCTAAGCCTTCTTGCAATGATTTTCCCATTTCGTAGGAAACCAATTCTCCGAGTGCTTGTTTGTTCTGTCTTAATATATTGCCGTATTGCCGGACGATTTCTCCTCGTTTTGGAGCGGGTATTTTTTTGAAAGCAAGAGCCGTTTTTTTGGCTTGACCAATAACCTGATCGTATTGCTCATTTGTAGTTACTTCTACAGCAGCGATTAACGCACCATTAGTAGGGGAGAAGGAATTAATTTTTTCTTTTGAGTTGAGCCAAATTCTTCCAGTAGAGGTGCCAGAATTCGTTTTTTCAATCGCTAAACGTTGCAGTAGAGTAGTCGCGTCAAAAGTTTTCATAATTACCAGTTTTTATATGGGGTATTGCTCAAATACGAGTTGTAATATTTGTCTTGGCCCGTGATTTCTGTGCCTAACCAATTGGGTTTATCAAAACTTTCTTCTTCTGAATTCAATTCAATTTCTCCTACGACGAGACCTTCGTTTTGACCCTTAAACTCATCCACTTCGTACAAATGATTTCCATAAGGGACTTCGTATCTGATTTTATCAATAATAGTTTCCTCACACATTTCTAGTAAAGCTTGAGCCTCGGATAAGTCAATTTCCTTTTCCCATTCAAATCGAGTCGTTCCTGACTCATTACCTATCCCTTTTACGTTGATGTAACCTTTATTACCCTTTACGCGGACTCTTACGGTGCGGTTTGGGTTAGTATTGAGGTACCCTTGAGCAATTTGAAATTGATTAGTGGCGTGTTTTTTATAATCTTCGTTCAGAACTAAAAATTTTCTTTCAATTTCAATCATAACGATCTGTTTGAGATAATAACTTTTCTTATAGTGCCATAATTAGACTCCTGAAGATGGAATATATATATACCACTTGATAAATCAGAAACATCAATACTATTGTCAATAAATGTAGCCCAATCAAACCACTCATGTGCAACCTGTCTTCCAGTCATATCGTAAATAGTAACTCTTATGGGATGTTGAGTAGTTTGTGTTTTGTATTGAAAATCAACAGTATTGGCACTTCTATTTGATGCAACCAAAAAATCGTTTAGACAACCATTATCAATTCCGATAGAAAAAGGATAAGGGCTAATGGCATAATAAATATTGTCTACAGGTTCAATTAATAAACGACATTGGTCACAAAACAACTGAGGAATGGTAATAATCTCCTCTCCGTCGTTAGGTGTGTTAGCTATTAGTGTGGTGGTAAAGGTAACTCCATTATCTTGTGATAATTTGATGTTGACATGAGAGGTGTTGATACCGTTGGCATCGGTTCCTGCGACATCCCAACTGATGCGATAATCAATACCCTGTACAAGACAGGAGTTTTCGGAGCTTTGAGATGTAATTTGGAAAGGCCCTTGGCTGATGGTTGTTACTTTAGTTTGGTCTTGTCCTACAAATCCACCTTCTGAGTTGTTGTCTCGTACTGAGAGCACAAAATTAAGCGTTCTAGCTATAGAAGGTAAAACTTCCCATTCGTCTTTCTCATTAGCCAAAACCGTTTCCATTTTTGGGAAATATCTTGTGGGGTTATCTGTTGGCCGTTGTGATCTGAAAACAGCACCTGTAGTTTGAGTATCCTTGGGCTTGCCTGAAGCGAAACCTTTGTTAAACTGTTCCCAACAATAAGTCAGATTGTTGTCCGTGTCAGTGGCTTGCCCTGTTAATTTGAAGGGAGTGCTATGTGGTATAAAATACGCATTGCCTGCATCTACTACTGGGGCTTTGTTTGTAATGGATGTATGTAGAGCACAATCACTTGTTTGTCGCACAAATTCATTGATTTGCTGAATGCTAATAGCATGAAAATAATCATCTGAGTTTTGTTGCACGTTAGTGTCTAATTCATTGCTTTTAGGGTTAAGAGGACAAACTCCGGCATACCCCATAATTGTTGATCCACTGCCTGGTTCATAAGAATATTCTGTGCTTATACTACCGCTACAAGAGTTATTGAATGTGTGGTAAGCACCAAATTGATGCCCTATTTCATGCGATACAAAATCCACATCAAAGACATCACCTGTTGGTCGATCCAACCCTGTTACTCCTCTGGCTTTGTCATTGGTGCAGACACTTTTTAGGTTAGCGATACCACCATCTCTAGTCGTACTTACGACGTGTCCAATATCGTAATTGGCAAAACCAATTGTTTGATCAATAACACCTTGAATTTGATCTAAAAGTTTTTCTCCGTCATCATTGTCTAATTGATCGGAATCAATAAATAAAATTTTGTCATTGTCAGGAATTAATTGAAGGGTAATGGCAAAGTCTCGGTTATAAATTCCATTTACACGAGTGAGTGTTTTTAATACAGCAGAAAGCACGGCTTGTTTTTGTTCAAAATCAGATTTATTTTGAGCATTGACAGTTCTGATTTGAAAACTAGAATACTCGACAGTGGCGGCCATAGCCATTCGATAGACACGTGATACAGAGTCCGTTGCAGTCATTCTTTTTTGAATACTGTGAGTGATGTCGTGTTCTTCTTCTGTGTCGGGAGTGTGACAACGAAATGATTTAGTAAAAGGCAAGTTTTTGCGTTGAATTACCTTGTAGGTAGATTCCGAAAGATCAATCGGTTCAATGTATTCTGTTCCTTTTGGGGTAAAAATTTGGGCATGAAAACCAAAATCAGTAATGCTAAAATGAATCACGTAGTCGTTTTCGCTTTTTCCTTTGTAAGTTCCTAAATCAGGAAATTTTTTGGCTAAATCAGGATGCATTATAGCTGTGGGTTCTATAGTGAATTGATGTATATCGCCAGCTGCATCAGGAAATGCGATGTGATTGGATGGGTTGGTTTTATTTCGGTGTGCCAAAGTATTTGCATGTAACAGTACTTTGAGTTTTTCCATGTCCAAATGAAAACGACTCTCCGAAGCTTCTTTTTGATTAGCAATTCTACTGGCCTTTCCCTCTTGATCAATAGGTGTCCACAGATCATTTTGGGCATAAGAAATTACGCCAATAAAGAATGATAAATAAAGGATTGCCTTGTTTTTAATCATAATGATAGAACTGCTATTCGGGTAAAGATAAATGAAATGTTTAGAAATGAACTATTTGAATTCGTAACCTTCAAATTTAACCTTTATTTCTTCCAAGGTAGTAATCAGTTCGTTCGGATTATCTAGTGTCACTAGTTTTTGACGGTATTCCTTAAAACCATGAATATTTTTGAAGTAGTTGGCATAATGACGACGCATTTCTACGACACCTACTTTTTCTCCTTTCCATTCAATAGACCATATCAAGTGGTCATGGGCAGCTTTTACCCTATCAGTTATTGTGGGAGGAGGTAGTAGTTCGCCAGTTTGAGCATAGTGTTTGATTTCATCAAATATCCACGGATAACCGATGGCAGCTCGCCCAATCATCACGCCGTCTACACCGAATTTGTTTTTGTATTCTAGCGCTTTTTGTGGGGAATCAATGTCTCCATTTCCAAAAATAGGCATGGTGATTCTAGGGTTTTCTTTCACTCGTGCAATAGGAGACCAGTCAGCTTCCCCTTTATACATTTGTGCTCTGGTTCTTCCGTGAATGGATAAGGCTTTGACGCCAATATCTTGTAATCTTTCAGCAACTTCGTCAATATTAATCCTATCCGAGTCCCAACCCAGTCTTGTTTTTACCGTAACGGGTAAAGAAGTACTTTTTATTACGGCTTTGGTCAACCGAATCATTAAATCAACATCTTTCAAAACTCCTGCGCCAGCACCCTTAGACACTACTTTTTTTACAGGGCAACCAAAGTTAATATCAACCATATCTGGTTTAACAGTCTCAACAATTTTGGCAGACATAGCCATTGCTTCCTCATCACCACCAAAGATTTGAATACCAACAGGGCGTTCGTAGTCAAAAATATCTAGTTTTTGTTTACTCTTAATAGCATCTCTTATCAATCCTTCTGAGGAAATAAACTCACTGTAGACCAAATCTGCTCCATGCTGTTTGCACAAACGTCTGAACGGGGGATCACTTACGTCTTCCATCGGAGCTAATAATAACGGAAATTCGGGGAGTTTAATAGGACCTATACTTGCCATGATGCTATGTTTTGTTACAAAAGTATTCTTTATCTATTAAATACAAATCGTTTTGTTTTTATTAACAAGATTTATGAAAAGCTTAACGAGTAGTTGTTTGGATTTGAAAAATGGGGGGGGGTATATTTGCCAGCATTAAATAACATAAAAAATCAAATCAATGAAAAAAGCTTATTTCGCACTCTTTTTGGGTGCTATTTCAATTTCTGTTATTAGTTGTAAGCCTCCCGTTGGTGGTGCGCCTATTCCAAATTGTGAATTTAACGACAGACACAAAGTAGTGTTTTACAATTTAGGTTTAGTTTATCCTGATGGTTTGTCCCATTATCATAAAGCAAGTGTTGCTATAGATAACAAAGAAAGATCTTTGTTAAATATTTTAAATGGAAAGGGAGATGCAAATTTTTCAAGTTCGAAAGCATACATCATTACAAATATTAAAGCCGATCAAAAATATTGTAAAGGAGAAAAACCAGAAAAACATTTGCCCAACGCTAGAACCGTCACAACAAACACCATAGATATTCCATATCCTTCAGGAACAGTGTTTACGGGTGAAATTACAGTTAACATTTCTTCTGATGAGTATAGAAATACATCAGGTGTTGATCCTTATTATAAGGTTTTATGGACTACAACTGGGAATAATCCACAAGGAGGTATTCCTGGGAATGTCATGGGTAAAAAAATACCATTGAAGAATAAATCGGGCAGACCATCTGATGGAGGTGAAATAAGTTCGAAATTAAGACTTAGTCTAAATGAAGTAATTATTAGTGGAGTAAAAACTAAAATTTAATAACCCTAGATTCAATTAAAAATAAAAATTATGTATATAAAATCAATAGCCGTAGTTTCAATTTCAGCAATATTATTTTCGTGCAACGAGAATAATGAAGTGTTAGATAAAGAAATGGTTCAAGAGGAAAAAACGATTGAGTTAGAGTCTACGTACAGTTTAGGGGATAAAACTCCAAATGTATATCATGATTACTTTGTTGATACTGAACACAGTGCAGGATTTTCTTCCTTAAAAACGCCATTAAGACCCGCTAGTGTGGTTGAGCGAATCGATGCGGAAGGACAACAGAGGTTGTCTATAAACAATAGATCTGTAGAGCAATTGTCTTCTGCTAAGCGAGTAGCACAAGAGGATGTGAATACTATCTATGGGAAAACTATAACGTTTAAGTTAAAGTCAAATAATGCATTGGCTCGAAATGCTTCTGAAGAGAAAGAAGTAAGCATGTATGTGCCTGAATTGTTAGAAATCAAAAACCCAGCGGTGGCTAGTGAAGAAGATCTATTTCCTGCTTGTTACAGCCAAGATTTTGTTTTGGAATGGAATGCAGACCCTAAAAATGAAGAAGGTTTAGTTGTAATTGCAGAATATTTTGGAGAAAACCTTGTTTCTGAAAATTCGACAGATGTTCACATTACCAATACAGATATAATACCAGTGGACAATGGTAAGGCAGTTTTAAATAATAGTTTATTTGATGGTATTCCTGATTCGTCAGTGGTGCATATTATTTTGCTTAGAGGGAATGTGAAGTTAGAAGAATATCAAGGAGAAACTTTCAAGTATTATGCGGAATCACATGTACGGTTGCCAATTGTTTTGATAAAGGATTTAGATGCAGTGTCTTCTAATTAATAGATGTAAATTTGCATTATAACACATGATAAACTAAGCTCCTATTGAAGCTTAGTTTATTTGTATAGACTTAGATATATGAATAAACTAATTTTATGCTTTTCGGTATTTATTCTGCTACATGGTTGTACCACCATTGAAGATACTAAAGAAGAAAAGCAAAGACAATTGAATCAATTGAATACTCTTTGTTTGCATAACCAATATTATTATGAAGACGGGGTCGTGCAAAACATAGGAGTTCAATTACAGACTAAATTTGTATTACTTGGATATAATGAAGACGACGACCAAAAGATTTTTGAATTATTGTATAATACAGGGCTGGATTTATTTACAATAAATATGTATGAATGGTCGATAGATTCAAAATATACGTATGCCTTTATAGAGTTAAAGGAAAATAAGTCTTGTTATGAAATGGAACAAGTATTTAATGTGTTAAAAGCCAATTCTTTAATTCAATTTACAAGTTATGTCTATAACAATAACTTTATAAAATTTGATGATGATAGCTATTCAGATATTGTTGCTTATTCCCATTCTTTTATAGTTGAGACTCAAAGTGATACAGATATAGAAAAATTGAACAAAATTGTTGCAGAAACAAATACCGATATAATCGATTCAAAAGACGGAAAATATACTATCAGCGCAACCAAAAAATCAAAAGGTGATGCTTTACAAATGGCAAATTATTTTCATGAAACAGGTTTGTTTAAATCGGTTAAGGTTGGTTGGAATGGAATCTCAAATATTTTGGATTTATAACTTGTCTTACATAAGATATGTCTAAACAGTTTTGTTTAATTCTACTACTTATAACAGGGATTTTGACGCCACCTCGTGCCAATGCACAATTCAATAGTGATACACAAGCAGGATTGTATAATATTGGGATAGGCAGTCTTGTCGGTGGTATAGGTGCTGTAATTAACAAGAAACCTGATCAGAAAATGGGTAAGGTTTTTTTAAAAGGCTTTGCTCAAGGTGCTTTAGGAGGGTATTTTGTGTTTGAGAGTAAACGTTTAGTTAGGCAATTTGTACTCACTAATGAGTATGGATATGTTTGGCCATCAAAAATAGTGAATGCCACAGGAGCTTCAATTATTGAAAATGCCGCATCCAATCAAAATTTATGGGAAGAATGGCATATCAACATTGGGTTTAATCGCATCGAAGTTTTTCCTGAGAAAAGATTTAAAGTTGCATACAAGATAATGCCTTTTGCCTTGGGAAACACCATTTATGGCTTTACACAAGGACGCTTGAATATAGATAAAAGCATAAAGACAGGGAATTTTGTGTTTAAGTCATCTGGATTTCCGTTAGGAATTGCTCCTGGTAATATTACGATGATATCAGAAGAAGAGTTGAAACAATATCCTTATTCTTATGAGGAAGTACTCTCACATGAATTGATACATATTTACCAATATGAAGGAGGTTTAGGGATGAGTGCATTCTTCGATAAACCAGTAGATAAATTTTTGAAAAAACGAAAATGGGGTAGTTGGTATCAAAAATATGTTTACACCGATTTTTATTATCCAATAAGTGGTCATTTAGTTTATTTAGATTCAGAATACAATTCTAGTAGAATAATAGAGGGAGAAGCGTATTATTATACTTGGTTAAAGGATTATTCGCCTTTTGGTCCAGAATAAATCTACTTTAAATCTCTAAGTCTTAAACCTTTTAAGTGTTGATGAAAAGGGTGCTTTGGTATACCTATAATTTGTGCGCTATAGATACCCGAATGACCTGAAAATAGAAAAGCTATCATACAAGCCAACCCCATATATAGGGCTACTTCTCCGCCAAATAATTCAATACCCATTAAAGTACAAGCGATAGGGGTATTGGTAGCACCCGAAAATACCGCGACAAATCCCATACCTGCTAATAAGGCAAATGGAAGAGGGATAAATAGGGATAAGGCACTGCCTAACGTAGCACCAACAAAAAATAACGGAGTTACTTCACCACCTTTGAATCCTGCACCGAGGGTGAATGTGGTGAGGAGTATTTTGGCTATAAAATCATAGGAATGACTTGGGTTTTTAAAGGCATCGACAATCATAGGTACACCTAAGCCACTGTATTGATAGAGTTGGGTTGTTCCAAAAAAAACCGCCAGAATTACCCCTCCAACTACTGGTCTTAGTGGAGGGTAGTGTATCCATTTGGCAAACAAATTGCCCCAAAAATGAACGGATTTGGCAAACAATAATGCAGCCAAACCAAAGGCTATACCCGCCATAAGGATCCACCATAAGGTTTCGTGATTAAGGTCAGGAACGGTAGGAATAGTATACGACGTATGATGGACTCCCCACAAATAAGCACAGGTGTAATGGGCTAAATAGGCTGTGATAAAAGAAGGAATGATGCTGTCGTATTTGAGTTTCCCTATAGCCAAAACTTCCAAGGCAAATATGGCTCCTGCTAGTGGTGTGCCAAATACAGAAGCAAATCCTGCGCTGATACCAATAATGATAATCGTTTTTCGTTCTTTCGCGCTAAGCTTAAATAGTTTAGTAAACTGGTCGGCTATTGCTCCTCCCATCTGAACGGCTGTGCCCTCTCTACCAGCGGAACCTCCAAACAAATGCGTAATCAATGTGCCCGCTAATACCAGTGGTGCCATTTTAAAAGGAATGGTCTTTTGTGGTGTGTGATATTCGTCTAACAATTGGTTATTACCCGCAACTACACTTTGTCCCCAGTAATGGTAACTCAACCCAATACATAATCCTCCAATTGGCAATAACCAAATAATCCAATTGTGATCTATTCTGTAATTGGTTACGAAATCCAATGAGACTAAGAAAAATGCAGAGGCCGATCCTACTAATAAACCCACCAATAGACCAATCATTAACCATTTGAAAAGGTACTGAACAATAACCTTTACATCAAGGCTAATACTATCCGAGAAATAATAGGGTCGTTTCATTAATTCATTGTGACTTCGAGCGTTGCAAAAGTAGGAATTAATTTTTCTAATCTCCTTTGACCAAGATTTTTCCAAAAAAAAAGACTACTTCTATTTTTGTTAGTATTTTTGACGGCAATTAATATTTCATTTTTATCGCATGCAACATAATGTCCTTATTCTTGACTTTGGATCACAGTACACACAACTAATAGCTCGTAAAGTCAGAGAGCTTAATATTTTTTGTGAAATTTTCCCGTACAATAATCCGCCTGAAGATTTATCATCTTACAAAGCGGTTATTTTATCAGGGAGTCCATTTTCAGTAAGAGGCGAAGATGCACCACATCCTGATTTATCTCAAATTAGAGGGAAATTGCCGTTGCTCGCCGTGTGTTATGGTTCTCAGTATTTAGCTCATTTTTTTGGAGGAGAAGTGGCTCCGTCCAATACTAGGGAATATGGTAGAGCGCACTTGACATATGTAAAAGAAGATGAAGTATTTTTTGAAGGGGTAAAAGAAGGTAGTCAGGTTTGGATGAGTCATAGTGATACCATTAAAAAATTACCAACTAACGCCGTAAAAATTGCAAGTACAGCGGATGTTGAAAATGCGGCTTACCGTATTGAAGGAGAAACCACCTATGCCATCCAATACCATCCAGAGGTGTATCATTCCACAGACGGAAAAAAAATGTTAGAGAACTTTTTGGTGAAAATTGCTGAGGTTCCTCAAAATTTCACGCCGAGTTCATTTGTAGAAGAAATAGTGGCTGAGATCAAAGAAAAGGCAGGAAACGATAGAGTGGTTTTAGGATTGTCAGGCGGTGTGGATTCTACAGTTGCAGCTGTTCTATTAAATAAAGCGATTGGCAAAAACTTGTTCTGTATTTTTGTGAATAATGGTCTTTTGCGCAAAAATGAATTCCAAAGTGTATTGAATCAATACAAAGGAATGGGGTTAAATGTGAAAGGAGTAGATGCTACAGATCGTTTCATGACGGAGTTGGCAGGCATTACAGATCCAGAGAAAAAAAGAAAAGTTATTGGTCGTGTTTTTATAGAGGTGTTCGATGACGAAGCACACTTAATAGAAGATGTAAAATGGCTAGCTCAAGGTACTATATATCCTGATGTAATAGAATCAATTTCTGTAAAAGGCCCTTCGGCTACGATAAAATCACATCACAATGTAGGGGGACTGCCAGACTTCATGAAACTCAAAGTTTTAGAACCTCTTAAAATGTTGTTCAAAGATGAGGTAAGACGAGTGGGAGCTTCATTAGGAATAGATCCAGAATTATTAGGTAGACATCCTTTCCCTGGACCAGGTTTGTCGATCCGTATTTTGGGTGATATAACATTGGAAAAAGTTCGTATATTGCAGGAAGTTGATCATGTGTTTATTCAAGGACTGAAAGACTGGGGCTTGTATGACAAAGTGTGGCAAGCAGGCGCCATGTTGTTGCCAGTGAATAGTGTGGGAGTAATGGGTGATGAAAGAACGTATGAAAAGGTTGTAGCTTTAAGAGCGGTCGAATCTACGGATGGAATGACAGCAGATTGGGTGCATTTACCGTATGAGTTTTTGACCAAGGTTTCTAACGACATTATCAACAAAGTGAAAGGGGTGAATAGAGTGGTATATGATATCAGCTCTAAGCCACCAGCAACTATTGAGTGGGAATAAATAATTAAAAAGACGAGTCTAAAATGAAGAGAATTGCAGCATTGTTATTGTTATTTGTATGTGTCACAACAAATGCTTTTTCATACCAAAATCAAGATGATGAAGCCTTTATAAATCACACCGTAAAGAAAGGACAAACGGTTTATCAAATTGCAAGAATATATGGAGCGTCTCCTCACGAAATCTTACGAATTAATCCTGATGCCTCGGAAGGAATTGAGGTAGGCCAAGTGCTAAAGATACCTAAGTCAGGTAAGTCTTTGCTTGAAATTGAAAAATCAAGAGAACTAGAAAGTCATATTGCTTTAATAGAAAGTAAACCTGTGTCGTCGGAATCTACCCACATGGTAAAACCGAAAGAGACGGTTTATGGATTGTCTAAACAGTACGGATTAACTTTGCAAGAGTTGGTTGATGCCAATCCTCATTTGGCTTATGGGCTTAAAATAGGGCAAGTACTGACGATTCCTGTGCCGAAGAGCGGGAAAAAGGCAGTAGATGAAACAAAGCCAGTTACACCTGTTAAGAAGGAGGTGGTTAAGCAACCAGTAAAAGCTGAAAAGGAAGTAGTCGAAACTGTAGTAGAACCTTTGCCAGCAGTGGTAGAACGAGTGTACAAGGAACCTGAAGCGGATGGTTACATTCATCATATTGTTCAGCCAAAAGAAACAAAATGGCGAATTTCTAAAAAGTACGGAGTTACGATTGAACAAATCGAAGAACACAATCCAGAATCGGATGTACTATCGATTGGGGAGTTAGTGTTAATACCGACAGATAAATCAACAGAGAAACCTAAACCACAAGAAAAGGTAAAGGAAGAGGTTAAGTCACAACAGAATAAACCGACCTCTACGACGCAACAAAAGGCAGCTCAAACTAAAAGTGAGGTTAAGCAAGCAGTTATGGTTAGTGCTCCTTCCTATATGAAAACAGATTTGGATGAGGATGAGTTAGAGTTGCCAAGTCATTCTAAGTTATATGATCAAATTATCAATAAGCCAGTATATGGAGATTTGTTGGATAGCATCAATAAGGAGGTAAAGAAAGAGTTGGTTTTATTATTGCCATTCAACTTGTCGAAAATAGAATCAGATACTATAGGGACATTAAAATCCAATATTTCAAACAACAGGTTTTTGAATATGACCTTGGATTTTTATTCTGGGGCGTTAAAAGCGATTGATTCCGCTAATGCCTTAGGGTTAAAAATTAACGTTCGAATCATAGATTCAGAAGAATCACGTTCAAATTCCGACATTGCGCAGGTATTGGCGGCTCATGATTTTACTTCTGTTAATGCCGTAATCGGGCCTTTCAAAAGGTTTAATATTCAAAAAACAACAGGAATACTCTCTAAGTATGACATTCCGATAATATCTCCATTGTCAAAGGAAACCTCAAAGTTGGATGCAAAAAATTTATTTAATTCAATCCCTCCTGAAAATGTCATGCGAAAAACATTGCTAGACTACGTAAAAAGTAAAAATGCAAACGTAATCGCAGTAATTGACAAAAAACAAATTCTAACTAAAAACTATTTAATTCAAAACTATGATGATATTCATTTTGCTGAGTTAGATAGTTTAGGAAAATTGAATGAGGCAGCATTAGGTAAGATGTTAGTGAATGCCAAACAGAACACCGTTATTATAGAAAGCGCCAATCCTACGTTAATCATGAAGACGGTGTCTTATCTGAAAAGTCAAAAGAATAAAGGATATCTGATTAATATAGCTACAACAGATAGAAATAAAGCTTTTGATAATCCTGAAATAGCATTAGAAGATTTGGTTAGTCTTAATCTACATTACCCATCGATTACAAGAGAGGACAGCACTAGAAATAATAGTGCCTTTGCCGTAAAGTATAAAGAAGAAAACAATGTGTTTCCTAATCAATATGCTCTTAGAGGCTTTGATTTGACCTTTGATACCATTTTGAGGTTGGCTCAAAATATTTCGTTTATTGAAACTACCAAAAGATACGAAACGGAATATATTGAAAATCGATTCAGTTACGATCAGGATCCAGAAGGAGGTTACTTTAATAGAGGAGTATACGTGCTCCGTTATGGAGAAGACTTTACCATTAAAAAGGTAAAATAATCGCTCCTGTTTTATTTCTTTAGAAATGCGTTAAGTTTGGGTTATCTCTCGCGGTTCAAAATCTCGATATACCAGATTTATTTGTATTTTTGCAGCTATTAAATCTTTAAGCTGTATAAATAATGAATCAAACTAAATATGTTTTTGTTACAGGTGGGGTTACTTCTTCATTAGGAAAAGGAATTATAGCCGCTTCTTTAGCAAAACTGTTGCAAGCACGTGGTTATAGAACCACTATTCAAAAGTTTGACCCCTATATTAATGTTGACCCAGGAACACTTAATCCATATGAACATGGCGAATGTTATGTGACGGATGATGGTGCTGAAACAGATTTGGATTTAGGACATTACGAGCGTTTTTTGAATGTGCCAACTTCACAAGCCAATAACGTTACCACAGGAAGTGTTTATTTGTCGGTAATTCAAAAAGAAAGAAGAGGAGAGTTTTTAGGTAAGACGGTTCAGGTTGTGCCTCATATTACCAATGAAATCAAACAACGTATGCAGTTGTTAGGTAATTCAGGGGAATATGATATCATCATAACAGAGATTGGGGGAACTGTAGGAGACATTGAGTCTTTGCCTTATATCGAGTCGGTTAGACAATTGACTTGGGATTTAGGAGAACACAATTCAATAGTAATTCATTTGACATTGGTGCCTTATTTGGCTGCAGCCAAAGAATTAAAAACCAAACCTACACAACACTCTGTTAAAGCGTTAATGGAAAGTGGAGTTAAGGCAGATATTTTGGTATGTCGTACAGAACATGAAATATCGGATGAGATTCGTCAAAAGTTAGCTTCTTTCTGTAATGTAAGTAAGGAGGCAGTAATTCAATCTATTGATGCCAAATCGATTTATGGAGTACCTAACTTGATGTTAGAAGAAGGTTTGGATAAGGTGGCGCTGAAAAAATTAGATTTGCCACTAAAATCAACACCAAAACTACAAGAATGGAATAGCTTTTTACAACGTTTGTATAATCCTAACTCTGTTGTCAATATTGGATTAGTTGGGAAATATGTAGAACTACAAGATTCGTACAAATCTATCTTAGAGGCATTTATTCATGCAGGGGCAGCTAACGAAGTAAAGGTGAATGTAATAAGTATTCATTCTGAATTTGTAAACAGAGAAAACGTTGAGGATAAATTAAGCAATCTTCATGGATTATTGGTAGCTCCTGGGTTTGGAGAAAGAGGAGTAGATGGTAAGGTAGAAGCAGTAAAATTTGCTCGTGAAAACAAAATACCGTTTTTAGGAATTTGTCTGGGAATGCAGATTGCTGTAATAGAATTTGCCCGAAACGTATTAGGTTATGAGGGAGCTGATTCAACCGAAATGAACTCAAGTACTTCTTATCCTGTAATCAATATCATGGAAGATCAAAAAGATATTGTAAACAAAGGAGGAACAATGCGATTAGGTGCATGGAAATGTGCTATAAAAGAAAATACTACAGCGTATTCAATTTACGGAAAACCAGAAATTGAAGAACGTCACAGACACAGGTATGAGTTTAATGGCAAGTATTTAGAAGCTTTTGAACAAGGAGGATTAAAGGCGTCTGGATTGAATCCAGAAACAGGATTGGTCGAGATTGTCGAAATCGAAGATCATCCATTTTTTGTGGGGGTACAATATCATCCAGAATATAAGAGCACAGTGTTAAATCCACATCCGTTATTCGTTAGTTTCATTGCGGCTGTTGCCAAAAATAAGAATAAAAAATAGTCTAGTTAAGACGACAAAAATCAAATGGAAGAAAAGAAATTAGACCTAAATTCTATTATAGGATTCGTATTAATATTTGTAATCCTATTGTACGTAATGTACACCAATCAACCTACTCCTGAGGAACTTAAAAAGGAACAAACTACCGAACAAAAAGCCGTTGAAGATAAGGTCAATAACGACCCAAAGGGAGCGGTTGTTGCTGAAGTGCCAGCTGTTGTAAGTGACTCGTTAGCATTGGTTCAGGCACAATCTAAATTGGGAGCTTTTGCCTACAGCAGTGTTACGGCTAAAGAAGGTGAGACAATTTTAGAAAACGATGTCCTTCGTTTAACAATAGCTAATAAAGGAGGCTATATTACTGAGGCTACGGTAAAAGGATTTGAGCGCATAAAAAAGGGTTCGGGTGAGTTAGTTCAAATTATCAAAGACAATAATGCTCAATTAGATATTGAGTTACAAACGTTGGACAATAAGCTTTTACATACCAAAGATTTGGTGTTTGAGCCAACGTTAACAGAAGCAGACGGGAATCAAATTTTGAGCTTAAAACTGAAAACGTCAGAGACCTCTTATTTGGAATATAGCTATGTGTTAAAACCAAAAGAGTACATGCTTGATTTTACAGTACGCACTCAAGGATTAAGTGGTGTGTTAAATTCATCAAAGTCGTTGCAGATGAATTGGAATATGGAAACGTATCGCAATGAAAAAAGTGTGTCTTCAGAAAACAGATATACCGAACTAATCTATGAGTTTGATGGGGGTAAAGACGATTATTTGGGACAATCAAAATCTGATGAAGAAGAGGTAAGTAATGTTACTTATGTCGCTTTTAAGCAACATTTCTTTAGTTCTATATTATTGACAGATACACCTTTCGAAAAGGTGCAATTAAAATCTGAAAATCTAGTCCAAGATCAAACTGTAGACACTCTTAAAACTAAAAGATTTGCTGCGCAGTTTCCATTAGCATTCAAAGGAGGCGAAGTAAATTATAATATGAATTGGTACTACGGCCCGTCTGATTATAAAATATTGAATAGTTATGACCGAAATTTAGATGAGGTCATCTCATTAGGTTGGGGGCTTTTTGGTTGGATAAATAAATATTTATTTATACCTGTTTTTGGATTTTTGAGTGGATTGATTTCAAATGGTTTAGCGATTGTTTTCTTTACAATCATTGTTCGTTTATTAATGTCTCCAGGAACCTACAAATCCTATTTGTCTCAAGCCAAAATGAAAATCATACGTCCAGAGATGGCGGAGCTGAATGAGAAGTTCAAAAAAGACCCAATGAAGAAACAACAAGAAACAATGAAGTTGTATTCTAAAGCGGGAGTTAACCCTATGGCTGGTTGTATCCCAGCGTTATTGCAAATCCCAGTATTTTATGCCTTGTTTCAATTGTTTCCATCAGCCATTGCTTTAAGACAGACAGGTTTTTTATGGGCGGATGATTTGTCATCGTATGATTCTATTTTGGAGTTGCCGTTTAGTATTCCTTTTTATGGAAATCATATCAGTCTTTTTCCAATTTTAGCTTCTGTGGCAATATTTTTCTATATGAAAATGACTACAGGGGATCAAGTAATGAGTCAGCCGCAACAAGAAGGGATGCCAGATATGGCAAGTATTATGAAGATGATGATATATATATCGCCAATTATGATGTTGCTGTTTTTTAATAGTTATGCATCTGGTTTGAGTTTATATTACTTCATCTCTAACCTAATTACCATTGGTATAATGTTTGTCATCAAAAACTACATCATCGACGAAAATAAATTGCATGCTCAAATCGAAGAGAACAAAAAACAACCTAAGAAAAAAGGTAAGTTCCAGAAAAAAATGCAAGAGTTGATGGAAGAAGCAGAAAGACAACAGAAGTTAAAAAACAACAAATAGGTGTGAGTATCAAATCGTTTATATCTTGGATTGTGATAGTATGGTGTGCATTGAGTGTTACATCTCAGGAAGCTACCTACAATCAATACGATGCTGAAGGTAAACGACATGGAAAGTGGAAAGGTGTTTATGAAGACACCAAGACCATTCGTTATCAAGGAGAATTTAATCACGGAAAAGAAATAGGAGTTTTTAAATATTATGACAAAAACTTTCCCAAACGTCTGATTGCTACACGGGAATTTAACAGTGAAGACGATTCGTGTTTTGTTGTTTTTTATGACAACAAGAGCAAGGTCAGCGAAGGAATGATTGTCAATAAACAATATGAAGGCGAATGGCGTTATTTTCACAAAAATTCACCGAGTTTGATGACTCTCGAAAATTTTAAAGCAGGAAAATTAGAGGGTATCAGAAAAGTGTTTTATCCTAATGAAGTTTTGGCGGAAGCGGTGGAATATAAAAATGGTCTAAAGCACGGAACCAGTTTAATCTATAATCAAAAGGGTATCCTTATAGAAAAGGCAACCTATGCCAATGGCGAGCTGCATGGCCCAATTGTTATCTATGAGAATGATGGGACTATTTCTATAGAAGGACAATACACCAATGATAAAGCTACTGGAGTTTGGTCTTATTATAAGAATGCCAAAAAGGAAAAGGAAGTTGTTAAAGGAAAGCCTAGGAACAAAAAAAAGCCATAACACATGAAAAGAGTTGTTGTTGGTTTGTCAGGAGGGGTGGATTCTAGTGTGGCAGCTTACCTCTTGCAAAAGGAAGGGTATGAGGTTATAGGCTTGTTTATGAAAAATTGGCACGATGATTCTGTAACTATTTCGGATGAATGCCCGTGGTTAGAAGATAGTAACGATGCTTTATTAGTAGCAGAAAAATTGGGGATCCCCTTTCAAACGGTAGATTTAAGTGAAGAGTACAAGGAACGTATTGTAGATTATATGTTCAACGAGTACGAAAAAGGTCGTACGCCTAATCCCGATGTGTTGTGTAATCGTGAGATTAAATTTGATGTTTTTATGAAAATGGCATTGGATTTAGGAGCAGACTATGTGGCAACTGGACACTATTGCAGAAGAGCAGTTACTGAAGTGAATGGAAAGGAAACCTATCATTTGTTAGCCGGTGTCGATACTAATAAGGATCAATCGTATTTTTTGTGTCAACTTTCTCAAGAGCAATTATCAAAAGCACTTTTCCCAATTGGCGAGTTAACAAAACCCGAAGTTAGAGCTATTGCTGCTGAATTGGATTTAATTACTGCTGAGAAAAAAGATTCGCAAGGATTATGTTTTATTGGAAAAGTAAAGTTGCCAGATTTTTTGCAGCAAAAGCTAAAGCCAAAAGAAGGAGATATTATAGAAATTCCTGCAGCTCATGAAGTTTATCAAGCGGAGCGGTGTGTGGAAGAATTGAACGAACGGACATTGTCAAAAAAAGCGACTCCTATTGATTATACCCCCGATATGGGAATATTTAAGGCAAAACATCAAGGAGCGCATTATTTTACTAATGGGCAAAGAAGAGGCTTGAATGTGGGAGGGACGAAAGAACCATTATTTGTTATTGGAACGAACACGGATACCAATACTATATATGTAGGTCAGGGGAATAACCACCCTGGTTTATTGCGTGATACTTTAAAAATTGAAAAACAAGATGAGCATTGGTTAAGAACCGATTTGATGTTGCAAGAAGGAGAACAAATGAAGGTGAAAGCACGTATCAGATACAGACAAGATTTGCAGGAAGCTACTCTATATAAGTACAAGTCCGGAATTTATGTTAACTTTGAGGCATCTCAATCTGCAATTACACTGGGTCAATTTGTTGCATGGTATCAAAACGATGAACTTATCGGTTCTGGGGTGATTTCAAAATAACTACTCCATGCTCAAACTAAGAATTTTAATTGTTAGTTTTTTTCTAAGTACATTTTCTTTTGCTCAGATTGAAGACGCATGGGTGTTCTTCAAAGATAAACCCCTAGCTCAGCAGTATGTTCAGGATCCATCTTTAATGCTTTCGCCAAAAGCGATTGCTAGACGCGTTAAACAAAATATATCCATTGATAGTAACGATGTTCCCATCTACACGGATTATATAAGTTCGGTAGTCAATGTAATAGGGAATCCAATCCTTGCAAAATCTAAGTGGATGAATGCGGTTCATGTAAGGGCAGATTATTCTACTCTAAAAGGATTGGTGGATTTGCCTTTTGTGTCAAAAATAGAATTTGCGAATAAAGCTATTGACTTGGTGTCTTCTTCGGGAGATAGGATTATGACATCAAGAAGGAGTACCGTTAGGAATAAGTGGGCAAAAGAAAAAATTGATTATCCATACGGTTTAAGCTTGAATCAAATCCAAATGTTACATGGGGATATACTTCATCAAAGTAATTTTACAGGAGAGGGTGTTACTATAGCCGTAATGGACGGAGGGTTTATTGGGGTCGATACAGCTGATTCGTTTAAGTATATAAGAGACAATCAACAGATTAAAGGAGGATATGATTTTGTGAACCGTTCGGAATATGTCTATAATCTGCATGATCATGGAACTATGGTGCTTTCTACAATTGCAGGTTATAAAGAGAATCAATTAGTAGGGACTGCTCCTAATGCAGACTTCTATTTATTTATTACGGAAGATGTAGGGCAAGAAACTCCTTTAGAGGAGTCTTTATGGGTAGAAGCGGCCGAATACGCTGATAGTGTAGGAGTAGACATTATTAATACATCTTTAGGGTATACCACTTTTGATAATCCATTATACGATCATAGTTATTTAGACATGGATGGGAAAACCACTTTTGCAGCAAGAGGTTTAGAATACGCCCATAAAAAAGGAATACTCTGTGTGGTTTCTGCAGGGAACGATGGAGATAATACGTGGCGTTTTATCGCTACGCCAGCTGATTCAGAATATGCCTTAACTATTGGAGCGGTTGATGCTAATCGTTCGTATGCTTCTTTTAGCTCAATGGGACCTACTTCTGATGGGAGAATAAAGCCCGATGTGGTGGCTCAAGGAAAATCTGTGAGAGTTTGCGATTCGAGTGATTTTGTTCGTTTGGCAGATGGGACTTCATTTTCAGGGCCTATAATGACAGGGATAGCAGCTTGTGTATGGCAGATGTTCCCAGATAAAACCAATACCGAAATTAAGGATATGATTATTGAGTCTTCCGATAGGTATCAAAATCCAGATAACTCGTATGGGCATGGAATTCTGGATTGTAAAAAAATATGGGACATAAAATTAAAGACGGGAGATCTTGAGGGTTTGGTATCTAATGTCGCTTATACCAACCCTGTGAAGCGGAAGCTGATTATTTATTTTGGAGAGAATGAAAACAATTGGGAGACTATAGCAATATATAATGTAAAAGGAAGGTTGATTCATAAAGAAATTATAACAAAAACGAATAGCCTTGAAATTGATGTTAACGGTTTTTCTGAAGGAATATACTTTTTTGAACTTAAGAAAGCAGGGGAAAAGTATGTTGATAAGTTTGTGAAAAAGCTTTGAAACCTTAGTTGTATTGGGGGGGTTGAGAATTGAATTTATGTTAATAAATGTTTTTTTATTAGAAATAATTATTTTAGATTTGGGGTTAATAAAATGTTAAGTAAAATTAAAACAGAAATACATATGGGATTTTTTACTTTTTTAGGCCGAAGTAAGGTTGCGTTTTTTACGCTTGCTTTGTTGTCAAGTACTATGACTGCTTGGGCGCAATGTCCGTTGCCTCTGCCAACTAAGACACAAACAGGTCAGACTGTGTGTGCTCCTAAGGCTGAGGATGTGACACTGTCTGTTATTAATATTGTTCAGGGAGTTGGACTTAAATATTATGCTACAGAAAAATTTGGTCAGGAGCTACCAATAAATACAGTGTTGCAAGGACCTATTGCCATTGTTTGGGTGAGTCAATCGAATGGTCAATGTGAGAGTGAAAGGGTGTCAGTTCCGGTAACGATTTTTATTAGTTCTGATCCAGTAATAGATTCTCCTCAAAGGTTTTGTAATGATCCACAGAATCCACCAACAGTATCTCAAATAGTAACAGGTATTGCTCCTAGTGAGTTGCGAATTTATCATAGTTCTGATGCGAATACAGAAATAGATCCTGCTACACCAATGGTGAGTGGGGATACTTATTTGGTGAGGCGAGTTGTTGCAGGTTGTGACAGTGGACAGGTTCCTGTGCAAGTGTTATTAGATAATCTACTTGTTCCTGAGGTAGGAGTGCCATTTGAATTTTGTGAGGACAGTGTGCCTGCAAACGATATTAATTTATGGGGTCAATTTGCAAATAAACCAGCAGAAACTGGAACATGGACAACTAATGCTCCTGGAATTACACCGCCTGCTACTTTTGATGGCAATATCAATATTACAGGTTTAGGAATTGGAAATTACACTTTTACTTATACAGTTCCTTCACCTGATGGAAATCAATGTCCTGATCAACTGAATACAGTAGCGGTAAATGTTGTTAAGTTTGCTAATTCAGGGGTTACCAATACAGTAAATAAATGTTCTGCTGATCCAGTTTTTAATTTATTTGATGAATTATTGCCGGATCCAGTTTTAGGAGTTCCTGATGCTGGAGGAGTTTGGACGCCTGCATTGGCTAGTGGAGGAAATGACTTTGATCCTGCGGTGGATCAAGCAGGGATATATATCTATACAGTAAATAATAATGTTTGTCCTGTAGCAGTAACACCGATAATAGTAAATATTCAACAACAAGACAACCCGGGTGTAAGTTCAGAAGTGGTGTTTTGCGAAAATGTTGTTGATACCACAGCGCCTTTTGATTTGATAACACATTTAGGTCCAACAGTTACACCTGGAGGTACTTGGTCTACTCAAACAGCAGTTCAGGTTTCACAAGATGAAAGAGGAACTATAGATATTGCAGGTTTAGCGGTGGGAGATTATGTGTTTACCTATACTTTATTACCTGCTGGAATTTGTCCTGCACCAGCACCTTCGACGGTAACGGTTAAAATTGAAAAGTTTAAAACAGCAGGAACAAGTGGTAATCTACAAATTTGTTCAAACGAAGGTGAGGTCGATTTAACAACTCGTATCGGAGGAGATGCTGGTGGAGTGTGGACTTTTACTGATATTAATGATAATAATAATCAAGTGCCTTTTGATGGTACTTTTGATCCAGCTGTTGATCCAGCGGGTGAATATACCTATACGGTGACTAATCAATCTTGTTCTAGTGATCAATCTGTGATGCAAATTACTATAGGTAATTTCGTGGATCCGGGAACTGGAACTACATTAAACTATTGTGAGCCAGGTACTGATCCTGCTGTAAGTATTGACAATGCTGCTGATTTAAATCTTTGGGCTCAATTAACTGGTACTCCTGATGCAGGTGGTACTTGGACGGATCCTCAAGGTGCAGTGATACCTGGAGGAAATCAACCAGCCGACCAAGTGATTTCTGGATTAGGCATCGGAACTTATAATTATACCTATACAACTACTGGTGACTGTAATAATACAGCTGTCGTGTCTGTTGTTGTTGATCCATTACCAAATGCAGGGGGCGTTATTGCTCCAGTTACGGTTTGTTCAACGGATGGTAATTTTGATTTAAATGCGCAATTAGTGGGCGCACAAGCTGGTGGTGTTTGGACGGCTCCAGGAGGTGCTGTAGTAAATTCTAATTTGGATTTAGCTACTGCAGTACAAGGCCAATATACGTATACAGTGACATCTGTTGGTTGTCAGGCGTCTGCGACCCAAACGATAGATTTAACAATTACTCCAGCTGCTAACACAGGTACTCCTATAGGAGATATAGAATACTGTATTACTACAATAGGAACACAACCAGATTTATTGTTAGCCAATACGCTGAACGGTGAAGATGCAGGAGGTGTGTGGTCTGTGCCACAAGGATCACCACTAGTAATTAATAATGCTGATCAAGCTAATGCCAGTGCAAACGTTACGGCTCTACCAGTAGGAGATTATAATGTGACTTACACTATTCCTGGAGATTGTTCTTTAGCACCTTCAACCATAACAATTAGTGTTAAACCACAATTAACGGCAGGTGCCCAAACTTCAACAGGAATTCAAGTATGTTCAGCTGGTAATTCAGTAGACTTATTTACTCGATTAGAAGGTAATCCTACCCAAGGGGGAACATGGACATTTAATGGCCAGCCAATTTCGGGGATAATAAATCCTCAATTTGCTCAATCGGGAGATTATACTTACACTATGCCAGCAGGTATTTGTGTAGGTCAAGCGACGAATACAATTAATGTTCAAATAACACCTTCTGCCAATTCAGGAGGAGATGGAGAAGTTCATTTCTGTGAGGCGGATTTAGGTACTATTGCTCCTTTCGAGTTGAAGCAATATTTACAAGATACTAACCCAGATGTTGGATCGTGGGTATCACCAGGTTTTGGAGTGGTGATTCAAACAGCATATGAAGGTTTGGTTGATGTAAACACTTTACCATTGGGTGCACATCAATTTGTATTTACTACGAATACGCCTGATGCAACTGATTGTGAGAGTTCTTCAACGGTTACGGTTTATATAGATCCTAATCAAGTTGAGGGTGGTAATGTAGTAAACGCAAATAATGAGTTTTGTTCATTAGATGGAAATACCATTACGCTTTCAAGCTTATTAGATGGGACACAAACAGCAGGAGGAATTTGGACTGATACGGATAATGGTAATGCAGTAATAGCGGATCAGTTTAATCCTCAAAATGCAGGTGTAGGAACATATAACTACAGATATACTGTAACTTCACAAGGATGTAATCAGATTTCAGATTTTGTAGATTTAGCAATTACAGTAGTAGGACCTGCAAATGCAGGATCTGATAGTGCTCTTAATTTCTGTATCGACGATCCTAATAAACCTAATGCTTTATTGTTGATTAATGAGTTGATAGGTGTTGGAATTGATAATTCTGGTACTTGGACTGATGGTGGAGGTGCTGCTTTAGGGGACAATACTACAACCGTAAATGTTTCTACTTTAGCATTAGGAACGCATGTATATACTTATACAGTTAATAATGGAAATCAATGTGGTGCTCAAACGGCAACTGTTTCAATTATAATAGACCCAAGACCTGATTCTGGTGTTGCTGTGAATAATGGAGCAAAAACAATAGTTTGTAGTTCGGATGTGTCTTTTGATTTAGGGACTTTATTAAATGGTGCACAAGCAGGTGGGGTTTGGACAAATCTTTCTAATCAGGTGGTGTCAAACATGTTTAATCCTCAGACTGCAACTATAGGTTTACACAAGTTTAACTATACCGTTACTTCAGTCGGTTGTAATGGTGAAACTGCTGTGACTCAAGTAGAAGTAGAAGTAACCCAAGGTCCTAATGCAGGTACGAGTGCCACAGTAGAATTCTGTGAGGGAGAATTAGCTGGACTAGGAGCTTATAACATTTTAGGTGCTTTAGGTGCTAATGTGGATCAAAATGGTACTTGGGATAATCCAGCGGTTGTTAATAATAGAATTGATTTAACGGGTGCATCTGTAGGAACAACAGTTTATACTTATACTGTTAATCCTGTTTTAGGTTCTACTTGTGTGGCTGATGTTAAAACGGTTACCATAACTATTCAACCTAGACCAGAGCCTGGGCAATCAGTATTACCGCTTGTTCCGGTATGTAGTTCTGAATCGGCTTTTAACTTAAATGATTTATTAGTTAATGAAGTTGCTGGTGGAGTTTGGACAAACTCGGCTGGAGTTGTTGTTAATGGTACTTTTGATCCAAGTTCAGATCAATCTGATGTGTTCACTTATACTGTAACATCTTCTTCTTGTTCTGTTCCAACACGACAAGTTAATGTTACTATTTTGGTACAAAATAATCCACCTCAAGTAACTTCTTTTGCTAGCTCAGGTAATGTGTGTTCAGGAAATCCTGCCCAAGTGACAATTCAAGGTACTGCTGATGCCGTGGTAACAATTGATTATGCAGGCAACACTTCAGGAGCACAACAAGTTACTTTAACTGGAGGTACAGGAACTTTTCAAACTCTAGAAAATGTTAATGCTGACACTCAATTTACAATTTCATCAATTTCTTATGCAGGGCCTAAAGGTTGTCCTCAAGTTGTAAATGCTAATAATACAGCAACAGTTACCGTAGAGCAGACACCTACAGCAACAATTAGTGGTAGCTCTACTATTTGTTCAGGAAGTGCTTCTGCAATTACATTTGGAGGTACAGTTGGTGCAACAGTTACGTATACAAGATCCGATGTTCAAGGTAATCAGCAAATTACTTTAACGGGTGGTGCTGCAGATACACTTATACCAACACCTGCTTTAACAGCTACAACTACGTTTACTCTTGTAAGTGTAACGTCACCAGCAGGATGTTCAGATAATAGTTTAAATGGAAGTGCTGTAGTAACTGTTCTTTCGCCTTCGACGGCCAACTTAGATGTTCAGAATACGCTAACGGCTTGTAGAAATTCATCACCTACTCTTAATATTACAGGAGCTACACCAAATGCTACAATAACTTATAACAGAAGTGATGATGTGGGAACAGATTACACTGTAACAACTGATGGTACAGGAGCTTTGACTTCTCCAATAACAATTAACAATATTCAAAATGATGTTACAGTTACATTAACGAGATTGGATGTGACAACAAACGGTCTTACTTGTAGTACTGTTATTACTAATCAAACTCAGACAATCGTTGTTTCTCAACAGCCTATTGCAGGTGCATTAACAACCACAGCTGCTCAACATAATAATGCGGTATGTTCAGGAGGTAATATAGGACTTCAATTTACTGGTGGTACAGCGGGTGCAGTTGTTACTTATCAAGTTTTTGCAAGTGATGGAGTTACTCAAATTGGTCAAGACAGAACAGTTACATTATTGAATAATGGATCGTATAACGGTACTAGCGATATCTCTAATATTACTCAGGATATTATTATTAGAATTACAAAAGTTACACAAGGTTGTGAAAACAACAGTCCAGGTATAGTTGACTTACCAATAGCTGTTACGGTTCCTCCAGTAATTGCTAATGCTAAAGTGTCAGTTCAGAGTAATGGTTCGGTATGTTTTGGTACGACCGCTACTGTTGATATAACAGACGCTTCTAGTTTACCTGATGCAACATATGACGTGACATACGTGTTGTCTGGGGATAATAGTAATGGTGCAGGTACAATTGTAGCTGTTACTTTCAATGGAGGTGCAGGTTCTTTTGTAATACCTACAAACCAATTGGCAAATGCGGGTTCTACTGACGTTCAAATTCAAAGTATCAATTTAGGTAACGGTTGTGATATTGCTGGTGCTACATTTAATGATAATGACGCAACAATTACAGTTCATTCGCTTGTTCCTGACTTGACTAGGTCAACATCTGATTTATACTTGTGTGTGTTAGATGGACAAACGTTTACATTCAATGATTTAAAATCTGAATTTACTGTTGCTTCAGGCTTTGAAATTATTTGGTATGATAGTTCAGGCGTTCAAAAGACAGGAGTCGGTATTCCTGATTCTAAAGTAACAAACGGAGTGTATTATGCAGAATTGATTAATTCGTCAAGCACTTGTCCAAGTCCAAATAGATTTCAATTGAATGTGTTTATTGATAAATGTCATTCTGCACCAAATGTTGTAACGCCTAATAGTCCTAATGTTGGTGGGCCAGGTACTGGTGTAACTGATGCGAACGTATTCCAGATTTATGATATTCAGTTCCTATTCCCTAAGTATTCGTATGATGTTTATAATAGATATGGAGTTAAATTATTTACTGGAGATATCAATAACCCTATATGGGATGGTAAATCAACAGAGGGTAATTTAGGAGTAAATGAAGTAGTGCCAACAGGTGTGTATTACTATGTAATAAACTTTAATGATGGTAAGACTAAACCTGAACAAGGATACTTTTATTTAAGTAGATAATAATTATGGAAAATCAATTATATAAAATGAGAAATTGTAGCCTAAAGAATATCATTTCTTTTGTAATACTATTTGTTTCGATAAATAGTTTTGCTCAGCAAGAAACTCTATTTACACAGTATATGTACAATATGAGTATCATTAATCCAGGTTATGCTACTAGTGATGTGGGGACTATCAATCTAGGAGGTATGTATCGTACGCAATGGGTTGGTGTTGGTGGAGCACCTGATTCTGGTCTGTTGTTTGCACATACAGCACTTTCGGATAAGGTGGAAGTTGGATTTAATCTGTTAAATGATCAAAGGGGAGATGGAGTACTTGCCGACACTAAAATAAATGTGGATTTTGCCTATGTTTTAAAAGTTTCGGAGGGCACTAAATTATCTTTGGGTCTTAAGGGTGGTATGTCTTTATTCAGTGCAAACGTATCTTCGTTGTCAGGTTCCATTAATAATCCGTATGTTTCTAATGAGAGTTATGTATTACCTAATGTGGGTGTAGGAGGCTTTTTGTTTGGAGACAAGTATTATGTGGGAATCTCTTCCCCAAATCTGTTAAGCACTGATAAGAGTAAAACGGTAGGTGCTATAGCTACTTCTACTGAAGTTCAGAGTATTCATTATTATTTAACTGGTGGTTATGTATTTGATTTATCAGAAAATTTAAAATATAAACCATCCTTAATGTTAAGGGCAGAACCTTCAGTTCCTCTTTCTATTGATATTAATAATAATGTATTAATTAATAATAAATTGGAAGTAGGTTTAGGGTATCGTCACAACGCGGATTTAATGGCGAATGTGGTGTTTAGTATAACTCCTAAATTGAGAATAGGATATGCTTATGATTACGCTTTATTTAATGACTTACAAGATTTTAGTTCAGGTTCTCATGAAATAATGTTGTTATGGGATTTAGGCGGTATTAAGCGATCAATTAGTTACGATAAATCACCAAGATTTTATTAAAATAAAGTATCAAGACGATGAGAAAATTAGTTAGTATTTTATTGATTTTGTTTGTTAGTGTTTCTGTTTTGGCACAAAACGAGACTATTGAAGAGGCAAACAAATTATTTAAGAAAAAGGCGTATCTCGAAGCTGCGACTTTATATAAGGAGAGTGGTTTAACTAGTAAAACTGTTCTGGAAAAATTAGGTGACTGTTACTTCTATAATAACCACATGGCTTCTGCTTCTGAAGTGTATGGTCAATTGTTTAAGCAATATAAATCTGAGGAGATTGATCCGTTATATCTTGAGCGTTATGCAGAGACACTAAAGGCAACTCAGAACTATTCTAAATATGATGAGTTAATGAAGAAATCTTCTGGATCCGACGAGGCTATCAAACAAGTGTTAGCCAATTTGGATGAAAATCTGAAATATGCTTTTAAAACAGAAGTTTTAAAATATGACTTAGAAGGCTCGAATTTTGGGGCAAATTACTTTGGTGAGGATAAAATTATTTTTGCTACCACATCAAATAAAGAAAGACCTGTTTATTCTTGGAATAATAAGCCTTACTTGGATTTGATGGTAGCTACCTCTAAAGACGGAGCGTTATCAGATTTTGAGTTATTACCTGATGCGATTAACAGTAAGACACATGAAGCTTCTGCTGTGTTAAGCAGTGACGGTGAAGTACTTTATTTTTCTAGAACAGGTAAGAAAAAGGTAAAAGACGGAGACATTAAACATACAAATGTTTCGATTTATAAATCGGTTAAGGTAGACGGAAAATGGTCAAAACCTGAAATATTACCGTTTTGTTCAGATGATTATTCGACACAGCACCCTACTTTGAGTGCTGATGGGACAAAGATGTATTTTTCTAGTAACATGCCTGGAAGTATTGGGTCTTTTGATATCTATGAAGTGTCTATTAAGAGTGATGGTTATGGAAAACCTAACAATTTAGGTCCAACGATTAATACAGAAGGTAGAGAGCAATTTCCTTTCATTAGTAGTAATGGAACCTTGTACTTTGCTTCTAATGGTTATGTAGGATTTGGAGGTTTGGATTTATATTACGCTTCGAGTGAAAACGGAGTGTTCAGTTCTCCTGTTAATTTAGGAGAAACAATTAATAGCGGATTGGACGATTTTGCAATGGTGATAGATGAGGAGACGAACAGAGGTTATTTCTCGTCTGATCGTTCTGATGAAGATACTATGTACACTTTGATTCGTGAGGAAAAGGAATTAGGAAAGCTAATTGTTAAAGGTCAAGTTAAAGATTTATTTACAGGAAAGTTAGTGCCAGGGACAGTAGTTTCTGTTTTGAGAGACAAACAAATTCCTGTGGCTAGTCAAATCGTTGGAATTGATGGAGTTTATAACTTGACCGTACCTGATTATAACACCTATACTGTTAAAGCGGCTCACAAGGATTATAACGTTCAGGAAAGAGAACTAGTAATTGATGAAAACTATAAGGGTGATGAGTTTGATGTTTTATTAGAACCAGTTAATGAAGAAGTTGATTTTAAAGGGGAAAATTATGCCAGAGGAACTGTTAAAAGTAATGAAACTGGTGAGCCTTTATTAGGAACTTTGGTTTCTCTTTACGATGAGAAAGGTGGGTTGTTAGACTCTAAAGTCGTGGATGAAATGGGAAGATATACTTTCGATATCGAACCAAACAAAAACTATGTGTTAACTGCACATAATGATCAGCATGATGTATACGAAAAAAGTTTCTCTGTCAATGACTCAGACAATAAAGTGTTTTCATACGATATCTTTATGTTAAAATCGACTGTTAAACCAGAAGAAGTTCAACAATACACAATACCTAATATCAATTTTGATTTTGATAAATCAAACATTAGACCTGATGCTGCGGTTATCTTGGATAAAGTTATTGCTTATATGATGGAAAATGAAAAGGTAAGTGTTGAGATTGCAGGTCACGCTGATGCGTATGGATTTAATGAGTATAATATTTTGCTTTCTCAACGAAGAGCTACAGCTACAGCTAAATATCTTATCAGTAGAGGAATTGACAGAAGCAGAATTAATACATCTTATTTTGGTGAGAAATTACCACTTAACGGATGTATAAAAGAAGATATATGTACACCAGAAGAATATGCTATTAACAGAAGATGTGAATTCACACCTGTACAATAGTTAACTGTTGTTAGAAAAACTAAGCCATCAATAGTATTACTGTTGATGGTTTTTCTTTTATAGTTATTTATGAAAAAGATAATCATTACTGGTATAAGTCGTGGCATTGGGCTGGAACTAACCAAGCTATTGGCGGCAAAAGGGCATTCAGTGTTAGCCTTGTCTCGTTCTATTAACACGGAATTAAGTGCATTATCCAATGTGCAATGCAAATCGGTGGATTTAACCCTTGAAGAAGATCTTGATAAGGTTAAATCGTTTATAGATGAACACTGGAAAAATGTTGATATTGTTATTAATAATGCGGGGACATTATTGAATAAACCTTTTGAGCAAATCACTACACAAGAATTTGAATATGTGTATAGGGTAAATGTCTTCGGTGTCGCTTCGCTAATAAGAATAGCTGTGCCTTATATGCATAAAGGCGGTCACGTTGTTACTATCAGTAGCATGGGAGGCATTCAAGGGAGTCTTAAGTTTCCTGGATTGGCTGCTTATAGTTCTAGTAAAGGTGCGGTTATTACTCTTTCGGAATTATTAGCCGAAGAGTACAAGGAAAAAGGCATATCCTTTAATGCATTAGCATTAGGAGCTGTACAAACAGAAATGTTAGAAGAAGCATTCCCTGGTTATCAGGCAGATATTCAACCTCAACAAATGGCTCAGTACATAGCAGACTTTTCACTGACAGCGAATCAATACATCAATGGGAAGGTAATCGAGGTATCTACGTCAACCCCTTAATAATGAAAGAAGTTTTAGCACCATATATACCTGATCATGCTTTGGATGGTGTTTTTGAGCTCATAAGGTTTAATCAGGTTAGACTTAAAATTGTAAATGAACGGAAGACCCGTCATGGGGATTATAAAAAGAATCCAGATGGTACACATACCATTACGGTTAATGCTTCTTTAAACAAGTATAAATTTCTCATGACACTAATTCATGAGCTGGCACATCTGGTAGCCTTCAAAAAGTTTGGTCATTCTATAAAGCCCCATGGAATGGAATGGAAGTTTACTTATCAGCAAATGATGTTGCCTTATTTAAGACCAGAAATTTTTCCTCATGAGATTTTACCACTCATGGCAAGGCATTTTAAGAGCCCTACAGCTAGTAGTGATACTGATGCGACATTATCCCTAGCTTTAAAGCAATTTGATGCTAAAAGTGACTTATATTACGTATTTGAACTACCTCAAGGTGCCTTTTTTAGATTGTCAAATGGGAAAATTTTCCAAAAAGGACCATTACGGATCAAAAGATATGAATGTATCGAAGTTTCAACACAAAGGCGTTTTGCATTTAGTCCTAATGCCGAGGTAGAGTTGTTACCGTCATAGATTAATAACCTCTATTGACTGCTTCACGTACTTTTTTAAAGAGATTTGAGGAATATACGAAATCAACTACAGCTTCATTGTCTGTTTTAAAAACTTGGTCTTTATTGCCTGTCCAAGCTTTTAGTCCATCTTTCAAAAAAAGAATTTTGTCGCCAATTTCCATAACAGAGTTCATGTCATGGGTATTTATTACAGTGGTAATCTTAAACTCTCGGGTGATGTCTTGCAAAAGATTGTCTATGACTATGGATGTTCTTGGGTCAAGTCCAGAGTTAGGTTCATCACAAAACAAATATTTTGGGTTGTTAACAATAGCTCTTCCTATGGCCACCCTTTTTTGCATTCCACCCGAAATTTCGGCAGGTAATCGGTCTTTAGCATCCGACAGTTTTACGTGATTCATCACGAAATTAACACGTTCTTTGATTTCTGATTCAGACATTTTGGTAAACATCTTCAATGGAAAACCAATATTTTCGGCAACGGTCATGGAATCAAATAAAGCATTTCCTTGAAATACCATTCCAATTTTAGAGCGCAATTCTCTTTTTTCGGCTGCAGATAAATCACCATAAATTTTTCCATCAAAAGAAATAGTGCCTTCTGTTGGTTCGTAAATACCCAATAGAGATTTCAATAAAACCGTTTTTCCCGAACCACTTTGTCCAATAATCAAATTGGTTTTACCCGCTTCAAACACGTAATCAATACCTTTTAAAACATGATTGTCGTTGAATTTTTTATGTAGATTTTTTATGGTGATCATTAGCTCAAAAGTAAATGTGTTAGTATATAATTGACTACTATGATGACCACACTGGTCCATACAAAAGAAACGGTACTGGCTTTTCCTACTTCTAGTGCTCCACCTTTCATGTAATAGCCATGGAAAGAAGGAATGGTAGCTATAGCTATACCAAAAATGAATGTTTTGATAAAAGCATAAGTAACATGAAAAGGGATAAAATCCAACTGTACACCTTCGACATAGTCAGCATTAGTTGCAAATCCACCATACACAGTACCAATCCATCCGCCAAAGACGCCTAAAGAAATACCAATACAGATGATAAAGGGATATAAAATCATTGCAATCAGTTTTGGGAAAACCAAGTAATTAATGGAGTTAATTCCCATTACTTCCAGAGCATCAATTTGCTCTGTCACTCGCATCGTTCCGATGCTCGAAGTAATAAATGAACCAACTTTACCTACCATGATAATAGAAATAAAAGTTGGAGCAAATTCTAAAAGAATGGATTGTCTGGTAGCGTACCCGATTAAATTTTTAGGGATAATAGGATTAGTCAAATTTAAGGCTGTCTGAATGGCTATTACACCTCCTACAAAAAAGGATATAAATGCGACAATACCTAACGAACTAAAAATGAGATCATCGATTTCTTTAAAGATTAAATTTCGCATCACAGACCACTTAGTTGGTTTGATGAAAATCTCTTTAATCATCAAAAAATACTTTCCTATTTGTTTTAATGCTTTAAACATTGTTGTCGTTCAAATGATAAAATGCTAAAATAAGTATTTGAGTCTATAAAACACAAAGTCCCCGTCTAAATATTAGGATTGTGTGCGTGAGATTATCTAAAATCTAAACTTTTTTTTAATCCCCTTCCACCTATACTTTCTTACAAACTGAGCTTGTTCTTTTGTTACTAATTTTGGTGCTTTTTGTAGGGAGGCTTTAACAAAACCACTGATATAAGCTATTGTTAAACCGGGTTTATTTTTCAGTAAAGCTAATTTTATTGAAGCAATCAAAGTCAGCCAAAATCCATAACCTAAAGCGTAAAATGCTTGTCCTTGTTTTTGAGCAGATTTTGCTTTGTAATTAGAACCAGTAGGTTTGAGGTGTTGGATATGTAAGGATTCGTCGGTTATTATTTTCCAACCGTAAAATCTGGCGATGAACTCATCAGCAGTATCCCATCCCATTGCCGGTTGGAGACCTCCAATCTGGGAATAACACTCTTTTCTGTAAGCTTTAAAAGCTCCTCTGATATGATCTTTTGAGGTTAAGTTTTCCAAAACCCAATTACCGTCTTTTTCAATATAAGCAAAACCGCCTACCATGCCTATTTTTTCATCAGATTGAAAGTGTTTAATGATGGTTTCAAAATAGTTTGTAGGCAAAACCAAATCGGCATCTAGTTTAACAATGATGTCTGTTTTTGATGATAGTTTAGAAAAACCTTTTAAAAAAGCATGAACGACCTTGCTGCCAGGTTGATGTGAAGAGTCGGACACTTGTTTTATTACCTTGATAAAGGAATAGTTCTTTGTGTAATCAACTGCGATAGTGTAGGTTCTATCCGTGGAGTTATCATCCACAACAATAACCTCTGAGGGTAATACTGATTGTTTACTAATTGATTCCAAAGTAATGCCAATAAAGGCTTCTTCATTATGTGCTGGGATTACAATGGAATAGTTCATAGGTTAAAATCAATAGGTTTCAAATATAGTTAAAACCGTTGGGGTGAGTCATATTAATACAGGGAGAGTTTAATCTGTCTTTTAGGAAAAATCACTCGATTTATTACATTTGCACTGCGAATAAATAATTACTTACCTATGAATATTGAGAAAAGGTGGATTTTTTCCTTCCTGTTGATTTCCGTTTTGTCAATTGTTGGCGTGTTATGGCCTAACTATACTAATGATGCTAAAATGGCATCTAATTTTCTAACCGAAAATGACATTAATTTTGCCGATGTAGCTTGGATTTTGACGTCTTCATGTTTGGTGCTTTTGATGACTCCTGGACTATCCTTCTTTTATGGGGGTATGGTAGGTAAAAAAAATGTCATTTCCACTATGTTACAGAGTTTTGTGTGTTTGGGTGTAGTGACGTTGATTTGGGTTGTTGTAGGTTTTAGTTTGGCTTTTGGAGAGCCAATAGGATTTATGATTGGAGGGGAGTTTTATAGTGTTGTAGGAAATCCATTTACCTATCCATTCTTGGATCATGTGGGTAAGTTGCCGCACAAAGAATTAGCTTCGAGCATTCCATTTATGTTGTTTGCCTTATTTCAAATGAAATTTGCGATTATTACGCCAGCAATTATTACTGGTTCGTTTGCTGAACGTGTTCGATTTATCTCTTACCTATTCTTTATTTCGTTGTTTGTGATTTTTGTTTATGCACCGTTATGCCACTCTGTATGGTATCCAACAGGTGTTATCGGATCCTATTTTGGAGTAAAAGATTTTGCAGGAGGAACAGTTGTTCATATGAGTGCGGGATTTGCTGCTTTAGCAGGTGTTTTAGTTTTAGGAAAAAGAAAAAATAAAGAACATATACCAACTAACATTCCATTTGTGTTGTTAGGAACAGGGATGTTATGGTTTGGTTGGTTTGGTTTTAATGCTGGGTCCGCATTGTCCGCTTCAGGAGATGCTGCAATGGCTTTTGCAACAACAACAATCGCATCTGCTTCAGCCATGTTGTCATGGATATTTTTTGATCGACTAAATGGGCGCAAAGTTTCTGCTATGGGGGCTTGTATAGGTGCGGTAGTAGGGCTTGTTGCGATAACTCCTGCAGCTGGATTTGTTACTGTTTCACAAAGTATTTTCTTTGGATTTATTACGGCAATAGTTTCTAATACGGTTTTGTATTCTAAAATCATGCGTAAGTTCGATGATACCTTAGATGTATTCGCTTGTCATGGTGTTGGAGGAATTATGGGTATGATTTTAACGGCGATTTTCGCTCAAGGCGAAAACGCAAGTTTATTGCATGGAGGTTGGAGTGTTTTTGGACATCACATGACAGCATTGGTTTTGGTTTCAATCTTTACTTTTGTGGGAGCTTATTTATTATATAGGGTAACAGGTGTGTTTATTCCTTTACGTGTTAGTAGTGAATCTGAAGAAATCGGATTAGATAGGTCACAGCATGATGAGAGTTTGTAGTCTTTAAAATATATTTAGTAATAAATGAAAGCGGTCTCAATAGTTGATGCCGCTTTTTTCCTGAGTTCCGCACTATTTTGAGGCAAAAAATCTTAAAACACACATAATCAATTACATAAGTACATTTGTTTGGGTGTTTTGGGTGTCCCAGACGTATATTTGCATCATGTTTGTCAGAAAAAAACGAAGGCGGGACATATAACGAAAGCATTACAGGCGCATTTAAAGATGGATTTAGAGACGGCGCTTGGCATTTTACCATCACTAAGGTTGATTGGCCTAATTCGTCAGGTACATACACTACCGAAACTACTACATCGGTTCAATCGTTTAAATCAGGTACACCACACGGTTTATGGAAGCTGAATAGTACATACAAAACCAGACCCAAAATTATTGTATACGGTAGATACGTATGGGGAGCCTACGACACGCCTTATACCGAGTATGCCTCCACTAACTATAGTAACGGACATTTAACAGGCGTTACCACATCAAAATTAGCAGATAAAAAAACAGCAGTTACGGTTACCATAAATCAGCATGGTTTTTTAACTGGTAATCATGTTTTTCAGATGACATACGAAAACGAAGAGGTTACGTGTAACGAAAAGGGGATTTTGACTAAAATGGTACGTCGTGACAAAAAGGGAAATGTAAAATCGAAGTACGATATTGAACCTGAACTCCTACAAATTGCCGAAAAACACCTTAAAAACGAAATAACCACCACCGAATTAAAAGAAAAAAGAATTATAGTAGACACCTCGTATGCCAATGAGTACACTAATTTGCAATATATTTTTGAACGAGATCATTTTGTGTTAAGACATTTAGGAGGTGACAAAACCTATAATGCCAAAAAAAGTAGTCTGCAGCGTAATTATGGGATGTATATCGTGGCTAGCAAAATAGCTTATATAGACATAAGCAAAGATTACGTGCTTACGGAAATGCGAAGATCTAAAAATATAGAAGGTTATGAAGGTTTTATAGAGCGAAACCGAGACCATTTAAGACCAGAAGATATTTCACTATTGTTAGATGAGAAGGAGCGCTATTTGGCCAATAAAGAATTTGAGAGAAAATTTAATGAAGATATTGAAGTCATTAGGGCTTATGTTGCCTCAGATAACAAGTACTTCATTAGTGAGGATTTTGAGATTGAAAAAGTAATATATGAAAAAGCAAAACCCATTCTCGAAGACATTAATCAATCTAAAACAGCTTTACGAGAAGTTGTAACTTATTTACTTAAGGCATATGAACCCATTAAGCAGTATGGCAATACGTTGGATGAATATCTAAGCTTTGATTTTAAGGGTTTACAGCAAAAATCAGGAGAATATTCCAAAGATATCGTGGAAATAGTAAATCCTACACAAAAAGCAATTGATACTGCACTTGTAAAAGGTAGAAAAGCCGATTTAAAAATCTTTGAAGTGAAATCAGCTTATGGCAAAATTAACATCGAAAACATCCCTAATAATAGCGATAGATACACCTATATGCAATTGTTTAACAGTTATAAAATTAACAGTTATGGTGCTGATAAATTTTTGCCTAGCAATGACGTAAAACTATATAAGCAGTTTGAAGATTTTATTGAAGTAAGAAAAAAGGAGCTAAAGGCTTGTAGTGACATCAAGCAAATGTTAATAGTTGTTGAGGGGATAAATGCGATAGGCAATAAAGTAATTGCGCTAAAAGGTCAAGATATTAAGGGATTATTGAAGCTTTTGAAAAAAGAGCCCGACTTTGAAAAAAGAATAACTTTGTTGTTGAATTATTAAAAAAGACAGCTCTTTGAGGGGGGTAATTTTGATATAGGAGAGAGTTTAATTTGTGGTATAAAACAGATAATCTTTAACACAATCCGCTATGTTTCTAAGAAAAGGAGACCTTGTGCAATTTGAATCCTCAACACCATCTCAAATTGCATGGGGCAATAACGACGACCCAGAATTAGTATTACAAAAGAATCAAGTGTATGAAGTCGAAAAAGTACAACTGCGCTCCTATCATACTAAAATCCACCTAAAAGGGATTGAAGGGAAATTTAACGGGGATTCTTTTCGCCTTGTAAAAAGCAGCGAACTACCAATACCTAAAATTGCCTATTTACACGGATTAGAATCTACCAATAAAGGGGCTAAAACGGATTGGTTAAAATTTATAGCCAATATTTACGCACCTAAAATTGACTATACCCAATCCGAAATATACCAAACTCTAAAAGCCAAAATTATAGCCTTTAAACCCGACCTTATCATCGGATCGTCTATGGGTGGGTATTTTGCGTTTGAAATCGCTAAAGAACTCAATTACCCTGCTCTTTTATTTAACCCTGCTTTGCATTCCCGAAGTTTTGAGCCTGATATGTCGGGACATCAAATCGGGCAACATAATCCGCGGATGCAAGTTGTTTTAGGTGAAAATGATAAGGTTATAAACCCCGAAAAAACCTTGGAGATCTTACGTAACAGAGATCTAATGAATATCGATTTTACCTTTTTGGATATTGAGCATCGGATTCCGTATAGGGTGTTTAGGGATGAGGTTGAGGAGGTGTTAAACAAGAAAATTTATAGGTAGGGAAAGGATTTATCAAGTAGAATTTTATACATTGCAGTATGCAATATTAACAAATAATTACAAATTTTAAGACTAAAAATATTATGAAAGAAGTAATAAGTATTCCTCTAAAAGAAGAATTTAACGAGTGGTTGTGTGAAAATTTTACAGAAGGTTCGTCTAAATCGTACATAAGTTATGTTAATTCATCTTTAAAATTAATAAGTAAAAAAACCCCAAAAGACAATGTTGTAAAAATGATTAATGAGTACGTTTCTAATAAAGAAATTTTATTCGTTGAATATTTATTAGATAATTGTATTTCTTATGCTATTAAATATAGTGATGATAGTGTAAAAAGTAAATACAAAAATGGTTTACTTCAATATAAATTTTTCCTAATAGAAAAGCTTTCTGATAATGAATTAATAGACACCTCGGCATCTGAAATTATTTCTGAGAATCAAGAGCCTAAAGGCATTAGGTTAATTGATGAAGATTTAATATTTGACAACGAAACTCTTCGGAAAAACTTTACTTTTCGATTATTAACTCAGGATAGGATATATGGCGATGTATATTTTCCCATAAGTTTTATAAAAAAGTTATTTTATCAATCTAAAGGAAATAAAGAGTATTTTAATTTATGGGTTGAAAATCAAATAGATAACATCAAACTTTACACTGAAAATTCAGAAATAATAAATTTTAATAAAATACAGAGTTTAAACATTTCAATAGCAAATGAGGTGTCTTTTAATAGCGATAATAAATCATTTGTTTTATATACTGAAAATGGTTATTCATCCGATTTAGAGCCTTTGAAAACAGATGCTCTGAGGAATATAGTAATTGATCATGTAAAACCAATGAAAGAAATTTTATTGGAGTATAAAACAAACTTTAAGTCTTTAAATAAATTAACGGAAAAAATTAACTCAACGAAATTATTAAAGGGTTCTGGTAAAGAACTTTTAAAAAACATGAAAAAAGCTGGAAATCTATTAATTGAGAAAAAGGTAATTTCCCTTGAAGATGTTGAGGACTTGAAAAAAGATTTAGAATTTCTTACAACACATATAGATCTAAAGCTAATGTGTTCAAAAGAAAATTTAAAGAAAAATAAAAAGCAATGACATTTCAAAAACCGCCTCCAAAAAAGGCGGTTTTTTTATAACTAATATTTTACTGTATCACTAATTGATCTACGTGTAAGATACCTTTACCCTAAACAACAAAACCTATGTAACATGAAAGCAAAAAAAGACTTTACCAGGCCTCAAAATTTGATGGCTAAAAAACCAGCTATTTATTATGTAGTAAAAGGCAGAGGCGATGTTCAAAAAAAAGAATATTTCGAGCAAGTTTTTGCCGATGAAAACCCCATTGTGGCCCGCGAAAAAGCCTTTTTGTTTTATCAGCATTATGCCCAAATTTTGCACGACGAGGGCATCATACAACTTCAATATCCTAAAGGGATAAATCCGCCCTATACCGAAGAAATTGATTTAAAAAATCCACACCAAGCCCAAATCAAATACAGTACTGATTTTGCTTTTGAAAACGGAATTGGTTTATACATGGTGGTTGAAAAATCTATGGTTCATTTAAAAAACCGCAATAAAATAAATGATCGCTATTTAATACATGGTTTTTGGAATTTAAATCTGAATCATTTAACAAAAATGATTCACGGACTTACCATTGAACATGCTTATTACGAACGATTTAAATACGAAACAAAAAATTATGTTTCGGAAAAAGAATGGACTTATGCCAACGATTTAAAAGTGTATAAAACAATATTATCAACTCCTTTTGATTGGGAAAACTCAAACCAATTAAACAAAATTGTACAAGACCCTGTTTCAAAAGACTTACAAGAAGAGTTACTAGATTGCATCGCAAACGGAAATCAAACAAATAACGCTTATATACCCACTTTTGATTTAACCTTCATTTTAAACAACATCCTCTCATTATTCAACACCAATGGAGGTTTTCTTTTTTGTGGTATTGACCCCTTAAATCGTTTGAATTCCAAAGTGTTTGATGTAAACAATACGCCCTATTTGTTAAAAATTCTTAATGAATTTATTACCGATAAACTAGGCACAATTGTTACAAAACGAATCCAAATGTTCATGATTACGGTGGATAAAAGACAAGTCTTGGTTATGAAGGTTCCTGTGTCTAGACAAAAGATGATTCAAACACAAATCAATAAAAAAGTAATTTTTTATCGAGATGGAAAAGGTATCTATCAGCAAAATGTAAATAATCAAACCAAACCTCAATAATTTGTTTTGAAGTTCGTTTTTGTTAATTAAAATCTGCCCACGGCAAAATAAATGAGAAAGACGTAAGCAGGTCAAATAATGATTTGGTAAAGCTTTTTAATATTCATAAAATTAATAGTTATGTTCAGAATAAAGCCATTAGCGGAGACAAGGAGCGTTTATCTATAATTCAATAGGAATATGTCGAAAACAAAATTTCAAGCTTTAAAAAAGAAGAAAAAATAAATGATGCTTTTTTAGACGAACTCATTCAAATCAGCCAAAAAGTAATTCAGTTAAAAGGCAAAGACTTAAAAGATTATGATTAAAGAATCCAAAAAACTAAAATCAGTCGAAGGAAAAATACAATTGATTATTAAATTTTAAAAAAATATAACCATGTCAACAAATCAAATTTTCAGTAATGAAACCCCTATTGAGATAAGAAAATCAGAAATTTATTATGAAGTGCGTGATAAGAGTAAAATATTAGAATCACCCGAAACATTTCGTGCAAATCATCCAATAGAGGCTCGCGAAGCTGCATTTAACTACATTAAGAAAAAAATGATAGCCTATGAAGAAATAAATGAAATCGTATATCAAAGTTTTACTAATAAATTGACATTGCTCAATACTAATTTCGGTGGGGAAATATTGCAAAAATATCATTCAAACCAAGAAAATATTTATCAGCATATTCAAAATGAAATCAATTATGAAGTGTATATGATAATTCCAAATTTGATAAAACTTAAAAAAAAGATTATGGAAATTAACGACGATGAATATTTAATTTACAGCTGGAACCCAATCAAAAAAAGAAGAATGATATGGGGGTTATTAGTGGAATTTAAGTGTTATTCTCAATTAAAATATGGCACAAAAAACTATTTGGAAAAACTGAATATTATAGTAAAAAATCGTGATTTTAATCCAAAAGATCACACTATAATTTCAACTCCAATTGATTGGAAAATAGGGAGTAAACCAAGCACCCAAATCAATAAAATCGTAAGTGATATGAGCTTTGATGTGCAGAATATTCAGCAACAGAAAAACACCTGTTATACAACGGAACTCACAGAGAAAAAATGGGCAAAACAAGTTGCTTCATTCTTAAATTCGGAAAGTGGTCTGTTAATTTACGGAATGGATGATTCGGAAAAATCGTTTAACATATTACAAAACACGACTGTTACTGATTTTGAAAACGGAATAAATTTACTTAAACAAAAATACTTTTCAGATTATTTAAATGCTATAGTATTGTATTTTTTATCTGTAAAAGGCAATACTATTGCCGTATTTAAAATATCTAGACTTAGTGACAATCCTGTATATATTGCAGGAAAATTTTACACTCGCATCAATAAGACAATCTTTAAATTAAAAAGAAAAAATGCAGCAAAATTCAAATCTAGTCATATAAGTACTGCACTTAGCCAAGCTTTAACTGTTGACGAAATTTTAGAATTTTTGTAATCCTATATATTCCGATTAGCAGCATCGTTAAAAATGCGGTGTTAGTGACATGGATGTTCTCGCTTAATTGTTAATTCGTTTAACCTTTTAATCAACCATTTTTGGGGTTTTTATAAAAATAAGGGATTTGTATGTCATGTTTTGATATAGGCAGGATTTAATTTTAGCAGATAGATTTTTTTAAGACATGATCAAAGTGATTTTTTTAGATATAGACGGTGTTTTAAACTCCACCAAATCATGTGAGTTTTATGAAAAGAAATATGGCGGAAACGGTTATGGTGGATTTTTTACAGAAGACAGAGAGCCTACTTTGAGAGAAGTGCTTTGGGACGAAGATTGTGTCCGATGGTTGCATAAAATCGTTTTAGAAACAGGTGCAAGCATTGTAATTACTTCAACTTGGAGGCATTTTTACGCCATAGAACTTTTTCATGCCATGTTTAAATTGTACCAAGTTTTTGATTTGAATATTATGGGAAAAACCAGTTCTATCGGTCTCAAAAATAGAGGTGAAGAAATTCAAAAGTTTATTGACCAATATTCGATAATCAATTATGTGATTTTAGACGACAGTAATAACATATTGCCCGGCCAACAAGCTCGTTTTGTAAAAACGGATTTTAATGTTGGATTAACTGAAAAGGATTATTTAAAGGCAGTGCGGATTTTGGGTAAAGAGTTCTGCTAAAGCTGGTTAGATTTAAATGTTTTTTGTTACGAATAAAAGGGAGAACACAAAATAGTAGGATAGGCAAATGATAGTTTAAATTCGTTATAAATTTCTTTCTTTTGCCGCTGAAAAATACTGATGTAATTCATTTTTTAAAGAAAGAGGTTCTATCACCTTTACAGACCAAGCACGAGACATGAGTTCCATCATAAAATCGAGTGTAATTTTAATCTGTAACGTAATGATAACCTCTTTTTCTTTTACCTCAACTGTTTGTGAATGATGCATAGGGTACGAGGTTAAATAATTGCCGTCACGTAAATCAAAAGATAAAACTACTTTTTCCGCAGGTTTATCGGAGGTAAACATCGCAAAACAATCGTTGTATTTAGCTTCAATTTCTTCTTTCGAAATGTTCAATTTAAAACATTTGTCAGTGGTGTCTACCCATTGCATACGATCAAGTCCATAGGCTTTGATTTCGGTTTCATTTTCGGGCATTGCCAACAGATACCATCTTCCCTTGCTTTCTTTTAAAAACAAAGGCTTTACAATGGGCTGAGTTGTTGTATCAGAATCGTATTTGTAATACGAAAATTCTATTACCATTTTTTTCTCGATACATCGGCTCAAAAAACTAAAATGTTCCAACCCGCGGGCTAGTTTTCTTTTTTCAGGAATGATGTGATTGGGCATCAGGCCATCAGCTCCCACCGCGGCAATAATTTCAAATGATTCGAGACTGGATTCTACAAAAGAAGCATCCTGTTCTTCTTCAATACAATAACCACGTTCTTTGGTGATGTAGTTAAAATCAATTCTAAAGAAACTTCTAATTTGTTCGATGTCTCTTTTTAAAGTAGGAATAGAAATCCCAGCATTAGAAATGTCTCGTTTCTCAAACTCTACTTTGAGATATTCGACTAAGGTTTCTATTGAAGGATAAATATGATTTTTGTTTAGCGAACGTACTCTTCTTATAATTAAAAGTTGTCTTAAGATAGTAGTGGTTTGCGACATGACATTCTTATTTTCCTAAACCTAATTCTACCGCTCTGTGGAAAGCAGCAAATGCAGCTTCTTTAATAGCATCTTTTACTTTACTGGCTTCCATAGAATCTAAAGCAGCTCTAGTTGTACCGCCTTTAGAAGCCACTCTGTCCATCCAAGTATGTAATGAGGTGTTTTCTCTGTCAAAAAGCTCTACAGCACCTCTAAATGTTCCTCTGACCAACACTTTAGCATCGTGTTCTGAAAATCCCATTTGTATAGCGGCTTCTAACATCGAATTCATAAAATAGAACACGTAAGCAGGCCCACTACCAGATATTCCAGTAGAATAATCAATTTGTTGTTCGTTATCTACATGAATGGATTCTCCTGTTGTGTCTAACAAACTGCGGATAGTGAGTAATTCAATACGACTGACTTCTCTAGCCGCCACATAAGAGGTTACTCCTAAGCCTACTTTTGCCGGAAGGTTAGGCATAGTTCTGACTACTTTCTGAGAACCTGTGCCTTTTTGAATAGTGAAGATATTTACCCCTGCCATCAAAGAGACAAAGATTTGATCTGGAGAGACTAGCGGTTTGATTTTTTCAAAAACCTCTTCGGCATGGAAAGGTTTTACGGCTAAGAAAACAACATCGGCTTGAGTTATACATTCTTCTACCTCAGAGTAGACCTCAAATTCAGGATATTCCTTTAATTCTGCTACCCTTTGTGGCATAGCATCACAAATCATAATTTTGTGGTGACCTGATAACTCTGATTTGGACATTCCTTCGGCGTAGGTAAATCCCATGTTTCCGCCTCCAATAACTAAAATTCTCATGCCTTGTTATTTATAAGTTACAAATGCTTTATTGTCGTTTACCGACAAAGTTACTTCTTTTCCTAATAGTATGGTTTGATTATTTTTTTGATGACCTGCCGGAAAATCAAAACAGATTGGGAACTGGTATTCAGCTGTAATGTCTCTAATGATTTGTGTCGCATCCATTCCGTAAGGGATGGTGTTGTCATGCATATCGGTCATTCCTCCCACGATAAGTCCTTTCAACTCGTTAAAACAACCGTTTCTTTTGAGATTCATCAATATTCGATCAATATGGTAGAGGTATTCATCTAAATCCTCAATAAAAAGGATTTTACCACTGCAATTGACGGCTGACGGTGAGCCCAAAAGCGAGTATAGAATCGATAAATTTCCTCCAATGAGTTGCCCTGTTGCTGTCCCTGGTTTGTTGGAAGTATTTTCAGGGATAGTGTAGTTTAGGCTTTCGCCAAAAATCGCCTTCTTGAAACTGTCAATAGAGCTCTGTTCCGTAATCGGCACACTGAATGCCATAATGCTGTGCATAGTCGCAACTCCCAGATTGTGGATATGACTGTGTAAGGTTGTCACGTCACTGAATCCCATAACCCATTTCGGGTTTTTGACAAAATTGCAAAAATCAATTTTATCAATCATGCGCACCGTTCCATAACCTCCACGGGCGCACCATATTGCTTTCACATTAGGGTCGTCAAGCTGTGTCTGAAAATCCGCCGCTCGTTCATCATCTTTACCACCCAATTGGTGTTCATCCAATCCAATAGTACTGCCCAGCTTTACGTTCAAACCCCAAGATTCCAATAAGTTTACAGCAGGTTGTGCTTCCTCAGGAGAAAATTTCCTCGCTGTGCATACGATAGCTACTGTATCACCTTTCTTTAAAAAACTCGGGATTTTGATCATAAAGTTTTGTTTTTAAATCAATAATAATGCAGACAGTGTCTACATTATTGTAAACTTGTCAAATGTAAGGAATAATTGAAATCTCCTCTTTTTTTGGAACAAATCAATAATGTACGGAAAAAAAACGTACATTTGTGTAAAATGAATACTAATATGGAAGCTTACCTTAACAAAGATGAACGCATAGAATTAAGAGTGTCATCGACAGAAAAAAGAATTTTCAGAAAAGCTCAAAAGCTAAGTGGTGACAAAACCTTTAGTAGTTTTATTTTGAGAATTGTCCGCAAGAAAGCAGAAGAAATTGTAGCGAATAATGATAGAATTTTAGCTTCTGAAAAGGATCGCCAGTTGTTTTTTGATGCTGTGTTTAGTGAGTCTAAACCAAATGAGAATTTGTTAGAGGCCGCAAAGCGTTATAAATCCAAAAAGAAGAACTAGGCTTGGAAATAAAACTATTGAACAAAACTCATAATAGAAAGAGTTTTGAGTGCGAGGAAAAGTCTTTAACCGATTACTTACATAAACAAGTAAGTCAAGACATTAAAAAAAAGTTAGCCATTTGTTTTGTCGCAACTGGTTCAAATGATGATGTAATTGGATATTATACACTGACTAGTGAGAGTTTGGGTCGAGAACAGATTCCTGAAAAGTTTTTGAAAAAAGTACCTAAAAACTATAATGCACCGGTCATTCTTTTAGGTCGTTTAGCTCGTGACATATCAAGTAAAAAAACAGGGTTGGGAGAGTACTTGTTGATGGATGCCTTGTTTAGAGCGTATGACTTATCAGAAAAAAGTATTGGTGCTATGGCTGTGGTCGTTGACCCAATTAACGAATATGCCGAAAACTTCTACAGAAAATATGGTTTTGAATTATTGCCGGATAGCGGCAAAATGTTTCTTCCTATGAATACGATAAAGCAGTTGATATAGACATATAGACCTTAGATATGAGATTTTAGATTTTGTCTTATATCTAACATCTATAATCTCCAAAGCTACTGAAATACATTCCAACGAAAAATGAGAAAGGTCAAAAAGGTTTCCGAAAAATTGTGCTAGCTATTTTGGGTTGGTTTTTGTAATTTAAACCTTTTTTATTGTGTTGTCATGAAATACATATTTGGGATTATATTACTGTTGTTAAACATTAATTCCTATGCTCAAGGTGGAGTTAAAAAGGAAGATTGGTCAAAAGTAAAAGAACAAGATTTTGACTCATTATTAACCGATTTGAATATTAATTTTTCCATTCCTGAGAATTTTTCCGAAACAGATCTTGTAGAAAATAATAACGTGCTTTATCAAAAAGCTTATAGTCATGACTCCTCAGGATTTGAAATTCGTATCTGGATAAGAGATATAAGAAATAAAAAAACACTTGGTGGCTTATCGCCTGACCAGTTTTCAAAGTCTTATTTAACAATGCTTTCAATGAATGCTTCTGGCTATGTACTTCCCAACATGCCTCAAATTACGGTGTTTGATAAAAATACAAGTAAATCCGAATTCAATGCTGACTGGATTGCAAGTACAGTTTTTCTTCCTAATAAAAACGCCTTTAACTCTGGATATGAGGTATGCTCTATTATTGGCATGAGAAAAAATGAACTTGCTGAGGTATATGTTTTTTTCATGGTTTCGGATAGAGAGAAACAAAAACATTTAGTACGGGACTTAGTGCAAGTGGTAACTTTTAAATAAAACACCTCCTATTTACTTATTATCTTTGGATTAAATAAGAAGTTTATGAAAGCTTTTAATAAAACAAGTGCCATTGGAGGAACGTTATCGGTGTTATTTATATTAACAACTTGGCTGATTGCCTTTCATTATCAAATAGAGATATTATATGAGTTGTCTTTTATGATTCACCTAATTCCTTTCGGAATAGGTTTCGGAGGTGGTTCTTCTATATTGATAATTGCCTATTACTTTGTTTTATGGTTGATTCTAAGTGTAATATTAAAAGGATTAGCCTCGTTATTTTTTAGGTCAAAGTCAAAAAAGAAAATTATGATTTTTACTTTTCTAGGCTTTGGAATTCTATTCTCTTTAATATCTTATATAAATTATGCTGAAGCAAAAGCTGTTAATAATATAATAAAGGAACATGATAGTGAAATTTATTCAACGGCTAATGATATTAGAAAAAACACAAAACCCGAGTTTCCACAATGGATAAACACTATGTATTTGAATGTTGAACAATCTGAAATAAATAAACAGCGTCAACTTTCAAGGGATATAGAAAAGTTTGAATTGGTAAATGATAAACTAACGTTTTGCATTTATAGAGAAAGTGAGATTAGTTGTAATCGTATTTTTTTAGCAACTCAAATTAATAAGATAGGAGTTGATGAAATTATGCTGTCAGAAGAATGTGATGGAGACTTGTCCAATCCAAATCATTCTTGGTCAGATTACAAGACAATGTACAGAACGAATTTTATTAAGACAGAGTATTTGGAATATGTGCCTGATTCATTACTCACAGAAAAAGGAGAATTAGAAGAGGGTAAAAGTATTGAGGATTATGAAATTGTCACTAAAAGGAGAGTTTATATTATTACTATAGAGGATTCGGGGAAGATTAAGATAGTTGAGCAGAATGGAATAGAGATGCATAAAAAGTAGATTGTAATTTTCGGAATTGAATTTTTATGAAAAAAGTAAAGTATACTAGCATCGTCTTATTGAGTATCATCCTTGGAATACTTTCACTCCCTTATTTAAACGGAACTTGGGATATCATCAGTTATGCACATAGTAAAGTTTGGGGAAATAGACTTTTAATCGATCTGGATGAAAATTTTAATAAAGAGAAATTGGTACTACTTTTTAAAAACGATGATGCGATTATCAATGCGAGAGAATGTTATCCGTTACGTGAGAGTGGGCAGTTTAAAACAGAAGTTATAATTGATACAATCTATTCAAATGGTCAACAATTAAGGGATGTGCCTTACTCTTATGGAAAGCAACTTATAGAAGTGATTTATAATCATGAACCTATTGGGGAGTTATACCTATGGAAGACTAACAACTGGCATGCGCATGATTATTATATAGAAGTCCAAGATTCTTTAAACTTTAAGATCCTAAACGGAGATATCAAAGGACCTGATAAAAGAATGATGGGTGGTGTTCAATGTTATGATAAGAGTTATGTGTCTTCTAGAGTTGAACGACTTTTGAAGTGTCTCAAGCATGATAATTTGAGAATTGACAAATATCAAGTTGAAGTAAAGGATGAAAAGACAGGTAAACTTAAATGGGTGAAATATACAGGTGTCCGAGTTACATATGTTCCGACAGGTCAATCCGCTTCTTCACATTTAAGCGATGATGTACAAAGGAACTATTGGTATGCTTTAAGGGAATTAAAAGAAATGAAAGTTTACTATTAAATCCTTTCCAAAGCATTCAACGCTTTCCCCATACTATCAACCCCCTCAAAAGTCAATAACAAACGTAACCCATTCTTCGTTTGTTTCTCCTTCATACGACAATCTTTAGGTTGCGTTTGAATGAACTGCAAGACACGGTTAAATCCGTTTGATTGATAAAAATCAGACTGTTGATCAGCGATAAAATAGCCTAACATTTTCCCTTGTTTCAAGACTATTTTTTCGAGACCGATTGCCGTAGCTAGCCATTTTAAACGAACACTATCCAATAATCCTTTGGCAGGATCAGGCAATTGACCAAAACGGTCAATGATTTTGTTCTGAAAAGCCTGTAATTGAGCTTCGTCTTTACAATGACTCAGGTCATTATACAAACTCATGCGTTCACTGATATTATTGATATACTCGTCAGGAAACAATAATTCAAAATCCGAATCGATTTGAATGTCTTTGACATAGATTTTGTCTCTACCTTCGTTTTGGTCAGCGTACAAATCCTTAAAGTCATTTTCCTTTAAATCTTCAATAGCTTCAGCCAAAATCTTCTGATACGTTTCAAAACCAATTTCATTGATAAAACCACTTTGTTCGCCACCTAGTAAATCTCCAGCTCCTCTGATTTCCAAATCTTTCATAGCAATATGAATACCACTGCCTAAATCACTGAATTGTTCTAGCGCTTGGATACGTTTGCGCGCTTCTGCGGTAAGTGTTGATAGAGGAGGTGTGATAAAATAACAAAAGGCTTTTTTGTTGCTACGTCCTACACGTCCACGCATCTGGTGCAAATCACTCAAACCGAAATTATTCGCATTATTGATAAAAATGGTGTTGGCATTAGGAACGTCCAATCCGCTCTCGATAATCGTAGTAGCGACTAACACATCAAATTCTCCATTCATAAACGCCAACATTCGCTCTTCGAGTTCTTTGCCATCCATTTGGCCATGACCGATACCCACACGAGCATCAGGTACTAAACGTTGAATCATCCCTGCGATTTCAGTGATGTTTTCTACTCGGTTATTGATAAAAAACACTTGTCCGCCACGTTCAATTTCAAAAGAAATAGCATCTCTAATTTGAGCCTCATTAAAGCCAGTAACACTGGTTTCAATAGGATAACGATTGGGTGGAGGAGTGGAGATAATAGACAAATCACGCGCTGCCATTAACGAAAATTGCAATGTCCTCGGGATAGGTGTTGCGGTTAAGGTTAGGGTGTCGACATTTTCCGAAATGGTTTTGAGTTTATCTTTTACGTTTACACCAAATTTTTGTTCCTCGTCAATAATCAATAACCCTAAATCCTTAAACTTTACACTTTTATTGACCAACTGATGGGTTCCGATGATGATGTCTAGCTTGCCTTCTTGGAGTTGTTCAAGGGTTTCTTTTTTCTGTTTAGCGGTTCTGAATCGGTTAAGATAACCCACATTAACCGGCATATCTTTCAACCGCTCGCTAAACGTTCTGTAGTGTTGATACGCTAATATGGTAGTCGGTACCAAAATCGCCACTTGTTTACCGTTATCTACAGCTTTAAAACTGGCACGTATGGCAACTTCTGTTTTCCCAAAACCAACATCTCCGCAAATCAATCGATCCATTGGGCGATCACTTTCCATATCTGCTTTTACATCCTGTGTAGCTTTGGTTTGATCGGGAGTGTCTTCGTATAAAAAGGAAGACTCTAACTCTAGCTGTAAATAGCTATCTGGCGCACAGGCAAAGCCTTTATTCATTCGTCTTTTAGCATACAATTGAATCAGATTATACGCAATTTTACGGATGCGTGATTGGGTTTTGCTTTTTAGGACTTTCCAGGTTTTTGAACCCAGTTTGTGTACCTTCGGCACAGTGCCATCCTTTCCATTGAATTTGGCAATTTTGTGTAAAGAATGAATGCTTACGTACACAATTCCGTCATCAGCATAGATCAGTTTAATGGCTTCTTGTTTTTTGCCATTTACATCAATTTTCTGTAAACCACCAAATTGACCAATTCCGTGATCGATATGGGTTACATAATCTCCTTTTGATAAAGCATTCAGTTCTTTTAGTGTGACAGACTGCTTGTTTTTGTCGTTATTTTTGATTGAATACTTATGATAACGCTCAAAAATTTGATGATCGGTATAACAAGCGAGCTGATGTTCTTCGTCAATAAAGCCTTCGTACAAAGGCAGAGACAAGGCGTGATAAGGATTGGGTATGTCTTTGTGTCTTTCTTCATTTAATGATTCAAAGATGCTTTCCAGACGCTGTGCTTGTTGGTCGTTTGCACTAGCGATGTAATTAGATATTCCATTTTCATTATTCTCCTCCAGATTCTCAAATAACAATTCGAATTGCTTGTTAAATGAAGGTTGTGGTTTGATATGAAATTCAAAGCTATCATCTGTTTTGAAGATAGGATTGTTATTGAGTTCAATAACCGTGAAGTCCTTACTTTTTTCAGAAAAAGATGCCGCATCCATAAACAAATCAGATGGGCTTAACTGTTTAATCGTGGATTTGAGATTCAGGAAAGTATCTTCAGCTTTTGCAAAGAGTTGACTCAATTGGTCTTGCGCTAATTTAAAATCGTCAACTATGATGACAGTGTCCTCAGAGATGTACTCTAAAAAAGACTCTCTTCCTTCTTGAAGGGTTTTGTTCTCTAGGTTAGGAAGGATTACGATTTGCTTTTTCTTTTCTAGCGAAAGCTGATCTGCAATATCAAAGGTTCTGATGGAGTCTATTTCATCGCCAAAGAATTCTATACGATATGGGAAGTCGTTCGAAAAAGAAAATACATCTACAATACCACCTCGTACCGAAAACTCTCCAGGTTCAGACACAAAATCCACGCGTTTAAATTCATATTCGAAAAGGACTTCGTTGATGAAATCAATGGATATTTGATCTCCTACAGCAATCTTTAACGTGTTTTTTTCTAAGCTTTTTTGAGTAGTTACTTTTTCGAAGAGGGCTTCAGGAAAAGATACAATTACGGCTTTATCTTGTTGAGAGTGGATTTGGTTTAATACTTCTGCTCTGAGCAAAATATTGGCATTGTCTGTTTGCTCTATTTGATAGGGTTTTTTGTAAGAACTTGGGTAGAATAATACGGATCTGTCCGAAGCTAAACGCTCCAAGTCATTTAAGTAATAAGCGGCTTTTTCTTTGTCAGAAAATAACAGTAAAAAGGGACGATTTACTTTTTCTAATAGGGCTTGCTGCACAAAAGAAAACGACGAACCAATTAATCCCTTTAATTGAAGTTTTTGTGATTCTTTTTGTTGTAGCTTTTTTGCAATAGCAGCAACCTTTGTTGCTGTTTTGTATGTTTTCTCAATAACCGAAATATCCACTTTGATTTTTTAGCAAATATAGAGGTTCTTTAGATTTTTGGTACGAGATTTGATGGGATAGATTTTATACATTGTAAACATGCAGTGTCGTAAACAATTTTTAGATACTTTGTAATCTTGGTTAAGATAAATTACATAGGAAGGAGTTGGATCTGTAAAATTATTTGATTTTAATCTATTATTGACGATATTTGCGCAAAATTCAGTTGGTTGTGAAATTAACTATGTCATATCTTTTTGGGTTACTTTTTTTCTTTGTTACAGGGAGTAGCGAAGGGATAATTAACGCAAGGGAATATACTCATAAGGACCAGCTTAGTATTTTGTTTTCAACTCCAGTTGAGTCCGTACATGCAGATAATGGAATAGAAAAGCATGTGGATGTTGTTGAAGTTACAGAGGAAGAGGAAGTACATCACTCAAGAAGCATAATAGGAAAAACGATTCCCTATTCTTTTAAATTTAGTTTTGAACCAAGTGTAACAAGCTCAAAACTGCATGAAGGTTATTTTATTGTTGAAAAGATAACCCATTCTGTTCCCTTGTATATTTTACTACAGGTATTTCGAATATGAATACGTTGTTACTGATTTTTAATCAGTAATTTATTCTGCATCAACTATCTATAAATTCTTACAGATGGTTGTTTTTACACCCATTTTTATTTAACCGATTGAATCAAAAGTGATTCAGTCTCTCAATTATTGTAGTAATGAAACAAACAGTTATCTATTTATTTTTGATAGCCACACTAAATGTTGGTTGTCATTCCAAAAAGCATGAAAAGAAAGAAGAAGAAATTAAGCTTTCTGTAACCACTCCTCTAATCAAAGATACAATTGCTATTAAAGAATATGTAGCTCAGGTTAGATCAATTCAGCATATCGAATTAAGAGCTCTCGAAAAGGGATACCTCAAGAATATTTATGTAGATGAAGGGGAATTTGTAAAAGAAGGGCAACGTATGTTCCAGATTATGCCGACGCTTTATCAAGCAGAAGCCAAAAAGGCAGCAGCAGAAGCTGAATTTGCCAGAATAGAATATTTAAACACTAAAACATTAGCAGATAGTAATATTGTTTCTCCTAACGAGTTAGCTTTAGCAAAAGCCAGGTATGACAAGGCTAATGCTGAACTAGACTTAGCTAATGTACATTTGAGTTTTACCGAGATTAGAGCGCCTTTTGATGGAATTATGGGAAGATTTAACGTAAGGCTTGGTAGTTTGTTAGATGAAGGAGAATTACTCACAGAGTTATCAGATAACCGTAAGGTTTGGGTATATTTTAATGTGCCAGAAGCAGAATACCTAAACTATTCAACCAAAATAGATAAAAGAAACTTACAAAAGGTAAATCTGTTAATGGCAAACAATAAACTATTTCCGTACCAGGGAGTAGTTGAAACGATAGAGTCTGATTTTAATAATGAGACAGGAAATATAGCTTTTAGAGCGACTTTTCCTAATCCAGAAGGATTGTTACGTCACGGTGAAACAGGAAATATTCAGATTCCGACAAGGATTAATGATGCTATAATAATACCTCAAAAGGCAACATTTGAGATATTGGACAAAAAATATGTTTATGTGGTAGGCGAAGATCACAAAATTAAATCCAGATTGATAACTATTGACAAAGAATTGCCTCATATTTATTTGGTCAAGGAGGGCTTGTCTAAAGAAGACAAAATAGTTATAGATGGGTTAAGAAAAATTAAAAGCGGAGATGAGATTTCGTATGATTTTATTGAGCCAGATAAGGTAATGTCTAATCTGGACTTATACGCAGAATAGTCTCGTTAAAATTATAGGATATGTTAAAAAAAGTAATCCAAAGACCCGTTTTGGCTATTGTGGTATCTGTATTCATTTTGTTTGTGGGTACATTATCCATAAAGCAAATGCCTATTGCGCAGTTCCCACAGATAGCACCCACAACGGTAAGTATATTTGTCGCTTATCCAGGGTCAAATGCAGATGTTCTTGTTAAATCTACTTTAATCCCGTTAGAGACTTCAATTAATGGAGTGGAGGGGATGCGTTATATTTCTTCTGATGCGACTAGTGCAGGAGAAGCAACGATTAATATAATTTTTGAGCCAGGAACAGATCCCAATCAGGCGGTTGTTCGTGTAAAAACCAGAGTTGATCAGGTAATGCCTTTGTTGCCACCACTTGTGCAAAGAGAGGGGGTAATCATTACTCCTGTACAGCCAAGTATGTTGATGTATGTCAATCTTTACAGCAAAGACAAAGACGCGGATCAAAAATTTCTGTACAACTATGCCAATGTGAAAATGATTCCTGAACTGAAAAGGATCAAAGGAGTTGTGAGTGCAAAAATATTGGGAAGCCGTCAATACGCCATGCGGGTTTGGCTAAAACCAGATCGTTTAAGAGCGTATAAGTTGTCTGCCGAAGAGGTGTTAAAGGCCATGGAAGAGCAGAGTATTATTGGTCGGCCAGGTCGTTTAGGTCGTAGTTCTGGGAAGTCAGCACAATCAATCGAATATGTTTTGACTTATCAGGGAAGATATAATACGCCAGAACAGTATGGAGATATTATTGTGAGATCTAATGAGGAAGGAGAATTGATACACGTAAAGGACGTGGCAACAGTTGAGTTAGGGACAGAATTCATGGATATCTATTCTAACCTGGACGGTTATCCTGCTGCTGCAATTGTATTGAAACAATCATTAGGGAGTAATGCAAGCGAAGTGATAAAAGAGGTTAAGGAAAAACTTCAGGAGATAAGAGGAGATTTCCCTGCAGAAATGGACTATAAGATTAGTTACGATGTCTCTAAATTTTTGGATGCTTCTATAGAGCAAGTTACCCATACATTGCGAGATGCTTTTTTGTTAGTAGCCTTAGTGGTGTTCTTATTTTTAGGAGATTTTAGATCTACATTAATTCCTATTTTGGCAGTTCCTGTTTCATTGATAGGAGCCTTTTTTGTGCTTCAACTCTTTGGAATATCAATAAATCTGGTTACTCTTTTTGCTCTTGTATTAGCTATTGGTATTGTAGTCGATGATGCGATTGTGGTAGTAGAAGCCGTACATGCCAAGATGGAAGAAGAGCATCTTTCCCCGTTTAAAGCGGTAAAGAGTGTAATGGGAGAGATAGGAGGGGCAATTATAGCGATTACTTTGGTAATGATTTCTGTATTCTTGCCAATTGCTTTTATGTCTGGTCCGGTAGGAGTTTTTTATAGACAATTTTCAATTACAATGGTAAGTTCGATAATCCTTTCGGCGATTGTTGCACTTACTCTGACACCTGTATTATGTGCCATGTTATTGAAAAACAATCATGGTCAGCCTAAAAGAAGAACGCCTATCAATCGATTTATTGATTGGTTTAACAGAAGGTTTGATAGACTTACAGGAAGGTATGTCGGTTTGCTAAAATTGATAGTTAACAGAAGGGTCTTGACCTTTGGGATACTAATTGCCTTTGGATTGGGGATTTTTGGAGTTAATAACATACTTCCTGCTGGTTTTATTCCTAACGAAGATCAAGGGACTATCTATGCAATTATACAAACTCCTCCTGGAGCAACTTTAGAAAGAACCAATCAAGTAGCTCACCACCTTCAAAAAATATGCGAAGAGACGGAAGGTGTAGCCTCCGTATCTGCTCTGGCAGGATACGAAATTATGACAGAGGGTAGAGGGTCTAATGCAGGGACGTGTTTGATTAATCTTAAACCTTGGTCAGAAAGAGAAAAATCAGTCCATGAGATAATGGAAGAGCTGGAAGAAAAATCAAGCGAAATAGGAGAAGGTATTATAGAGTTTTTTGAACCACCTGCTGTTCCCGGGTTTGGTTCTTCGGGAGGTTTTTCTTTTAGGATGATTGATAAAAACAACTCTACAGACTATCATGAGTTCGAAAAAATAAATAATACGTTTATGCAAAAGCTTTCCGAAAGGAAAGAATTAACAGGGTTGTTTACTTTTTTTGCGGCAAATTATCCTCAGTACGAGATAGAAATAGATAATAAAGTAGCCATGCAAAAAGGAGTTTCTATCGAAAGAGCAATGGAAAATCTGAACATTTTGATAGGGAGTACTTATGAGCAAGGGTTTATTCGGTTTGGTCGATTCTTTAAAGTATATACGCAGGCAGGACCTGAATACAGGAGATATCCTAGTGATTTGTTAGATCTTTTTGTTAAAAATGAACAAGGAGAAATGGTGCCGTATTCGTCATTTATGAAAATTAAAAAGACTCAAGGGCCTAACGAAATCACTCGGTATAACTTGTATAATTCGGCTGCGATTAGAGGTTTGCCAGCCAAAGGTTTTACCACGGGGGATGCTATTCATGCCATTCAGGAAGTGGCAAAAGAATCTTTACCTAGAGGCTATGATATTGCTTGGGAAGGATTATCCTATGATGAGGCATCCAGAGGAAATGAAGCGTTGTACGTTTTTATAGTGGTACTAATATTTGTGTATTTGGTGCTGTCTGCTCAGTATGAGAGTTTTTTATTGCCGTTAGCGGTTATATTGTCTTTGCCTGTCGGAATTTTTGGTTCGTTTTTATTACTTAAAATGATGGGGTTAGCCAATGATATTTATGCTCAGGTAGGGTTGATAATGCTGGTAGGCTTGCTGGGTAAAAATGCGGTGTTAATTGTAGAGTATGCAGTATTAAAGCACGAGCAAGGAGCGACAGTATTAGAAGCCGCTATAGAAGGAGCTAAAGTGAGATTTAGACCGATTTTAATGACCTCGTTTGCGTTTATAGCGGGATTAGTCCCTTTGGTTTTAGCGACAGGAGCGGGAGCCATAGGTAATAGAACTATCGGAGGATCCGCTATGGGAGGAATGGTGTTCGGAACTATTTTTGGGGTAATCATAATACCAGGGTTGTACTACATTTTTGGTAAAATGAGTGAAGGAAAAACATTGCTTCAAGATACTGATAATAGACCATTTACAGAAATGATGGTAGAAAAGAATTCCGAAAGGAACAATACAATTCAGAAACTCATAAACGCAAATGAAACGCTTAGAAAGCTATTGCGTAGAAAAAATAAATAATTATGAAATCATTTAAAATTTGTAATAAGTTCTGTTTTATTGCGTTTACGGTATTGCTTTTTGCATCTTGTAAAAGCTTAAAAATAGATAATAGAGCAGCAAACAAATCAGTGCCAGATACGTACATAGGAGCTTCTGCAACATCTGATACGGTAACATCAGGAGCCGTTTCATGGAAAAAATATTTTACAGATCCATATTTGGTAAGTTTGATTGATTTGGCAATCGAAAATAATCAGGAGTTAAATATTATTCTTCAAGAAATTGAAAGAGCAAAGAGTGAGGTCAGAGCCAGAAAAGGAGAATATTTGCCGTTTGTTTCCGGTTATGCAGGAGCAGGATTGGATAAAGTCAGTAGATATACTCGTAACGGAGCTGTGGAGGCTACTACAGATATTGAACCAGGAAAAGCCTTTCCTGAACCTTTAAAAGATTATGTAGTAGGGGTTCGCGCTCAGTGGGAATTGGATATTTGGAAAAAATTGAGAAACGCCAAAAAAAGTGCGGTATTAAGTTATCTGGCAACAATTGAAGGAAAGAATTTTATGACTACGAATTTAGTTGCCGAAATTGCTACAGAGTATTATGAGCTATTAGCATTGGATAATCAATTGAAGAACATTAATCAGAATATTCAAATTCAAACCAATGCTCTCAACATTGTGAAACAGCAAAAAACAGCAGCCAAAGTAACGGAACTAGCTGTTCGTCGTTTTGAAGCTCAATTATATAACACCAAAAGTTTAAAATTTGAGATACAGCAAATGATTGTCGAAGTGGAGAATAAAATCAACTTCTTAGTAGGGCGCTTTCCACAACCTGTAGAGCGTAATACAGAAGATTTTGATAAACTAACGCTACATTCAATTCAAAAAGGATTACCGGCTCAGTTATTAGATAACAGGATGGACATCAGACAGGCAGAGTTAGAATTAGAAGCTCAGAAATTAGATGTTAAAGTAGCGAAGGCTAGATTTTATCCATCAATAGGGATTTCAGCAGGGGTAGGTTTTCAAGCATTTAATCCAAGTTATATAACAAAAAGTCCAGAGTCTTTATTGTATTCTCTTGCAGGAGATTTAGTTGCTCCATTGATTAATAGAAATGCTATAAAAGCAGAGTATTATAATGCTAATGCAAAGCAATTGCAAGCTGTTTATGAATATGAGAAAACGGTTTTAAATGCTTATATAGAAGTCGTTAATCAGTTGGCTAAAATTGATAATTTAAAAGAGAGTTATGATTTTAAATCAAAGGAAGTAGAGGCTTTGACGACCTCAATCAATATATCTAATAGTCTTTTTAGATCCGCTCGAGCAGATTATATGGAAGTATTATTGACACAAAGGGACGCTTTAGAATCTCAGTTTGAATTAATAGAAACAAAAAAACGACAGCTAAACGCTGTAGTAAATACTTACAGAGCACTCGGAGGAGGCTGGAACTAATTTTTTTCATGATTGTTTGTTTGATAAGGCACATGGTGAGGGGGTGTTACTCATTGTGTGCTTTATTTTTTGTTTAAAAATTTGGATATATTTGTCTAATAATAATCAACAAAATTATCACTTATGTTAGACATTGTTTTTGGTTATCAAAATTTATTGGACAATATAGAGGTGTTTATCGATAATAGTAAATTCAAGAAAGAATACATTATTGACCGTCTCAAAATATCAAGAGCTACTTTCTATAATAAAATAAAAAAAAGGAGTTTTTCAGTAGATGAAATGGTGATTTTGAGTAAAATTCTTTTCCCTGAAGAAGCAAAGGTTTATGAATTAAAACAAGCTTTAAAGGAAAGTAAGGCGGATAGTGTGGCGGGTAGAGTAAGAGACCATGAAGCAGTGATGAATGATGTTCGCAAAAAGTTACAAGGATGAAAGTAGTTTGGACTCAAAAGGCAGAGATTTCTTTCAATTCAATTATCGATTATTTATTAGAATCTTGGAGTACTGAAATTGCGACAAAGTTTGTCAACTTAGTAGAACATACCATTGATATGATTGTAGCGAATCCTGAAATGTTTAAGATTTCTGAATTTGATGATGAAAGTAGAGAGGCGTTAATTACAAAACATACCACAATGTTTTATAGAATCTTAGAAAACGAGATTGAGATAGTGTATTTTTGGGGTAATTTTGACAATCCAAAAAAGATTAAATCGATTTTGGGCGTTGAAGAAAATGAAACTGCATATTTGTTGAAAGATAGGAATGGAGAGGTGTTGTTGGAGTCCATTCGTGAATTGGAAAAAGTTAATTTGAATATAAAATAAATTATTTACTTTTTGGCATTGCCCCAAAAAGTAACAAAAAGGTCTAGCTCTTTGAGACTTTCGCTAAAAAATATCTTATTTCACTAAAATGAAAAAACTCACTACGTTCGAACAGTTTTCATTTTTTAACGCTCAACAATCTACTTTTCTTTACGCTTCATGCTCAAATCGCAGATTCGCGAATTCCAATAAAAATAAATGGAAACAACATGAGCAATGAGCAATTTCTCTTTTTAGTATGATCGACGGTACTCAAATAATGATGAATTTTTCCCAGTATTGGGAGGTGATTTTATTGTTTTTTGCAGTGGCTGTAGTTTATTCGTCTGTGGGTTTTGGTGGTGGATCCAGTTATTTGGCTTTATTGACTTTTACAGCTTTACCTTTTATGGATATTCGATCTACGGCGTTGCTATGCAATATCATGGTAGTCATGGGCAGTGTTTTTCTTTTTTTGAAGAATAATCAATTGGATTTTAAAAAGGTGTTGCCTTTGGTTGTGGCGTCTGTTCCCATGTCTTTTCTGGGAGGGTATTTGAGAATTGAACAGACAGTGTTTTTCATTTTATTAGGTGTAACCTTATTATTGGCTGCACTTTTTATGTGGTTTTCGGCTGTAGCCAAAGAAAGCACCATTGGGTCTAAAACCACAATTGGAAAAAGCTTGTTGTACGGTGCTGGAATCGGTTTGTTGTCAGGTATGGTAGGTATTGGAGGCGGAATTTTCTTGTCGCCCCTTTTGTATTTAACCCAATGGGATACGGCCAAAAAAATAGCAGCTACCGCGAGTTTTTTTATTTTAGTCAATTCGATTTCGGGATTGTTAGGACAATGGCAACAACCTAATTTTACCCTTAATTGGAACTTTTTATTGCTTGTATTACCTGTAGTTTTGATAGGAGGACAAATCGGAGTACGACTCAATCTTCAATTTCTATCTTCTAAAGCGATACGTCGATTTACAGTTGTTGTTGTAGCTGTTGCAGGGATAAGAATATTGTGGAAGTATTTATTATGATAATGGGCATGAAACGTTAGAGCCTTTAAAAAGCGTATCAAAAAGGTTTTTAATTTATCAAGCAAGATTACCAAACCCCCGTTGCCTTTTCGCTTCAAATAATAATATTGCGGCAGCAACCGAGACATTCATGGAGTCGATTTTTCCTTGCATTGGGATAATGATATTTTGTGTTGTAGCGGCTTTAAATTTATCTGAGAGGCCTGTGGCTTCAGTTCCTACTACAAGGGCAGTCGCTCCTGTATAATCTTGTGTGTGATAAGGTGTAGAATGTTGTAACGAAGCCCCGTAGCTATTGATGTTATTTGCTTTTAAAAATTTGATGACTTCTTCAGTTGTGCCTGTGGCGATGGAATTGGTAAAAACACAACCCACACTAGAGCGTATTACATTGGGATTGTACAGGTCAGTTTTAGGATTGGCAATGATAAAACCATCAATATTAGCAGCATCAGCGGTTCGTAATAGAGCACCGATGTTACCTGGTTTTTCTATGCTTTCGCAAACCAGATACAAACCATTGGGTTTGACATTAAGCGATTGCAAATCGTGATTTTTGGCTACAGCCACAGCAATCAACCCTTCGGTAGAATCTCGATAGGCTAGTTTTTGGTAAACCGATATGTCAATTTCAATATATTCCTCAGCCGGAGTTTGTCGGGTTTCGTTTTCGGATAAAATGTCTGAACAAAACAGCAAGGTTTGTATTTTATAACCACCTTCAATCGCTAATCCTATTTCGCGTTTGCCTTCAATGATAAAAGAGCCTGTTTTTTTACGCGCTCGACTTTTCTCTTGCAATTGCAACAAGTTCTTTATGAGGGGGTTTTGTATGCTGGTTATGGCTTTTATCACAGTAGGATTATTTTCCGTTAAAGGTATTCATGGTGTTGTTGAGTCCTCCAAAACCAAATGATCGAATCGCTTCACCTGCGATTTTCAAACGTTCTGGTAGAGCTGCTTTTTCTTGTTCGCCCCATTCTCCTAGGACGTAGTCCACTTGTTGTCCTTTTTTAAATTCGTCACTAATCCCAAAACGGAATCGGGGATATTGGTTGGTATTGAGTAGTAGTTGGATATTTTTTAATCCGTTATGACCACCATCGCTGCCTTTTCCTTTGATTCGGATTGTGCCAAAGGATAAGTTAAGGTCGTCTGTTACGACTAAGATATTTTCGGTAGGAATATTTTCTTTTTCCATCCAATATTTAACAGCTTTGCCACTCAAATTCATGTAGGTATTCGGCTTAAGCAGAATAAATTGTCTCCCTTTGTATTTGAACTCGGCAAGGACGCCTAGTTTGACGGTCTCAAAAGAAACTTGTTCTTCATTGGCCAAAGCATCCACTATTTTAAAGCCAATATTATGCCTTGTATTGACGTATTCTGCTCCGATATTGCCAAGCCCAACGATTAAGTATTTTGTCATGAAGAGTCGATTTTCGTAACCAAAAGTAATAAAAAAAGCCATCCTTTTCGGGGATGGCTTTTTCTTAAACTTTAACTTTTTTGCCTGTACTATCTGTAAATTTATAGTGTAGATAAGTGAAAGCGTCTCTTGGAATAATTTTTATCCATTTGCGATGTTCCATAAACCATTTGAATCTTAACGAAGGAAAACCTTTAGTTAAGTAGGCCGCAATGAATGGATGAACATGCAATGCTACCTTTGATTTAGTATGAACCATTCTTTCTAAATCTCCTTTAATTTTGTCGATAATGACAATTGGTGCTTCAACTTCTTTGTTGCCATTATTAGGATCCTCCTCTCTGGTCTTAATGTTAACTTCTGGTCGCACTCGTTGTCTTGTAATTTGGATTAATCCAAATTTACTAGGCGGTAAAATCTTGTGTTTGGCTTTATCATCACTCATTTCCTCTTTTAGGAAATCGTACAATTTTTTACGATTTTCTGGATTGGACATGTCGATAAAATCCACCACAATAATTCCACCCATGTCTCGAAGTCTTAATTGTCTGGCTACTTCTGCCGCTGCAATTAAATTTACTTCAAGAGCCGTTTCTTCTTGATTATTTGCCTTGTTTGATCGATTGCCAGAGTTGACGTCAATTACATGTAATGCTTCGGTATGTTCAATGATCAGGTAAGCTCCCTTATTCATTGATACGGTTTTACCAAAGGACGTTTTAATCTGTCTTTCGATATTATACTTTTCAAAAATTGGATTGTCTTGATGCTTATATAACCGTACGATATTTTCTTTTGCAGGAGCGATAACCTTTAGGTAATCTTTTACTTCTTGCATTAAATCTTGATTATCGACGACAATACCAGTAAATGTATCATTAAATACATCTCTTAATATTGATGAAGCTTTGCTCAACTCACCTAGTATTTTGGAAGGATGTTGTGCATTGGGTAAACGTTCGCACATTTTTTTCCATCGATCCAATAAATAGTTTAAGTCGGCTTCTAATTCTCCAATGTTCTTGTTTTGGGCGACTGTTCGTACAATCACCCCAAAGCCTTTCGGCTTGATGGATAAGACTAATTTTTTTAATCTTTTCTTTTCTTCATTGGTATCTATTTTTTGTGAAATAGAAACGCGGTCAGAAAAGGGAACAAGGACTATAAATCTTCCTGCTAAGGAAAGCTCAGAACTCAATCTTGGGCCTTTGGTAGAAATTGGTTCCTTTACAATTTGTACGGGAATGGATTGATTGGCTTTTAATACATCGGATATACTTCCGTCTTTAGAAATTTGAGGTTCTAATTGGAAGTTGTTTAGGGTGTAGTCTTTTCTTTTTTTGCCGACAATTTGTTTACTGTATTGCAATAGAGAAAGCACGTTAGGCCCTAAATCATGATAATGTAAAAAAGCATCCTTTTCGTATCCGATATTGATAAACGCGGCATTCAGTCCCGAAACGGGTTTGCGAACTTTAGCGATAAAAATATCTCCTACCAAAAATTCATCTTGTTCTTTTTCAGAATGTAATTCGATTAATCGTCCATCTTTTAACAAGGCAAAATCTACGGCTTCTGAACTAGATCTAATGATTAACTCTTTATTCATGCTGTAAATTTTAATTTGTCTGAATAGATCAAACAAATAGGATGAAAAAATTAATACAACAAACACAAACCCTCATGATCATGAGGGTTTGTGTTTGTATATTTCAAAGAACTTATGTTTTACTAGTATCTAAATACTATTTCTTCTTCTTGTGACGGTTAGCTCTTGCTCTTTTTTTTCTTTTGTGCGTAGCTACCTTATGTCTTTTTCTCTTTTTACCACTTGGCATACTCTATATTTTTTTGATTAATATTTAATTTTGTTCGACTTTGCTATTCGATTTAACGCTCTCTACAAAAACTTTAGCCGGCTTAAAAGCTGGGATATTATGAGCAGGAATCTTAATAGTTGTATTTTTTGAGATATTTCTACCTGTTTTTTCGGCTCTAGTTTTAATGATAAAACTTCCAAAACCTCTTAGGTAAACGTTGTCTCCTGTTTCAAGTGAGCTTTTTACTTCTTCCATAAACGATTCAACAGTAGCCTGTACATCTCCTTTTTCTATGCCTAATTTTTCCGAAACTTTAGCAACGATATCTGCTTTAGTCATTGTATTTTGTTTAATTTGTTGGTGAATCCTTCATTTTTTTCAGGTTGCAAATATATAATTAATAGAGAATTAAAGGGGTAAAAAAACGTAATTTTTTCGTTATTTGTTTTTTTATACACTATTAATGAACAAGGGACTTGATTTTGCTAAGATTCTCATTGATTGGTATTTAACCAACAAAAGAAATTTGCCTTGGCGAAAGACCAAAGACCCTTACATTATATTTCTGTCCGAAATCATTTTGCAGCAGACTCGAGTGAGTCAAGGTTTGCCGTATTTTGAGCGATTTGCGTCGCATTTTCCTACTGTTGATAAACTTGCCAAAGCCCAAGAGCAAGAAGTCTTAAAGTTATGGCAAGGTTTGGGTTATTACTCCAGAGCACGTAATATGCACACTGCGGCGCAAATGGTCATGAATAACTATGGAGGTGTATTTCCTAAAACCTACAAAGAATTATTGCTATTAAAAGGAGTCGGAGAATATACTGCTGCAGCTATCGCGTCTTTTTCAAATGATGAACCTGTGCCTGTGGTGGACGGTAATGTGTTTAGGGTTTTGGCTCGAGTATATGGTATTGATGCGGATATTTCTAGCAGCGCATCCAAAAAGATTTTTCAGGTAAAGGCAAAAGAATTAATGCCTATTGATTGTGCGAGTGACTTTAATCAAGCGATAATGGAGTTTGGAGCTTTGCAATGTGTGCCCAAGAGTCCTTCTTGCGAAAGCTGTGTTTTGGCAAAAGCCTGTGTCGCTTATTCTTTAGGTAAAGTGGCAGAATTTCCCGTAAAAACAAAAAAAATAAAGGTCAAAAAAAGATATTTAAACTATTTGATAGTGGAAGATGCAACAGGTAGAGTTATGATTGAAAAGCGAGAGGGTAAGGGGATTTGGCAAAATTTGTTTCAGTTTCCTTTGGTCGAAAGCCAAAAAACAATAGCTAAAGCAGTCCTTATTGAAGCAATAAATAATGCTTTTGATTGCAAAATTGATCAACTTACTAAATGCGGGGAAAAAGTCATTCATAAATTATCGCATCAAGAGCTTCATATTCAGTTTTGGTCAAGCCAAACAAAAAGCAAACTTGCAGAAAGTGTTGCTGTAAATGAATTGGTCAAATATCCGTTCCCAATTGTAATTGCTAAATTTATAGAACGTTATTGGTCTTTGTCTTTTTGATGTTTGTATTACAAGTTCAATTGATTACTTTTGATTTAGCATGAGTACTTCTTTAAATAAAGTGTTGTTGATTGGTCATCTGGGTGATGAAGTGAAAATTCATTATTATGATGACAAAAGTTGCGTGGCGCGTTTTTCTGTGGCAACAAACGAAAAGTTTATCAGTAAAAAATCAAATCAGGTAGTAGAGCATACCGAATGGCATACTATTGTGGTGCGTAACAAAATCGCTGAAAATTGCGAGAAATACTTATCTAAAGGAGATCAGGTTTTTGTGGAAGGAAAAATCAAAACTCGTTCATGGGTTTCGGACTCAGGAGAACCACAAAAATCCTATGAGATACATGCCTACGAGGTTAACTTTTTGCATTCCAAAAAGACCAAAGAACCACCTATCAATAATGATGAGCCAAATGACAAACATGGTTTGCCTTTTTAAAACTAGCAATAACTTATGACGACACTACTCAATAGTGCATATACGATAGATTATACCCTCTTAAACAATAGCATCGTTTTATTTTTCCTGTTTATTCTTTCTGGATTGGTTTCAGGGGCAGAGGTGGCCTTGTTTTCGTTGACTAAGTTTGATTTAGAAAATCCGGCTCCGAGTGAGCAAAAAAAAGTGGATATCATTACTTCTCTTCTGAATCAACCCAAAAAATTATTGGCGACCATACTTATCGCAAATAATCTTATCAATATTGGAATCATTATTCTTTTTTATCAAATAGGAGATGTCTTGTTTCTTGATTTGGCAGAATGGTTAAAATTTGTTTTGGAGGTTGTTGTGATTACTTTTCTGATATTGTTTTTTGGAGAGGTATTGCCTAAGGTGTATGCGAGTCGCAACAAATACACTTTTGCCTTAGCTATAACGTATATGATATATGTGGCTGACATTCTATTTACTCCTTTGAGTAAGCCGATGCGTTATTTGACTATACTGATTCAAAAGAGATTGAAGGAACAAAAAGGTAATATATCTGTGGATCAGCTGTCTCAAGCCTTGGAATTAACATCCGAGTCGGAGACCAGCCACCAAGAGCAGAAAATCCTAAAAGGAATAGTTTCCTTTGGTAATACAGATGCGAGTCAGGTCATGCAACCTAGGATTGATATGTTTGCGCTCGAAATAGGAGAGCCGTATCAAGAAGTTTTAAATAAAATCAGAGATAAAGGTTATTCAAGGATTCCTGTTTATAAAGAAAACGTTGATCATATTGAAGGGATTCTATTTGTAAAGGATTTAATCCCACACCTGGATAAAGCAGATTTCGATTGGAAGCGATTGATTCGCACACCGTTATTTGTGCCCGAAAACAAAAAGTTGGATGATTTGTTAAAGCATTTTCAAACCACCAAAAATCACCTGGCGATTGTTGTAGATGAATATGGTGGGACGTCAGGGTTAATTTCTCTGGAGGATGTCATCGAAGAAATTGTTGGAAATATTAGTGATGAATTTGATGATGTGGATATCAATCATCTAAAGATTGATGATAAGAATTATGTTTTTGAAGGAAAGACCTCACTCAGGGACTTTTATAGAGTATTAGCAATTGATGGCGATGTGTTTGAAAACGCCAAAGGCGAAGCAGAAACATTAGCGGGCTTTATTCTTCAAATCAATAAAAGTTTTCCTAAAACAGGACAGCGTATAGTATTTTATGATTATGTATTTACGGTAGAATCTGTGGATATTAAAAGAATAAAAAGAGTAAAAGTCACTATTAACAAAATGTAAGTAAGCAGGGTATGGGATTAGGTTACATGAAAATTTTGATGACTTTGTTGAGTCTTGTTTTTTTAGTGAGTTGCAAAGACACCTTGCCTAAGCCTAAAGCCTATCTAAGACTATCTTATCCCGATGCCCAGTATAAAAATTACACGAGTTGTAATTATTCATTTGATATTAACACTCTTGGCGAAACTGAGCAAAAAAAATGTGATGTAAAAGTAGTCTATCCCAAAATGAAGGCTACGGTGTATTTGACCTATAAACCCGTCGAAGGCAACCTCAATACGTTATTAAAAGATGCTCAGAAGTTGACCTATGAGCATGTGATTAAAGCAGACGAAATTACGGAACAGATTTATCAAAACCCCGATAAAAAAGTCTATGGTATGTTGTATCGCTTAGGCGGAAATGCAGCGACTAATACCCAGTTTTATCTGACTGATAGCACGGATAATTTTGTAGTGGGATCGGTATATTTTTATTCTAAACCCAACTACGATTCGATATTGCCAGCAGCCAAATACATCGAGAATGATGTCTCTCGTTTGATTGAGAGTTTGAGTTGGGGGGAGTGAAGTTGCATCATCAATAATAATCACAAAAAAGGCATACCTTTGCAAGTATGATTGATAAAAAACTTTATATAATTTCAGGTTGTAACGGGGCGGGAAAAACAACTGCATCATTTACCATTTTACCAGAAATTTTAGACTGTAAAGAATTTGTTAATGCGGATGAGATTGCTAAAGGACTTTCTCCTTTTCAACCAGAAAAAGTTTCATTTGAGGCAGGAAGAATAATGTTGAATAGAATTAACGAATTGCTTTCTGAAAATGAAAATTTTGCTTTCGAAACAACATTGTCAACCAAAAGTTACAAGAATAAAATAATTAAAGCAAAGGAACAGGGATATCGAGTAACGTTATTATTCTTTTGGCTTCAAAATACAGAATTAGCAAAAGAACGTGTAAAAACAAGGGTATTAGAAGGAGGGCACAACATTCAGCCCGAAATAATAGAAAGAAGATATATTAAAGGCATTAAAAACCTTTTCGATATATATATGCCAATAGTTGACGGCGTTCTAATTTTTGATAATTCACAAGGAAAACATGAACTTTTGGCAGACAAACAAATAGACGGTTTATTAAATATTATAAATCAAGAAAAATTTAACCTTTTAAAAAATTACTATGACAACTATTGAAATTCAAATAGAAGAAAAAAATAAAATTCTAAAAGGTCTGGAAAAGGTTTATGAAAAACTATTGGAATTCAAAAAGACCAAAAACAGTGAACTTGTTGTGCTGCGCGGTAACAAAATTGTAAAAATCAAACCCGAGTAATCTTACGCAGCTTTCAATAACTTAATCGACTCATCTTTCCTTATATACGACCTTCGTATGGAGAAATTAGTTTGTAAGTAAATATCCATGAAAATATTCCCAATACTATGCTTATTGTTTAAATTTAGTACAATTTGTAGTCAAAGTATTGAATTGCCTATTTCTGCAAGAGTTGATACAACTAACGTTGCTCACAAAAAAATCTATCACTTATACAAAAACTATCTTAATGCAAAAAAAGATAATTTAAATGAAAGTCCATTCTGGACTCAACAAGATGTTGAAAAATCTTTAGAATATAAAAAAGAGCACATAAATAAAGCTGATGAAATGATGTTTTCGGGGTATTCGCCAAAGGATTTCCTAGGATATTACACCCCGATTATATTACAAATAGACAGAATTAATGAAGATCGCTACCAAATTAAAACGATTTTTTCAAAAAACTGTGTAGAAATTGGAAAAGAAAAATATAATCCCGACAGTATTACTAAGCTATATGTGGTTAAGGACAAAAATGGAAATTTTAAATTAGAGAACACCCGTATTTACGATACTCGAAATTGGAAAAAATATAACTACAAATTCATAAAATACATTGTTCATCCATCTGTTAATTTTAATAAAAAAGAAGCAAAACAAGCAATTAAATTCTGTAGAAATTTAATAAAAGAATTTGGATTATCAGAAATCCCTTTCACCTACTATTTAACTTCCAATTCTGACGACATGCTCAGATTATTCAATTTTGAATATATCTTATCGTACTCTACAGGAAGAACTTATATTGCTGAAAAAGAAATCTATACTTCACACAGTAATGAAAATTATCCTCATGAATTTGTTCACTTATTATTTCCTAAAACAAAACATGTTAGACCTATGATTATCAATGAGGGATTAGCCACATGGTTAGGTGGTCCGTCCTACGATGAAAGCTTTGAAAATGGTCTTTTAAAATTTTCATTAGAAATTAAAAACAAATCAGTAACTCTAGAAGATATCATTGAAAATAAATATAGAAATCCATTCGACAATAACCCAATTTATCTATCAGGAGGGGTCATCTGTAAATTAATATATGAAAAACATGGAGTAGCAGGAATATGGGAAATTTATAATGCAGACACCTATAATTACAAACAAGTTTTGGAAAAACTGTTTGAAATTTCTTACTCGGAAATCAATGACTTAATTATTAATTACATTAAAAATTACTCAAAAAAATAAATGTCAACAATACGTACAGTTGTTATATTTATTGCGGGATTATTGCCTTTGATAGGTTCTTCGCAAACAATAGAAGATATCCTTTTGGACAACGTAGGTTTTTCAAAGATTGAATTACTTACTAAAAAGGATACCATTACTTTTTTGATTACTAAAAATGATTTAAAAAAACCAAAACCAGTAATTGTATTCTTGCAAGGTTCGTTACCAATCCCAATTATTCAAAATCATCAAAAAACTATATTTCCTTTTGAAATTAAGCCTTACGTAGATTTATGCCATTTCGTAATTATTGCCAGAAAAGGAGTTCTTATACAAGGGGATTATGATGAGAATGAAAAAATTTCGGACGAGTACCATCAAAACAATAATTTATATTATCGTGTTAATCAGGTTGATGAAGTAATTCACTATCTGAGAAAACAAGAATTCGTAGATAAATCCAAAATATATGTAATTGGGCATTCAGAAGGGTATCGTGTTGGGGCAAAGTTGGCTGAAAACAATACTGATATAGCAAAATTGGTTTGTATGTCAGCAGACCCCTTTAATAGATCTACTGAAATGATTTTAAGAGAACGAATTAAATGTTTTGATCAAAAAAATGATTCGATATCAAATCAAAAGATAGATGATTATATCAGGAATTATGAGAACAAGGAAGAATATAAGAAACAGAATTTGCAAAATATCAATTTTATGAATTGGTATAGTTATGAATCGGAGTTAGCGTATAAAAGCTTAGAGAAATATAATGCTCCTATTTTGGTAGTATATGGAACAAATGATATTGGGTCGACTAATAACTATCTATTACCATATTTATTGCCTAATGCCGATTTAACTTTGAAGTCGTATTCAGATTATGGACATAACTATGAAAAGGAAGAGTTCGATAAAGAAGGTAATCAATTAGAGAATTCTTGGCATTGGGATGATGTTTTTAAAGATGTGTCGGAGTGGTTATTATCTGAATGACGTCATTGAGGATATTAAAGAAGAGTACTGAAAACAATGAGAGAATCTTAGAAAAATAAATAATGGAGCTGAACGGAACTATATTTGAACAAAATTAGCCTTAACAATTGGGGGAGAATTGGGTTTGTTTATAAATAACCAGAACAATAGTTGAAGAAATACAAATAGAAAAGAACGTTAAAAATGAGTAGCAAAGAAACTGGGTATAAGATTACTACCGATTCCGATTTTTTAGATAAACAAAATGCTATAACGCCTGAATTGTCACGCAAATTGAAAAGCTTTCACAAATTAGCGATAGCTGGCAAAAAATCAAGCCTACAAAAAATAAAAGACGCTATAGAGCTATTTCCTGAAAATCCGCAGTTAAAAAATTATCTGACAATATTCTATCAGCAAATTGGAGATACGGAAAAAATGTACGCTACAAATAGGTGGATTGTGGCTGAACACCCAGAATATTTGTTTGGAAAATTAAATTTAGCGAACGAATATTTCCAAAAACAAGAATTTGAAAAAATTCCTGAAGTTTTGGGATCATCAATGGAATTGAAGCTTTTGTATCCTGATCGAGATACATTTCATTTGAATGAAGTCACATCATTCTATAAAATGGCAGTTTTGTATTTTGTAGCCATTGATAATATTGAACAAGCAGAAATAAGGTGTGATATTATGCGCCAATTGGCGCCTGAAGACGATGCTACAGATGTAGCTCTGCAGGAGGTGTTCTTTGCTAAAATGAGATTAGGTCACGCACGTTTTTTAGAAGAAGAAAGGACAAGAATTTCAGTAAAGACCAAACAACAAGAAATAAAAACCATTTATAAATCTCCTAATTTTAACCATGAAGAAACGGAATGGCTTTATACCAATGGGCTTTATATTGGAGAAGAAAAACTAAGTAAAATTCTTTCCTTGCCACAAGACTCTATTATCCAAGATCTTGAATTGGTTTTGCAGGATAGTATAAACCGTTATGGCTATTTTAATAAGTTAGTAGAAGAAAAAGGATGGGACGAAGAGAAGATGAATTTTGTGGTTCATGCTATTTATCTTCTGGGAGAACTAGGAGCAACGAAAAGTATAGACTCCATTATTAATGTGCTTAGCCAATCCGAAGAATATATAGAGTTATATTTAGGGGACTTTGTCACTTCAATGATATGGGAGCCTTTGTACAAAATTGCAGCAAATAATTTGGAAGATTGTAAGCAGTTTATGTTTAAATCTGGTATTTATACATATGCGCGAACTAATTTTACTGATATGTTAGAACAACTTGCTCTACATCAACCTGATAGGAAAAATGAAGTGCTAAGTTGGTATAAACAGGTTATACAATTTTATCTAAATACCAAACTAGAAGATAATATAATTGATAGCGATGTGGTAGGTCTCTTAATATGCAATATTATTGATATTCAAGGGGTAGAGTTATTACCGGAAATAGAAAAACTGTTTGAGCAAGGAATAGTGTCAAAAGGTATTTGTGGAGATTGGGAAGAAGTAAGAGTAGCCTTTGAGAGTCCTAATGCATATGATAATAGAAAAGAAATACTCCCAATGAGCGCACGCTATGAAATGGTAACCTCAACTTGGGCAGGGTATAATGAAGAAAATGACAATTTTCAACTTGATTACGATGCGTATGATGAGCCGTTAGTATTACCAGTCAGGACAGAACCAAAAATTGGTCGAAACGAATCCTGTCCATGTGGTAGTGGAAAAAAATATAAAAAATGTTGCTTGGGTAAATAGGATCTTGGGTACACCCCTAATCCAACCCATCAATTTTTATACTGACATTTCCGTTTGCGTTTACAAAAACTATTATGGCATTATTGGTCAATTGAATTTTGTTAAAATTGATGTCCGATAGATTTCCGTTTACATAAATGCCTTTTACCGGCGAATAATTGGTGAGATAGGGTTTTATGTTTTTTTCAGCTTCCGTTAGATTTTGGGCTATGGAATATTTACAAAGTTCCTTCATTTTATGTAAGACAATGCCTTGAGCTAGCCAGTTGGCACTTTTAATCAATCGGTTTTTGGTGTCTAAGACATAATCCAATTCGTCAAAATAAATTTCCTGCGAGTCTTTATTGTACTTAGGAACACCGGACAGATAAATGGATCCGTTAAGGGAGCCTACTACATCTAATGCTACTATTATTTTTCCGTTTTTATGCCAGAGATTGACATTCTGGATGGTAATTTTTCGTTTGTCATCTCCAAAAACCTGTCCTTTGAAGTTGCTGTTGATTATCCTTGCGGCATCTGTATATGAAGATATTGCAGCAATATTAGCCACTATTTTGTCTTGAACTTTCCCTGCTGTTTTTAGTGCGATTTTTTCTTTTTGAAATTTAGCATCTGGTTTTTTTCCAATAAAAGTTTCCATCTTACACTTAAGGGCTAAGTCTAAATGAATTTGACTTCTTTTTAAGGTAGATTCTGTGGCATACAATTCTGTGGGCATTATCTGAAACCACATTTGCATTTCTTTATTTATTTCAATTGGGGAACTTAATTTTTCCAGTCCTTCTACTACCTGTGGTTTTAAATCTACTGCGTTTTCAATGGCTTGGTCGATTGCCTTTTCAATGTCTTTTCTAAAAACACGAATAGTTGGGTTTATTAATGGGGTAATAGGAACATTTTTTCCGGCTAGGTTAATGGATGGGCTTTCTTGCCAGTCAATATTTTTTAATTGAGTAGTTGATTTTAATTTCCAGTTAACAACAGCAATATCACTGACTAAATTTACTTTTCCGTTCAGATTTATTTCCCTTTCGTCATACAAATCGACACCTAAGACAGTTTTTCCATAACGCACTTTTACCCAAATCTTTAAGGGAACAACAACCTCTAATTTGCTGTTTTTTTCAACAATTTCAATCGCTGCTTGTTTCCCCACTTTTAGCATGATGTTGTCATCGGCAATATTGTTGTCTTCGTAAATTAAGCCATTGACATGTTTATTGGCTTGATGAGTGATTTCACTCACTTGTAGTGTTATTGGCAGACTAATGTATGAGGGTGTTGTATCATAAACAATTGGAGATGCATCATCAGGCTCAGGTTTTAGAGCTTCTATTTTTTTGGTTGTTGCACAGCTAATGATTAAGCTGCACAGGGTTGCTAATAAAATGATTTTTTTCAAAATGAAACGGATTTTAATAGGGCGCAAAAGTAGTATATTACCGCATCGAAAATTCAACTATTTTTTTCGTTAAACGAGCTATGTATTGAGTAATTAGTTTGCAAGTTTGATTTTAGCTTTACGGTCGGCTGCCTATTGTCAGTAAACTAAATAGTGCTTCTGTATGAAATTAAAATCTCATTTAATTACCTTTGTAGAATATAAGCGTTAATTTATTAAGTAATCATGAAATATATTTTAGAAATTCCCGAAAACAAAATAGCTTTCGCAGAAGAATTCTTTAAAGCTATTTCGTTTATTAAAAAAATCAGAGCAATTCCTTCAAACGAAATTACCAATACTTCTATTTTAAAAAGTATTGAAGATTACGAAAGCAAAAAAACGACACCCACACCTATGAGTTTGCAAGAACTTAAAGAAATGATTAATGCGTGATCTATTATTCATGCCCAAGGCATGGCAGGATTTAGGATGGTGGATGAAAAATGATATTAAGGCGGTCAAATTGTAGTACATTCTCTTTATGGTCATTACCAAGACTAATTTGCAACTCGTTTAACACATCTTTTTTTCTTTTATCGAGTTTTTATGCAAAAAACAATAACACTCTTTATCCTATTATTTTCAACCGTTAGTAGTATAGCGCAAGGAGGTAAGGTGTATCCCTTAAATGGAGTCAAAAAAGGAAAGGTGAATACTTATATTTATGAACCGCCCGCAGGTTTAGAAATTCCAATTATGGCATGGGCTGTAGCACAAACGGATTTGAATACACCCGTGTCCTCTCAGTTGATTCGTAAAGGAATGTTCTATGAATTTAAGATGCAATTTCCTGAGGAATGTGATGTGGCCCTTATCAGCATTTATGAAAACCTGAATAAAAGAATTGATACTAATGGCGATAATCCATATCTCATTAGATTGGATGTAGAATTGTCTGATATCGAATTGCGCTTAAGAGAAATTCATGCTTGGCAATATGACTTAAAGTATTTAGGAGAAAAAGCTGTTTTAGAAAAGCAATTAGATGCCTACGAAGTAATGATCGCACAAGAAGCCATTTACAAAAAAGGCAACGGGTATGAAGATTATTTGTTTGCCAAATACCGCGCCTATCCTAAGCGAACAAAACCCGAAATACTGAAATACATTGACTATTTAAAAAGTGATGTGTGTAAAAGAAACATGAGGCTTTTAGTTTCCATGTACGAAATTATTGGAGATACAGCAAACAGTCTAAAACATAAGCAAGAGTATAAGGCTCAATATCCAAGTATAGATGATACAAAAGAAGCTTTTTTTGAAAGGTATAATCAAGAATCAGACAAATCAGAGGATTATATTGTAGCCCAAAAACAAGAGTTTGTAGCGCAATTTCAAAAGGATATTGAAAAGGATTTGGTTTTCTTTCAAATGGAATTGTTGCGATATTATGTAAAGGAGAGAGATGTCTTTATGATGGAAACTATCGAGGAAGATAAATCGCTCAATCTGTACACGGCCAACGTATATTATGGTTACACCAAGGAGGTTGCTGATCAGAAAGAGACAGTATCAACCCAAGATTTGGAGTTTGCGGCCTTAACAGGAAAGAAGGCGATGGAGATACTACTATACGAGATGGAACATCCCGATTATGCAAGTTATACTATCGGTCATTCAGAAACGTATCGACAATATGCGAGTGCTTATGCTTTTGTTTTATTTCAGTTAGAAAGATATGAAGAAGCCTATGAGATTTTGGATGAAATGGACTTGGATTATGGTCTGGATAGAGCGGAAAAGGAATGTTACGCTGTGTGTCTGGAAAAACTAAAAGGGGCAGATTCTGCCAAAAATTATTTAGAAAGAGAATTAGCTGAGGGGACAGAATGTCCAGGAATGTGTGAGCAATTGGATCGCATATATGAACAATTGTATCCCTATGTAGAAGAAGAGCCAGAATCCATTTTTGACACACAAACCCTAAAGAATTTTGTCAAGAAGTCTGTTGGGAAAATTAAAGACGCAACCCATTCTGTAAAAGAGATGATTGTAGGGGAGGAGAAGAAAGAGTAAAATCTATTATCTACTTCAAAGTCTGAATCGCCTTCTTAATCATTGGATCATTGGAGAGCACATACTTGTAGTACTCGTCTTCACCATAAAGTTGTCGAATATATTCCGCTAATAAGAATTTACGACTGGATTTGTTTTGACTGCTTTTTTCGTACAAAATATTCGTTTTGGCCGCAGCCTTTTCAAAATCGACAAAAAAATCATCGGATGAAGTTACCGTAGCTACGAATTCTCCAGGGTTGAGGTGAGTATAATCGTTGCGTGTACGATCCAATTTGGTAAACACATAACGAGAAATGAAGTTTTTGTAAAGTTCTAAATAGGTGGTTGGGGCTTCCGATGGGACAAAATAATCGGGCATAATACCGCCACCACCATACACGATTTTCCCTTGAGGAGTGGTGAATTTAAGACTGTCACTTACGGTAATACTATCTTTGTGTTGCAATTCTCCAGACTCGATACGTTTAGAGATTTCGTTGTAATATTCTATCGTTCCGTTATTATAAGGCTTTTGTATGGAACGACCTGATGGAGTATAATAACGGGCAATGGTCAATCTAACAATAGAACCATCTCCCATATCATTATCTTTTTGAACTAACCCTTTTCCAAAGGAACGACGACCAATAATGGTTCCTCTGTCGTTATCTTGTATGGCTCCAGCCAAAATTTCGCTCGCCGAAGCTGAATTTTCATTGATAAGTAAGGTGACTTTTCCTTTTTCAAATAATCCACCATCCGAAGCATAGGTTGCGTTAACATCGTCGGTGTTGTCTTTGATATAAACGATAACTTGTTCGTCATGAAGCAGTTCGTCGGCAATTTTGACGGCTTCTTCCATATAACCACCCGCGTTGTCGCGCAAATCTATCACTAGAGATGTAGCTTTTTTCGCTAAGAGTTTTTTAAGTGCCGTTTCAAATTCTTTATGTGTAGTTTCAGAAAAACGATTGATTTTGATATAACCTAAGCGAGGAGAAATCAGCCCTGAATAATCAACACTTTTGATAGGTACTTTATTTCGAGTCAATACCACATCAAAAATACTGTCTTTGTGTTTGCGGTACACTGTTACTTTGACCTCCGTGTTAGGCTCTCCCTTTAATTTACTAACGATGGATTGATTGGATAAATCCTTGTTGTGCAGTGTGTCTTGATCAGCCATCAAAATCCGATCACCCGTCTGAATTCCGGCAAGATGAGAAGGTCCGTTTTTAATTGAATTGAGAATGGCTATCGTATCATTGAGTTGAAAAAAGGTTACACCAATACCTACAAAATCGCCTCGCATATTTTCGGACACATCCTCAAAATCCTTAGAAGAGATATACGTCGAGTGAGGGTCGAGTTGGCTCAAGATGTCGTTTGTGATAACGGTAACTATAGAGTCTAAGTCAACTTTGTCAACATATTCATTAGCGATAAGTTCAATGAGGTTAGATAATTTTTGTTTGCTTTTTTCTTCGTCTGATTGTAGTGATGGATTGTTTTTTTTGACAAAATAATACCCTAAACCAATAATGGCAAAAACTAAAATTGGAATATAGTCTTTGAGGTGTTTCATTTAATCGTTGTCAATAGTGATACAATCAACAATAACTCCAGATTCTCGTAAAAAATGTACTCCCGAAATGTCTTTGTATTCCTGACTGTAAACCACTCGTTTAATCCCTGCTTGATGAATCAATTTGCTGCATTCCCTACAAGGGGATAAGGTAATGTATAGCGTTGCCCCTTCGCATGATTGAGTGGATTTGGCAACCTTCAAAATGGCATTAGCCTCTGCGTGAAGTACTTGCCATTTAGTAATTCCCTCATCATCTTCGCAGCAATTATCCAATCCGCTGGGAGTGCCATTGTAACCGTCAGAAATAATCATTTTCCCTTTTACAATTAAGGCTCCTACTTGTCTTCTTTTGCAATGAGATAATTTGCCCCATTCGTAAGCCATTTTAAGGTAGGCCTTGTCGTATTTTAAAGCTTTTTTGTCCATTCAATTCCTGTGACTAAGGCCCAAAATTACAATTTAATTTGCCAAAAAAATAACCCTAATTTGTAAACCCCTATAATAAGCCATAAGAGTGTCTAAAAAAGTATAAAATAAGTTATATTTGCACAAAAAATTTAAGATTATGTCAATTTCAGATTTGTTTGATAGTGGGTTTAAGTTAAGAAATAAGGGACATTTTTCTGCGATTGTTCGTGTGGCTATGACAGACGGAGAAATCAACGAGAAAGAGAAGGCTTTCTTAGATAGATTAGCGCGTAGTTTGGAAATAAACGAAGAAGAATATCAAGAGATATTAGAAAATCCAACAAAATATCCAATTAATCCTCCGTATTTGTATATCAAGAGAGTAGAGCGATTGTATGACTTAGGAAGAATGGTGTACGCGGATGAAAAACTAGGAGAGCGTCAAGAAAAATTATTGAAAAAGTTTGCTTTGCGTTTAGGATTTACACCAGGAAACGTAAATTATATAGTAGATAAGGCGTTGACACTAATCAAAGAAGGAGCAGATATAGAAGAGTTTACTTTTGAGATTAGAAACATGAATAAATAATCAGGGATTACACTATGAGAATCTTTAAATTTGGAGGGGCATCTGTAAAAGATGCAGCAGGCGTTAATAACGTATTGTCTGTTCTAGAAAAAGTAGGGTACAAAAACACCTTGTTAGTTATCTCTGCCATGGGGAAATCAACTAACGCCTTAGAATTGATTATCAAAAACTACTTAGAAAAGTCAGATGACCTGGCTAGTAATATTCAGGAGTTAAAAGACTATCATGGTCAGATTATTTCGGATTTGTTTGGAGAAAATCAAGACCAAGTTAATGTTGCTGTAAACGAATTATATCAGGATTTAGAATTCTTTTTAGGGCATAATAAGTCTCCTGATTACAGTTATGTGTATGACCAAATCATTGGATGTGGAGAGTTGCTTTCGACAACAATCATTAGTCATTATCTTAATTACAAGGGGTTGTCTAATAATTGGTTGGATGTTCGTGGTTTGATTAAAACAGACAGCACCTACCGAGACGCAGCGGTGGATTGGGAACAAACTCAACAAAATATCGTGGCAACTGTAGATCAAAAGGTACTTAATATTACGCAAGGATTTTTAGGTTCGGATGCTAATAATTTTACCACTTCATTAGGTAGAGAAGGGTCGGATTATACCGCGGCAATTTTTGCTTACTGTTTAGATGCAGAAAGCGTATCTATCTGGAAAGATGTACCGGGCGTGATGAACGCAGATCCAAGAGTGTTCGATAATGCAATATTGTTGAATCAGATTTCGTACAGAGAGGCTATAGAGTTGGCTTTTTATGGAGCTTCTGTAATCCATCCTAAAACCTTACAACCACTACAAAGAAAAGAGATTCCGTTATACGTAAAGTCATTTGTTAACCCAGAATTACCAGGAACAAGTGTGAGCAAAGGGGCTGACTTAGAACCATTTCATCCGTGTTTCATTTTGAAGCGAAATCAGTTGTTGATTTCATTGTCCTCTAATGATTTTTCGTTTATCGTGGAAGATAACATAAGTGAAATATTCGCTTTGTTACACAAATACAAAATGAAAGTATCGTTGATTCAGAATTCGGCCATTAGTTTTTCAGTTTGTGTAGAAGATAAATACGGGAACAAAGATCGTTTGTATAAAGAGTTAGAAGCAAAATTTGCAGTTACTTTTAATGAAGACGTCTCCTTGTATACGGTTAGACATTATAATCAAGAAGCTACAGAACGAATTCAAGCTCAAAAAACAGTATTGTTAAAACAATTCACTAGAGATACGTTGCAGATTGTAGCGAAAGCATAAATAAATTGAATGGGTTTAGTCACAGCCAAAGAAATAGCAAAAGCAATTAATTTATCTAAGTTCGGTTTTTTAGGGGCTTTCTTAGGTTGGTTGCTTTTGAAAATTACACGTTTGTCTGAGATGAATCGTTTTTATAATCAGTATAAAAACAAGTCAGACCTAGCTTTTCTTGAAGCTGTTATTAATGATTATAAGATACAATTTGAAATCCCTGAGTCGGACTTAAAACGATTGCCTAAATCGGGGCCTTTTGTTACCGTGTCTAACCACCCATTAGGAGCTATTGATGGTATTCTTCTTCTAAAATTGTTGTTGGAGCACAATTCTGACTATAAGGTAATGGCAAATTTCCTGTTGCACAGGATTGATCCACTAAAGTCTTGCATAATACCTGTAAACCCTTTCGAAGACCACAAACATGTAAAATCAAGTGTAGGGGGAATAAAAGACGCATTAAGGCATTTGAGTGAAGGAAAACCCTTAGGTGTTTTTCCTGCTGGAGAAGTCTCTACCTTTTTAGAAGGCGATGCAATAGTGGATCGCCCATGGGAAGAAAGTGCTATACGATTGATAAAAAAGGCAAAAGTCCCTGTCATTCCAATATATTTTCACGCATCTAATAGTTCGTTTTTCTATAAAATGGTTCGATGGAACCCAATTTTTAGAACTGCACTATTGCCTTCTCAGGTGTTATCTCAGAAATCTCGAACTATTAAAATCAGAATTGGGAAGCCAATTAGTCTCAAAGAGCAAGAGGAATATAAGGACGTTCAGGAATACTCTAATTTTTTGAGACGCAAAACCTATATGCTGGCGAAGGCGTTTGAGAAAAAAGAAGAGGAGGAAGATGTAAATGGGACTCAATCGCTAGCAAACCCAAAATCAATTGTAGAACCAGGGAGTAGTTCTACACTTCAAACAGAAGTGGATAAATTGAGAGAAAATGGTAATCGTTTATTGCAAAGTAAAAACTACGAAGTGTATTTTGCCGAAGCCAAAGCTATACCTCAAATCTTGCATGAGATAGGTCGTTTACGTGAAATTACTTTTAGAGAAATTGGTGAAGGGACTAACGAGTCAATTGATATAGATCGTTTTGATAATTTTTACCACCATTTATTTTTGTGGGATGTTGATGCCAAGATAATAGCGGGTGCGTATCGAATGGGCTTGGGTAAAACTATTTTCGAAAAGTATGGGATAAGAGGTTTTTATTTGAATGATTTATTTCGTTTTGAACCCGAATTATACAACATGATGGCCGAATCCATTGAGATGGGTAGAGCCTTTGTTGTAAAAGAATACCAACAAAAACCAATGCCATTATTTTTACTTTGGCGAGGAATATTGCACATTACATTACGTTATCCAGAACATAAATATCTAATAGGAGGGGTGAGTATTAGTAATCAATTCTCAGATTTTTCAAAGTCTTTGATGATTGAATTTATGAAATCTCATTTTTACGATCCTTACGTGGCGCAATATGTACATCCTAAAAAGGAGTATAAAGTTAAACTTAAGGATGCAGATAAAGATTTTGTATTTAATGAATCAGAGGCTGATTTGGATAAGTTTGACAAAGTAATTGATGAATTAGAGCCAGGGAATCTACGTTTGCCCGTATTGATTAAAAAGTACATTAAACAAAACGCAAAAGTGGTAGCCTTTAATGTAGATCCGTTGTTTAATAATGCTATTGATGGATTGTTTTATATCAAAATAGCCGACATACCAGAAAGCACAGTAAAACCAGTTATGGAGGAGTTCCAAGCAGAACTCGAACAGAAATCACAAGGCTTGGACAACAATAAATAGAGGGTGTTATACACCAAATTGTTGCAAGTGATGATTAAGGTGCTTATAGAATAGATTATTCCATTCTTGCACTGTCAATTTACCGAAAGAAGCACTCTCTTTTCCGTCAAAATACGATTCGCCGTATTCCTGCGTTTTTTTGATATTATCAATTAAGTGCGCCTTCTCTTTTTCAAACGCTCTCTCGTCTGTAATTAAAAACTGAGGAGCTGTTTGTAAATTCTTTTTATAAGGGACTTCGTTGGTAACTGGTTTTTTGATGAAAAGCTTGAGCATCAATTTCATAAAGAAATTGTTTTTGACTTCTATTTTCCCGAAAGCCATATCGTACGATACACTCACATGAGCCAACATTTGAGCCACATTCATTTTTCCCCATAAGGGTTGAGATTGGGGGGTTAGTTTTTCGATTCGTGCCAGACAAGCGTCTGTAGTTTCTTGTTTGAAGATGTTAGGTAGTGCCATTTTTTTGGTTTTTATAGAGCTTAAAAGTACAAAAAAAGATACTTCCTAAGATTCTTTTCTAAACTCCTATTTATCACTGGGACAAATAGGAGTTTTAAAATTCATAGATTTATATCTGTTAATGCTCGTGATCGTGTGCTTCTGCACCATCTGTAATGTCAATAGCCCTCCAAACTACAGATTGGTTTCCTGCTGCATCGATAGTGTAAACACCTAAGTGATACTCCCCTTCTTCAATTGGCTTACCGTTAACCATTTTTGGAATATCAAAGTGCTCCATTACTTGTTGAGAAGGACCAGAGAGTTTTCCGGTATGTTCAAAATCCCACGCTTCGTGGTCATCTTCTTCATGGGCAGATGCCGGCCTGTGAGAATGCCCATCTGCATTAAAGTGAATGTCAATTTTGTAAGAAGCTAAAGCCACATTATCTGCAAAAACAGCTTCAAAGTGGAGTTCTGATCCAGGAGCAAATTGATCTTCGTTATGTGGTTCAGAGATAGTAACCGTTGGTTTGGTTGTGTCGACTACTACCTCATCTTTTTCACATGATAGGATTACTAAACTAGCGAATAATAATGCCGAAATATTTTTTACGTTTTTCATTTTAATTTTTTTAATCATTGATAATTTTAGATCTATTTTTATCTATTGGTTTAAGTTGTATTAGGGGCTTGGTGGACCTCTTAGGGCATTTATAAGAAGATGACGACCAATTACTATCGCGGTATCATTTCCAAGTGTTTTGGAATAGATTAATCCTGCAATGTCGTCAATAGATAATACAATTATTGAAGTCAGCGAGGTTAGTTGATAGAGAAAATCAGAACAGTTGTGGTGCAATTCATAAGCTGTAACTTCATCATCAATCGTGTTAGCATGATGATGGTGGTGATGGTCATGATCAACCCAGACATAATGCATGATATTATGGATGGGAGCATAAGCCATCAATAAAGCCAATACAAAGGTGATATGTTGTTTTATCGGCTTCATTTGTTAATTCGCATACAATGGGAGTTTTAACAATAATTGAATATTCCTTCCCATTTCAGGTATTTCGAGGGCTCGATAAAAGTTGGTGTGGTTATAATATTTTGTATTGAGAATATTGGATGCCTGTAATACGACTTCTATTTTTGTTGTTTTGATGTTAATCGTTGATTTGATTCCTCCACCAATAATAGTATAACCGTCTGTAACTTCTTCGTTTTGAGCAATTCTATTTTGCTGAAAGGTGTTTTTCATTGTCATGAAAAATGTGTTGTCTTTTAAAAATTCGTAGGAGAGTTCCGAAAAAATATTGTTTGGGGGTGAAAAGGGAAGTGGATAATCTTGTGTCGCTTGTCCAGTGATTTGTTTGCCGTATAAATATTCTCCTACAAAACGATAGTCTAGTTTTTCGCTAAGTTTTAGGTTTAGAGCTACCTCAAAGCCATACATCAGCGCTTTGGATTGTGCATATTGGTAGATTTGCCCTCCATGTGGTAAGGGTGAGAAAACACCTGTTGGTTTTAAAAACAAATAGTTTTGATAATAATACGCAAATGGACTTATAGCTATATCAATTGATTGTTTTTTTAATCGAGTTTGTAAATCAGCTCCAATACCATTTTCTGGGGCTAAAGTTGGATCTCCTTTTTCATGTCTAAAAGAGCCATGATGAATTCCATTAGCGGCTAATTCTATGGGTGTAGGAATTCTAAAACTACTGCCGATGTTTAGATAATAATTCCAAATTTCGCTGGGATTATAGTTTAGGGTTAATTGGTAATTAAAAGCTTCAAAGTTGGTGTCGTAAGGGGTAGTGCGTTGGGCAAAGGATTGAGATTCTGCAACTGTTTTTCCTTTTTTAATCAAATAGTCATACAATAAATTGTCATAGAACGAATCAATTTCTAAAGCCACAAAATCGCCTCTTATACCAGTTTGCATTTTGAAGTGATCGGACCAATTGAAGACATGATTGTAAAACACACCTATATTGCTTTTTTGATAGCTCGGTAAAAGGTAATTATAACCACTAATCGTGTTGTTTTGATTTTGGAATTGTATACCAAAATCACTTAAATGCAATGCATTCCATTTGATGTCTGATTCGATTTTAGTTTCAAAGGTGTTAAGTTTAAATCCTAGTTCTAAGTCAGGATTGATGAGTGGTCTTTCTTGTCCCGAATAGTGGGTGTGGAATTCACTAAACTCTTTTCTATCATTGCGCTGATAGCCCAAATGTAGCGCTACATTTGTTTTATTAAAATGCCATTTATTATTACTAATGAACTTGATGTGATGGGTGTCCTGAAAAGGAAAACCAATATTGCGTTTGTCTCCATCGTCCAAGACTCTTGTAATCGAAGGGACACCATGCGCCCCTGGGAAAAACCCTGCTTTGTACTGATTGGTGTTGATCGTGAAAACACTCTGGAAATGGTTTGATACATACCCCATTTGTCCCATTATGTTAGTTTCATTACCTGCGGTGTTTTTAAGTCGCCCATTGTAGACAGGCATATTTATAGTTAAATACCGTATCGTGTCAGTGGGGAGTTTATAATCGCCAAATGAAGAATACGAAGCTTTAATTTTATAAAATAGTTTGTTCTTTTTGTAGTTTAAAAGAAGGGTCTGGGTAAAATTATCGTTAACCGACTTTACAAATGAAATACTTTGACCAGAAAAACCATTGTCAACGGGTACCGTATTGTTTTTTATTCGGATCACTCCTCCTAAGGCGTCACTCCCATAGGATATAGCACCAGCTCCTTTGATAATTTCGACTTGTTCGTTACTCAGAGCATCAATCTCTAAACCGTGCTCTCCACCCCATTGTTGGCCTTCATGTTTGATGTTGTTTTCGACGACTACAATTCGGTTGAATCCAAAACCACGTATCATTGGTTTTGACGCACTTGCTCCAATTTCTGAAGCGGTAACACCGGGTAGATTGTCTAAGCTTTTGGCGAAAGTACCCGTGTAGTTGTTCACTATTTCTTTTGCATTTATGAGTATCGGCTGTTCGATCACTTTACTATTTTGTTCAGCACATAGTATTACTTCATTTAATTGATTTTCAGAAGGATGTAGCTTAAATGTAGTTATTGTGTTTTTTTTGGTTAAAACCAATAATGTGTCAATCGTTTGATAACCTAGGTAACTGATGCTTATTTGTTGCGGGTTGTTTTTAATTCCTTGCAAATTGAATTTTCCTTGGTTGTCGGTCACACACATTCTTTCCGAAGAATGGATATGCGCACCTGAGAGTGCTGTGTTGTGTTCGTCTACTACCTTACCTGAAACTGTGTACTCTTGCGCCGCAGTAAACAGACAATTACAAAAGAGGAAAAACGAGAACAAATACTTCTGTTGGAGTGTAGTATGTAGACCAATAATCTTCACGTAATGCGTCGTGTGTTCACAAATAAGGGGCAAATATACACATTAAATGCAACTGTGTTGCGTTTAGGAATTTGAATTTTAGTGTTTTGTTTCTTTTTCCTATTGAGTCAATCTTTTTCGATACATTGGCTACTTGTTATTAACCTGAACTCGATTAATAAAACACGGCTAATTGGTTGGTTTTAACGGATTCGTATTTTAGCGATGGTTTCTTTGGTAAGAAATTATAGGCTATTATTCCCGCTATAAGATTTGATAAAAAGTTTGAAAATGATCGATGTCTAGAATGTTCCACTTGGCAAATGTTTTTGAGTTCATCATTAACGGTCTCAATTATAGAGCGTTTACGTAACAATATTTTATCGCTCATTTCCATCAAACTATTTTTCATGTTATTTCGAATACTAGTGACTAACTGAATGCCATCAACAAATAATAATTGAGATAGTTTTTCACCAATATACCCTTTGTCTGCAAACAACTTCCCAAAAATTGCTTTCAAAAACCCTTCATTCTTTAATGGTTCTCGATCATCAACATTGGCTTGAGTTACAGCAAAACTCAATAATTCTCCTTTGTCATTGATGATAATATGAAGCTTAAAACCATGAAACCAACCCATTGTGGATTTTCCAGTTGTAGCAATTCCGTCAAAAACTTTATTTGTATTGATTCTTTTGTTTTTACAAACTCTAATTGGTGTTGAATCAACAAATGAAATACCTGTGCATTTACCCAAACAACACGTTTTAGCAAAAATAGTCATGGGCAAAAGAACACTTTGCATGAGTTCTAAAAAACGATTGTACGAAACAGTTTTTGGGAACTCGTTTTGCATATGTTTTTGAACATAAAAGATGTAATAATGTTTGAAACAACGAAAGCCACTTAGATGAAAAAGTAAATAAATGGTAATCACTTCTGACTTGGACATCATAGGAGGACGCTTAGATGGTTTGCCTAGAAGAAAAGGCTGTGTGGTTTTATCAAAATCTTTACAAAACTCATCAACAATAGAAAAAATATCTGTAATTTTATCGAAGCAAATCATAAGGTATTATTTAGTTAAATATTTGAATTTCATGAACTTAAATATACTAAATTTTACCTTTTTTTGCTAACTATATATCACTAATTAATTAATCGAGTTCAGGTTTGTAGTTATTTTAGATAAGGCTTATCTTGTAATATGAAAAAACAAGTTGTCTTTAAAACCTATAATCAAGATCAACTAAGTCTGTTACCACCGAGTTACGATGATTTAGTTGCCACGAACCATCCCGTTCGAGTAGTCAATACAATAATTGATAATGTCGACATCAGTTCATTAGAAAAGAGTTATAAAGGAGGAGGTACTTCTAGCTATCATCTAAGAATGCTACTAAAGGTAATTGTGTATACTTATCTGCGTAATTTAGGCACATTCAGAAGTACGCTCACTTTTTTAAAAATACAGATATAAAAACCGATTTTGATTTTTTCAAAGTCGGTTTTTGTTTTTTTGTTACTATTTTTTGTTAGAAAATATCGTTTTGAGTAACAACAACACACACCTATCCCAACGAAGTTAGTTTTCGGTTTTTAAGCAGCTAAATTTTCAGATTGCGCAATGTAAATTCTTCGTCCTATTTCTAGGGCATTTGCCGTATGGATGCCGAAGAATATCCATAAAATTTCGCTCTTCTTGGTTCTGGCTTTGATTTTTCTCAAGTTGTAATGTTCTTTTTCATTGCCAAAGCTACCTTCAAGCCTTGTGGCTCTTTCTTTTTTTATGGCAGAAGCCAATATTTTACGTTGCTCCTCATGTTTCCCAGCTTTTCCTTTACGTACGAAGTCGGTATGAATCTGATTTGAAGAAGTAAATGTTCTGTTTTTGTTGGTGGCATAGATAGCATCGGCTCCTACTATTTTAATTTTTGTTTTAGTAAGCCATTGCGCAAAATGAACGCTATTTATCAGCCTAGTTCCTTCGTTAAAAGCCCTGTATTCAAGGTGTTCAATAAAATTAATTCCGTCTATTTGAATCTTGTTTACTTTGGCTCCAAACTCTACCTGTTTAACTTCTTTACCACGAACAATAGGGACGGACATAGCTTTTATGGATGCTTACAATTCTGTCCTGAACCGATTTACCTGTTTCAAAGATGGTTCGCTGTTGTTTGTATACTTTTGCTATAACCGCTCTTTTGGTTTTTGTATTTTGGGTAGCTTCAAAGGGATGAAGATTTTCTATTTTGGAGAGTTCACCATTGAGTTTGTATAAAAGTTTCAATAATCCACGGGTTACTTTGTTACGGTGTTTGGATAGCTTTTTTCGTTTTCTAGAATAACTATTGTATCGCTCAGACCAGTCCAAGAATTTGGTTCTAGGTAATTTGATTTTAAAGATTCTGCATAAATCAACCATTTGACTATAGCACCACTTCACGCACTCCCAAAGTAGTTTTTGATTGGTCGGATAACGCAAGTCGCTTTCATAGCAAGTCGCATCGGCAAAGTACTTTGTCAAGATTTCCCATGTAAGGTAGCCAATTTGCTGCTAATACTTTTTGCGCTTGACTAAGCGGTAATTTTTTCAGATAATTCCATGCGGATTTGACTGACTATTTTGGAGTTAATCAGCGGTTTTTCAATAGGAATTACAATATCACAAAAGAATTGCATATAAACATTACCGTTGAGCATCTCAATGAGCATCTGATCGGAACATCCATAATAATTCTTGAGCATCATCAGGGCTATTTTACCCTGCGGACTAAAAATACTTTTTATCCCTTGGTATACTTTTATCTTAAAAAGACTTTGACAGCTCGGAAAAAGGTGTAGAAAGGTAAATTTTCCCTAAATCAGTCTTTAAAAATTGCGCGTAAAAAGCATCAAAATTTTCGTTAAATGTAAAAAAAGGAATTTCGTGTTGACCCGAGGCTTTAGCCGAACAGACGAAGTAAATTCGCTTAAACGTACTATTTTTGGCATTGGTATTTAAAAGTAAACCCCGTTTTTAACTCATTTTGAGCAATTTCGGGGTTTGTTACTTTTAAAAATAACACTTATTCTGCTGATATACAAGTGTTTATTGATTTGCGAATGTGCCAAGATAGAACAAGCCTTACAAGAGAATATTCACTTCATGTGGCTCAGCGGTCAGTATTTTGAAAAGGTATTTAATAACAGATTCTGCTTTGGTCGTTGCTATAATAGACACAATGCTTCCTTTTCTGTCGTTTGCCTTCTTGTTAGTAACAATCGTATAAAGCTCTCCTTTGGACAGAGCAACTTCATCAATGGAAAGATGAGTTCCTATATTTTCAGGAAAGATTAGCCACTCTTTAGAATGAGATTGATCCCAATTAGTCCTGAGCCTAAAAATCTTTTAAGTCTTTTTGAATTTGATTTTCAAAATAGTTGTGAAAAAATAAGAAAGGATGTTCTGCTGTACTTTTCATAAAACCAAAAATAAAAAATGTTTGACCTATGTTTAACCCAACAAACAAAAAAAGCACCTACATTTTTGTAAGTGCTTTATTTTACTTGCTCCCCCTCTTGGGCTCGAACCAAGGACCCTCTGATTAACAGTCAGATGCTCTAACCAACTGAGCTAAGGAGGAAGGTGCTTTTGACCTTTTTTGCGATGGCAAAGATATACGTAATTTTAGTTTACGCAAACTTTTTTTTATTTTTTTTATTTCCCTACGACAGAACGATAAATGTCGTTACCATTAGCAAATAAAAGTAATGCTATAAGTAAAACAAAACCAGTCATTTGGGCATATTCCATAAACTTATCACTTGGCTTACGACCGCTAATCATCTCGAACAATAAAAACATGACGTGACCACCATCTAGGGCAGGAATTGGTAATAAATTCATTACACCTAACATGATGGATAACAAAGCTGTAATAGACCAGAATGCTTCCCAACTCCATGTCTCTGGGAAAATATCAAAAATGGCTTTAAATCCACCAATGCCTTTGTAGGCGCCTGTCTCAGGGCTGAAAATGATTTGCAATTGTTTTAAATATCCGCCAACTTGCTCTTTTCCTCGTTGAATTCCTACTGGGATAGATCCAAACACACCGTATTCTTCTCGACTGATTTTGTAATAACCCAATTTTTCTAGAGATTTTAAAGAAGCACCTCCATTGTGCACTCCAATTTTTCCGTCTTCATTTATTTGTAGAGATGTTTTGACTTCTTTTTTATTTCTAAGAACAGTTGCTGTTATTGAATTATTCTTGTTTCTATCCAAAATCGCACTGGCTTCATCAAAGTATTTTATTTTTTGTCCATCCAATGCAACAACGATATCTCTTGATTTAAGGTTGTCTTTGTTCAATGATTCAGGTACAAAATCGGCAACGACAAAAGGGGCTCGTAAGTCAATAAGACTTCTTTCTTTGCTATTTACCATTTTGTCAATCAAGTCGACAGGCATTGATATAGTGTGTAGGGTTCCTTGTCTCTCTACAATTACATTTTTGCCAAATAACACCATTGCATTTAGTTTACTAAAGCGGTCTGGTTGCTCTCCGTCAATAGATATGATTTTATCGCCTGTCTTAAAACCTGCTTCTTGCATTAGTGGATTTGATATGGCAATACCGTCTTTCAATTCGCTCGTTGGAATATAAGCATCGCCATAGAAAAAGGCCATTCCGATGTAAATCATAAAAGCTAATATGAAATTAACGGTCACACCTCCCAACATGATAATTAGTCTTTGCCAAGCTGGTTTAGTGCGGAATTCCCATGGTTTGGGCTCTTCTTTCATTTGCTCTTTATCCATGCTTTCGTCAATCATGCCAGAAATTTTCACATAGCCACCCAAAGGAAGCCATCCGATGCCGTATTCCGTTTCGCCAATTTTCTTTTTAAACAGGGAATATTTTACATCAAAAAACAGATAGAATTTTTCAACTCTAGTTTTAAAGAGTTTGGCAGGTATGAAATGACCTAATTCGTGTAATATGATGAGTAAGGACAAACTCAATAAAAATTGAGTTAGTTTGATAACAATTTCCATTATGATTTTTTAAAATTCGGAAAGCCAAAAATACTCTTTTTTTTCTAAATTTGTCAACCTTACAAATGATAGATTTATATGTTACAGATAGCCTTTGTTAGAGAAAACAAACAAGAAGTAGTGGCGGCGTTGAGTAAAAGAGTACCTGATGCGCAAGAAGTAATCGACCGATTGATCGCATTGGACGAAAAAAGAAGAGCTTCTCAGGTGGAGTTAGATAACACATTGGCGGAGTCAAATAAACTATCTAAGAGTATCGGTCAATTGATGCAAAGTGGCGAAAAAGCTAAAGCTGAACTCGTTAAAGAAAAGACCGCCCATCTCAAATCAGAAAGCAAACGTTTGTCAGAAGAAATGCAAGTTTTTTCTGATGAGTTACAAGAGTTGTTATATAAGATTCCTAATATTCCGTCGGCCATCGTTCCAGAAGGAAAATCAGAAGCGGATAATGTGGAGGTAGAACGCGTTGGAGAAGTGCCACAATTGCATGAAGGGGCATTGCCTCATTGGGATCTAGCCAAAAAGTATGATATCATTGATTTTGAATTAGGCGTTAAAATAACAGGCGCTGGTTTTCCTGTATACAAAGGAAAGGGAGCTCGTTTGCAACGTGCATTAATCAATTATTTTTTAGATAAAAACACCGAAGCAGGATATAAAGAATTTCAGGTGCCGCATGTGGTAAATGAAGCATCAGGGAAAGGGACAGGCCAATTACCAGATAAAGAAGGACAGATGTATCATATAGGTATAGATGATTTGTATTTGATTCCTACAGCAGAAGTGCCGGTAACCAATATCTTTAGAGACACCATTATTGACGAAGCCCAGTTACCTATATTATCTACATGTTATACCCCTTGTTTCAGGAGAGAAGCAGGTTCTTATGGAGCACATGTAAGAGGCTTAAACCGATTACATCAATTTGATAAAGTAGAAATCGTTCGTATTGAGCATCCAGAAAAGTCTTATGAAGCGTTGGATGGGATGGTAAACCACGTCAAAGGTATTTTAGATGAACTTAAATTACCGTATCGGATTCTACGTTTATGTGCAGGTGATTTAGGATTTACCTCTGCTTTAACCTATGATTTTGAAGTGTTTTCTACAGCGCAAGACCGTTGGTTAGAAATCAGTTCGGTCTCTAATTTCGAAACGTTCCAAGCGAATCGCTTGAAATTAAGATTCAAAAATGCAGCAGGAGATAAACAATTGGCGCATACCCTTAACGGAAGCTCTTTAGCTTTACCTCGTGTATTAGCAGGGATTTTAGAAAATTATCAAACACCTGAAGGGATAATAATACCAGAAGTGTTAGTGCCTTATACAGGTTTTGATAGGATTGACTAATCTATCTTTATAGTTTGTGTATATTAGGGCAATGAGACAGCTACTTACATTTGTTCTAATTACTTTTTCTGTACTGCTTTTTGGGCAAAACCCTGAGATAGCCAACAGTTATTTTGAAAGGGGAGACTTTGAAAAGGCGGAGTTGGCCTATCAAGAATTGCATAAAAAAACACCTTCAAATACCCTGTACTTTGATCGATTAATAGCCTGTTATCAGCAACGGCTCAAATATGCGGAAGCGATTGATCTTTTAGAAGACAGGATTGACAAAAACAGACAGTATCAATACCTTGTCGATTTAGGCTATACACTTCAATTGGAGGGTAAAACTCAAAAAGCGGATAAGTATTACCAGAAAGCTATTGATGAAATTGAAAAACGACCAGGATTAGTTTATTCCATTGCTAAAGCCTTTGAGGATAAAACCTTGTTGGATTGGGCAATCAAAAGTTATCAAATAGCGCAAGCCAAAAATGTCAATGCTAATTATAATTTCCAGATGGCATTGTTATATGGTCAACAGGGAAATACGAACCAAATGATAGAGCTGTTGTTGGAAGAGGCTTTTATTACACCCAATCAGCTGATTACTATTCAGAATTATTTGAGTCGGTTTATGGCGGATGATGTCGACGGAAATTTTAAAAATGATCTGAAAAAGGCGTTATTACTCAAAGCACAGCAAGACAAAACCATTTTTTGGAATCAGTTTTTGAGTTGGTATTTTGTTCAGAATAAAGAATTTTCTAAAGCCTTTAGACAGCAAAAAGCAGTGGTCTTAAGAGAGCCAAACGAGTTTAGAGGAATCGTCAATTTGGCATTTATGGCGATTGACGAAGCTGATGACGAAGCTGTAAAAGAAATTGTGGGTTTTATTCTTGAACAAGAAATTGCGGTAAGTTTACGAATGCGTTTGACCTATGAGTTGTTGTCTATTCGCTTGAGTGAGTTAAAGAGAGAGGAATACGCCTCTTTTGATAAAGAAATAAAAGATCTTATCAGTCAATACGGGAGCTATCCAGAAAGTGCAGAAATAAAAATATTGACAGCCCATTTTGAGGCTTTTTATGCCAATCAGCCTGAACAAGCTCTAGTGCGATTAAATGCTTTGCTGGAAACCACAACAGATGTCATTCAAAAATCAAAAATTAAGATGGAGTTGGCAGATGTATTGGTGCTTCAGGAGCAATTCAATCGAGCCTTGATTTATTACTCTCAGGTTGAGCTGGATTTAAAGAATAACCCTATTGGTCACGAAGCTCGATTTAAAGTGGCTCAAACAAGTTATTATAAAGGTGATTTTGATTGGGCACTCAAACAAGTAAAAGTGCTCAAAGCTTCCGAGACACAATTGATTGCCAATGATGCTTTAGAGCTTTTTTTGCTGATAACAGACAATAATCAAGTGGATAGTACCTATGCCGCTCTTACCGCTTTCGCCAAAGCAGATTTTAAAAAATTTCAACGCAAAACACAAGTGTCAATTGAGGCTTTTGAGCAATTAAAAAAAGACTTTCCTAATGATGTTATCAATGAACCAGCAGCAATCCGATTGGGTCAATTGTATACCGAAGAAGGCAAAATACAGGAGGCTATAAAGAGTTATGAGTACATTATAGAAAATGCTTCTGAGAGTATTTATATTGATGAAGCCTATTATTATTCTGGGTTGTTATACCTGCAACTCAATGAAATTGAAAAGGCAAAATCGTGTTTTGAAAAAGTAATAGTAGAGCACGTGGACAGTATTTTTTATAACAAATGTCAATTTGAGTATCGAATGCTCAGAGGCGACACCAACTTTTGATACATCGAACGCAAAAAGAGTAGTATCTTTGAGCTTTAACATAATGGAGTATTATGATATTATATAATGTAACTTCCAATATAAGTGACGAAGTAGTCACTCAGTGGTTGGATTGGATGAACACCATTCACATTCCTGCTATGTTAAGTACGGGTAAGTTTTTTAATGCCCGGATGGTGAAGGTTTTGGTGGAAGAAGAAATGGGAGGGCAAACCTATTCGGTACAGTATTATACTAACACCAAAGAATTACTGGAAAGATATTACCTAGAAGATGCCGATCGTATGCGAAGACATGTACAAAACAAGTTTGCTAATAATGTATTGGAGTTTGCTACGGAATTAGAGGTGGTGGGGGAGTATTAACATGAGTGTGAAAGCTGGAAAGTTGAAAGTTGGGAAGTTGAAAGTGTGAAAGTTTTCTTTTGTTTCGACTAATAATTTCTTAACTGTGCCCTAACTTTAATACTTTTTAACTTTCGTATTTTTATGCGTCTTTTAAACTTTATGACTTTCAATTTTCAAACTCAATTATGTCAGTAAAAGCAAAAAAACATTTAGGACAACATTTTTTGAAAGACGAATCCGTTTCTCAAAGAATTGCGGATACCTTGTCTTTTCAAGGGTATAAAAAAGTTCTTGAAATAGGGCCAGGGATGGGAGTGTTGACCAAATATTTGTTGGAAAAGGAAGGCGAAACTCATGTGATTGAAATAGATACGGAGTCGGTTGATTATTTGCGTGCTCATTATTTGAAGTTGTCAGATCGAATTATTTCAGAGGATTTTTTGGAATTTAATGTAAAGAAATACTTTGGGGGAGAACCATTCGCTATCGTAGGAAATTTTCCCTATAACATCTCGACGCAAATTGTCTTTCGATTGCTCGAAAACAAAGAACAAGTACCTGAGTTTTCAGGGATGTTTCAAAAAGAAGTAGCGCAACGTATATGCGAAAAGAAGGGCACAAAAGCGTATGGTATTTTATCTGTTTTAGTACAAGCGTTTTATGATACCGAGTATTTGTTTACCGTGCCTCCAGAAGTGTTTAATCCACCGCCTAAGGTAGACTCTGGTGTTTTGATGCTAAAAAGAAAAGCAGATTACAGTATACCCTGTGATGAAAAATTATTTTTTAGAGTAGTAAAAGCGGCCTTTAATCTGAGAAGAAAAACGTTACGAAATAGTCTAAAGGTTATACCTTTGCCAGAGCAGTTAAAAGAAGATCCAGTTTTGGGTTTGCGACCTGAACAGATGGATGTATCTGATTTTATAGCATTGACGCAAAAAATAGAGTCTTATGGCTGAGTTTAAAATTACAGAAGAATTAATCCTAAGTTTCGAGGAACTCGTTCGTTCTAAGAATGATGCTGAATTGAAGATGATGCTTCAAGATCAGCACCATGCGGATATTGCTGAAGTTTTAGACAGTATCGAACTGCAAGCAGCCATTTATATATTTAAGATTTTAGATAGTGAAAAAACAGCAGAAGTGCTGTTAGAGCTTGAAGATGGCCTGCGAGAAGATATTTTAGCCAATCTGTCTTCCAAAGAAATTGCAGAAGAGATCAATGAGTTGGATACTGATGATGCGACAGATATCATTAGTGAGTTGCCAAAAGAGAAAAAACAAGAAGTTATCTCTGAGTTACTCGATACGGAACATGCCAAGGATATTGTAGAATTATTACGTTATGACGAGGATACAGCAGGGGGATTAATGGGTAAAGAGCTCATTAAAGTAAACGAGAATTGGAATGTGTTGACTTGTGTGAAGGAGATGAGAGAACAGGCCGAAAACGTGAGTCGTGTGCATACCATTTATGTTGTGGACGACGATAATAAGCTAAAAGGAAGACTGTCTTTAAAAGATCTACTGACGACCTCTGTTCGTACTCCAATAAAGGATGTTTTTCTAAAACGAGTGGATTCTGTTCGGGTAGATGCTAAAGATGTGGAAGTAGCTCGGATGATGCAAAAATACGATTTAAACTCTGTGCCAGTAGTAGATGAATTGGGGCATTTAGTGGGGCGAATTACCATAGATGACGTGGTGGACGTGATCAAAGAGGAAGCGGATAAAGATTACCAGTTGGCAGCAGGTATTTCTCAAGATGTTGATTCTGATGATACCATTTTGGATTTAGCTCGAGCGCGTTTACCTTGGTTGATTTTGGCTTTATTTGGAGGTTTGATTAGCGTGGCTGTTTTGGGTGGTTTTGAAGGGGCTTTGGCTAAATACAAGGAACTGTTTTATTTTACGCCTTTAATTGCTGCGATGGCGGGTAATGTTGGAGTGCAATCGTCGGCTATTATTATTCAAGGATTAGCAAATGATGCCATACATGGCTCTTTGATTAAACGGTTATCTAAAGAGTTATTCTTGAGTTTACTCAATGGGTTTGTATTGTCGACCCTTTTGTTTTTTGGGGCTTTCTTTTTGTTAGGTGTGAGTCCATATATAGGACTGACAATTACATTATCATTATTGTTAGTGATTATTATGGCCGCGTTGATAGGTACATTTATCCCTATTGTTTTAGATCGGTATGGTATAGATCCTGCGTTAGCAACAGGTCCATTTATTACTACTAGTAACGATATATTAGGAATATTATTGTTTTTTACAATTGCTAAGACATTTTTAGGGTTTTAAACTATTCAATGCTTGAAAGCAACTATCAAAATACTACATATTGATTCTAATCATCCCATACTTTGGGAGCAATTGGAGGTTTTAGGTTATGATAACTATAAAGACTTTACGTCAAGTAAATCAGAAGTTGAGGCGAAAATTCAGGACTATCACGGTATCGTGATTCGAAGTCGATTTAAAATTGATAGAACTTTCCTTGACAAAGCTACAAATCTCAAATTTATTGCTCGTGTAGGCGCAGGTTTAGAAAGCATTGATTGCGAATATGCCGAATCAAAAGGCATTCATTTAATCGCTGCACCCGAAGGAAATCGCAATGCTGTAGGGGAGCACGCTTTGGGTGTTTTACTTTCTTTGTTTAACAACCTTAATCGGGCACATGGTGAGATACAAAACGGTGCTTGGAATCGAGAGCCTAATCGAGGTTATGAATTAGAAGGAAAAACTGTAGGGATTATTGGTTACGGTAATATGGGCAAGTCGTTTGCCAAAAAACTAAAAGGGTTTGATACGGAAGTTTTGTGTTATGATATCAAAGAGAATGTAGGAGATGGAAATGCACGACAGGTTTCTTTGCTAGAGTTTCAAGAAGAAGTGGATGTTATTAGTTTACACACCCCTTGGACTCCTGAAACGGATAAAATGATTGATACAAAATTTATTAGTTCTATTAAAAAGCCCTTTTGGTTTATCAATACGGCACGAGGAAACAGTGTAGTAACCGATGATTTAGTAGCCGGGCTTAAGGCCAAAAAAATATTGGGTGCTGGACTCGATGTTTTAGAATACGAAAAACTATCTTTTGAATCTCTATTTTCCGATAAAATGCCCGAAGCGTTTAATTACCTGTTACAAGCTGATAACGTATTGCTTACTCCTCATATCGCAGGATGGACTTTTGAAAGCCACCGCAAATTAGCGCAGACGATTGTCGATAAGATTGATGGGTTGTTTTCTTAATAAATCTCTTCAATCCCTTTATTCAAACATTCAATCTTGTTCCGTTCGTTTTAAATGAATAGTTGTGCTAAATTTGTGGATTCAATTTACACAGTAGGAGGTATGATTAACATCGATAAAATTAGAGCGGATTTCCCCATCTTGGATCAAGAGGTGAACGGGAAACCATTGGTGTATTTTGATAATGCGGCTTCTTCACAGAAGCCCAAACAGGTAATCGATGCTATTTCGAAATATTACGAAAGCATCAATGCAAACATTCATAGAGGAGTACATACTTTGAGTCAATGGGCCACGGATGCTTATGAAGAGTCTCGTCTAAAAATTCAAAAACACATTAATGCCGAGCATAGTTATGAGGTGTTGTTCACTTCAGGAACCACCTTCGGGATTAATTTGGTAGCTAATGGATTCAGAGCTTTATTAAAAGAAGGTGATGAAGTAGTAGTTTCTGCTTTGGAGCATCATAGTAATATTGTGCCTTGGCAAATTTTGTGTGAACAAACAGGAGCAAAGCTGCAAGTGATTCCAATGAATGAGAATGGAGAGTTGATCGTCGAAGAACTAGATAATGTGATTACTTCCAATTCCAAAATTGTGGCGGTAAACCATATTTCTAATGCATTGGGAACAATTAATCCAATCGAATTAATCATAGAAAAATCACATGCCGTTGGTGCTGCTGTTTTAATTGATGGGGCACAATCAACCCCGCACTTAAAACCTGATGTACAGGCCTTGGATTGCGATTTTTATGTGTTCTCTGGCCACAAAATTTGTGGGCCTACTGGGACAGGAATTCTATATGGAAAGGAAGAATGGTTACACAAGTTACCACCGTATCAAGGAGGAGGAGAGATGATTGCCACAGTAACTTTTGAGAAAACAACCTATGCCGATTTGCCTCATAAGTTTGAGGCTGGGACGCCAAATATTGCGGGAGGTATTGTGTTAGGGAAGGCTATTGATTATATGAATGACATTGGTTTTGAAAACATTGCGGCCTACGAAAAGGAATTATTGGATTACGGAACCGAAAAACTTTCTGCTATTGAAGGTTTGAAAATATACGGAACAGCCAAAGAAAAAACATCTGTGATATCTTTCAACTTAGAGGGTGTTCATCCTTATGATGTGGGGGTTATATTAGATAAATTAGGAATATCAGTACGTACTGGACACCATTGTACACAGCCTATTATGGACTTTTATGGTATTCCAGGTACAATAAGAGCTTCTTTTGCATTTTACAATACCAAAGAAGAAATTGACAGATTAGTGGAAGGTGTGATTAAAGCACAAATGATGCTTTCATAAAAAGAGAAAAATGACAATAGCAGAGATACAAGAAGAGATAATTGATGAGTTTTCCATGTTTGATGATTGGATGCAACGGTATGAGTATATCATTGACTTAGGAAAGGGTTTGCCCAAAATAGCAGAAGAAGACAAAGTAGATGAAAATATCATCAAAGGATGTCAATCAAAGGTATGGGTAAAAGGAGATTTGATAGATGATAAAGTGGTTTTTACAGCAGATAGTGATGCGATTTTGACCAAAGGAATTATAGCTATTTTGATCCGAGTGTTTTCTAATCAATCACCGGCAGCCATTTTAGAAGCAGACACTTCTTTTATTGATGAGATAGGTCTTAAAGAACACTTGTCGCCAACCAGAGCCAATGGATTGGTGTCTATGGTCAAGCAAATTAAAATGTACGCTTTAGCGTTTCAAACTAAAAAGTAAAAGTTATGTCAGAAGAAACAATAGACACTAATTTATTGGGAGAACAAATAGTATCGGTACTTAAGACGATATACGACCCAGAGATTCCAGTTGATATTTATGAATTGGGATTGATATACGATGTTATGGTAAGCGAAGACTCAGAAGTGAAAATTCTAATGACTTTGACTTCGCCTAATTGCCCTGTAGCCGAATCGTTGCCTAAAGAGGTAGAAGAAAAAGTACAATCTATCAAAGGTATTAGAAGTGCTTTTGTAGAAATAACCTTTGATCCACCATGGACAAAAGACATGATGAGCGAAGAAGCAATGTTAGAATTGGGGATGTTGTAACAATGGACGAGATAGTAAATAAGGTTGCTGAAAGTTCTTTAGAAATCTTCGATTTGGAGGATTACTATGTGTCGGGTAATCGTGTTACTTTGGATATTAGTCAATGGTTGTTTGAGGGATTTGTACTAAAGGAAAAAGAATTTAGACAACAATTAAAGGACTTTGATTGGTCTATTTACAAAAATAGTCTTGTGGCTATAACCTGTAGTACAGATGCGATTTTGCCAGCATGGACCTTTATGTTAGTGGCTTCTCATGTATTGGCTGTGGCCAAAAATTGTGTACATGGAAGTATTCATGATTTGGACATGGCTTTGTATCAGCAAACCTTAGCTGAAATTGACTTTTCGGTGTATCAAGACAAACCCGTAATTATAAAAGGGTGTTCGGATAAAGACATTCCTCAGGAAATATATAGTTTGGCCTTGCAAAAATTACAACCTTTTGCCAGAAGTATCATGTATGGCGAAGCCTGTTCAGCAGTGCCAATATTCAAAAAATCAAAAAAATAAAAAGATGGCTACAAATAAGATTAGTACAAAATGGGTAAGTGGAGTTGCTTTCGAATCTGAAAATCCTTCAGGGCAAACGGTGCCTATCGACGGAGCAGAAGAAGTAGGAGGACAAGGGAAAGGATACCGCCCTAAGGCTTTGATGTTATCGGCGTTGGCTGGTTGTTCAGGAATTGATGTGGCTTCATTGATTAAAAAGATGCGTCTAGAAGTGGATAATTTTCACATTGATATTGATGCAGAAATGACCGAAGAACACCCAAAACATTACAATAAAGTACACGTTGTATTTCATTTTTACGGAAGTGATTTAGACGAGGCTAAATTGCAAAAGGTGGTTAGCTTATCAGTAGATAAGTACTGTGGAGTGATGGAGATGTTTCGTCAATTTGCTCAAGTAACTACAGCTATCGAATACCACAAGGCGTAGGCTATTTTTAACATAATTTTCATGTTTGATTAACTAACATTAACAATTCTCTAGGCTACTTTTGTTGCTCAATCAATAAAAGAAGTTATGAAGAAAATTGGAGTTAAACTATTTTTATTCGTTACTGTTGCCTTTGTGATTTATTCATGTCAAAAAGACGAAGTAAATGGACAAAGAAACACACATAATCATCCAAATCATGTAAACTGGAATTAGTGTTTATTATGAGATGCAGATTAATTTGTTTAAGTTTTTGTTTAATATTATTCGGGTGTAAAGAAGATGACGGAGTAACGACTTACACGTATACAATAGAGAATCATAGTGGTGCTGAAGTAAAAATAATAGGATATAGCAAAACCTCTACTAGTGTTTTTCCTCCTTTGATTATATATTTAAAAGACGGAGAACATATGACAAAGACACACCAAGATGGTTTACCTCCAAACCCATATGATTTTTCAGATTTTTTTGAAAGAAGAGATTCTATAAGAGTGGTTTTCGATAACTCTAAAGCACTTGTGTATTTAGGAGAGTGCTCGGAAAATAAGCGAAATCCGTTAAACTTTTGTGTCTATCATAGTACTGTTGAGAATTTTGTAATTACTGAGGAAGATTATCAAAATGCAGAGGACTGTGATGGGGATTGTGAGTAGCTAAGGTTGATTAATTTGGTTTGATAATTGTCTATAATCGTAATGGGGAAAAAGATTTGTTTGGGGTTGGGATTAATCTTTTGTCTGATAAGTCAAGCTCAAAAGAATGAAGATGAGGTTATAATAAAACCAAATGAAATTCGGTTAAATTACCTTTACATCGCTTCTTCTTTAACGGGTAGTTTTTATAATATAGATTATCAACGGATTTTGTCTCAAAAATCAAGTGTAGGTTTATCTTTTGGAGGAACACTTCGGTTTAAGTTAAAAATTGAAGATTATTGTGAATTATGCATTCGACCGCATAGCTTAATTTTAATTCCGTATTATCGTTATTATATATTTAGGAAGAAAGGCTCAGGTCTTTTCGTTGAGGGAAATCTTTTCGGAAGCTATTACCCTCATAAAATGAAAGAACGCTTAGGAAATGGCTTTATAGAAAATTCATTTTTTGAATATGGTGGAGGTATTGCAACCGGGTTTAAATATTTGACATCAAAAGGTTATATACATGAAGTTTTGATTGGCGGTGGACCGACCAATATTAGCGGATATCCGCGTTTTGGCTTTTTAATAGGAAAAAGGTTTTAGTTTTTCTAATATCGAAATCCTAAAGTTATTGGGATTAGTAGTGATTGTTGAGTTAGAGTGATTCCTGATTTTAAAGAAATAGAGTGCCTGTTGTTCAGTTTGTGATGGAGGCCTAGATTTAATTCAATTAAAGAGGTTTTTGTACCACCATCATACTGATTCCAAATATGACTATAACCTAATTTGAAATTGATTAATGGAGAGAACTTGTACTTAAGCGGGACATATTCTAAATCAGAGTATAAGCAGAATCCATTAATACCTTCAAAATTAAGGTAGCCTAATCCTATTCCTGTGAATAGTTTACGGTTGAAGGAAATACCGTTCACCCAATCCACTCTTAATCCTTTTGCGTTTTCATCCAAATAATGTCCGCGCCAACCAACACTTGGGTCAACATCAACGATAGTTCCTAATGATTTTAGATTGCCTAACTCAAACCTTCCAGAATAACTAGTTTGAGCAACACTTGGATAACTGTAAAAGAAAAATATAACGGTGATTAATAGGTTTGTTTTGGTGTTCATATTACTCAAGTAAGCAAGATTGAAGTTGCGAAAATAACGTTTAAAATGTAAGTTGGTATAATTGAATTGTTAAATAAAAATGAGATACTTTTGAAGTTGTCGATTGTTTAATGAAAAAAAATATGCGTTGGACTATCCAAGAAGTTGATTCCGAAAAAGTTAAACAATTAGCGATTGCTCTCCAAGTTGATGAGTTGATTGCACGTCTATTAGTGCAACGCGGTATTACCACTTTTGAGGAGGCCAAAACCTTTTTTAGGCCTAGTTTAGATGATTTACATGATCCCTATCTGATGAAAGATATGGATCGGGCGGTAGGACGTATCGAAACTGCCATTGCTAATCAAGAAAATGTTTTAGTCTTTGGGGATTATGATGTGGATGGTACGACAGCTGTTTCGTTAGTGTCTTCTTACCTCCGAAGTTATTATAATCGAGTGGATACTTATATTCCTGACCGTTATACCGAGGGTTATGGAATTTCTAGACAGGGAATTGACTACGCAGCAGATAATGATTGCAAATTGATTATTGCTTTAGATTGCGGTATTAAATCCATTGATTTAGTAGCTTACGCCAAAACTTTAGGTGTTGATTTTATTATCTGTGATCATCATTTGCCTGGTGAAACTATTCCGGATGCAGTGGCGGTTTTGGATCCCAAAAGACAAGATTGTAATTATCCTTATGACGAGTTATGTGGCTGTGGTGTAGGGTTTAAATTGATTCAGGCTCTAGGCCAAAATAGAGGACAGACTATTGATGATTTGACTTCTTATCTCGATTTAGTTGCTGTGGCGATAGGGGCGGATATCGTTCCGATTGATGGAGAAAACCGAGTGCTGGCTTATTATGGAATGGAAATCATCAATAAATTCCCAAGAGAAAGTATTACAGCACTTTTTGGCGAATTCAGAAAAACGACTTACGATATTTCTGATGTGGTGTTTACTATTGCTCCTCGTATCAATGCTGCGGGTCGTATCGAAAGTGGAAATTATGCGGTGGACTTGTTGACTGAAACTGATCCTAAAGTGGCGCTGCAAAAAGCACATGAAATTGAATTGTTCAATACAGAGCGAAAGGATTTGGATAAAACTATCACCGAAGAAGCTCTGTTGCAAATAAAGATTAATAAGGAACAAGAGAACGCCACCACGGTAGTGTATAAAGAAACTTGGCATAAAGGGGTTATCGGTATTGTTGCTTCACGGTTAATTGAAACCTATCATCGACCTACTTTAGTTTTTACTAAAAGCGGTGACTATCTCGCTGCCTCGGCCCGATCCGTGCCTGGTTTTGATGTGTATAAAGCGATTGAGGCTTGTAAGGAGTATTTGATTCAATTTGGAGGACATGTGAGTGCAGCTGGATTAACCTTAGAGCCTCGTAACTACCAAAAATTCAAAGATAAATTTGAAGCCGTCGTTGCTGCTACAATTTCTGAATCCTGTCAGGAAGAAGAAGTGAAAATCGATGCTGAAATTCCGCTCAGCAAAATAACACCTAAGTTTATCCGTATTCTTAAGCAATTTGCACCCTTTGGTCCTAAGAATCGAACCCCCGTATTTTTAACCCATAATCTAAGGGATACAGGTTATGCTAAACAAATCGGTTCTGATTCATCACATCTAAGTCTAAATGTAACGGATGGGGATAGTACTTTTAAGGCTATAGCTTTCGGTAAAGGTAATAAGTTGTCCGAAGTGCAGCGTGGTGAGTTTTCCGCGGTTTATTGCATTGATGAAAACGAATGGCGGGGTGATGTTAGTGTGCAGTTGAGAGTGAAGGACTTGAAGTAAATCCGTATATTGCGGGTTTAAATTTTGAGTCATGAGAAAAACTATACTTTCACTTTTTGTTTTACTATTTACTACAGTTGTTTTAGCTCAAAGCAATCCTAATTTTTATCTCCACGAAAATGGCGTGACTTGTATGTGTCCTGATGCTCTAGTCGGAGAGACAGGGGAGGTTAATGGAGTGGTTTATACCAAGAGGACAAAAGATCAAATTCATATGGGTAATGCATCATCTACTTGTACAAGTGGGATTACGGATATGAGTTATTTGTTTGCTGAAAATATTGCCTTTAATGACGATATAAGTAGTTGGGATGTGAGTAGCGTGACAAACATGAGTCATATGTTTTATGTTACGGAGTCATTTAATCAAGATATAAGTAATTGGGATGTAAGTAATGTGATAGATATGAGTGCGATGCTTAAAGCTGCAATGGCTTTTGATCAAGATATTAGTAAGTGGAATGTGAGTAATGTAGAGAACATGAATTCGCTGTTTTCATGGGCTAATAGCTTTGATCAAGATATTAGCGGTTGGGATGTGAGTAATGTGACAAATATGTCAGGAATGTTTTATAGTGCTATTTCATTCAACCAGAATATCAATCGTTGGGATGTAGGTAAAGTTGTTGAGATGACTGACATGTTTAGTTATGCTAAAGAATTTAACCAGTATGTTGGTGATTGGGATGTGAGCAGTGTTACTGATATGGTAAGAATGTTCAATAAAGCAGCTAGTTTTAATCAGAATATAGGTAATTGGTGTGTTTCTTTGATTCAAACTTTACCAGAAGATTTTGCAACAGATTCGGGTTTATTGGTCGAAAATTATCCAAAATGGGGAACATGTCCACTTCCTAATTTTTATCTTCATGAAAACGGTGTGACCTGTATGTGTCCAGATGCTGAAGTAGGTGAGACTGGTGAAGTTAATGGGGTGATTTATACTAAAAGAACTAAAGACCAAATCACAACTGAGAATGCCAGTACTACTTGTACAAGCGGGATTACGGATATGAATAGTTTGTTCTATAATCAGCCTAATTTTAACGAAGATATTTCTTCATGGGATGTAAGTTATGTGACAACTATGTCTGGAATGTTCAACTATGCCACAACCTATAATCAGTCGATGAAGTTTTGGGATGTCAGTAAGGTCGTTGATATGTCTAATATGTTTGGAAACGCGACAGCATTTAACCAAGCTATTGGTGATTGGGATGTGAGTAACGTATCAGATATGGGAGGAGTTTTCACTGCTGCCAAAGCATTTAATCAATCCATAGGGAATTGGGATGTAAGTGCGGTAACGGTCATGCGGGCTATGTTTGAAAGTACACAAAGTTTTGATCAAGATATTTCGAGCTGGGATGTGAGTAATGTTACTAATATGACATCGATGTTTTTTAAATCAACTTATGACAGAGATATTAGTAATTGGTGTGTAGAAAAAATAACAACAGAGCCCATTAGTTTTAATAAAGAAGGGTTTTTGTCTACAGATTTTTATCCTGTATGGGGCACTTGCTCAGAAACACTTTCGTCAGGCGGTTTTAGTCTTAACTATTCATCAATTTCAGTATTTCCAAATCCAGTTCAAGATATTTTAACGATATCTTCCGAAGACTATAATTCTGTTCAAGTATTTGACACAACAGGACGACAAGTTGGTCAGCAAGAAATAAAAGGGAAAACAATTTCATTAGGTTATCTTAGTTCAGGGAATTACATTCTTGTTTTTGAGTCTGAAAATGATACTCAAACGGTTCGTGTGGTAAAGGAATAAGCATAGTTTTCTTTACTTAAATCCTATCGACTTATTGTTAAATTCTATTTAACTTCGATTGAACACAGCGTTTATCTATCTATATTTGTAGCGTTAATTTAGACAAAATCTAATTTAGGTATGATAAAGGTTTCAGAAACAGCTAAAAAAAAGGTTTCTTCTCTTATGGAAGAGGAGGGGTTTGACCCTCGTAACGACTACGTTCGTGTGGGGGTTAAAAGTGGTGGTTGTTCAGGTTTGTCATATGATTTAAAGTTTGACAATACTATTGGAGAAAACGATAAAGTTTTTGAGGATAATGAAGTAAAAATTGCTGTGGACAAAAAAAGCTTTTTGTACTTGGCGGGAACTACTTTAGAATATTCTGGAGGCTTGAACGGAAAAGGATTTGTGTTTAACAACCCTAACGCGAATAGAACGTGTGGGTGTGGAGAGTCATTTTCATTGTAGATTAAAATCGCTGTGCGATAATTGAAGAATTGAATGATTGAAAGATTGCGTGATTTTGGAAATACATAATTCTTAAATCTTTGAATCTTTAAATTTTTAAATTAAAAAATGAGTAAGTATACAGAGGACGATTTAAAGGTTGAATTAGAGAATAAAGAGTACGAGTATGGATTTTATACTGATATAGAATCCGATACTTTACCTGTTGGTCTCAACGAGGATATTGTTCGTGCGATTTCCAAAAAGAAGGAAGAGCCAGCATGGATGACGGAGTGGCGTTTAGAAGCTTTCCGTGTATGGCAAGAGATGGAAGAGCCAGAATGGGCTAATGTAAAATATAAAAAGCCAGATTTTCAGGCAATTTCCTATTATTCGGCACCTAACAAAAAACCGAAATACAATAGTATTGATGAGGTAGATCCTGAGTTGTTAGAGACATTCAAAAAATTAGGGATTTCTATAGATGAACAAAAGAAATTAGCCGGTGTAGCAGTAGATATTGTGATGGATTCAGTTTCTGTTGCCACTACATTTAAAGAAACCCTAGCTGAAAAAGGTATTATTTTCTGTTCTATTTCGGAAGCGATTAAAGAACATCCAGAATTAGTGAAGAAATACATCGGTTCGGTCGTTCCAACCAAAGATAATTTCTATGCGGCACTCAATTCAGCGGTGTTTTCAGATGGGTCATTTTGTTATATTCCAAAAGGAGTAAAATGTCCAATGGAACTTTCTACCTATTTCCGAATCAATCAAGCAGGTACAGGACAGTTTGAGCGTACCTTGGTGGTAGCCGATGAAGGAAGTTATGTCAGTTATTTGGAAGGGTGTACGGCACCATCAAGAGATGAGAATCAATTGCATGCTGCTGTGGTAGAGTTAATTGCTATGGACAACGCAGAGATTAAATATTCTACCGTTCAGAACTGGTTCCCGGGAGACAAAGAAGGAAAGGGAGGGGTTTACAATTTTGTAACCAAAAGAGGGCTTTGCGAGACCAATGCGAAGATTTCTTGGACACAAGTTGAAACAGGTTCTGCCGTAACTTGGAAATATCCATCATGTGTACTGAAAGGAGATAACTCAATCGGAGAGTTTTATTCGATTGCGGTAACCAATAACTATCAACAAGCGGACACAGGAACAAAGATGATTCACTTAGGGAAAAACACGAAGAGTACAATCATCTCAAAAGGAATCTCAGCAGGTCAATCCCAAAACAGTTACCGTGGATTGGTACAAATAAATTCGAGAGCCGAAAACGCACGTAACTTTTCACAATGTGATTCTTTGCTAATGGGGAATAAATGTGGCGCACATACTTTTCCATACATCGAATCAAAGAACAGTACAGCGCAAATAGAACATGAGGCAACAACCAGTAAGATTGGAGAAGATCAGGTGTTTTATTGTAACCAGCGTGGTATTCCAACAGAAAAAGCCATTGCTTTAATTGTAAATGGGTTCAGTAAGGACGTTTTGAATAAATTGCCGATGGAATTTGCGGTAGAAGCGCAGAAATTATTAGAAATTTCTTTGGAGGGGTCTGTAGGGTAATCGACAGTAAAAAGTTGGAAAGTCAAAAGTGAAAAGTCTTTTGGGTTTCGGAATATAGAGTTAAAAAAGAATTTAAGTAACATAGATAAATGGTTTAGAGTAAGTGGACTTTACAGACTTTAGACTTTATAAATTTTCGAACGAATGTTAAGTATCAAAAATTTACACGCCTCAGTTGAGGATAAAGAAATATTAAAGGGGATTAACTTAGAAATCAAACCAGGAGAGGTTCACGCTATTATGGGGCCTAACGGATCTGGTAAAAGTACCTTGTCATCTGTAATTGCAGGTAACGAAAATTACGAAGTTACTCAAGGAGAAATTATTCTGGAGGGAGAGGATATTGGAGAGTTGGCTCCAGAGGAACGTTCGCATAAGGGGATATTCTTGTCGTTTCAGTATCCTGTTGAGATACCAGGGGTTTCTGTGACCAACTTTATGAAAACCGCCATCAATGAATCGAGAAAGGCAAACGGAAAAGAAGAAATGCCAGCGAATCAAATGTTGAAATTAATTCGTGAGAAGTCGGAGTTATTAGAGATTGATCGTAAGTTTTTGTCTCGTTCTTTAAATGAAGGGTTTTCGGGAGGAGAAAAAAAGAGAAATGAAATTTTTCAGATGGCGATGTTAGAGCCTAAGGTTGCTATTTTAGATGAGACGGACTCGGGTTTGGATATCGATGCGTTGCGTATTGTAGCGAATGGCGTTAATAAATTAAAGAGTGATAAAAATGCAGTGTTGGTGATTACACATTATCAGCGTTTATTGGACTATATCGTACCGGATTTTGTGCATGTATTATACAATGGCAAAATTGTGAAAACAGGAGGTAAGGAATTGGCTTTGGAATTAGAGAAAAAAGGATACGATTGGATAAAATCAGAGAATAAGTAAAATTCGAAGTTTGAAATTAAAAATTTGAAATTAGGGTAACTAGTCTCAAATCTCAAATCTCAAATCTCAAATCTCAGTCAAATGGATTTAAAAGATAAATTAATTTCGTCATTTATGGCTTTTGAAGAGACAGTAGATACTTCTGCTGCTGTTCATGATGTGCGCACTGAGGCCATAAAGAATTTTGAAAAAGTAGGCTTCCCGACCAAAAAGGATGAAGCGTGGAAATATACCTCGTTAAACACCTTGGTTAAGACTGATTTCAGCGTTTTTTCCAAAAACAACAAAACCGTTGAATTAAAAGAAGTTAAAGAGTATTTCTTACAAGAAGTGGATACTTATAAGGTGGTTTTTGTGGATGGGAAGTACAATTCCTTTTTGTCACAAACTACACATGAAGGATTAGATGTTTGTTTAATGTCGGCTGCACTAAACAAACCAAAATATAAAATGGTTATCGATACTTATTTTAATAAAGTAGCTGATATACAAGAGAGTTTAACCTCTTTAAATACTGCATTTTCTTATGAAGGTGCATACATTAATGTTCCTAAAGGTAAAGTGGTAGATAAGCCTATTGAGATTATTAATTTTTCTACAGGTGTTGAAGCTGAATTGTTATTACAGCCACGCAATTTGATAATTGTTGGGGAGAATGCTCACGTTCAAATAATTGAAAAAAATCAATGTTTGAATTCAAACAAAGTATTGACTAATTCTGTTACTGAGGTTTTTGCACAAAAGAGAGCTATTGTTGATTACTACAAGGTGCAGAATGATACACAAGAAGCTTCATTGATTGATAATACGTATATCTCTCAGAAGAAGGATAGTACGGTTTCAGTACATACTTTTTCTTTTGGCGGAAGCATGACTAGAAACAATCTGAACTTTTACCATAAGGACGAACGAATCAATAGTATTCTAAAGGGAATTACTATTATTGGAGATAAACAGCATGTAGATCATTATACATTGGTACACCATGCACATCCCAATTGCGAAAGTCATCAAAATTATAAAGGAATCTACGGAGGGAAATCTACAGGAGTTTTTAATGGTAAGATTTATGTAGAAAAAGAAGCGCAAAAGACAGACGCTTTTCAGCAAAATAACAATGTATTGTTGAATGATAAAGCCACAGTAAATGCTAAACCTCAATTAGAAATTTTTGCAGATGATGTGAAATGTTCCCACGGATGTACTATCGGGCAATTGGATGGGGATGCTATGTTTTATATGCAATCTCGAGGGATTCCTAAGAAAGAGGCTAAGGCGCTGTTGATGTATGCTTTTAGTAATGAGGTGATAGAAAGTATAAAAATACCTGAGCTAAAGCAAAAGATTAATAAGATTATCGCCCAAAAGTTGGGTGTAAACATAGGATTTGACTTATAAAAACAACTAATAAATAGAATAGATATGTACAGTATATTACAGAATTTACATTCCCTTTGGGCTTACTTAGTATTGTTGCTTTTAGTAATTGCATCTGCTAACTCATGGATGGGATTGTCTAGCAAAAAGGATTTTGCAAATAAGGATTTTAGGATAGCCTTGTTCACTTTGATAGTGAGTCATATTCAACTTTTGATAGGTTTGGTGGCTTATTTTATGTCTCCATATTTCGCTTCGATTTCGGAAGTTGGAATGGGCGAAGTGATGAAAGATAGTACTTTGCGCTTGTATGTAGTGGAGCATCCTTCGGTTATGATAATTGCTATTGTTTTGATCACGATGGGATTCTCTAAGCACAAGAAAAAGGAGACGGCTTCAGAAAAATTTAAAACCATTGCGCTATTATATTCTATTGCATTAGTTTTGGTATTGAGTAGATTACCATGGTCTGCTTGGTTAGCATAAAACAAAATCCATGATTGAAGACAAAAATCCACAAAGAACCAAATTATCTGAATTAGGAGAATTTGGACTTATTGAGCATTTAACACAAGACATTGTGCATCACCATAAATCTACACTTAGAGGTGTGGGTGATGATGCAGCAGTAATGGATTATGCGAATCAAAAAACAGTGGTTTCTACAGATTTGTTGATTGAAGGTGTTCATTTTGATTTGGCCTATGTGCCATTGAAACATCTGGGGTATAAATCTGTGGTAGTGAATTTGTCGGATATCTATGCGATGAATGCTGTGCCTCAGCAGATTACGATTTCTATAGCTGTTTCTAATCGTTTTCCGTTAGAAGCTATCGAGGAGTTATATGATGGGATGAAATTGGCGGCCAAAGTGTATAATGTGGATATTGTTGGTGGGGATACTACCTCTTCTCAAAAAGGGCTAATCATCAGTGTAACGGCTATAGGGGTGGCTGATGAAAAACAATTGACCTACCGTGATGGAGCAAAAAATAGTGATTTAATTGTTGTGACGGGAGATATTGGAGCGGCCTATATGGGTTTACAAGTATTAGAGCGTGAAAAAGAGGTTTTTAAAGTAAATCCAAACAATCAGCCTGATTTAGAAAACTATACCTACTTAATTGAAAGACAGCTCAAACCGGAGGCACGTCAGGATATACAAAAGTTGTTACATGATTTAGAAGTAGTGCCAACCGCTATGATTGATATCTCAGACGGATTAACGTCAGAGATACTACATATTTGTAAACAATCTAGGATGGGTTGTAGTCTCTTTGAAGATAAATTGCCGTTGGATCCTCAGTTAATCGCTGTTTGTGAAGAATTTAATGTAGACAGCACTACGATTGCCATTAACGGTGGTGAAGATTATGAATTGTTGTTTACTATTGCTTTAGACGACTACGATAAGATTAAAGGAAATCCTAACTTGACAGTAATTGGTCATATGACCGATGCCTCGAACGGCACCAATTTAATCACTCGTAATAACGAAGCCATTCCTTTAAAAGCCAGAGGTTGGAATGCTTTGAAAGAGGAAGAATAATTAGGGCTTTAAACTGCTATCGCTTACGCGGGATTTTTGTAAATAGATTCAATCTCTTCTTTCAATAAAGGGATGTGCCTTTTAAGAATTACCCAAACAATGGAATTGTCGATACTATCGTAGGCATGAACCAAGCGGTTTCTAAAACCAATAATTTAAACATCGTTTTTAATTGCAACGTCAACATCTGATTTTTTGAACATGTTTAAAGCTTCTCCGATAATTACCAGCTGCCGTTCAACAGCACTTTGTGTTTTTAAATCAGATTCGTAAGATGAAAATCCAGTAATATCCGAAGTGAATTGTTCGATTAAATCAATCGCCATTAAAATATCAGAAAGATACTTCTTGCCTTTTTCCGTCATAAATCAAGATTTTTGTGGCGTTTATACTTTTTTTAAGTACAGGGTTTTTTAAAGAATTTTGAGTAAGTAAATCCACTTTTCGTTGAAAAAACTCTTCAAATTTATCCCATAAAAACAACAATTTTTCTCCTTTTTCAATAGGGTCTTCGCTGTCGATTTCAATTAATAAATCAATGTCGCTAGATGCTTCATTAAAATTCTCAGTAACTGAAGAACCAAATGCGTATAATGACTTAACCTTATTTGACTTACATAAAAAGGCAAAATCGTTAATCTTAGCGTAAATAAGGTCTTTTATTTTCATACGGCTAAGATAATAATTAATATGTTTAATCTGGAAGTGAAGGGCGTGCCCAAAATTTTCAATCTCGAATCTTTAATCTCGAATCTTTAATCTAAAATTAGTACTTTCGCACATTGATTAAATAATGCGAGCGTATCGACATGAAATTTACTGAGTATAAAGGGCTTAACTTGCCTACAGTAGCTTCTGAAGTTTTAGATTTTTGGAACAAGCAAAACATATTTGAAAAGAGTATCACTACCCGTGAAGGTAACGAGCCATTTGTCTTTTTTGAAGGGCCACCTTCAGCGAATGGATTGCCAGGAATTCATCACGTGATGGCGCGTGCCATTAAAGATATTTTTTGTCGTTACAAAACATTAAAAGGATATCAAGTTAAGCGTAAAGCAGGTTGGGATACACATGGATTGCCTGTTGAGTTGGGAGTTGAGAAGGAGTTAGGTATTACAAAGGAAGATATAGGTACTAAAATCACCATCGAAGAATACAATCAAGCCTGTAAAAATGCAGTCATGCGCTATACTGGCATCTGGAATGATTTGACTGAGAAAATGGGATACTGGGTTGATATGGAAGATCCATATATTACCTATAAACCAAAATACATGGAAAGTGTATGGTGGTTACTCAAGCAAATTTATGATAAGGATTTGATGTACAAGGGGTACACTATCCAGCCGTATTCACCTAAAGCAGGGACAGGATTGAGTTCTCATGAGGTAAATCAACCGGGCTGTTACCGCGATGTTACGGATACTACCATTGTAGCGCAGTTTAAAGCTAAAGAAGAAACCTTGGTTGACGTGTTGAAAGGATATGGAACCATTCATTTCTTAGCTTGGACGACAACACCATGGACTTTGCCGAGTAATACGGCTTTGACGGTCGGGCCAAAAATTGATTACGTGGTGGTTAAGTCTTTTAATCAATACACTTTTGAGCCGATTACTGTGGTCTTAGCCAAAAACTTAGTGGCGAAGCAATTTAATGGTAAATATAAAGCTGCCGAATCAGAAGACGATTTTGCCAATTATAAATCAGGGGACAAAAAGATTCCTTATCAAATATTAGCTGAATGTAAAGGAGCTGACTTGGTGGGTGTAGAATATGAGCAATTATTGCCATTGGCGTTGCCATATCAAAATCCAGAGAATGCTTTTAGAGTAATTTCGGGTGATTTCGTAACCACCGAAGACGGTACAGGGATTGTACATACAGCGCCTACATTTGGTGCAGATGATGCCAAGGTAGCTAAAGAAGCTACACCAGAAGTTCCGCCTATGTTGGTTTTGGACGAAAATGGAAACCCAGTGCCTTTGGTAGACTTACAAGGGAAATTCATTGAGGGTCTTGGAGAGGTGTCTGGTAAATATGTAAAGAACGAATATTATGATGAGGGAGAAGCACCAGAACGTTCAGTAGATGTTGAGATTGCGATTCAGTTAAAAGAGGAAAATAAAGCCTTTAAGGTTGAAAAATACGTACACAGTTACCCACATTGTTGGAGAACTGATAAACCAGTATTATATTATCCGTTAGATAGCTGGTTTGTGAAGGTAACGGAGATTAAGGATCGTATGTTTGATTTGAACAATACGATTAACTGGAAACCAAAATCTACAGGAGAAGGACGTTTCGGGAACTGGTTGAAAAATGCTAATGACTGGAATTTATCCCGTTCACGATATTGGGGGATACCATTGCCGATTTGGCGAACCGAAGACAAAACAGAAGAAATTATAATTGGTTCGGTCGAAGAATTAGTTAACCAAATAGAGAAATCAATCGCAGCAGGATTCCAAAAGGAAAATCCATTCCAAGGATTCGAAATAGGAAATATGTCCGAAGCTAATTATGATCAGATTGATTTGCATAAAAATGTAGTTGATAAGATTACATTAGTATCTGAATCTGGCAAACCAATGCAACGCGAAAGTGATTTGATTGATGTGTGGTTTGACAGTGGGGCTATGCCTTATGCGCAATGGCACTATCCATTTGAGAACAAAGAATTGATTGACAATAATGAATCGTATCCCGCAGATTATATTGCAGAAGGAGTCGATCAGACCAGAGGATGGTTCTATACGTTACACGCTATTGGAACATTAGTGTTTGATAGTATAGCGTATAAGAATGTAGTGTCTAATGGATTAGTGTTGGATAAAAATGGACAAAAGATGTCCAAGCGTTTAGGGAACGCGATTGATCCGTTTACTACTTTGGATGAATATGGACCAGATGCTACGCGTTGGTACATGATTTCGAATGCTAATCCTTGGGATAACCTGAAATTTGACTTAGAAGGTATTGCTGAGGTAAGACGTAAATTCTTTGGAACATTATACAATACCTATTCCTTCTTTAGTTTGTATGCTAATATTGATGGCTTTACCTACAGCGAACCAGATGTGCCATTACAAGATAGGCCAGAAATTGATCGTTGGATCTTGTCAGAGTTAAACACTTTAGTAAAAGAGGTAGACGGGTATTATGCTGATTATGAACCCACGAAAGCAGCTCGCGCCATTTCCGATTTTGTACAAGAAAATTTGAGCAATTGGTATGTTCGTTTGTGCAGAAGACGTTTCTGGAAGGGAGAATACGCACAAGATAAAATTGCGGCCTATCAAACCTTATACACGTGTTTGTTGACGGTGTCTAAGTTAAGTGCTCCAATCGCACCATTTTATATGGATCAATTGTATAGGGATTTGACAAAAGGGACAGCTAAACCAGCTTCAGAGAGCGTGCATTTGTCGGACTATCCAGTATATAACGAAAGTTATGTAGATAAAGATCTGGAAGGTAAAATGCAAAAGGCACAAACGATTACCTCATTAGTGTTGTCGTTGCGTAAAAAAGAAATGATTAAAGTGCGTCAGCCATTACAAAAAGTAATGATTCCGGTGTTAGATCATAAACAACGTGCGGAAATTGAGGCCATTTCGGACTTGATAGCGGCTGAGGTTAACGTAAAGGAAATAGAGCTTTTGGATGACGCTTCGGGTATTTTGGTAAAGAAAATAAAACCCAACTTTAAAGCATTAGGTCCTCGTTTTGGAAAAGATATGGGCTTGGTGGCTAAAGCCATTCAAAACTTTAGCCAAGAACAGATTACAGAATTAGAAAAAAATAGCGAAATTGCTGTTGACCTTTCGGGGAAAAGTATTACCTTAACGCTTGCTGATGTTGAGATAAGTTCAGAGGATATCGAAGGATGGTTAGTGGCAAGTTCTGGAGCAATCACGGTGGCGTTGGATGTCACTATTTCGGATGAATTAAAGAAAGAAGGGATTGCAAGAGAATTAGTCAATCGAATCCAAAATATCAGAAAAGATTCGGGGTATGAAGTAACGGATAAGATTAACATCAAAGTATTAAAACACGGATTGATTGAGGAGGCAATAGCAACCAATCGAAATTATATAAAAGAAGAAACATTAACATTAGAATTAGAAGTGGTAGATGCGTTAAATGACGGAGTTGAAGTGGCATTTGACGATATTGCTACCAAATTATTAATAACCAAATAAACAAACCCATGGCAGAGAAAACGAGATACTCAGATGAAGAATTAGCAGAGTTCAAAGTATTGATTCTAGAGAAAATAGAGAAAGCAAAAGCGGATTTAGAATTGATTAAAAGTGCTTATATCAATGATTTGAATAATGGTACTGATGATACTTCTCCTACTTTCAAAGCGTTTGAAGAAGGAAGTGAGGCCATGTCAAAAGAGGCAAATTCTCAATTGGCTATTAGACAAGAGAAGTTTATCCGTGACCTGAAAAATGCACTTATTCGCGTAGAGAACAAAACTTACGGTCATTGTAAAGTAACAGGCAAGTTGATTCGTAAAGAACGCCTCATGATTGTACCTCACGCAACGATGAGTATCGAAGCTAAAAATATGCAACTGTAAGTGGACTACACAATAAAATTATGACGCCCCAATTAGGGGCGTTTTTTTATGGTAAGAATTGATTACTTTTGCTCGTAAAATTGAACAAATGACACTACGGAACTCGTACCTATTAATTTTGCTACTACTTATTGTGGATCAGTGGTCTAAACTATATGTAAAGACACACTTTTTTTTAGGGGAAGATGTAGAGGTTTTTTCTTGGTTCAAAATTCTTTTTGTAGAGAACGAAGGAATGGCTCTAGGGGCTAAATTACCAGGGCAGTACGGAAAAGTTTTATTAACATCTTTCCGTATTGTCGCCGTGTTTGGGATTGGGTATTGGATGCACGATTCCATTAAAAGAAAGTCTTCAAATTTATTGGTAATTGCTATTGCTATGATTTTGGCAGGAGCCTTAGGTAATATCTTAGATTCCATTTTTTACGGAATATTATTTGATCACAGTAATCATCAGGTGGCGACATTGTTCTCTGCAGAACCTTATGGGACACTATTACACGGGAAGGTAGTAGATATGTTTTATTTTCCCTTATGGGAAGGTGTATTGCCAGAATGGTTGCCTATATGGGGAGGGCGTTATTTTACCTTTTTTGAATATGTGTTTAATGTAGCAGATGCAGCGATAAGCTGTGCCGTTGCTATTTTGTTGCTTTTTAATAAAAGAGCTTTCGCCAAATAAAAATTAAATAAAGAAAATAAGATGTCTAATTATCCAGAAAGATATACCATAACCTCCGCATTACCTTATACGAATGGACCTATACATATTGGTCATTTAGCAGGGGTTTATGTGCCAGCAGATATATATGCAAGATACTTGCGTCAGCAGGGTCGAGATGTGCTTTTTATTGGAGGGAGTGACGAACATGGTGTGGCTATTTCAATGAAAGCTAAACGCGAAAATTGCACGCCTCAAGAGGTAATCGATAAATACCACGAAATCATCAAAAAATCTTTTGAAGATTTTGGGATATCATTTGATAATTATTCAAGAACATCTTTGCCGATACATCATGATACAGCTTCGGAATTTTTTAAGAAGATGTATGATAACGGAGATTTTATTGAAGAAACTACTGAGCAGTTGTTTGATACAAAAGCCAATCAGTTTTTAGCGGACCGTTTTGTTACTGGAACCTGCCCTAAGTGTGGCAATGAAGAAGCATACGGAGATCAGTGCGAAAAATGTGGGTCGTCTTTAAATGCGACAGATTTAATTCATCCTAAATCGACCATTACTGGCGAAACACCTGTTTTAAAATCAACCAAACACTGGTTTTTACCTCTCGACAGATATTCTGACTTTTTAAAAGAATGGATTCTGGAAGGGCATAAAAATGATTGGAAACCCAATGTATACGGACAAGTAAAATCGTGGATTGATGGAGGTTTAGAGCCTCGAGCCGTAACCCGAGATTTAGATTGGGGAATTGATGTGCCAGTCGAGGGAGCCGAAGGGAAAAAACTATACGTATGGTTTGACGCACCCATAGGTTATATATCTTCCACAAAAGAATGGGCAGCAAAAAACAATAAAAACTGGGAGCCTTATTGGAAAGATAAAAACACTAAACTCGTGCATTTTATCGGTAAGGATAACATTGTTTTTCATTGCATAATTTTTCCATCTATGCTTAAAGCGGAGGGGAGTTATATATTGCCAGATAATGTCCCAGCGAATGAATTTTTGAACTTGGAAGGAGAAAAACTTTCGACGTCAAAAAATTGGGCCGTTTGGTTGCACGAGTACCTAGAAGAATTTCTGGGACAACAAGACGTGTTGCGTTATGTTTTAACAGCTAATGCACCAGAAACTAAGGATAATGACTTTACGTGGAAAGACTTCCAAGCGCGCAACAATAATGAGTTAGTGGCCATCTTCGGGAATTTTGTTAACCGTGTAGTTGTATTGACTAACAAATATTATGAAGGTATTGTCCCTTCTCCAAATGAGCTAACCCAAGTTGACAAAGAGACGTTAGAGCAGTTGAAAGTCTCCCCTGAAAAAATAAAAGCGTCATTAGAACGCTATCGTTTTAGAGAAGCGTTGGGAGAGATGATGAATGTAGCCCGTTTAGGAAATAAATATTTAGCAGACGAAGAGCCTTGGAAGGTAATTAAAGAGAATCCAGAGCGTGTGCAGACGCAAATGTACGTGGCGTTACAAATTGCAGCAGCATTGAGTACGTTAGCAGAACCTTTTTTACCGTTTACTGCGCAGAAATTGAATTCGATATTAAATCTTAAGGAGACAATTTCATGGGATGACGTGAGTACTAAAGATGAATTGTTGTCTGGAGGTTATCAAATCGGAAAGGCAGAATTGCTGTTTTCTAAAATAGAAGATCAACAAATACAAGCACAAATTGATAAGTTGGAAGCTACAAAAATAGCCAATAAGGCCGCTAATAAAGTAGCAGAACCACAAAAGGAAACTACTACTTTCGAAGATTTTTCGAAAATGGATTTGAGAGTGGGGACTGTCCTAGAGGCCGAAAAAATGCCAAAAGCCAAAAAGTTATTGGTGCTTAAAGTGGATACAGGAATAGATGTGCGTACGATTGTTTCTGGGATTGCAGAGAGTTTTACGCCAGAAGAAGTGATAGGAAAAAAAGTGACTGTTTTAGTCAATTTAGCGCCCCGAAATTTACGAGGAATAGATAGTGAAGGGATGATTTTAATGGCTGAAAATGCTGAGGGTAAATTAGTTTTTGTAAATCCAGATGTCGAAAACGTACAGAATGGTGCTATTATAGCTTAAAAATAAAATTATGATTGATCAAGTAGTATCCTATTTAGAATCCATAGATCCAGTGTTAGCCGCGTTTTATGCGTCATTATTTACATGGGGACTTACGGCATTAGGTGCATCTATAGTGTTCTTTTTCAAAGAGATGAATCGTATGGTACTTGATGGGATGTTGGGTTTTACCGGAGGAGTAATGGTTGCTGCAAGTTATTGGAGTTTATTGGCACCAGCCATAGAAATGAGTACAGGAGAGGGCTTCGTAAAGGTAATACCTGCTGCTGTCGGTTTTTTGTTAGGTGCTGCTTTTTTGTTTGGATTGGACAAAATACTACCCCATTTACATATTAATTTTAAGGAGGCCGAAGGGGTAAAAAGTCCGTTACAGAGAACCACTCTATTGGTTTTGGCAATCACATTACACAATATCCCAGAAGGATTAGCCGTTGGGGTGCTTTTTGGTGGAGTGGCAGCAGGTGTTCCTGAGGCTTCCATAGCAGGAGCGGTAATTCTGGCTCTGGGGATTGGGATACAAAACTTCCCTGAAGGAATTGCTGTGTCAATGCCTTTAAGACGTATGGGAATGACAAGACAGAAAAGCTTTTTTTATGGTCAGCTATCAGCTATAGTAGAACCCATGGCAGCAGTGGTTGGAGCGATTGCTGTGAGTTTCTTTACTCCTATTTTACCTTATGCACTGGCTTTTGCAGCTGGTGCAATGATATTTGTGGTGGTAGAAGAGGTGATACCCGAAACTCAGCAAGATAAAAATACCGATATCGCCACAATGGGTTTTATTGGAGGGTTTATTGTGATGATGTCATTAGATGTTGCGCTAGGTTAAAAACTATGCATAAATAACACTTCCTTTCTAAGGATTTAACAATTGCAACTGATTTATGTTAATCTTTGTTAAATCTTGGCAAAATCTAGTTAAACTTTTCTTAACGAGGTAAAAAGAGCCATGACTTATTGTTAGCTTTAGATTCGAAATGTAAGACAAAACGTCTTTCATACTAATCTAAACCCCTTATAGTTATGCAAAAAATTACTTTTTCTACTGTGCTTTTATTAGTCGGTACATTTTTCATCTATTCACAAAGTTTAAGTCGGTTAGAAACCGCTCCCTACGAAAAAAGAAGCCTTGATATAAAAGGTTTGTATTTCAACGTCAGTGACGCCGGAAACAATTCAGAACTCAGCGAAATTGGTTGTGCCGTTTTTAGAGAAAAATACTTAATCACATCTAACAAAAAAAGAGGTTTTGCTCGTTCCTATAAAAATAGCGAAACAGGTATGCCTAATAATAATATATTTTGTTCAGATATTTTATACAATAACAATCTTGATATTCCTCTAGTATTTTCTAAGATTTTAAACTCTAAACATGAGCAAGGAGGATTAACCTTTAATCCAGAAGGAAATAAAATCTATTTCACCAGAAGTAAAGCGGATGATTCGCAATCGTTTTCGTTGTATAAAGCAGATTTAAATGTGGATTCTAAGTATTATTGGGATAACTTAGAGGAATTGTCTATTAATGATGATTCGTTTTCTATAGAGACACCATTTATTAGTAAAGGAGATGGATCTAAAATTTATTTTTCTTCAAATAAACCAGGTGGTTATGGAGGTTATGATTTATATGTGGCAGAGGTCAGTAAAAGTGGTCACATTGTAAAAATGAAAAACTTAGGGCCTACGATTAATACCGACAAAGACGAAAAATATCCATTTATGGATGAAAAAGGCAAGTACTTCTATTTTTCATCTAACGGTTATGAAGGCTACGGGAACTATGATGTGTATCGGGCTTCTGTAAAAGAACAGACCTTTACCAATGTATCAAATATGGGTAATTCTTTGAATACACCAAGTGATGACGTCGCATTTTATTTGTTGGATGAAACTAACGGATATGTTTCGACCAATGAGATTGAAAACAAGAATGATTTTAACGTGTATAAGTTCAGAATGATTGAGATAGCTCAGAAGGTAACTGTGGATATCGTTGATTTGAAGGACGGAAAACCCTTAGCAGGTGTGAATGTATTGATTACCGATGAGTATGATGAAGTGGTGAAAAGAACAACAACGGATGAGTCAGGAAAAATCAAATACAAAGGGAGCTTATTAAAAGAGTACTCCATTAAAATTGAAAAACCTAATTATGTGAATCAAGAGGACGTTTTTACACTCGAACATAATAACAAAGGTCAAAATGAACATGAGTTGCTATTTAAGATGAAAGAATATCCGTTAGTAGCTCAAATTATTGATGGAGATACAAAAGAAAGTGTGGGCGAATCTGTTGTTTCTATATTTAATAAAGACAAAGAATTACTAGGGAAATTTAAAACAGGAGCTGAAGGCTCTTTCAGATTATCAGATGCGCCTAATGCACCATTTTACATTTCAGTGGAAAACGATGGATACTATGTGTCTGAAAATATAATTGAAAACGATTTGACTAACGGCTCCTCTATGAATAAAACCTTAGAGGTGTATAAAGTAGAGGCAGAAATTGTTAAGGATGCGGTTGTTGTAGGAAACGAAACTTTTGATGTGATTGCAGTAGAGGATATATTTTTCGACTTTGATAAGGCAACCATTAAAGAAGAATCAAAAGTAACTTTACACAAGGTGTACAATTTATTAAAAGCTAAAAATGAGATGCATATTGTAATTAATGCTCACACGGATTCAAATGGATCGGTTGGATATAATGATAAATTATCTCAGGTAAGAGCATTGGCAGTGTATAATCATTTGATTAGCGAGGGGATTAGTGCAGACAGAATATCTTACAAGGCTTATGGAGAGTCTAAACCGTTAGTGAAGTGTGCCGATTGCACTGATGAGCAAGATGCGAAAAACAGAAGAGTGGAGTTTGTGATTCAAAAATAATATTGAGGAGAGGAAAGTAAAGAGGCTATCTGAAAAGATGGCCTTTTTTATGCATGTTTTTTTTGTAAGTAATTAACTACACTCACAATTATCTTTGTCACATGATTTTTTCCTTTTTGATTTGAACAAGGTCAAAAACAAGTAACGAAGAGCAATAACCAATGCGATAAAAGCTAAGATTTCCTGAAAACTCATAGTGCAAAAATAATAGATAGGTTGTTATAAAAATAACAGATTGTGTTATTTTTGCATTACCGTTAATCGCTGGTTATGAAAACGATATCATCCATAGTAGAGCATCATATCAAGACAAGACCATTTTTATTGAGTGCTTTGTCTCAAGGAATTATCAATTTGACGTCTTTAGCACGGGAAATGATGCCCGAATTAGAAGCCTCTTTAGGAAAGGAAGTGAAACAAGGGGCTGTGGTTATGGCTCTAAAGCGATTGTCAGGCGATTTGGATTTTAGAGTAAATCATAAAATCCTTAAGGTACTCAAAAACATTGGAGAGATTACTGTACGTTCTTCATTGACTGATTATTCTTTTGCTGTTTCAGAAACGATATTGGAAAAACAATCTCAGTTTATTTCGAGCATTCAAAAAGAATCGGATGTATTTTATACTTCTTCAAGAGGAGTGAATGAAACAACTATTGTAGTCAGCAGTTTTGTGAAACACATGGTAGAGGAGCATTTTAGAGGAGAAAAACTCATACAACAGTTAGACGATTTAGCTTCTATTACGATTAAATTGCCTCAAGAAAATGTCTCTGTTCCGGGGATTTACTACTTTATTTTTCAACGATTAGCTTGGGAAGGAATAATTATAAATGAGGTAATTTCTACTTCTAATGAGTTTACGATATTGGTTAGTGAAGAGGTGGTAGATATAGCATTTAAAACCATAAAAGATTTAAAGAATTTATAGTTCGTATGAGGTATTTTATTTATCTATTGTTTGTTGGGTTTTCTGTTTTGAGTTGGGCTCAGGATTTGGAAGAAAAAAAAGTTTTCGAAAAAGGACATACAAACACCAATAAATTTCGTCAATTGTATGATGAGTTTGCAACTCCAACAACTTATCGTACTGCTTCGGGTGCTCCAGGCACGTCCTATTATCAGCAACGCGCGGATTACAAAATGGATATTGAATTGGATGATTCCAAACAAAAAATATATGGGTCAAGTACGATAACGTATTATAATAACTCTCCGGATCCGTTGGATTTCTTATGGGTACAAATGGATCAAAACAAAAACAAAAAGGGTTCAGATAGTAACTGTATGAATGGTCATAAATTAGAGACCATAGAAAAACCCAAAGAATTTATAACAGACCATTTGTTGGAAGAATTTGATGGAGGGTTTGATATAGACTACATCAAGGATGCAAAAGGGAATGACTTGAAGCATTTCATCAATAAAACCATGATGCGAATTGACCTTGATGAACCGTTATTACCAGGTAAAAAGTTTGTGTTTAAAACAAAATGGTCTTATAATATAGTTGATCATACCATACATAGAGAGCGTTCAGGTTATGAGTATTTCAAATGGGATAATAATTATCTCTACGTGATTGCCCAATTCTATCCAAGAATGGCGGTATACAATGAAACAGAAGGGTGGCAGAATACACCGTTTTGGGGAGATGCTGAGTTCAACCTGTCCTTTGGAGATTTTGAAGTGAATATTACAGTGCCTTCTGACCATATAGTGGAGGGAACGGGAGTTTTGGTAAACCGAAAAGAAGTGTTTACGCCAACGCAATATGAACGTTTCCAAAAGGCCACTAAATCCTATGATAAACCTGTGATTATAGTTTCTCAGGAAGAGGCTATGGAAAAGGAAAAGTCTTTTGCTAAGACAAAAAAGACATGGCGTTTTAAGGCTACAAAAGTCAGAGATTTTGCTTTTGCTTCTTCCCGAAAATTTATCATGGACGCCATGGCTGTACAATTAGGAGATAAAACGGTAATGGCAACTTCGCTGTATCCTAAAGAAGGGAATCCGTTATGGGAGCAGTATTCTACTCGAGTGGTAGCACATACACTTAAGTCTTACTCAGAAATGACTTTTGATTATCCTTATCACAAGGCTGTCTCGGTTCATTCGTACAATCAAGGTATGGAGTATCCAATGATTTGCTGGAACTATGGTAGACCTGATGATGCGGGTTATGTCGCTGAACACGTAAAAAACGGAATGATTAGTGTGATTATACATGAAATTGGACACAATTGGTTTCCTATGATTGTCAATAGTGACGAAAGACAATGGGCGTGGATGGATGAAGGACTCAATAGTTTTTTGGAGTATTTGACGGAACAAAAATGGGAAAAAGGTTTTCCGTCTAGGCGAGGCCCTGTAGAAAAGGTAATACCTTATATGTCTTCGGAACAGCGCTTTTTAGAGCCAATAATGACCAATCCTGAGAATATTCGAAACCTTGGAGGCAATGCTTATACCAAGCCAGCGTCAGCTTTGAATATTTTAAGAGAAACAGTAATGGAACCGGAGCTGTTTGATCATGCCTTTAAGGTGTATGCCAATCGTTGGAAATTTAAACAGCCTACTCCAGAAGACTTTTTTAGAACCATGGAGGATGCTTCTGCAATGGATTTGGATTGGTTCTGGAGGGGATGGTTTTATACTACAGATTATGTAGATGTAGCTGTAAAAGGTGTAACGCAATTTTATGTCACAGACGAGCCAAATCAAGAAGTTAAAGATTATCTCAAAAAGATGAATCGTGAAATAACAGATATTGTACCGTTGGTATATTCTGTTTACAAAGGAAGTGTGGATTATAAAGAAGGAATGGATAAACCGTTTGAATTGGAGGAAGTAAAGCCATTAAAGGAATATGTGGAAGAAAATTTTACACTAACAGAAAGAGCCAAACTGAAAAAACCTAAGTACTTTTATGAAGTTGTTTTTGAGAATAAAGGAGGCTTGGTAATGCCCTTAATAGTTGAGATTACCTATGAAGATAATACATCAGAGCAATACAAATATCCAGCTCAGTTATGGAGAAGAAATCACGAAGAGGTTGTTAAAATATATGGCACTCAGAAGAGAATCAAAAAAATACTAGTAGATCCGAATATGGAGTTAGCAGATGTTAATGCAGAGAATAATATTTGGCCACCATTGGAAGGGGATACACCTAAAGAAATAGAATAATTTATGATACAGTTATTTATTAGTGGGCCTGAAATTATCTTAGTGTTATTTGTTACGGTAATGGTTTTTGGAACCGACAAATTGCCAGAAATTGCTAGAGGTTTAGGGAAAGCGATGCGCCAGTTGAAGGATGCAACTAATGACATCAAAGCAGAAGTGACCAAAGGAGTGGAGGGTAGTGAAGAGGTAAAGAAACATACGGCGCAGGATGTTGTTAAGCAAATTAAAGAAGTCAAAGAGGATTTTGAGGAAATAACAGGTCCCATAAAAAGGAACTTTGATGTTTGATGTACTTATTGAGTGGGATAGGCAATTGTTTGTTTATTTGAATGGTTTAGGATCAAGACCATTTGATAATTTTTGGTTTTATTTGACTGACCAAAAACATTGGATTCCACTTTTTGTTTTTATACTGGTTGTTGTATTCAAAAACGTCAGCAGAAAGGAATTTTTGGTAATCGTTGTATTCCTGGGATTGATAGGATTATTGACGGATCAATCCAGCAATTTGATAAAGGAATTCTTTGGGAGATTAAGACCGAATAACGATACTACTTTAGATAATATTCGAATTTTAAAATATCCGCAATCCTATAGTTTTATTTCTAATCACGCCTCAAATTCAATGGCTTTTACGCTGTTTGTAGTCTTGTTGCTCAGAAAAAAAATTAAAACGATACAATGGTTGTTCCTTTGGCCATTGACTTTTGCCTACAGCAGAATCTATTTAGGACTTCATTTTCCATTAGATATTATTGGTGGATTTATTTGGGGGGCAACTTCTGGGATATTGCATTATAAAGGATTTTCTTGGGTAAGGGAGAAGTATCAGTTACAAAACTCGAGTAACCGTTAAACCATCTCTAATCGGTAGCAGTACATTTTCAACTCTAGGGTCTTGGTTTATTTTGGCATTATAAGCCAAAATAGCCTTCGTAACTTTGTCGTTTTCCTTTACAGGTTCAATTACCTTTCCGCTCCACAAAACGTTGTCAGAAAGGATTATTCCACATTTATTCATTTTAGGAAGAATAAGGTCGAAGTAATTGCTGTAGTTTACTTTGTCTGCATCGATAAAAACCAAATCAAATTTAGCATCAATCTCAGGAATGATTTTTTGAGCATCACCAATATGCTGTGTTATGTTGTCTTTGTATTCGGATTGGTCAAAGTATTTCTTTTGAAAAGCTTCTAGCTCATCATTTACCTCTATGGTATGGATTATGCCATTTGGTGCTAAACCTTCGGCTAAACACAAGGTCGCATAACCTGTATAAGTTCCGATTTCGAGAATGGTAGCGGGATGAATAATTTTGGATAACATGCTCAATACACGCCCCTGAAAATGACCACTCAACATACGTGGTTGTAATATTTTTTGATGTGTTTCTCGGTTGAGTTGAGTGAGTAATGCAGGTTCTGGTTGAGAATGTTTAGTAACGTATTGATCTAATTCATCCGAAATAAAATGCATAATCAATAAGGGATTAGTTGTTTTTGATTGTAAGCAAATAATTGAGAGTAGCCTGTTTATCTATAGCCAGTTGTTCTTGAAGTGCCTTTATGGATTTAAAACGCTGTTCTGCACGAATGTACTTTAAGAAATAAACGGTTACTTCTTGATCGTATAGGTCTTTATTCCAGTCAAAATAATTGACTTCGATAGATTGTTGAGTGCCATCTACGGTAGGATTAGTTCCTATGTTCATCATGCCATAAACCTTTATGTTATTAAAGACAGAGTAGATAATGTAAACACCATTGGCAGGGATTAGTTTGTAGTTTTCCTTTATTTTGATATTGGCCGTAGGATAATTGATGGTTTTGCCTAAGCCTTTGCCGTGTACTACTGTTCCTGTTATAGGGTAGGGTTGCCCCAAATATTGATTGGCTAACGCTACGTCACCAGAGGATAAAGCTTTACGTATTTTAGTCGAACTTACCGATACATCCTCAATTTCTTGAGCTGAAATTTGCTCCACTTCAAAGCCAAACTCCTCACCAAAACGAATCAAGTCACTAATGTTTGCAGAACGGTTAATGCCAAAGCGATGGTCGTATCCAATAATGATTTTATGAATGTGTAATGCGTCAACCAAAATTTTTTTAACAAAATCACGTGCCGATAATTGCGAAAACTCAAGGTTAAAAGGTTGAATAATCAAATTTTCCAATCCTAATGCTTCTAAGAGCTTTGACTTTTCTTTAATCGTATTCAATAATTTGATTTCTGGGTTAGAACGCAACACCATCCGGGGATGAGGGAAAAAGGTCATCAAAACACTTTCGTACTCCCCATTATGGTCGTTTAATTTCTTAATAATGGATTGATGTCCATAATGCACACCATCAAACGTACCAATAGTAATAATGGTTTTCTTTTGAGATTTAAATTCTTGATACGAGTGAAAGGTTTTCAAAAAGGTGTACTTAAAAGGGATTTTTAATTATTTGATTTTTCAATCAATTCTATAATCTCTGACTTTAATTTTGGTAAATGATTGATTAGGATAGACCAAATATTTTCATCGGAAATACTATCATAAGCATGAATCACTTGATTCCGTAATCCTATAATAGATTTAGCTTCAGAGATAATTTGAGTATACCTAGAATCTTTTTTTATAATACGGTTTACCGCTTCTCCTATGATTTCCAAATCCCGTTCCACAGCTCTTTTGAGCATGGTGTCTTTTTGGTATTCAAAAAAGTTGAACTCTTTATCTTTAAAATAGGTGTCAATTTCCTCAATGGCCATTTTAATATCATACAACCATTTCAAAATTCGATTATCCATAAATAAGTTTTTTGTTGCGATCTATGGATTCTTTTAGGATTGGGTTTTTTACTGTCTGTTCTTCAACTAAATCAATCTCTCGTTTGAAAATTTTTTTCAAAGCGTTTTTTAAGTCAATATAGTTGTCAAAGTATTTGGATAGGTCAAAAGACTTAAATCGAACCAAAAAATCTATATCACTTGTAGGTTTAAAATTATGACCCGTAGCCGAACCAAAAACATAGAGCATTTCCACGTGATGTGAATCACATAATTGTTTTAGTCTAGTAAGATTTTTTTCGGTGATAATCATAACCCAAATTTATGTAAAAAATTACAAATTGCAGAGAGTATGTCTTAGTTGTATTCTACGTTTCCTTAACAGATATTATGTGTACGGGACAGGCTTTGGCAGCAGCCTCACAGCTTTCTACAATAGTGTGGTCGTGATTTTTTAGGGTATGAAATCCTTTGTTGTCCTTGGAACGTAATAATACAGATTTTCCGTCTTTTTTTGACATTTGAAATTGTTTGGGTGCTAATTCCACACAATAATTACAACCGATACACTTATTTCGCTGTAGCGTTATAACAACCATATTAGGCTTCTACAATTTTATAGAGTTTGTCAGACATACGAATTCTGAAAGGGAGTTTAAAGGTAACACTGTCTCCTTTAGTAGCCTCTTCAGACACCAAATCATTAACCATCATATCCTCTAAAACTAACTCTTGAGCGCCTGTACTCGGTCCAGTGATCAATAGTTTATCTCCTTTTTTGATATCGTAGGCTTCAATTTTAAATTCTCCAATTTCAGCTTTTGGAAAGTAGTGCACTCCTTTACCCACATATACTTTCTTTTGTGTAGCACTAGAGCCAGAAATATCACTCCATTCCCCTAATTCTTGCCCTAAGTAATAGCCAGACCAAAAACCTCGGTTATATACTTTCTCTAATTCTTTCATCCAAAGGGCTACTTTTTCTTTGGTAAACGTACCTTCATCATAAGCATCAATAGCCTCGCGATAGGTTTTGGTAACAGTAGCCACATATTCTGGAGCTCTTCCTCTTCCTTCAATCTTTAATACTTTTACTCCCGCATCAATGACCTGATCCAAAAAGTCTAGTGTACATAAGTCTTTTGGAGACATCATGTATTCATTGTCTATTTCAATTTCAAAACCAGATTCCTGATCGATAACAGTGTATTTTTTACGGCAGTTTTGCTTGCATGCTCCACGATTCGCAGATGAATTATGGGAATGTAAACTCAAATAACATTTTCCCGAAACCGCCATACATAAGGCTCCATGACCAAAAACTTCAATTTCTACCAAATTACCAGAAGGACCTTTTATCTGTTCTTTTTCAATTTGACTGGTGATCATTTTTACCTGTCTAAGACTTAATTCACGACTCAATACCATAGTGTCTGCAAACAAGCTATAAAACCTGACTGTTTCTACGTTGGTAACGTTTAATTGAGTCGATATATGAACTTCCATGCCAATGGCACGTGCACTAGCAATTACTGCTTGATCCGAGGCAATTACTGCGGTTATATTGGCGTCTTTGGCTTTTTTTAAAAGTGTTTTTACGATGGATAAATCGTGATCGTAAATGATAGTGTTTAAGGTAAGGTAGGTTCTTACATTTTTGGGTTGACAGCGGTCGGTGATTTCTTGTAAATCGTCTAAGGTAAAATTATTGGTCGCTCGGGCTCTCATATTCAATTGCTCAACACCAAAATATACCGAGTCTGCACCATTGTCAATGGCGGCTTGTAAACATTCAAAATTTCCGGCAGGAGCCATCAATTCAATTTTACCACTAGTTGTCATTGTGAGTTGTTTTGTATTAGCTCGCAAATATAGTAATTAATTGAGGATGAAAGCCTCTAGATATTCTGAGAAACTATATATCCCGTCGTCCAAGCATTCTGAAAGTTAAAACCACCCGTTACGGCATCGATATTTATAATTCGTTAAAATATTAGAAAACACGTTTGTGTAAACAAGTGTAGCTTGGAAAAAACACAGCTACCAGTTTGTTGTAATTTTTATATCGTTATTTACAATATGACCAATGTATTTGTAAAAGATTTCATATTTTTACAATAATAAAAAGATGATTGTAATTTTATATGGAAAATTTCAGGTCAGGAACAACTATAAGTCAAGGATATTACAAAAGTTTTCAACCAGAATTCATAAATAAAGAATGGTTGTTAAACGATATGGAAATACAATCGCTTTTATCCAAAGCCGATAGACAATTAGGAAGATTGGACATGTACAGTGAACACATTCCCGATATTGATTTATTTATTAGTATGCACGTGCTAAAGGAAGCTACTCAAAGTAGTCGTATTGAAGGAACGCAAACGAATATGGAAGAAGCGCTTTTAGATAAAGAAGATGTAAGTCTAGAAAAACGTGACGATTGGGATGAAGTTCAAAATTATATTTCAGCAATGAACAAAGCAATTGCTATGTTAAAAGAAATTCCGTTTTCGAGTCGTTTAATTAAAGAAACACATAAAGTATTGTTGCAAGGGGTAAGAGGAGAACATAAATTACCCGGTGAATTTAGAACAAGTCAAAACTGGATTGGCGGGGCTTCTATCAGTGATGCGGTTTTTATTCCTCCTGTTCAGTCAAGTATTGGAGATTTGATGAGCGATTTGGAAAAATTTACCCACAACGAAGAAATTTTATTGCCCGATTTATTGAAAATTGGATTGATCCATTATCAATTCGAAACCATTCACCCTTTTTTAGATGGAAACGGTAGAGTTGGACGATTGCTAATAACGCTGTATTTAGTTGATAAAGAAATTTTAAAACAACCGATATTGTATTTATCCGATTTTTTTGAAAGAAATAAAACGTTGTATTACGATAATTTAATGCGAGTAAGAACGCACAATGATTTAAAACAATGGTTAAAATTCTTTTTAGTTGGAATCATTGAAACTGCTAAAAATGGAGTAAAAACTTTTGATGATATTTTAAAATTAAAAGCACAGTCAGAAAACGCCATTCAGCAATTGGGAACACGTGCTAATAACATCCAAAAGGTATTCAATTATTTATTGAAACGTCCAATTACTGATGTAAACACAGTCATTGAAGTTACAGCTGTTTCTCAAAAAACAGCTTACAATATTATTGAAGTACTAGTAAAAATCGGAATTCTAGAAGAAGTTACTGGAGCTAAAAGAGGAAAAGTATATGCTTTTAAGAAATACTTGGATATTTTTAATTAGAAGATATTACGAATCAATTATATATTTTGACTTAAAATATACCCCGTTGTCCAAGCATTCTGAAAGTTAAAACCACCCGTTACGGCATCAATATTTAAGGTTTCGCCTGCAAAGTAGAGGTTAGGGCAGATTTTACTTTCCATAGTTTTAAAGTTGACTTCTTTAAGGTCAATTCCTCCTGCGGTAACGAATTCGTCTTTGAAGGTGCTTTTGCTGGTGATTTCAATTTCTTGGCTCGCCAAAAGAGAGGCAAGAGCGTTGCTTTCATTTTTGGATAAATCAGCCCATTTTTTGGCGGGATTGATAGAGCCAGTCAATACAAAACGTTCCCATAATCGATTAGGGATGTCAAAAGGCTTTTGGTTAAGGATATTCTTTTTAGGATAATCGGATTTGTGTTGTGCGATTTGTTCCAAAACGTCTTCACTATTTTGGTTCAACCAATTGATTCTAATAGTGAATTGATAGTTTTTTTCGGCTAATAATCGAGCGCCCCATGCCGATAGTTTTAATATGGCTGGACCGCTAAATCCCCAATGGGTAATCAATAAGGGGCCTTGTGTCGATAACTTCAATCCATTTACTGAGACTGAAACGGGCATTGAAATACCAGCTAAATCCTTAATAAATGGATCTTTTGTGTTAAGCGTAAAAAGAGAAGGGACAGGAGGGATGATTGTATGCCCTAAGGCTGCCATCAACTCCCATACATTGGCGTTACTCCCCGTTGTCAAGACAACCTTATGGGTTGTGTAATTTTCATTCTGTGTTTGGATGTGCCAAATGTTGTCTTTTTGACTAAGTCCTTTAACGGTTTGTTGTTTTAAAATCTCGATGTTATTCTTTTTGGCTTGAGCCAAAAAACAATTTATGATGGTTTCAGAAGAGTTGCTTTCAGGGAACATTCTTCCGTCTTCTTCAATTTTAAGAGGGACACCCCGCTGTTCAAACCATTCGATGGTATCCCCAGAACAAAATTGATGAAAAGGTCCGCGTAGTTCTTTTTGCCCTCGAGGGTAAAACTGAGTTAATTCATTAGGTACAAAACAAGCGTGAGTCACATTACAACGACCGCCTCCTGATATTTTGACTTTAGTCAAAACTTCTTTTCCTCTTTCGAGGATGGCTATAGACCAATCGGGATTTTTTTCTGCTATGTTGATACCTGCAAAAAAGCCTGCCGCACCACCACCGATAAGGATTACGTCATAGGTTTTAGTCATAATCTTTTATTTTTTCCAAGCTGGTTCAGATTTCCAATTTTTTGGAAATCCCATTGCTAGTGGGTCAATACTCGGATATTGATTGATTAAGTCAATTATTTTGTTGGTAAAAGTATTTGTGGGGTTAATTTTTACCAGTAGGCGGTCAATCATTGCAATAATGCCATAAAGAGTGCTGTTGAAATTTACAGAAATTTCTCCGTTAAATTGATATTGCTTTCGGTTAGGTATTCTTGGTCTATCTGCGGTAACTCTTTTGTTGAATAATCTCCCATGATGGGCACAAATGTTTCTCACATTATTGAGGTAAATAAACCAAGATGAAAGAATACTGCTAGGTAGACCAAAATCTGCTGCAATTAATCTTTTTTCATAGTTATTACTTAATCCCTTATACAGTCTTGATAATTTCCCCATCGTCAAAATTTCCATAGCCATATTAGAGGGAGGAAGCGACTCCGAAGTGTATTTGTTCTTATAATGTTTTAAAAAAATCTCTTGGGGATTTTCAAACTTTGAAGCAATTTCTGTTCTTATGATGTCAAACGCCTTCGACTCTTCAAATAAACTAGTGTTGTTGAACCAAAAGAATCCATAATTAATGCTATAATAGTTCGTCAATTTAGAACGCAGTGCTACTTCAATACGCTCTAAATATTCTCCAATAATGGTTCTTAGTTTTTTGTCAAAATTGTAATGGTCAATAATAGTGTCAAAACTTACGTTTTCTTTAAACTTGTTGTTTGAGTCTTGGAATTGATACATATAACCAGTAAGTCTATAATAACCTACAGTTGATAGATATTTTTTGGCTCTATTTGTGTTGGGAATTGATAATCCTCTTTGTTTGAGTAAAATAATATGTTGGTCATTAGTTAGAGGAGGTTTTTCGTATTTCATTGGGGGGATGGTCGCTCTTGTAAAAAAAAAGCCTCGCAAATTGCGCTTGAGTCAGAGGCGTGCGAGGGATTGATGTAGCAAATGTATTAAAAATTTCGTCTCTCACAAAATTTTGAGTGTCATTACTTCAATTCAAGAATCAATATGTTTTTCCCTGAAATAGTTAACGAGCTTCCCAAAGAATACCCTTTGTTGTCAAATATATTTGTTCCCATTTGATATCCAGAGGTATTTTCTTTAAAACGAGCTAAATCGAAGGTTTTTTCTTCCGTATTATTATTGATAACTACCATCACAGATTCTTTTTCATTATGTCTGAAATAGACATAAACATTGTCTTCTGGGAGATAATGCGTCATTTTTCCATTGTGAATCACGTCTTTATTCTTTCTCCAATTGAATAGTTTGGACGTAAAGTCATAATATTCTTTTTGACTCGCTGTTCTTCCATTTTCTGTAAAGGCATTAGTAGTATCACCCTGCCAACCGCCAGGGAAATCTTGTCTGATATCTGCATCTCCGTTAGTGTCTTTATCTCCTTTCATTCCAATTTCACTGCCGTAATAGATTTGTGGGATGCCTCTAACCGTTCCGATTAATGCGGTGGCTAATTTATACCCATTGAAATCATATAAGTGATTGATTCGAGGCGTGTCATGATTTTCTGTAAAAACCAATAGATTGTTTACTTGAGGGTAGAGGTAATCCCCTGTGAAGTTTTCATATATTTTAATGATGCCGTCAAACCATGTGGACTTATCTTCGCCAAAGGCTTCCATAATAGCATCGTGTAAGGTAAAATCCATCACGCTAGGTAAGTAGGAATTAAAACTTTGGATAGCTCCAACAGGACTGTCTTTTTGCCAATAGGATATAGCTGCATGGTCATGCATCCAGACTTCTCCTACGATATTAAATTTAGGATATTCGTCGGTAATGGCTTTCGTCCATTTAGAAATTCCCTCTTTATCGCAATAGGAGTAAGTATCTACTCTGAAACCGCCTAAATCTGCGTATTCAATCCACCACAAAGCATTTTGAATCAAATAGGTTAAGACCAATGGATTGGATTGGTTCAAATCCGGCATAGTGCGTACAAACCATCCGTCCATACAGTATTTTTTGTCCCTATTGGATGCATTGGGATCATATTGAGTGGTCATGCGGTAATTGGTTTGAGCATAACCTGGGAATTGATGAAACCAATTGTAGGTAGGCATGTCTTTGTACATCCAATGTTGTGCGCCCCAGTGATTAGTTACGTAGTCCATGATGAGCTTCATGTTGCGTTTTTTAAGTTCTTCGGATAGTCTTACATAGTCTTCGTTTGTACCGTATCTGGCGTCAATTTGATAAACATCTGATTGAGCATAAGTGTGATACGAGAATTTTTCGTCGTTATCTTCGTTTAATGGCGTTGGCCATATTGCCGTTGCGCCTAAACCTTCTATATAATCTAGATTTTGAATGATTCCTTCAATGTCCCCTCCATGTCTCCCGCCAGGCAAAGATCTATTGGCTTTTTCAGTCAATTCTTTTTGGCTATCATTTTTTGGATCACCGTTAGCAAAACGATCTGGCATCAGCAAATAAATCACATCGGATGAATCAAAACTTTCCCGAAGGGCAGATCCCTCTTTGCGTTCTTTGATTTCGTATTTATGGGTGTGAACAATTTTTTTATTGTCTTTGAAGTTGAAAATCAATTCGGTTGGTTCTAAATCTTTGGTGTCGATAGTTACAAAAAGATAGTTGGGATTTTCTGTCTTGGTGATATTGGTAATTTTCACATTATCAGAAACTAATGGCGTGTAATTATTGATGTTTTTGCCATAAAACATAATTTGTACCTCTGCATGCTTCATGCCACTCCACCAGAAAGGAGGTTCTGCTTTTTCGATTTGGGCAAAAGCGCTAATCGTAATACATAAGGTTAGGAGGGATGTGAAATAAGTTCTCATAAATATTCAGGTATAAAAAAAGCCTTAAGGTTATCTTAAGGCTTTTAAAGGTATAAAAAAAACTAATTTATTAAGCTAAAACTCCAGGTTTAACAGTTACAATTTCACCATTTAGGTTTACTGTGATTTCGTCTCCTTTTACTACACTTAATTCGGCACCGCTTTGCGATACTTTAATTTTTAAAATGTTGTTTCTGAAGTTTACTTTAAATGCATATGAATCCCATTCTTTAGGTATTCTGGTTGTAAAGTGTAACTGATCGTTCTTCACGCGCATTCCACCAAATCCTTCTACAATACTCATCCAAGTACCTGCCATTGAAGTAATGTGTAATCCTTCTTCAACTTCTTTGTTGTAGTCGTCTAAGTCTAAACGAGAAGTTCTTAAATAGAACGTATATGCTTGATCCATTCTGTCTAAAGCTGCTGCTTGTATAGAGTGTACGCATGGAGATAATGATGACTCATGAACAGTATATGGCTCATAGAAATCAAAATGTTTCTCTAATTGCTCTTTTGTAAAGTGATCTTCAAAGAAATAGAATCCTTGTAATACATCCGCTTGTTTGATATATGGCGAACGTAATACTCTATCCCATGACCATTTTTGGTTAATTGGTCGTTGACTCTTGTCTAAGTTGGCTACAGTAATAAGGTCTTTATCTAAGAAACCATCTTGTTGTAAGAATACGTCATTTTTCTCAGAGAAAGGGAAATACATGTTATCTGCTACGTCTTTCCATTTTGCAATTTCGGCTTTGTTTAAGCTTACTTTAGTCATAATACGAGAGTAATCAGACGCGTACTCTTTTTCTACTCTGTCGATTTGCTCGGCAGCATAGTCAATACACCACTTAGCAATGTAGTTTGTGTACCAGTTGTTATTTACGTTGTTTTCGTATTCGTTGGGGCCAGTAACACCTAAGATTACGTATTTGTTTTTCTGTTTAGAGAAGTTGGCTCTTTGATGCCAGAATCTAGCGATTCCAATCAATACTTCTAATCCTTTTTCAGGAATATAGCTATAGTCTCCCGTATATCTGTAGTAGTTGTATACAGCAAATGCGATAGCTCCGTTTCTGTGGATTTCTTCATGCGTGATTTCCCACTCATTGTGACACTCCTCACCATTCATAGTTACCATTGGATATAAAGCAGCTCCATTAGTAAATCCTAAGTTGTTCTCAGCATTTTCAATGGCTTTGTCCAATTGGTTGTAACGGTAAGTCAATAAGTTACGCGCTACCTCTTGGTTTTTAGTAGCCATATAGAAAGGAATACAATACGCCTCAGTATCCCAGTAGGTACTTCCTCCATATTTCTCTCCAGTAAATCCTTTAGGACCAATGTTCAAACGCGAATCTTTTCCTAAATACGTTTGGTTTAAGTGGAAGATATTAAATCGAATACCTTGTTGTGCTTTAACGTCTCCATCGATAGTGATGTCAGCCATTTCCCAAATAGAAGCCCAAGCTGCTTTTTGGTCAGCCAAAAGCGTTTTGTAACCTTTGGCAAAAGCCTTTTTGATAACCGTTTTAGCAGCGTTTACCAATTGATCTTTGGCGTGGTTAGTAGATACAGTATATCCACCTACTTTATGAATACTTACAGTTTCTCCTTTAGCCGCAGATACTGTGTAAGTATGCTCAATTTTTGTATTTGATTTTTCAGTGTTTTCAGGAGCAGTAGATACTACTTTTCCGTTTTTTAGTATCGCACTCGCCATGAAAGTAGCTGTGTGGAATTCTGTTTTAAATGTTTTAGAAACCACAAACGCTGTGTTGTTTTCTTCAGCAACTTCTAAAGACTCCCAGAAAGATTCTTCCCAGTTAGAGTCTTCGTTGTGTACACCAGCGTCAACATAAGGTTTAAAAACTACAGTGGCGTCACCGTTTAATGCTGTGATTTGATAATCAATAACCCCTGCCTCGTCGATATCTAAACTTAAGAAACGTTTAGTGTTTACTGCAATTTCAGCTCCGTTAGCCAATGTAGCTTCAAAAGAACGGTTGTACCAACCTTCTTTCATGTTTAATTCTCTCTTGAAGTTTTTAACGGATTTGCATTTTGCTAAATCAAGAGATTCACCGTTGATTTCGATGTTTATTCCAATCCAGTTAGGAGCGTTTAATACCTTAGCAAAATATTTTGGGTATCCATTTTTCCACCATCCCACTTTGGTTTTGTCTGGGTAATAAACCCCTGCGATATAACTTCCTTGGAATGTGCTTCCAGAATAAGACTCTTCGAAGTTAGCACGTTGCCCCATGGCACCGTTACCTATACTAAATAAACTCTCTGATGATTCTACTCTCTCAGCATCCCATCCTTCCTCAATGATTGACCAATTATTTGGTACTATATAATCCTGATTCATTATAAACTGTTATAGTTAAAAATATAATCTGTTACCTAATTGTAAAATTAAGTGCCACAAATTAAACTAATTATCTCTTAATTTTCTATTAAAGAATCCAAAAAATTTGTGTCGAATTCGTTAAAATCTGCAAAAATATGATCTGCTTCATTAAGAACATCAGCAGAGCCAATTCCTACACTTATCATGTTGGCGATGTTAGCCGCTTGTACTCCTGCCACAGAATCTTCAAAAACGATACTGTCCTTATTTTCAGCGTTTAATTTTTGAGCCGCTTGTAAAAATACTTCAGGATCAGGTTTTGCATTGCTCACATCATTACCGTCTACGATGGCGTCAAATAAGGGCATAATCCCTGTTTTTTCTAGTATTGGTCTAGCGTTTTTACTGGCTGAACCCAAAGCAATTTTTTGTCCTTTGCTTTTTAGATAATTGAGGGTTTTTTCTACACCAGGCAATAACTCATTGGAGTCCATATTCACTAGATAAGAAAGGTATAATTCGTTTTTTTCAACGAGCCATTTGTTCTTGTCTTCTTGCGAAGCGGTTTGGTTTCCTAGTTCAAGGATCAAGTCCAAAGAACGTACGCGGCTTACTCCTTTAAGTTTTTCGTTATCGTCGTGTGTGAACTCAATGCCTAAGTTGTCTGCTAATTTTTTCCATGCCAAAAAATGATATTTGGCAGTATCAACAATTACTCCGTCTAAGTCAAATATGAACGCTTTTGTCTTTCCCATTATTTTAATTTCTAGTTACTTTCGTTTTTTTCTTTTACAGTTGATACTAAAAAGCCTCCTGCAAACATAGAAACACCTGCTAATACTAACATCATTATGGTGTTGGCTCCAAATAATCCCAAAATCAAACCTCCAAATAAACCAGCTACAATTTGAGGTAAAGTGATTGCAGCATTAAATAATCCCATGTAAACCCCCATACTTTTGGCAGGTAAGGACTCAGCTAACATAGCGTAAGGCATTGCTAAAATAGCAGCCCATGCCATACCGATACCAATCATGGATACAAATAATATGTTTTTGTCGTGAATGAAAAACATAGAAAGAAAACCTAAACCACCAGCAATTAACGAAAAGCTGTACGTCTTTTTTCTTCCTATCTGTTTTACGATGGTTGGAATTAAATAAGCATAGATGGCTGCAACGAAACTATAAAATCCAAAAATAACTCCCGTCCAGTTTCCTGCCTCATTGTAACCTACAGATTGAGGATCTACAGAGTCAGGTCCCCAAACATGCGCCGCTATTGCTGGTGTGGTATATACCCACATTAAGAATAGTGCAAACCAAGAGAAGAATTGTACAGTTCCTAATTGCCAGAACACTTTTGGTGCTTCAGCGATAAGCGTGATGAATCCTTTTTTCTCTTCATTTTCTTCAGCATCTTCGGTAATTCCGTTATACTCAGCAAATTCTTTTGGCGGATGTTCTTTGGTTTTGAAAACAGTCCAAAATACGGTTGCTAAAAGAACCGCACCTCCAATATAAAAAGACCATATTACAGAATCTGCTACCTTTTCTCCTGCTTCAGGAACATTTGATACTCCAATAGCTGTTAAAACGAAAGGAAGAAGAGATCCTACTACTGCTCCTATATTAATTAAAACACTTTGAAGAGAGAAACCTAAGTTTTTTTGATCGTCATTTAACATGTCGCCAACCAAAGCTCTAAAAGGTTGCATGGTCACATTAAACGCTGTGTCCATAAACAACAGCATTGTAGCTCCAAAAACTAAAGGAGGTAATAGGTAAGCAAAATATTCTGCATTAGGCATGAAGAACATAGCAAGACCTGAAGCAATAGCACCAAAAAATATAAAAGGTAATCTACGCCCCATTTTAGTCCAAGTTTTATCACTTGATAATCCGATGATAGGCTGAACAAAAAGCCCTGCAAGAGGTGCTGCTAACCAGAAAAGATTAATGTTGTGAACGTCAGCTCCTAGTGCTTGAAGTATTCTACTGGTATTTCCGTTCTGTAGTGAGTAACCGATTTGGACACCCATAAAACCAAAACTTAAATTCCAAATTTGCCAAAAACTCATTTTAGGCTTTTCCATAGCGCAATTGATTAAGTGTAAGATAATATTAAGTTAATCTCAAAAAATTGAGGTCGTAAATATATGATATTTTTTTAAACACTAATTTGCGAATGTGCTATATAAAGGCTGTTTTAATTGCGATTTTTGACAGAATCTCTTAAAATTAATTCAGTAGGGACAATTTCTGTCGTTACAGGGAGTGATTCTTTAGATTCTATTCTGTTGATTAATAATTCAGCAGATTTTTGTCCCATCAAATAGCCATTTTGGTTTACCGCACTAATGGAAGGACTGGTGTACAAAGAAATAAGCCCATTCGATAGGGAAATAATAGAAACGTCGTCAGGGCTTTTTATGTTGTGTTTTTCCAAAATCTTGATGCAAGTTGCAGCGTATGTTTCGTTAACAGCAACAATGGCGTCAAACGTATTCATGGTAATGAGTTTTTTGACTTTAGTTTCTAACTCACTTTGGTCATGAATTTTGGTTACTAAATGTTCATCGATTGTGATGTTGTTTGATTGGAGTGCTTCATAATATCCATCAGTTCTTAATTTACCTACTGAGAGATAGTCTTCTGTGGTGACAAATGCAATTTTTGAATGTCCAGTATTGATAAGGTGTTGTACAGCGTTAAACGAAACGGGTTTGTCGTCAATTATAACTTTGTCGCATTCAATTTGTTCTGTAACGCGATCAAACATGACCATAGGAATGTTGTAATTGCTAATTACGTTTAAGTGGGAGTAATCTTGATTGTGTAAGGTTTCTTCCGATAAAGAAATGATAAAACCATCAACGGTGCCGCTCGAAAGTGTTTTTATAGAAGCTTTTTCTTTATCAAGATGTTCATTAGATACTCCTATTATTATGGTATAGCCTTTTGATATAGCCACGGTTTCAATACCTTTTATGACCGAAGCAAAAAAATGATGGACCACTTCGGGTATTATAACACCGATAGCAAAAGACTTTCTGTTTTTTAAACTTAAAGCAATGTTGTTGGGTTGGTAGTTGTATAATTTGGCGAAAGCCTGAACTTTGTCTCTGGTTTCTTGGCTGATTTCGCTATAATTTTTCAACGATTTCGAAACGGTTGAGATGGATATTCCCAGCTCTTTGGCGATTTCTTTTAGGGTGATAGGGTGTTTCATAGGTATTGGTGGAATTCAGAATAACTCAGTTTTGAGGGTGTAATTATAATAACATGGCAAAATTTAACAATTATTTTGACAAAAACAACAAAGTTATTAACACGAAAACGTTTTCGCTCTATTTTTTAATTGTTAAAAAAATAGTGTCTTTCGAATATTTAACTAATTTTAACGCTTCAAGTGAAATTGTATAGTATTTTTTAACCATTTATTAATTTAAATAATTTGTATGAAAACAATGATTAAAAAGTTGTTACTTTTATTAGTGTTTCTTCCATGCAGTATGATGGCTCAGACCATGAGTGGTGTTGTTTCAGATGCGATGGGGCCACTACCAGGAGTGAACATTGTGGTTCAGGGAACGAGTAATGGTACAGCAACCGATTTTGATGGTAACTACTCGTTAAGCAACCTAAAGAATGGAGATGTAGTAGTTTTCTCATTCATGGGTTTTAAGGATTTTAAAGTTACTTATGCTGGTCAAGCCAAACAAAACGTAACCATGGCAGAAGATGCGCAAGCATTGGATGAAGTTGTGGTAGTAGGTTATGGTTCTGTTAAGAAAGAGGATTTAACTGGATCGGTGTCTTTAGTAACAGCTAAGGATTTTAACAAGGGGGCAATTAACACTGTGGACGGTTTACTTAACGGTCGTACTCCAGGGGTTAATGTAACGTCGTCTGGTACGCCAGGTAACGGCGCTACTATTCGTATCCGTGGTCAGTCTTCGTTATTGGGGAATAATGATCCTCTTATTGTGGTTGATGGGTTGCCTATTACTGGAGGGCTTTCTTCTGTGAATCCAAATGACATTGCTTCTTTTTCCATCTTAAAAGATGCTTCTGCTACAGCTATCTATGGAAATAGAGGAGCGAACGGTGTTATTTTGATTACAACCAAGAAAGGTTCGTCTGAAAGTTTGAAAGTGTCAGTTAATATGTTTACTACATATAACACGTTAGCAAGAATTATGTATATGATTCAAATGAATGAAGATCATGATTCAGTAAGATCTTCCTGAACATGCAGTTGTTGGTAATGCGAATACAGATTGGCAAGATGAAATATTTGAAAATCATTTACAACAGATATTAATGCTTCTGTGTTGGTAATATTTATTTGGAAAGTTCCTTCGTTTAACTTTAGGGAATAATAATAACAATGGTATATTGATGACGTCTCAATACAAACGTTCGACAGCTTCTTTTCTTTTAAATCACTTTTTTGATGATCATTTGAAAGATTAATGTAACAGGAAATTATTCTTTATGCTTATCAACGAAAGCCGAGATGAGGGGAGCAATTGGTGCTGTTATCACATGGATCCAACAACCAGTGTATGATCAACTTCTCCTTTGGTTATTATAGACATTATACTAAGGATGTTTACAGTAAAACATACCTCTATAGTTAATGGCAACAGCCTCAATATACTCCTAAAGGTACGGCAAACCCAGTTTACATTGAAGAGAAAGAAAAGATTGAGAATCAATTTAGATTTTTGGGAATTTAATTTGGATTATCAATTGCACTTTCTTACCAGAATTACATGCTATTGCTAACTTTTTGGTTTAAAGAATCTATGGGTAACAGTTCAACAAGGGTTAATCAAGACTAAGAGCAAGTTATTATGCTTTTAGCTACGTCAGACCGTTTAAACATATCAGCCTAATTATAGTCATAAAAATTGATAGTAGAAACTCTAATATGAACTTACAATTGAATTATAAGAAGGAGTTTGGTAAGTTTAATGTAGATGTATTAGAATTGGGTATGAATATCAATTGTTTGATGATAGAAATTGGGATTCAAACGGTAATATTTACGATCCAAATACTGTAGCTGATAAATCACTTAAACCTATTTTTAATTTACAAGCCTTTTTAGGTCTCGTCAAACATCGGTTATAATGACAAATACTTGTTGACATTTAACTTTAGACGAGATGGTTCTGCAAAGTTCTCCGATAAACAAATGGGATAATTTCTCAGGGTAGCATTTGCATGGAAAATGAAACAGGAAGCTTTCTTGAAGGATTCAAATTTGTTGTCTAATTTGAAAATGCGTTTGAGTTATGGTCAAACAGGTAACCAAGACATTGGAGATGGTACAGAGTGGTTAAAACAATATAATACGTCGAGATTCAACATGCATATCAGTTTGGAAACGGAAATAATATTGAGTGGGTACAGTTGTCAAGACCAGAAGGGTATAATCAAAATTTGAAATGGGAAAGAAGTACTAAATATAATGCTGGTTTTGATTACGGTTTAAATAAGGGCAAATTAACTGGTAACATTTAGATTGGTATTATTCAAAACGATTTGTTCTCAACGTGTTATGGGGCTTTGCAAAACTTATATATATTAAATCTTGATAATATTGGTTCTTTAAAAGTAGGGGAGTTGAGTTTAGTTTAAATTATAAAGTTACATAAGATAATGCTTCGTTAGATTTTAACTATAACGTTAGTTATAAGGTTAGAAATTACGGATTTATTTTCGGATAATCTTGAAATCAGAGAGTAGGTTTATGGTGCAAATACAAAGCAAATACATTCAATAGGTTATGCTCCGTTTACGTATTATTTATATCAACAAGTTTATGATGCAAATGGTAAACCCAATTGAGGTGCTTATGTTGATCGCAATCAAGATGGTGTAGTAGATTCTTCAGATAAATATCACTACAAAACGCCCTAGCAGAAGTTAATGGGATTCATGACTAATGCTTCTTATAAAAGTGGGATTTCACTATGGCATGGAGAGCTAGTTTTGGAAATTATATTTATGATAATGTTTCCGCAGGTAGATCCGTTCAAAGTCAGATTTATGATCAAGTAAGGTAACAATTAATAATGCTCCTACTAATTATGATGACTGTTCTTGCAATTCAGTTTAATAGAAGGGTCTGATTATTATATCAAAAATGGAGATTTCTTGAAATTAGACAACATTACTGTGGATATAATTTTGATAAAGTATTTTCTGAGAAGTCGTCATTAAAGTTATCATTAGGAGTTCAAATGCATTAATTATTACTAAATATAAAGAATTGATCCTGAAGTATTTGGAAATCAATGGAATTGATGGATCATTTATCCAAGAGCAAGAATGTATATGTTAGGAGCTAATATTAATTTCTAAAAAAATAAATTAATGAAAACAGTAAATAAATATATAACAGCTGGAGTGTAAAGATACTACTGATGTTAGCAATGGTATTTTCATTGTCTTCTTGTCTCAATGATTTAGATGTTGAGTTAAGAGATGATGATGATAAAACAGCAGATGATTTTATGTAGACTTGCAATCTTATAAACAGGTTTTAGCAAAGCTTTATGCGGGATTTGCTGTAACAGGGCAATCTGGATCCAGCTGGGAACTCAGATTTAGGTTCAGGGACTGGTGCCGTAGATGAAGGCTTTTCCCAATATGTTGCGTGGATATTGGCAGTTGCAGGAATTAACTACTGATAGCTAAAGTTGGGGAGAATCTGATAACCCTACTATCAAGGATTTGAACTTTAATACATGGAATGCGGATAATGTATTTCTTGAAGCATTTTTGCTCGTGTGTTTTTTCAAGTAGGATTATGTAATGAGTTTTTACGTGAATCAACACCAGAGAAGTTAGCTTCTCGAGGGCATTCTGGTTTTAGTGCTGAGGTAAATAAATACAGAGCGGAAGCTCGTTTTATTAGAGCCTTGTCATATTATCATGGAATTGAAATTTTGGAAATATTCCATTTGGAACGGAGGATGATGCATTTGGGTCTCAGCCACCTCAAAAGAGCAGAAAAATTTGTTTTTGATTACATTCTCTCTGAATTGGATGCTATAGACAATCAGTTGTCTGCTCCTACTACTGGTCAATACGGTAGAGCAGATCAAGCTGCAGCTTGGATGCTAAAAGCTAAGTTATTATTAAATGCTAAGGTGTATACAGGACAGGATCGTAGTGCTGGAAGCTTTAGTCGCTGTTAATAAAGTTATCAGCTCGGGCTATACTCTAGCAAATGTTGCATCTCATAGTGATTTATTTAAAGCAGATAATAATGCTACTTCATCTACCGAGTTTATTTTTCCTGTTTTATTTGATGGTGTTAAAACACAATCTTGGGGAGGGATGACTTATTTAGTTCATGCTTCTTCAAATAGTGGAATGACCGCTGGATTAGGAATTAATGAGGGTTGGAGTGGATTTAGAACACGTAAAGAGTTCTATAATATTGTTAACACTGGTGATGCACGTGTTCAGCTATTGGGAGGAGACACTTCGCCTTCTACTATTACTGATTATTTAGATTTTAATCAAGGTAAGAAAATGATGAAATTTTCTAATCGTAATTCAGATGGAACAAATAGTGTAAGTTTGGTACAATGTTCTGCAGATTTTCCGATGTTTCGCTTAGCTGATGCTTATTTGATGTATGCTGAATTGGCGGTAGTAAATGGTCAAGGGGATCAAAGTACAGCATTAGGTTATATCAATCAGTTGAGAACCAGAGCAAATGCTAATGCTACTTTAGCTACTTTAGAGATTTAAATGCGGATTTCATTTAAATGAAACAGAAGAGTTGTATTGGGAAGGACACAGAAGACAGGATTTAATTCGTTTTGGAAAATATAAGGATATGTCATGGGAATGGAAAGGTGGTTCGGCTATTGGTAATACGACATTAAGTGACTATCAATTAATTTTCCCTATTCCAAACAAAGAATTGAAATCGAATAAGAATCTATCTCAGAATCCTGGATACTAATTAAAAAAAGATTTGTTATGAAAAATATATTTAAAATAGGTTTGGCGTTAGTTGCGCTGCTTTCTATTTCATCTTGTAGTGATGTCGAAGACGATAGAGTACAAGTGCAATTGGCGGGTGCTCCAGTGTTAAAAACACCGACAGCTCAGTCAACATTTGTTTTATTAAAAGCGAATGAAGCTAACCAAGCTACCACTGTTTCTTGGGATGCAGCTTCATATACAGGTGCTAATGTTGAAGTTTTTTATGATATTGAAATTGTCGTTAATGTTGTAGAAAATGGAGTGACTGTTCAAAAAGCGGTGCCAATTATTACGACTAAAGAAACAAGTGTTGATTTGACCGTAGGACAATTGAATGAAGGGTTAATTAAAGCAGAGTTGATACCTTCTCAAGTTGCCAACGTGGGCATTAGAGTTACATCTTATATTGGTGAAACAAAAGGAGGTGCTCAATCTTCTGTTGCAAATGCGATTACAGCAACTCCTTATCCAACTTGGGGTGATTGGGGGCTAATCGGTAGTTATATACCTGGGACAGGATGGGGTTCAGATGTTGATATGACATATGACTTAGCAACAGAAACATACTCACTTACTATTGATCTTGAGTTTACTACTAGTGATCCTGGGATTAAATTCAGAAAAGATAATGATTGGGCGGTTAATTTAGGAGGTTCATCTTATGATAAACTAACTAAAGATGGTCCTAACTTGAAGATTACTGAAAGTGGTAATTATACTATTACTTTGAAAGTAACTAAAGATGGTGATTCGTATACAGGTGTTGCTACAATCAAAAAGAATTAATTTTTAGTTCTAAATCATAATCATAGGAGGGCTTATCGTTGCGATAAGCCCTTTTTTGTTGCGTATAACACAGAATAGTTGCAATATTGTTATATTTACGTTTAATTAAATTTTAATTGATGTTGCAGCAAGCTCCAAAGCTTATTTTACTGCTCTTGATTTCGGTATTGACGTCCTGTCAATTTATCAAGGAACCGCCTGTCTTTAATACTTGGGTAAGCGAAGAAGTGGCTAAAGTCGACTGGTCACAAGTCGATGAATTACCCACAATAGAACCGTGTCTTATTTTCCGTTCCAGAGCATTAAAAAAAGAGTGTTTTTTTGCTATTATTTCAGATTCTATTTACACTAAACTTCTAAAAGGGAATAATAATTTTGGTTTGTATACTAAAATTGATACCGTTCATTTAGTCGTCACGATTACCTCTGATAATCAATTACTTTTTGCGACTAAATACAATACGGGTATATCTGAGTTCGAGAAACAAAAAGTTGATTCGATCATAAAAAATCGTTTAATAAGTTTCCCTAAAGTCTATCCAGCCATCAAAAGAGGCTTGCCTGTTACTTCCAATTTTGAAATTCCATTGGTGTTATTGCCGAGTAAGAAGCGGTAGATTTAAATTGCATATAACACAAAAACGTATTTTGTAAAAAACATAAAATAGATATATTTGTATTTTGTAAAATACATTTATGGAAAAGTTATTTCAAAGATTTACATTAAAGATGAGGATGATTACTCAGGACTTTCACAGGTATTTATACCATGAAATCAACTGGGACGATCGATTGATAGCCATTAAAGGAGCTAGAGGAGTTGGGAAGACAACTTTGATACTTCAATACATTCAAGAAAATTTACCACTCGATGAACAAACTTTATATGTGAGTCTTGATGATATTTACTTTCAGGCTAATTCTCTGGTTGACTTGGCAGAAGAGTTTTATGTTGGAGGAGGAAAGTATTTGTTTTTGGATGAAGTTCATAAGTATGCCAATTGGTCGATAGAAATTAAAAATATTTATGATACTTATGGGGATTTGAAAATAGTTTTTACAAGTTCTTCGGTATTAGAAATAAATAGAGGCAATGCTGATTTGAGTCGTAGAGCAGTGGCATACGATTTAGAAGGCTTGTCGTTTAGAGAGTATGTTAATTTTCAGACGGGTTGCGATTTTTCGGCTTTAAGCCTAGAGGAGATTCTTAAAAATCATGTGAAGGTAAGTCAGGATATTTCAAGTCAAATTAAAATTTTCCCCTTATTTAAGAAGTATTTGCATTCAGGTTATTATCCTTTTTATAGAGAAGGAGAGAGTTCTTATTTGATTAAATTAAATAGCATTGTTGGTCTGACTCTTGAAACAGATATTCCAAGTATGTTCAACACTGAATATAAAACGATTTATAAACTAAAAAAACTATTATATATCATTGCTTCTTCTCTTCCTTATCAACCCAATATAACTGAATTATCCAAGAACTTAGACACAAGTTCTCGTACTTCTACTTTGCAATATTTAGATTATCTGGAAAAGGCTAAGCTTACTGCCAATCTTAGGACTGGAGCCAAAGGGAAAAATATGCTGATGAAACCAGACAAGATTTTTTTAGATAATACCAATCTCATGTACGCTATTATTGGAGAAGAAAATCTAAATGTTGGCAATGTTAGAGAAACCTTGTTTTTTAATCTGCTACGAGGGAAACATAAAGTAAACTCAAGTCAGTACGGAGACTTTATGATAAATGACAAGTATGTTTTTGAGATTGGCGGTAAAGGAAAGAAAATCACTCAAGTTAAAGATGTGAGTAATAGTTACGTCGTTGCTGATGATATTGAGGTTGGATTTGGTACAAAAATACCGCTTTGGCTGTTTGGGTTTATCTATTAACCCCAGAGTTGTTGTCTTCTAAAAAGGTAAAATAGCATGTTCTTCTAGACCCAAGTCTAAAATCTCGAATCTAATATCTAAACTCTCAAATCTAATCTTTCAACAACAAAAACTCATTCTTAATCCCAGTTTTTACCTTATCAGGAATACCTAATTCTTCCGTAATCTTGTCCCAGATTCCAATAGCATTTTGTACGCCTTTAATGATGCCTTTTGGGTTTTTAATGGTAAAAGATTCTGCAACAGTCATTACATCTTCTAGTTCAATTTCTGTTCTCTTATTGTTAATGGATAAGGCTCTGGATACTTTGAGATAATTGGCGTTAATGTTTAAAGGGTAGGTGATATCATATGCAGGTGCTAGATTCCAAGAATTGGTACTCTCGTTATAAATAAAGCTATGATTTTTTAAATGATCATCTGTGTTTTGAAAAACTAAATTAAAAACCATTCGTTTAAAAAGTTCTTGTATGTCTTTATGTGGTACTTTAAGGTCTAAAGCCAGTTTGAATAGATTTTCATAACTAGAATTTTCTGGTTTTTTGAAATCCCAACCTGTTAGGCCTGTTGCTGTCAATACATGCTTTTTTTTGCCGTTTTGTCTATCGTAACGAAGCGTAGCGAAGTGTTTGTTGTCAATGAGTTTAGACGGCATCATTTTAATACCAGCCTCCTGTGTTAACAAGTAGTATGCATATTCTATTTTTTCTCGGTTGTATCCCCATTCTTCATCCATATTTAGTTTTACCAAATAATGATTGTATGCGTCCGAATATTCTATGTCCCCTGGTATAATCGTCAAGGTTTCCTTGTGTTCTGAGATTAATATTTTTGGACGTGCGCCGCCTGCAGAGGATCCAATTTTAAAGATGTTTAATAGCGCCGTGTCATTTAATGCTTCACCAGATGTGTCCTGTTTTAAATCCAAAACTTTGTTCAAGACTTCTACTATTTCGTCAATATTAATTGTGGTTGATTTTGGTATATCAGCGGTAGGTTGGTATTCTAAAGCACCCATACCACGATTAGATACATAAGTCAGGTGTTCTAAAGGTGTGATTTTCTTAAACTCTTGGTTTTTTGACTCAAACCATTCTTTAAAAATGATACTGCCAAATAGGTCAGGCAATGAATCTGCAATCATTGGGGGTAACCCCTTGAAAGTATCTCCTTCAAATTTATTAAATACCTGAACTGGATTTATTCTTTTAAAAATATAGGGGAACAGGTTGTTAAATTGATTCGATTCTAAAAAATCAGGATTGTACTGAAAAAAGGAGGTTCTTTTATTTTCGTCATAGTCTAGTTTTCCTATTTCTTGACCAAACAATATAACTTCTATGATGTCATTCTTCGCCATTCTAATACATTGAATTTATATCGTTATTAGTTTCAAGCTCTTTCAAGGCTTGATAAAGATTATCTAGTAGGTCAAAATGATTTGCAATTTTTAAAACAGTATCTAATGTTGCATTTTTACCATTTTCAAACTTTTGAATGGTATATCGAGACAAGTCTAAAGCTTCTGCTAAATCTTCTTGAGACATTTCATAAATCTGTCTTTTGTGTTTACAAAGCTGTCCCAGTTGTACTTTTACCTCTTTGATTGTTACTGCGTTAATCATTCATAAGTGAATTATAATACACAAATATATTAAATTAATTTAAAAATGTTTATTATAATACACAACTAGGGGAATCCTCTCAACAAATAAACTCGATACTAAACCCAAAACATATTCGATTAAGTAAACCTAGATATCAGGGACGTACAACAATCTCAAACCTCAAATTTCAAATCTCGAATCTCAAATCTACTTTCTAAACTCCCTTCCCTTCCAATCAAACTTCCCGACAAAACTGTATAAAGCCACAGCCATACTAAAAAAAGGATAAATCAGCCCAGAGAGTAGTGCTGGGAATAGTTCAAATTTCTGATCTAGTTTTTTGGCTGAAAGGCGAATAAAAAGACTGTCTATGATGAGTTTTATGAGCCAAAGACTCCAAATTTTGTTTCCGTATTCACAATAAAGAAATGGACTGGAGGCTAGAATGCCATTGGTAAAAAAAACAATAAGTGCAATCCATTTACTTTGACTATGGGTATAGCTACTGGTTTTAGCTGCCCATCGTACCCTTTGCATAAATAAGACCTTCCAAGTCGATTCTGTTGTTGTTTGAACGACATGGTTAGGATGAAGGATGTACTGAATGGCTTCTGGGTTGGTTTTAACAGCTTTTTGTAGTAAAAGAACATCATCGCCGCTCGCAACATTGTTGGAGTCTTTAAAGCCGTTTAAATCGTTAAAAAAACTTTTGGCGTAAGCGAAATTAGCACCATTACACATAAAGGGGTTGTTGTGACCAAAAGCACCTAGAGTTACGCCTTGCAAACTGATTAGATCATAATATTGAAATTGATTCAATAAACCTTTTTGCTTAGGGAAGCATACAGCTCCAGCAATCATTTTGGCTTGACCGTTATTGGCTTTTTGATTATAAAGACTCAGCCATTCAGGTCGAACGGTACAATCGGCATCTGTGGTAATAATCCACTCAAATTGGCTTTTGGCAATCCCCTGAGTGATAGCGTCTTTTTTAGGACTGTTGCTTTGAGGAATTCGAGATAGAATTTGATATTGAATATCAGGATGGTTTTCTAATGTTCTTTTAATTACTTCCACTGAATTATCCGTTGATTCATCATCCACTAAAATAATTTCAAATTTATCTAAAGGATAATCTAACTGAGATAAACTTTGTAACAAATTAGGAAGTGATTTCTCTTCATTCCTGAAAGGCACAACAATCGAGAACCCAACAAAAGTCTCATATCTAACATCTAATATCTCACTTCTACCCTCTAACATCTCACATCTAAAATCTAAAATCTTTCTAATACCCATCCACAAATAACCAATGGTAATCAGATATGTAATTCCTGTGATTGAAATGATTATTTCCATTGTGGCTGATATTTCAGAACAAAGATACTCCCGATTGTACTTGGTAGTAGGTAGTTGAAAATCCACATCACACTTGCAGCAAATAAAACAACCCATTCATTTATCCCAAATAATCCAAACAGATACATGCCGATACTTCCTTTAATAGCTACATCCAAGGCTTGTAAATTGGGCATTAATGAAGCTAATAAATACATGGAGAATAGTAAGTTTAGTGTGATTGTATAGGATAAATCAACTCCTAATAGCGCAAGAATAAAATAGTATTGATGGCAAAAAACCATATAACGGACAAATCCTAATAGTGTATTTTTGAGATGTATCGCTGTAGGGATAGATTTGATTTTTAAGAGTGTGTCTATAAGGCTTACACCAAATATTTTGGCATTTCGAAATAAGAATAAGAAAGTCAATCCAGAGATGAAGACTGTGGCTGTTAAAACCAATTGATGTTTGGGTAAAACCTCAAAATACAGACTACTAATAAAGGTCAATCCAATTATCCCAAAACCTGTAGTAAACACCATTTGAATGCCATTGGTCAAAAAGTTCAATAACAAAATTTGTTTGGTTCTGTCTTTGGGATAGTAGGCCACTTTGGCACCGTATTCTCCAATGCCGTTGGGTGTAAAAATACCTAATGTCAATCCACTTAATGTTTGTTGTAAGGCTTCTGCAAAAGAAATGTTCTGGAAAAAGGAAACCAAGTTTTGCCATTTAAGTGTTTCAAGCGTCCAATTGATAATTGATAAAATGAATATGATAAATAATGCACTAACCGAAAAATGGGAGGTCAAATCAGTGAATAATCCTAACCAGTCTCCATTGCTTTTACCTTGCAATTGAAAGTAGATGAAAACAAATGCCAGAGAAACTATAGCAATTTTGAGCAATAGAAAAGCTAATTGCTTAGATTTGTATGTGATAGCACTTTTCATCAATGCAAAATAACACAAATAAATCAACAACTGAACGCATCATTTTGGGGATAGATCCAGGAACAACTATCATGGGGTTTGGTTTAATTAAGGTGGTGGGTAATAAAATGACTTTTATGCAATTAAATGAGTTGCAACTGAAAAAGTATAGTGATCATTATGTAAAGTTGCGTGTGATTTTTGAACGTACTATCGAACTCATTGAGACCTATCATCCAGATGAAATTGCAATCGAAGCGCCTTTCTTTGGTAAAAACGTACAGTCCATGCTTAAACTGGGTCGAGCCCAAGGAGTGGCAATGGCGGCGGGTCTTTCCAGACAAATTCCAATTACAGAATATGAGCCCAAGAAGATTAAAATGGCAATCACTGGAAATGGAAATGCCAGTAAAGAACAGGTTGCTAAAATGTTACAACAATTGTTAGGGCTTAAAACCTTGCCAACAAACTTGGATAGTACAGATGGTTTAGCCGCTGCGGTCTGTCATTTCTTTAATTCAGGTAGAGTGCAGATAGGGAAAAGCTCGGGTTGGGGTGCTTTTGTAAAGCAGAATGAGGATAGAGTAGGTTAAGGAATGGCAAGCATCTACATTCACATCCCTTTTTGTAAACAAGCCTGTCATTACTGTGATTTTCATTTTTCAACTTCGGCGAATTATCAATCCGATATGGTTTTGGCTCTAGCCAAAGAATTAGAACTACGAAAGCAAGAGTTAGTTAATGAAAACGTAACTACCATTTATTTTGGAGGAGGGACACCAAGTGTTCTGGATATAGAACAAATTCAGGTCTTAATTGATTCAGTTTATGAAAACTACAAAGTCTCGAAACAACCAGAGATTACTTTAGAGGCGAATCCAGATGACCTTAGCGAAGCTAAAATCAAAGCTTTGGCAAATACGCCCATTAATCGTTTGAGTATAGGTGTACAATCCTTTTTTGATGAAGATTTACAATTGATGAATCGCGCACATAATTCGGGTGAAGCCCAAAAATGTTTACAGTTAGCAAAGGAGTATTTTGAGAATATTACAGTGGATTTAATCTACGGAGTCCCAGGAATGTCAGTTGAACGATGGGAAGAAAATATCAATCGAGTGTTGTCTCTAGATATTCCTCATGTTTCCTGTTATGCCCTTACCGTAGAAGAAAAAACAGCTTTGGCTTCTTTTGTCAATAACGGGAAAATTCCTGCTCCAGACGAGCAGTTGGCTTTGCTACACTTTGAAGTATTGGTAGAGCGGTTGACCCAAAGGGGATTTGTGCATTATGAGTTGTCTAACTTCGGTAAAGAGGGCTATTTTTCTGAAAACAATACGAATTATTGGAAAGGGGAGAAGTATATTGGCATTGGTCCTTCGGCACATAGTTTTGACGGTCAATGCCGAAGTTGGAACGTGTCTAATAACCAGAAGTATTTAAAAGAACTTTCTAACAACGAGTTGCCATCAGAAAAAGAGGTATTGTCCATCGAAGACCGCTATAATGAATACGTGATGACAGGATTGCGTACACAGTGGGGTGTGTCATTGGGAAAAATTGAACAGAAATTTGGCAAGGAGTATCTAGCGTATTTTACGCGACAATTACAAAAGCACTTAGATCAAAAGACGCTAGAATTGATAGATGATGATCAAGTGAAAGCAACACAAAAAGGAAAATTTTTGACCGACGGTATCTCGTCTGACTTGTTTAAAGTAAATTGATTTTTTAATTGCGTGTTATATTTCAAACATTTATGTTATTTTTGTATGAAGTATAAAACATTATTGTATGGCTTATTCTAAGAAACAAATAATTTTTCCTAAGTACAGTCGTGTTTTGACCCAAGTTGGTGAACACATAAAAATGGCACGTAAAAGAAGAAAACTGACTATGGTTCAAGTTGCTGAAAGAGCGGGGTTGTCTCGTTCCACATTATACCTGATAGAGCAAGGAAATGCAAGTGTAACCTTTGGTGCTTATTTTAATGTTTTATGTGTGTTAGGTTTGCAAGAAGATGTGTTGAAATTAGCGGCAGACGATGAATTAGGTCGAAAATTACAAGATTTAGACTTGTTATAGTAGATAAATGTCAAATAAAACTGAAATATATGTATATGCCCATTGGCAAGGAATGCAATATCCTTACTTGATAGGCGTGTTGTCTGCTCAAGTTGCAAAAGACAAAAAAGCATTTAGCTTTGAATATGACAAAAATTGGTTACTAAAGGGAGATAGGTTTTTACTGGATCCTGATATTCAATTGTACGGCGGGGCACAATATCCTAATAGTAAATCAAATTTTGGGATTTTTTTGGATAGTATGCCTGATACTTGGGGAAGAACCTTGATGAAGAGGAGAGAGGCTCAATTTGCAAGGAAAAATAACACTATACCAAAAAAACTCTACGATATTGACTTTTTGTTAGGTGTTTATGATGAAAGCCGTATGGGAGCATTACGCTTTAAAAGAGAGCTTGATGGGGATTTCTTAGATAATAATACCTCAATTGCTACTCCACCTTGGTCATCAGTCAGGGAGTTACAGGTAGCAGTGCGTAATTTTGAAAGTGACACAGAGAATGAAGCTATTAATGAGTGGTTATCTGTATTGTTAGCACCAGGGTCTTCTCTTGGTGGAGCAAGACCGAAGGCAAATATTATAGATGAAAATCAACAATTATGGATAGCAAAGTTTCCTTCAAAAAATGATACAATTAATAAAGGTGCTTGGGAATATTTGGCCTATAAATTAGCGCTACTAGCAAAAGTTCAAATGGCTCCTTGCAGGATTGAGAAAATATTAGGAAATCAGCACACCTTTTTTACCGAGCGTTTTGATCGAATAAAGCAGAATCGAGTTCATTTTGCATCAGCTATGACAATGACAGGTAATAATGAAGATACCATTAGAGATAATGCGGCTAGCTATTTAGATATTGCAGAATTTATTAGTTATCATGGAGCAAACATAGAGGGGGATTTACATCAATTATGGAGAAGAATTGTTTTTAATATTGCTATTTCGAATACCGATGATCATTTGAGAAACCATGGCTTTTTGCTCAAAAAAACAGGATGGGAACTTTCACCAGCATACGATTTAAATCCATCAATAGAAAAAGACGGCTTATCGTTAAATATTGATATGGATGACAATGCCTTGGATTTTGACCTTGCTCGAAGTGTAGGTGAATATTTTAGACTGAACGACTCACAGATGACCACAATAATTAACGAGGTCACCCATTCAGTGAGCCAATGGTCGAACATTGCAAAGGAAATAGCCATCCCGCGTTCTGAACAGGAAATTATGGCTCCGGCTTTCAATTATTAATTATGACCACAATAGAAGAATTTTACGAGTACTGTATGGCTAAAAAAGGTGTAACAGAGAGTTTCCCTTTTGATGATAATACCTTGGTGTTTAAGGTAGGGAATAAGATGTTTGCATTGACTGGACTTAAAGGTTGGGAGACAGGAGAATGTTCGGCCAATCTCAAGTGTGATCCTGATTATGCACTAGAACTGCGTGCTGAGTACGAGGCGGTACAACCTGGCTATCATATGAGTAAAAAACATTGGAATACGGTGGCATGTAATCAAGATTTATCGGCTCAACAAATCAAAGAATTGATTGATCATTCGTATGAGTTGGTTTTTAAAAGTTTAACAAAGAAACTTCAAAAGGAAATCGAAAATTTTAACATTCGGTGTTAAATATTTCTTAAATACTACCCATTTTGGGTAGTATAACATATAGAGCTTTCACTTAAATTTGTCAATGAACCATAAATTCAAAGGCTATGAAAATTCCAAATGACATTCTGCACAGTTCTTCAATGATTGCTCCAAAGGTAATTATCTACGGTAAGTTAGGTACCTTCAAAAAGGTTGATGTGGTACTTGAAGCAGTACAAAAGGTCAGGGAAAATCATGGTGTGAATACCAAAGTAATTGTTGCAGGTAGTGACAGTCATTTGGCAGAGGGTTATATAGATCAAATCAAAAATCAGTATAACGATATGGAAGGTGTCGAATATTTAGATAATATCTCTAAAAAAGATCTAGCTGATATGATGATACATAATTTGGTGATTAGTTTTCCGTTTACTACAGAAGGAGTAGGTCATGTATATCGTGTGCAACAACGTATTTATGGGACTATGGCACATAAACTGAATGATTTTATAGAACTGGCACAAGAGAAAGGCTATCCTTCGGCAACTTTTAATTCGAAGTCAGACCAATCCTTAGCGCAAGCCATACATCAATTGATTGAGGCAGAAACTTTTGAAACAGTTTGATTAAATAGGTTAGGTTATCCGTGAACCGTTTCCTCTTTTCCGTATTGAGTGATTAAATCATTTTCGAAAGCTAACCATTCATTCCAGCGTTGATTGACATAATCTATACTGCGACCGTATTGACGGGCAAAGTTTAAAAAAGTAGTGTAATGACCGGCTTCGCTTTCCATTAAATCACGATAAAAAATAGCTAATTCCTTGTCGTTAATGTTTTCCGATAAAGTTTTGAAACGTTCGCAACTGCGTGCTTCAATCATTGCTGCAAAAAGTAATCTTTCGACCAAAGAATCTTCGCGACTGCCATCTTTTTTCATGAACTTGAATAATTGATTGACGTAGTCGTCTTTACGTTCACGTCCCAGAGTTAGACCGCGTTCTTTAATAATATCAAAGACCATTTGAAAGTGTTCTAGTTCTTCGCGGGCAATTTCCAGTAGTTCAGCAACGAGCTCAGGCTTTTCTGAATTATGAGTAATTAAAAAAATAGCATTGGTGGCTGCTTTTTGTTCGCACCAAGCGTGATCAGTTAATATTTCTTCAATGTTGCTTTCAACCAAACGTACCCATCTTGGGTCTGTTTTTAATTTTAATCCTAACATGGTGTGGACATTACGTTTAATTATGCAAATATAATGTGCATTTTTGTAATCTAATACGGCACAATATGGTAGCCTCTCAAAAAATATTAATCATCGGTTTAGTTTGGCCAGAGCCTACGTCTTCTGCTGCAGGGAGTCGTATGTTGCAACTGATAGGGTTGTTTATGGGGTATGGATACGATGTTACTTTTGCCAGTGCAGCTTCGCCAAGCGAGTATAGTTTTGATTTGTCAAAACAAGGGGTGCAAACGCAGGTCATTCAATTGAATGATGATAGCTTTGATTCTTTTTTTGCTGCGTTGAATCCAACTATTGTGATGTACGATCGTTATGTGTCCGAAGAACAATTCGGGTGGCGTGTTTCAAAGCAATGTCCTGGTGCTATGACTATTCTGGATACCGAAGATTTACACTTTTTACGATTAGCAAGACAAGAGGCTCATAAAAAGGGTGTTCCATTAGATCAACTGGATTTAAACACAGACACAGCTAAACGAGAAATAGCAAGTATTTATCGCTGTGATGTGTCCTTGATTATCTCACGGTATGAAATGCAGTTGCTTCAAAATCAATTTCAAGTACCATCGCAGCAGTTGTATTATTTGCCTTTTTTGGTGGATTCGATTACCAGAGAAGTTACAAAGTATTGGAAACCTTTCGAAGAAAGACAAGATTTTGTTTTCATTGGTAATTTTTGGCATGAGCCCAATTGGGATGCTGTGCGTTATCTGAGAGAATCAATTTGGGATGAAATAATAAGAGATTTGCCTCAAGCTACAATGCACATATATGGAGCCTACGCTTCGCAAAAAGTAATGCAGTTGCATAATCCAACCAAACGGTTTTTGGTTCATGGTCGAGCCGAAAGTGCTTATGAGGTGATTGGGAATGCACGAGTTTTATTAGCGCCTTTACGTTTTGGGGCTGGAGCCAAAGGGAAACTATTGGAAGCCATGCAATGCGGAACGCCAAGTGTAACAACTTCTATAGGTGCCGAATCTATGGCAAATGGTTTAGAATGGAATGGAACAATAGTGGATGGAGTTAAAGAATTTGCGAAATCGGTTGTTGAATTACACGAAAATAAAGAATTGTGGCTAAAAGCACAGTCCAATGGGATTGAATTGATTAATCAAAATTACGATAAAGCTATTTTTGAAAAAGATTTTTGCACTCATATCCAAGAAATGATAAGTCATTTAACAACGTATCGTACGCAAAACTTTGTCGGTCAGATGTTGCAACATCATACCCATCAAAGTACGAAGTACTTGTCTAAGTGGATTACTGAAAAGAATAAAAAAAATAGGTTATAAGTCTTCTAAAAGGTCTTTTAGTTCCTTGTCTGTTAAAGTGTCTTTTTCTGATTTGTCATAAATGGATAGCAGATAAACTATTTCCTCTGAGATCACTATATTGGTAATGATTCTAGCTCCTCCAGATTTTCCTTTGCTTTTTGACGTAATCGAAATTCTGATTTTGTAACAATTTTGTCCTAAGGAAATACCCTGTTCTGGATTTTGTTCTAAACTTTCAATAAATTCTGCGAAGTCAGATTTTAAAGAGGGGTATTTTTTGGCTAATTTTTTGAGTTCTTTCCTGAATTTAGGGACAGCGATAATGTTATAACTCATCAAGTAAATCTTTTGCAGGGATTCCTTTTAATTTTCCTTCGCGAATAGACTTTAATTCTTCAACCGCTTCTTTAATGTCCTGCATAATGTTTCCTTTAGCATTAGATATTGGAGTAGCTTTTTTTACAAAAGAGAAGTTTTTTAACACTTCCATAAAAAAGGCTGCTTTATTATCACTGATGTCTAGTAGAATTTTCATGATTTACATTGTTTTAAACACGTAGTTTAACAAAAATACAAAAAATCAAATGTTTTTGTTTAGAAACAACTCCGTATAGTACTTATAAAACGAAGGAATAGTTTCAATGCCTTTGAAATAATTAAACAATCCAAAGTGTTCATTAGGAGAATGGATCGCATCGCTGTCTAATCCAAATCCCATCAGTATGGTTTTGCTTTTCAATTCTTTTTCAAATAAAGCTACAATAGGAATACTTCCTCCAGAACGTACAGGAATAGCAGGTGTGTCAAATGTGTCTCCGTAGGCTTTTTTAGCAGCTAGGTATTCTATGCTGTCAATAGGTGTTACATAGGCCTCGCCTCCATGATGTGAGGTGACTTTTACCGTAACGCCTGATGGAGCAATAGATTTGAAGTGATTGGTGAATAATTCCATGATCTCAGGGGATACCTGATGTGGGACTAAACGCATTGAAATTTTGGCGTAAGCCTTACTAGGAATAACTGTTTTAGCGCCTTCGCCAATATAACCTCCCCATATTCCATTAACGTCGAGTGTGGGTCTAATTGAATTTCTTTCATTGGTCACATAGCCTTTTTCTCCATGTTCTTGAGGGATGCCGATAGATTTTCGATACTCTTCTAAAGAGAAAGGTGCTTTAGCCATTTCGTTTCTTTCCGCTTGAGAGAGTTCTTCTACCTTGTCATAAAAGCCAGAAATGGTAATTTTATTATTTTCGTCATGTAAGGAAGCAATCATCTTTGCTAAAATATTAATTGGATTAGCCACCGTTCCTCCATATAAACCAGAATGTAAATCACGATTAGGTCCAGTGACTTCTACTTCCAAATAACTCAGCCCTCGTAAACCTGTGGTAACGGATGGTTGGGTTTTAGAAATCATTCCTGTGTCCGATATTAAAATGACGTCGTTTTTAAGTTTTTCTTTGTTGGCTTTAACAAAACCTTCAAGATTTTCGGATCCAATTTCTTCTTCTCCTTCAACGATAATCTTTACATTGCAAGGTAACTGATCGTTTTTAATCATGTATTCAATTGCCTTAACGTGCATGTACATTTGTCCTTTATCATCACAGGCTCCACGGGCAAAAATGGCACCCTCAGGATGTAATTCGGTTTTTTTGATAATCGGGTCAAAAGGGTCATTATCCCATAAATGTAAAGGGTCTGCGGGCTGTACGTCGTAATGACCATAGACTAAAACAGTAGGTAATTGAGGGTCTATTATTTTGTCTCCGTAGACTACAGGGTAGCCTGGAGTATCGCATAATTCAACATTTTCACATCCTGAAGCAATCAAGGCTTGTTGCACGGCTTTTGCAGTATCCAATACGTCTTGATGGAAAGCTGGGTCTGCACTGACAGATGGTATTTTTAGTAATTCGGTGAGTTCTGATAGTAGGCGGTCTCTGTTTTTGTCGATAAAGCTGGTTATTGTACTCATTCAGTTTTTTTTGGATACAAACAAAAATAGTTAAATTATCATTTCGTTATTTAAAAAATATATACCTATATTTGCACGTCTAAAATCTGCGGATGTGGTGAAATTGGTAGACACGCTAGACTTAGGATCTAGTGCCTCACGGTGTGAAGGTTCGAGTCCTTTCATCCGCACGAAACAAAAAAGGGAAGCAAATGCTTCCCTTTTTTGTTTGATTAGAATTTCTTTCCTTTATTCGTCGGTTCCTACCATTCCTTCTTCAATTAGAACGGTTACGTTTGCGATTCTTGAGTCACTATAATCTACTTGACTTAAAGTGCTGTCTGCCCAATGTGACCAAGTACCTACTTTTTTACCCTCATTGAATTCACCTACCGAACGTTTGTTACCATCCATATCATACGAAGTCCATGTTCCATGTAACTTTCCGTCTTTGTAGGTTCCTTCTTGTTGAATTTGACCATTGTCATAGAAGTAAACAGCCCTTACTTCATCATCAACAATTGTAAACTGTGGCTCAATCGCGTTTTGTGCATAAAAAACGCCTGAAACTAATAATGCTGCTGTTATAACTAAACTTCTCATGGCTCTGGTATTTTGTGTTTCTATACCCTAAAGATAAAACTATTTTCACAATAAAAAAACAATTTGGTAACAATTTGGTAACATTGAAAGAAAATTACTTTAAGCTTATTCATAATTAGTATTAAATTTGTCACTTATTCTAAATAATCAGTTAAAAATCATGTACAGAAATCATACGTGTGGGGCATTAAACAGTGCGAATATAGGCCAAGAAGTAATCTTAGCTGGATGGGTTCAAAAGTCTAGAGATAAAGGATTTATGGTGTGGGTTGACGTAAGAGACCGTTACGGAATTACACAATTGATTTTTGATGAAGAAAGAACAGACAAGACTGTTTTTGAATTAGCTAAAACCTTAGGACGTGAGTTTGTGATTCAGGTTAAAGGAGAGGTAATTGAGAGAGAATCTAAAAACAAAAATATTCCAACAGGAGAAATAGAAGTGTTGGTAAAGGAATTAATAGTGCTTAATCCTTCAAAAACACCTCCTTTTACCATAGAGGATGAGACCGATGGAGGAGAGGATATTCGTATGAAATATCGTTATCTGGATATTCGTCGTAATCCGGTTAAACAGAATTTGTTGTTTAGACATAAAGTGGCACAGGAGGTTCGTAATTATTTGTCTAATCTTGATTTTTGTGAGGTTGAGACTCCTTATTTAATTAAGTCTACACCTGAAGGAGCAAGAGACTTTGTGGTGCCATCACGTATGAATGAAGGGCAATTTTATGCTTTGCCACAGTCACCACAAACATTCAAGCAATTGTTGATGGTGGGCGGAATGGATAAATATTTTCAAATTGTAAAATGTTTTAGAGATGAAGATTTACGTGCAGACAGACAGCCTGAGTTTACGCAAATCGATTGCGAAATGGCGTTTGTTGAACAAGAGGACATTTTAAATGTGTTTGAGGGATTGACGCGTCATTTGTTGCAAAAGGTAAATAACGTTACGATTGATACGTTTCCTAGAATGACGTATGATGAGGCGATGCGTTTATATGGAAATGATAAGCCAGATATTCGTTTCGGGATGCAGTTTGGTGAACTCAATGAAGTGGTTAAACATAAAGATTTTCAGGTTTTTAATGCTGCCGAATTGGTGGTGGGTATTGCTGTGCCAGGAGGCGCGTCATATACCCGAAAGGAGATAGATCAATTGATAGACTGGGTAAAGCGTCCGCAAGTAGGTGCTTTAGGTATGGTGTATGTAAAATACAATGAGGATGGAACTTTAAAATCTTCGGTGGATAAGTTTTATGATCAACAAGATTTAGCCGAATGGGCTGAAATTACTGGAGCAGAGAAAGGAGATTTAATTTGTGTCTTATCAGGAGAAACTAACAAAGTAAGAGCACAATTAAGCGCTTTACGTATGGAATTAGCCGAGCGTTTAGGTTTGCGTAATCCTAAGGAATTTGCTCCGTTGTGGGTAGTTGATTTTCCACTTCTGGAATGGGATGAAGAGTCAGCGCGTTTTCACGCGATGCACCACCCTTTTACATCTCCGAAGCCAGAAGATATTAAGCTGTTAGAGACCGAACCCGCTAAGGTTAGAGCAAATGCGTATGATTTGGTTTTGAATGGAAACGAAATTGGAGGAGGTTCTATTCGTATCCATGATAAGGCTACGCAAGAAATGATGTTTAGGTATTTAGGATTTACAGAGCAAGAGGCTAAAGCTCAATTTGGATTTTTGATGGATGCTTTCCAATATGGGGCACCGCCTCATGGAGGTTTAGCATTTGGATTAGATCGTTTAGTGGCGATACTAGGAGGACAAGAAACCATTCGTGATTTTATTGCTTTTCCTAAGAATAATTCAGGTCGTGATGTGATGATTGATGCGCCATCTCCTGTTGATCAAGAGCAGTTATCCGAACTTCATATAAAACTTAATTTGTAGATTTTTTTGTTTTTTTTAACTCATTTGAGTTTTGAGAACATAATAAGTCTATATTTGTCGCATTATTAATTTATTATTTTTTTTAGAATGCGCACAGGAACAGTTAAATTTTACAATGACTCTAAAGGTTATGGATTCATTACTGACGAAGAGACAGGAAAAGACATCTTCGTGCACGCTACTGGTCTTAAAGATCAATCTTTAAGAGAAGGTGACCGTGTAAGTTATGTTGAAGAAGACGGGAGAAAAGGTAAAATTGCCGCTCAAGTAGAAGTGGTTGACTAACGATATAAGAATATTATTGGTTACGAAAAGCCGTTTACGCAAGTAAGCGGCTTTTTTATTGTCTCCTAGTTTCAAAAAATAGATGCAACAAATCGCTTGTTTCTTTGGCTAAAACATGGGAGGTTACTTGTGTTTTAGGATGTAGTTGTGTTTGCATTACTCGAAATCCTCTTTTAGGGTCAGATGCCCCAAATACCAAACGAGAGACTTGACTCCAATACAGAGCTCCAGCGCACATTTGACAAGGTTCGAGGGTCACATATAACGTGCAATCTTTTAGGTATTTTCCTCCTAAGAAGTTGGCTGCAGCAGTAATGGCTTGCATTTCGGCATGAGCGGTCACATCATTCAGTTGTTCTGTTAGATTATGTGCTCGGGCGATTATTCTTCCTTGACATACTACTACTGCTCCTACAGGAATTTCTCCTTTGGCGAAAGCAGTTTTCGCTTCTGTCAATGCTATGTTCATGTAATAGGTATCGTCTAGCTCCAAAACAGTTTGCTTTTAGTATGAATTAACCAAAAGTACTAAACAATATTGTAAATTTGCCTTTTGAAAAAATGAGTAAGTCTATACTATCAAATATCAATTTACCTCAAGACCTAAAGGGCTTGACTCACGAGCAATTACTTCAATTGGTTCAAGAGCTACGTCAATCCATTATTGAGTTTGTCGCAGTCAAAGAAGGGCATCTCGGGGCAAGTTTAGGGGTGGTAGAGTTAACAGTGGCGTTGCACTACGTATTTAATACGCCAACGGACAAACTGATTTGGGATGTGGGTCATCAGGCGTATGGTCATAAATTATTGACAGGTCGAAAAGATAGATTCCATACCTACAGACAATTAAATGGATTAAGTGGTTTTCCTTCTAGAGAAGAAAGCGAATACGATCCTTTTGGTGTGGGACATTCGTCTACTTCAATATCAGCAGCTTTAGGAATGGCACTTGCGGCGCAACTAAAAGGCGATAAAGAGAGATGTCACATTGCTGTTATCGGTGATGCCTCTATCGCTTCTGGGATGGCTTTTGAGGGGTTGAATCATGCAGGAGTTACGGGTGCTAATTTATTGATTATTCTGAATGATAATGCGATCGGTATAGATCCAAGTGTAGGTGCTTTGAAAAAATATTTTACGGGCGTAAAGGAAGGTAAAAAGGCGTCTCAAAACAATATCATCAAGGCTCTTGGTGTAAATTATTCAGGTCCTATCGATGGACATGATTTATCGGCTTTAATCTCCGAATTAGAGCGATTGAAAAATGTAGAGGGGCCAAGATTTTTGCATGTTATTACAACCAAAGGGAAAGGATTACAGAAGGCAGAGGAAAATCAAGTCGTCTATCACGCGCCTGGTAAGTTTAATCCACTTACAGGGGAACAAATTAAAAAAGAAACCGCACCGTTGCCGCCAAAGTTTCAGGATGTGTTTGGGTTAACCCTACTTGATTTGGCAAAAGCCAATAAAAACATTGTAGCTATAACACCGGCCATGCCTACAGGAAGTTCTCTTAATTATATGATTGAGGCCTTTCCTGATCGGGCAATTGATGTAGGAATTGCTGAACAACATGCCGTGACATTAGCAGCCGGAATGGCGGCAGAAGGAATGAATGTATTTTGTGTGATTTATTCCACTTTTTTGCAACGCGCTTATGATCAAGTAATTCACGATGTTGCCTTGCAGAATTTGCCAGTTGTGTTCTGTATAGATCGTGCGGGTATAGTTGGAGAAGATGGAGCTACACACCATGGAGTGTTTGATATTGCATTTTTAAGAGCTATACCTAATATGATAGTATATGCTCCGAGAAACGAAATGGAGCTCCGTAATATGTTATATACCTGCCAAAAAGGAGTAAGTCATCCTACAGCTATTCGGTATCCTAGAGGAAGAGGGCAGTTGTTAGATTGGGAAAAGCCTTATCTCGATATTGTAATTGGTCAAGCCAAATGTTTAAAAAAAGGAAATCGTATAGCAGTACTTACTAATGGTGTAATAGGCACTGTAGTTGAGAAGCTATTGGAGGAGAATCAGGCTTTTGATGAAGCGATTGCTCATTATGATTTTGCTTTTGTAAAACCATTGGATAAAGAAACGCTTTCGTCTATTTTTAGTCATTTTGATACTCTTGTTACCATAGAAGAAGGTGTTCTTACGGGAGGTTTTGGCTCGGCAATAATTGAGGAAGCTCAGGAATTTAATTATAAAGGAAAAATAAAAAGGTTAGGGGTGCCAGATCAATTTGTAAAACATGGGTCTGTTCATGAGTTGAAATCACAGTGTAAGTTAACAGGAAAAGATATTATTGAATTATTAAATAAACTATTAGAAAAGTAAAATGAAAAAGTTGTTTTTATTACTGGCAGCTCTGCCAATGTTGTCTATTGCTCAAGATGAGGTAATCACGAAAAAGAAAAAAGCTGACGCAAAAGCAAAAGAAGTGTCAACTGAAATTCAAACACAACGAACGGATACCACGGAAGTGAAACGTTTCAGTAATTGGACAAATACGAATAAATTTTCTTTTGATTTAAGTCAGGTAGCTTTTGTGAATTGGAATGCTGGAGGGGTAAATTCTGTCTCTGGTGTGGTAACTGTTGAGATAGATAAGAATTATGCTAAGGATAGAACAAAATGGGATAACGAGTTTTTGTTTCGATACGGTTCCAATTGGCAGGATCAGATAGGAATTAGAAAAACGGATGATTTAATTCAACTCACATCAGGGTTTGGGTATAAGACAAGTGAAGGTTCTAATTGGTTTTATAGTGCCAAGTTTAATTTTAATACACAGGCTTATAGGGGGTATGATTATAAGGATAAAACATTTCCGATTATCTCTAATTTTATGGCGCCAGCCTATATCTTGTTTGGTTTAGGTGCGGAGTATAATTCAGAGGATAAAAATTTTAAGGCTTATATTTCTCCACTTACGCAAAAAACAACATTAGTTTTGGATCAGAATTTGGCGGATGCAGGAGCATTTGGTGTGGATGCAGCCCAATACGATAGTACTGGAGCTATTATGCTTGTGTCGGGAAAAAACTCAAGAACAGAGATGGGAGCCTATGTAGATTTACATTGGAAAAAGGAGCTGGCGACTAACATTAATATGGAAAACAGGCTGAATCTCTTTACAGATTATTTGAACAACTTCGGGAACATAGATGTCAACTGGCAGTTTAAGCTCGACTTTGTAGTCAATAAATATATTAGAGCGAATATTTTTACTCATCTGATATATGACGATGATATCAAGGCGACTGAAGAAATTAATGGCGTGTCTACAACTGTTGGTCCAAAAATACAATTAAAGCAAATGTTAGGGGTTGGTTTTGCGTATGAGTTTAAATAGATGAAATTTTTTCTGGAAATGTGTAAAAATGCGATTCGAGAGAGTCGCCTTTTTTTATGCATTACGCCTTAATTCACTCAAACAGATAGCTGTTGCTGTGGCTACATTAAGACTTTCCGTTTCGGAATTGCCAAAACGAGGTATCGTGATGCGGTCTGTTATCAGTTGTTCAATTTCTGCCGAAATACCATTAGCTTCATTGCCCATGACTATAATTCCATCAGGATTGAGTTGAGTTTTGTAAATGTTTTCTCCTTCCATGAAGGTACCATAGATGGGCTTTTCAGAAGTATCTAAGAGAGCCTTCAGGTCAGTATAAACAACATTCACACGAGCCAGTGACCCCATAGTAGATTGTACTACTTTTGGGTTATAAATATCAGTGGTGTCTTCTGAACATACGATGTTTTCAATTCCAAACCAATCGCACAAACGGATGATTGTTCCCATGTTTCCTGGGTCATTAATAGTGTCCAAAGCAAGTATGGCGCCTTCCAGATGGGTTGTTTTTTCTTCCTTAATGCGAAACAAAGCCACGGAAGTATTAGGCGTTTTTAATTGGCTGATTTTAGCTAATTCCTGTTCGTTTATGAGTTGAGTGGTAACGTCGAAATTGGCGTATAAATCAGGTTGAGTGGTGAATAATTGTTCCAACTCATAGTCAGACTTCAAAAATTCAGAAATAACTTTGAAACCTTCGGCAATAAACAGGTTATGATTTTGTCTGTTCTTTTTTTGCTGTAAACTATTGATTAGTTTGATTTGGTTTTTTGTAACCATGTAAATGATGTATTTTTGGAAAATTTCTGGCTGTAAGTTGAAGTATTTCTACACAAAAGTAACATTAATATTTGTTATTGGATGGGTCTTTGTCTCTTGTAATAGTTTAAACAAGGGGACAGATAAAAGAGCCTTGTTGTCCAAGAATAAAATAGTTATAGATGGCAAAAGCGCTAATAGAGTGGAGATGTTGGAAATTCCGCTACAGCAGCCCAACGAAAAAATATTGGGGTATCGCTTGCAGTTGGGGATGTATAATTTGGCTATTGATAAGCCTGATTCCTTGTACTATAAATGGTTAGAGCGACATCCCAAAAACAAAAACTTTCTGGATGTAGTGCTTTCCGAAAAACAAACCTATCGTATTGGAGAGAGTTTTATGGTGTCCGGTTGGAACAATATGCTCAAAGAAATTGGAGAACCGCCACGTTATTTGGACAGTTCAAAGATAGCCCTATCGAACAAACGTTTTGAAAATTATTTTGCCCGTAGAGGCTACTTTAATGCTGTGGCTACTAGTGAGGTCACTTATAGTAAAAACAAAAGAAATGCAACGGTTGAATACGCTATTGAAAAAGGCAATTTATACACCATTGATTCAGTAGATGTAGAAATTGAATCTCCTACCTTAAAACCCTTATATGAAGAGGTTAAGCCCTTGTCTAAAATTGTTAAGGATGAGCCGTATCTGCTCAAAAGTTTGGAAGACGAACGAGAGCGATTAACCCAACATTTTAGAGATAAAGGGGTGTATAACTTTCAAACCAACAACGTAACTTTTGAGGTTGATACGGTTAATACAGGGCAAAAGGCGAATGTCAAAATCTTGATTAAAGATCGCTTGTTGTTGGTAGGAGACAGCACTAAAAGTATGCCTTTTGAGATTTACAGAATAGGAAAAATTAATGTGTTTACAGAAGATCCATCAGATGAATCGGATAAAAAAGTTGTGGATAGTACATCCTTTGATGGGGTTGATTACTATAGTTTTGGAAAACTGAGTCACAGGCCTAAAGCCTTGTCAAAGGCTATTTTCATAAAAAATGGAGGCTTGTACAGCGATGCCGAAAGAAATCGTACTACAAGAGCTTTTAGTAACCTTAAAGTGTTTCAATACCCAAGTATTCAATATGTTGAGGATGAATCAGCAGAAAGCCCTCTATTGATTGCGAATATTTTTTTGAAGCCCAAAGAAAAATACAGTTTTACTTCTGGATTTAATGTAATTCATTCATCAATTGAAGATATTGGTTTTACTTTTAACACATCGTTGGCTATCAGGAATGTGCTCAAAGGGGCGGAGATATTCGAAGTTTCTGGACGAGGTAATATTGGATCGTCAAAAGATTTTAGTAGAGATGAGTCATTTTTTAATATTTCTGAATATGGATTGGAGGCTAAATTACGTGTCCCCAGATTAATTACTCCAATAGGTTTTAGGAAGTGGGTGCCCAAAAGGATGTTTCCGGAAACTTTATTATCGCTCGGGTTTTTTAAACAACAAAATATCGGTTTAGATAAGCAAAATTTGGTAGGACTTTTAAGTTATAATTGGCAACCCAAAAAGAAAGTGCGAGCTCAGTTTGATTTGTTCAATGTGCAATACATAAGGAATGTGAACAAGTCCAATTATTTTTTGATTTATAGGTCGTCCTACGAAAGCTTAAACGCAGTTGCCAAAAACAACAATCAAAACATGAGTTATGTAGATGCTAATGGAAATTTGATTGTTGAATCAGGTACCAACGGTTTTATTGATGATGTATTGAATTTCAGGACAGGTTTAAGTTTAGCTGACAATGGATACCAAGAGGTGAGGGCAGTAAATGAGAGAAAACAAAGGTTGACTGAAGATAATTTGATAGTAGCTACGAATTTTCAGTACGCCATTAGTTCCAGAGAAGGGATAAAGGGAGAAGAAGATTATTTTGAGTTTAGGACTAAAATAGAATCTTCTGGACTATTGCTCTCATTATTATCACGTTTTGATGCCTCAAATGAGGGGCTTGAACAAAACCGAAAGTTGTATAATGTGGATTATTCGCAGTATGCTAAGATTGATTTGGAATATATCAAACATTGGGATTTGTTAAAGCGCAGAGTAGTCGCTTTCAGGTTGTTTTCAGGGATAGCTGTTCCGTATGGTAATTCGACCAATATACCTTTTTCTAGGAGTTATTTTGGAGGAGGAGCAAATGACAACCGAGCTTGGCGTCCGTATGGATTAGGGCCAGGGACTAGTGGTAGTGTCAATGACTTTAATGAAGCGAACTTTAAATTAGCAGCCAATTTAGAATACCGCTTTAAAATTTATAATAATTTTCTTGGGGGATTGTTTGTCGATGCTGGTAATATCTGGAATCTATGGGATGACATTCAGGATGAAGAATATCAATTTAAAGGATTACGTTCGTTAAGTGATTTGGCAGTAGGTTCTGGATTTGGGTTACGCTATGATTTTGATTTTTTCATATTCAGAGCGGATTTAGGGTTCAAGAATTACGATCCATCTAATAGGGTAAAACCAAAATGGAATAAACTTTATAGTTTTGATAAGTCTGTTATAAACATTGGGATAAATTATCCGTTCTAACAATAATTATTTAGTATTTTTGTGAAAATTAAAAAATAATCAAACATATGTCACACACAATTAAGCCAGGTGTAGCAACAGGAAGAGAAGTACAAGAGATTTTTCGCTATGCTAAAGAAAAAGGTTTTGCTTTACCAGCAGTAAATGTAATTGGTTCTAGTTCAATCAATGCAGTGATCGAAACAGCAGCTCGTTTAAAAGCGCCAGTAATCATCCAGTTTTCTAACGGAGGAGCGATATTCAATGCGGGAAAAGGATTGTCAAATGAAGGTCAAAAAGCAGCTATTGCAGGAGCAGTTGCAGGAGCCATTCACGTACATACTTTAGCGGCAGCTTATGGAGCAACTGTGATTTTACACACAGACCATTGTGCCAAGAATTTATTGCCATGGATAGATGGTTTATTAGATGCAAGTGAGGCGTTTTACAAACAAAACGGAAAATCACTATTCAGCTCTCACATGATTGATTTGTCAGAAGAGCCATTAGAAGAAAACATTGAGATTTGTAAGACTTATTTAGAAAGAATGAGCAAAATGGATATGACTTTAGAGATTGAGTTAGGTATTACAGGAGGAGAAGAAGATGGAGTAGACAATTCTGATGTAGATCAATCTAAATTATACACGCAACCTAGCGAAGTTGATTATGCTTATACAGAATTGTCAAAAGTAAGTGATCAATTTACCATTGCAGCAGCTTTCGGAAACGTACACGGTGTATATAAGCCAGGTAACGTAAAATTGACACCGACAATCTTAAGAGATTCTCAGGTATATGTACAAGAGAAACACGGAACAGGACCTAATCCAGTAGATTTTGTATTCCACGGAGGTTCAGGTTCTTCAAACGAAGAAATCCGAGAAGGAATTTCTTACGGAACAGTAAAAATGAATATTGATACTGATTTACAGTTTGCTTATACTGAAGGAATCAGAGATTATATGGTAAACAATTTAGAGTACTTAAAGACTCAAATTGGTAATCCAAAAGGACCAGAAGAGCCAAACAAAAAGCACTACGATCCAAGAAAATGGTTAAGAGAAGGAGAGCAAACTTTTATGGCAAGATTAGAGGAGGCTTTCAAATCGTTGAATAACGTTAATACCTTATAAGACAGTTTTAACCAAAAAGTAAGCCTATGTCATCTTGGTTTAAAAGAACAGAAAAAGGAATTCAAACACCTACTGAGGGGAAGAAAGATGTCCCTAAAGGGTTGTGGTACAAGACACCTACAGGTAAGATTATTGATTCCGAAGAATTAGTAAGAAATTTTTATGTGAGTCCAGAAGACGGATATCACGTGAAGATAGGTAGCAAAGAGTACTTTGAAATTCTGTTCGACAATAATGAATATGAAGAAATAGCCGCAAATATTACGTCTAAAGATCCATTGCAATTTCAAGACACCAAAAAGTATGACGAACGTCTGAAACAAGCCGAAGAGAAGACTAAATTAAAAGACGCTATTCGTGTAGCAGTAGGACTTTCTAACGGTAAAAAAATGGTCGTTGCAAGTATGGATTTTGCTTTTATTGGAGGGTCAATTGGTGCAGTTGTAGGAGAAAAGATAGGTCGTGCTATCGATTATTGCATTGAGCACAAATTGCCGTTAGTGATTATTTCTAAGTCAGGTGGGGCAAGAATGATGGAGGCTGCATTTTCATTGATGCAATTGGCCAAAACATCAGCAAAATTAGTCCAGTTAGCCGAAGCTAAATTACCTTATTTGTCTTTATGTACAGACCCTACAACAGGAGGAGCAACCGCTTCATTTTCAATGTTAGGAGATGTAAATATTGCTGAACCAGGTGCTTTAATTGGTTTTGCTGGGCCTCGAATTGTGAGAGACACAACAGGTAAAGATTTGCCAGAAGGTTTTCAAACATCAGAGTTTTTGTTAGAGCACGGTTTCCTAGATTTTATTACACCTCGTAAGGAGTTGAAGAAGAAAATCGGTTTGTACTTTGATTTGATTTTGAATAGACCTTTAGACATGTAGTCTAGGCTTAAATGAATAAAAAAGAGGCTTTCGATTTGTTTCGAAAGCCTCTTTTTTTTAGAAAGGATTAAATATATGATTCAAATTGGTTTCGGGTTCAACCTCGTACGGGTCTTTATTTTGTTCAAAAATACAGGCGGTTAAATTTCCACGAAGAATCGTCTGGTTTTTCTTTGCGTGAATCCAACTACCTTCTCTAAGTCCTACCACAGGAATGGAATTGAACTGATGGAACTCTTTGATTCGTGTGGCTCTGGTTTCGCCTTTTTGTAAACCTTTTGGCAAAGAGTCTTGAAAGTGAGGGTTGATGTTAAACGGGACGATACTTAGGGTTTTATAACTAGGCGGCTGAACGATAGGCATGTCGTTAGTCGTTTGCATAGTTAGGCCACAAATATTACTCCCGGCACTTGTTCCCAAGTAAGGTGTGCCGTTATTGATGGCTTCTTGTAAAGGAGAAATAAGGTGATGTTGATACAATGTTTTAACCAATAAAAAGGTGTTTCCTCCACCTGTGAATATATTTTTTGCTTTTTTTATAGCTTCGTGAGCAGAGTCAAATTCATGTATCCCGTAAACCTTGATGTCGAGTTGAGCAAATGCTTTTTCGGCAATAGCCGTATAATCATCATAAGAAATGCCTGATGGTCTGGCGTAGGGGATAAAAAGTACTTCTTTGCTAATGAACTCCTTTTCTATGGTGGGTAGGAGATATTGGAGGTAGTGTTGACCGTGTAAAGTAGAAGTACTGGCTATGATACAATTAATCATGAGCCATTATTTATTAATCATTGACTTTACTTGTTGTACTACTTTTTCAAAATCTTTTTCGTTATCTACAAAATTCAATTCATCTACATCAATAATCAATAGCTTGCCTTTGTCGTAACTTTGAATCCAAGCTTCATACCTTTCGTTAAGACGTTCTAAATAGTCGGTGCTTATTGAGAGTTCGTATTCTCGACCTCTTTTTTGGATTTGTTCAATCAGGTTAGGGATTGAACTTCTCAAATAAATCAATAAATCTGGTGGAGTAACAAATGATTGCATCATTTCAAATAGAGATAAGTAATTGTTAAAATCTCTATTGGTCATTAAACCCATGGCATGTAAGTTGGGAGCAAAGATATAGGCGTCTTCATAAATCGTGCGATCCTGGATAAAATCCTTGCCAGTAGATCTAATGTCCAACACTTGTTTGAGACGGCTATTAATGAAATAAATCTGGAGATTAAAAGACCACCGTTCCATAGATTCATAAAAATCGTCGAGATAAGGGTTTACTTCAACGTCTTCAAAATGAGGTTGCCACTGATATTCTTCGGACAGCATCGTGGTTAAAGTGGTTTTCCCGGCACCAATATTTCCAGCTACGGCAATATGCATTAGTCTAATTTTGTATTAATAGTAGTCAGTTCTCCACCCGTAAAAATAGTCAAAATTTGATTGGAATAATAAAAACTGCTGTCATCTTTTAGGCCTTCATAGATTAAATCGAACTTCTTACTATACACATGGTATTTGTACAAATTGTCATTTATATGGAGTAATGTAATTTTGTTGTCCAAAACGAGCATTTTTTTAAATCTAGGAAGATGACCGATTTTGTCAATTTCTCCATAAATGGTGCAACTGTACCAATCATAATTTTCATCAACAAAATATATTTGGTCTAAACTAGTTTGAAAATGACATATTTTGGAAGTTAAAATTGGTGTTAGTTTTTCCAATTGATCTCTTCGGGTATCATACAAATACACGCGATTTGATGATTTTTCAAATACCCATAGTTTGTTTAGTGGAGCATAACCAGTATCGTTGACGGCAACAAAAGGTGTTTTATCGCTAAAAAAGTAGGATTGGATTTCGTTTAGTTTATTGTCTAAAACGACAATTTTTTGCGTGTTTTCAAACAATAAAACTATACGCAATGGATTGGAAATGTCAACTTTAGAGATACTGCTGTCACTTAAATTGCTATACTTATAAATGGTGTTTCCTTCTTGTTTAATAAAGTTAGAGCCTTGTTGATAATAAATGGCTTTATAGCTGTCTTGTCCGTAATAATGGTATGCGTCAAGAGATTGTTTTTCTTGGCCTACAAGAAGTAGGGAGAAAAACAGGATAAATAATGTTGGTGGGAGTGATTTCATTTGATTGTCTCTTAAAAATAGAATCCAAAAGAACCTCTGAAGCCGAAATTTTTGGAGTTGGGTAAATGATTTAGGTAGCTTCCTCTCCAAGCAAAATCTAGTCTGAAGACCTTAAAGATGTTGCCAATACCTGCGTGATATTCCCAATAGACATCAGTCGGGGCTTCGTAGGTTAACTCGGAAGTAGAAGCATTAATTTTTTTATTGTTGCCAGTTACTGTTCCATATACTCCCTTTACTCCAATAATCTCGCGCCAGTTCAGTTCTCTCAGGAAAGGAATACGACCTAATATTTTGCCGTTGAAATTATGTTCTATGTGTGCAGAAATATAGGTGTCAGCAATAAATTCATAATAGTTTAATAAATTGAAATTGTTTTCGATTTTAAAGTACGATTGATTACCTGGTATAACACTGATTAGAGCTAATGGTATATTGCCAAATGTTTTTCCGATTTCGATGGTGTTTTGTAAACGTCCAATTGGACCAATAATAACAGGTTTTCTTAGGTATAGTTGTAATTTTCTATAATTGAAATCACTGTCAAATACACCTTTAATTCCTTCGTTGTAGTTTAACCAAAGTCGGGTATAGTCATTGTCCACTTCTGATCGATCAACCCCGTAACCAATGGTTTTTTTGCCTGGTGTATAGTCTAACTGAATAGTCAGTTCGGATTGTTTGACTCTATAATGAGTAATGTTTGTTTCGTCTATACTTGGGTGGTAAGCGATACTAAAAGTAGGCGATGCAGATTTTATAGTTCTATACGTAAATCCTGCGGTAAAAACTAAGTTTTTGACAGGTTCAATTTCAAAATTTAAATTGGATAGATTAACAGATGAAAGTTTGTCATTTAGTGTGCCAAAGGCAAATAAAGAAGACGAAGCAAAATTGCGACCCAATAAATCATTACTGGTAGTTAGACTAGCTCCCGCTTGTTCGATGTCTCGTCTGTTTCCTCCAGATAGAATCAAACGAGTTGATTTTTCTAACATTATTTTTCCACTAAGGGCATATTTGAACTGGTTGTCTTTAAACCCATAAGCACCATAACCTTGCAATCTCCACGTGTCGTTTTGTCCAAAAAAGGTTCTCCCGCCAGCAAATACCCTGAATCCTTCTACCGCATTATAGCCCACACTAGACAAGATAGGGCCATAATCAAAATTGTTGATTTGAATATAGCCGCTTCCTAATATGGATATGGCATCATACATGCGCTGAAATTTCTTAACCGTCTGTAGAGTATCCAACATGGCATATACGCCTACTTCATCGTTGCTCAGTTTTTCAAAACGGTGTTGGTTCCAAAATTCATCAGATTGATTGTACACCTGATTACTATAAAAGTTGACTTCCTTTTTGTAGAATTTTGGGTCTTTAGGAATGTCAAATTGATGATTGTGGTAGATTGTAGTACGTTTTCCGTAAACACCTCGAGAAGCCTCTTTTTTGGATAAACTAAAATCAGACATCATGTAATCCCTTTTCAGTAGTAGTGTCGAGTCATTAACAACATCAAATTCCTGCTCTACGTATATGTCCTTAATCCAGTTGATGTTGGCACTTTTTGATGCCTGAAGATTTATTTTTTTAATGGCAAAAGTGGTGTCATTGACCCAAAAATCACCTTTGAAAGTCAATTCGTTTTTTCGACGAGGATAATAAACAATATTGTAGCACCATTTGTTATCAATGTACGCGCTATCACTTAATACATAATTGTATACACTAATTCCAGTTCTAGACAAAGGACTGGTAAAGCTTTTGTCAAAAAAGTTAAGGTAATTGTCGTAGATGTCATATTTTACATAAAGGTCTTTTACAAACTCTATTAAAGATTGGTTGTTGTTAAACCCCGAGTTTTTATTTCCCTTTAGGATTTCCTTTTCTTTGTTGCGAGTATTGTCACCATATACTTCAGAAAATGACTCGTTAATGAAAATGGGTAAATACGTTTTTCCTGTGACATGTGAAGTATCTATGTAGTCAAACACAAGCTCCATTCCTTCAAAGAGTTTACTCTTCATAAAGGTGCTATCTATGGAGTTCATGTCGAATTCTATCTTCTCGTATTTATCGTATTGGTATTGTTGGTATTGTTTTAATCCGTTACTCTTTTTCCGTTCCCATATTTTACGCAATATGTCAATGGCAGGATTGTTTTTTTTGGATGTTTTTCCTGCAAAAAGAGTGACTTCATTAAGTGCAACTCCCGTTTGAAGAATTATTTTAAGGTTGTAATTGACGGACTTTGTTAGGGGGACTTCTTGTGTGGTATAACCTACAAAGGAAACCAGTAAAACACTTTCTTTTTTGGGAGATTCCATATAAAATCTACCATTTTCATCTGTGATGACCCCGATTGTGGAATTCTTAAAATAGACGTTAGCAAAAGCGACGGGCTCGTCAAAATCGTCAAACACAACCCCGCTTACTTTAGTCTGAGCAGATATTTTCAGAAAAGCAAATAGGAATAAGAGGAGTAGTATCGGTTGTTTTGTCATAAAATAAAAATACTTCATCATACGTAAATATGATGAAGTATGGGAGCTTTTTTTAAAGTTTAAAACTATTTATTTAAAACCTTTTTAACTGCTTTGATGACATCATCTGATCCAGGTAACCATTCTTGTAATAAGTTAGGCGCGTATGGAGCAGGTGTGTCCGCAGTAGTTAATCGTATAATAGGCGCATCTAAATAGTCAAATGCATTTTCTTGAACCATATAAGTGATTTCTGAAGAAACGCTACCAAAGGGCCATGCTTCCTCAAGAATAACTAAACGATTAGTTTTCTTAACAGAGTTAAGGATCATTTGGTTATCCATTGGTCTAACCGTTCTTAGGTCAATGATTTCACAACTGATCCCTTCTTTTTCTAAGGTATCAGCTGCTGTGTAGGCTTCTTTAATTATTTTACCAAAAGAAACAATAGTAACATCCTTACCTTCTCGTTTGATGTCAGCCACTCCTAATGGAATGGTGTATTCTCCTTCTGGAACCTCTCCTTTGTCTCCATACATTTGTTCGGACTCCATGAAAATTACAGGGTCGTTATCACGAATGGCTGATTTTAACAATCCTTTAGCGTCATAAGGGTTAGAAGGAACGACTACTTTAAGTCCTGGACAGTTGGCGTACCAATTCTCAAAAGCTTGAGAGTGAGTAGCTCCTAGTTGTCCTCCAGATGCAGTAGGGCCTCTAAATACAATAGGGATATTAAATTGACCGCCACTCATTTGACGCAATTTAGCTGCGTTGTTGATGATTTGATCGATTCCAACCAATGAAAAGTTAAATGTCATGAACTCAACAATTGGTCGATTTCCGTTCATGGCTGATCCGACAGCAATTCCAGAAAATCCTAATTCGGCAATAGGCGTGTCAATTACTCGTTTAGGGCCAAATTCATCAAGCATGCCTTTTGAGGCCTTGTAGGCACCGTTGTATTCTGCAACTTCCTCACCCATCAAATAAATGGATTCGTCACGGCGCATTTCTTCGCTCATTGCCTCGCAAACTGCCTGTCTAAATTGTAATGTTTTCATAAATGATATATAATGAAATGTATGTTCTATTATGTGTAAGTTGCAAAAGTAGTAAAAAATAAAAAATAATTTGGAGGTAATCCAAAAAGAATAGGTGGTTTTGAGCTTGGTTTTTTTGGAAAAGATAGGCTTTAATATTCGAATTAAAAGTAGTAACTTCGAAAGGTCGAATGCTTTTTTTTAACTCGTTGATAATTAGTGTTTCGCAGATATAAACCATATAAAAAAGGAGAGCGTATGAAAATTTTAGTTTGTATCAGTAATGTGCCTGATACTACTTCAAAGATTAATTTTGCCGAAAATGATACTGTATTTGATACTAATGGAGTGCAGTTTGTAATCAATCCCAATGACGAATTTGGGCTTACCCGTGCCATGTGGTTCAAAGAAAAACAAGGGGCTCATGTGACGGTAGTTACTGTTGGAGGAGCAGAGTCTGAAACCACTCTGCGTAAAGCTTTAGCTATTGGGGCAGATGAGGCAATTAGAGTAGATGCAGCGCCCAAGGATAGCTTGTTTGTGGCTACTCAGTTGGCAAATGTGGTCAAGAATGGGGGGTATGATTTGATAGTAGCAGGTAAGGAATCTTTGGATTATAATGGAGGGGTTGTGCCAGGCATGGTTGCTGCTTTGACTGATACAGAATTTGTAAATGCTTGTGTGTTGCTAGATGTGGAAGGAGGACAGGCTACTATAACCCGTGAGATTGATGGAGGGAAAGAGGTGCTTTCAGCGCCATTACCGCTTGTCATAGGCGTACAAAAAGGGGTGGTAGAGGAAAAAGATTTAAGAATACCCAATATGAGAGGGATTATGATGGCCAGACAAAAAACGTTGAATGTGTTGCCGGCAGTTGATGCGGCTGTACAATCTCAAGTTGTAAAGTTTGAAAAACCAGCGGCAAAATCTGCTGTAAAGTTAGTGGACGCATCCAATTTGGATGAATTGGTGAACTTGTTGCACAACGAGGCTAAGGTATTGTAGAACCCATTCAAAAAAGGAAAAAATTATGTCAATAGTTATATATGCAGAGTCGCACAAAGGCGCATTTAAAAAAGTAGCATTCGAATTGGCTTCCTATGCTAAACAATTAGGAAGTACAACAGGAGACTCAGTAGTAGCGGTTTCATTTGGTGAAGCCAATGCTGAAGAACTAGGAAAATACGGCGTAGAAAAGGTGTATCAAATTGCAGGCAAGGAATTTAATGCGAAGAAATATGCAAATGCCATTGCAGAAGTTGTCAAAAAGGAAGGAGCTTCCATAGTTTTGTTGCCGTCGACTACGGATGCCAAGTATTTATCAGGATTGTTGACCGTTGGTGTTGGTGGTGCGTTCGTATCAAATGTGGTGGAATTACCCGTTTCTACAAGTCCGTTTCAAGTAAAAAGAACTTCGTTTTCTAGTAAAGCTTTTTCAATAGTTCAGTTAGACGCAGCTATTAAAGTGTTGATGCTTGCAAAGAATTCGTTTGGTATAAAAGAATCAAATGTTGCTGTAAGTGTTGAGGCATTTAGCCCGAGTGCTGTAACGAGTTCATTAGAAGTGGTTTCTGCGGAAGAAGTCACTGGTAAAGTGACCATCGCAGATGCCGAAATAGTAGTGTCTGGGGGTAGAGGTCTCAAAGGGCCAGAAAACTGGGGGATGATAGAGGAATTAGCAAAAGTGCTAAACGCAGCAACTGCTTGTTCTAAACCAGTTTCAGATTTAGGGTGGAGACCGCATGGGGAGCACGTAGGTCAAACAGGTAAGCCTGTAGCTTCAAATTTATATATTGCAATAGGCATATCAGGTGCTATTCAGCATATTGCGGGAATCAATTCATCAAAAGTAAAAGTGGTTATCAATACAGATCCAGAAGCTCCTTTCTTTAAAGTTGCTGACTATGGAGTTGTAGGTGACGCTTTTGAGGTAGTCCCACAATTAATAGAAAAATTAAAGGCGTTCAAAGCCAATAATAACTAACAACAAAACAAGAACTATTCAGTTGGGTAATTAATATGAGTTTAGTACGATTAACGATAAAGGGGATTTCATACAGTCAAACTCAAAATGGTGCTTATGCATTGATTTTGGATGAAGTAGGAGGAGAGCGCAAGTTGCCAATTGTAATTGGTGCGTACGAGGCTCAGTCTATTGCCATTGCGTTAGAAAAGGAAATCAATCCTCCACGACCATTGACCCATGATTTATTTAAGAATTTTGCCGACCGATTTGATATAGTGGTAAAACAAGTAATCATTCACAAGCTGGTAGATGGTGTATTTTATTCGAGTATTATTTGTGAGCGCGATGGGATTGAAGAGATATTAGATGCCAGAACTTCAGATGCAATAGCTCTAGCGTTGCGTTTTGACTCGCCTATATTTATTTATAAGAATATATTGGATAAATCAGGTATTTATCTCAATTTGGAAAACACACAACAAGATAACCTAACGTCTGAAGAAGGAGAAGAGGAATCGGATGAGACATTATTTAAGTCAGAAGTGTTGTCTGACCAAGAGAAAAACGATGCTGTTTTGTCTGAGAATATCTATCAGGGGTATTCTATGCAAGAGTTAGAAAACATGTTGACAGCTGCAGTAAATGATGAGGATTACGAGAAGGCGGCCAAAATCAGGGATGAAATCTCCAAAAGATAATTAGAAAACAGACTTACATTTCATGAAACAATATTTAGATTTAATTCAGCATATCGTTGATAATGGTGAAGTAAAAAGTGATCGAACAGGTACAGGAACGAAAAGTGTGTTTGGGTATCAGATGCGTTTTGATTTAAGTGAAGGTTTTCCTTTGGTTACAACCAAAAAAATACATTTAAAATCAGTGGTGCATGAGTTGTTGTGGTTTTTAAAAGGAGATACCAATATTGCCTATTTAAAAGAAAATGGTGTGCGTATTTGGGATGAATGGGCTGACGAAAATGGAGATTTGGGGCCAGTGTATGGGCATCAGTGGCGTAATTGGAATAGTGAAGAAATCGATCAGATCAAAGAAGTGATTGAAACACTTAAGTATAATCCGGATAGTCGACGCATGATTGTGTCAGCTTGGAATCCGAGTGTCTTGCCAGATACCTCTAAGTCATTTGCTGAAAATGTAGCGAATAATAAGGCCGCTTTACCACCGTGTCACGCCTTTTTTCAGTTTTATGTAGCGAATGGAAAATTATCGTGTCAATTGTATCAGAGGAGTGCAGATGTGTTTTTAGGGGTGCCTTTTAATATAGCCTCTTATGCATTGTTGACTCATATGGTAGCACAAGTAACAGGTTATGAGGCTGGCGATTTTATACACACTTTCGGTGATGCGCATATTTATAATAACCACGCAGAGCAAATTGCGCTACAATTGAGTAGAGAGCCTAAAAAATTACCACACCTAGTATTAAATCCAGAAATAAAAGATATACTGGATTTTACGTATGACGATATTAGTTTTGAGGGATATGACCCTCATCCATTAATTAAAGGAGCAGTTTCAGTGTAATTGACTATAAGTCAATTACACTGTTTTCTACACCTGAATATCCATTGAACTGAAAACGATCAGCTTCTTCTTCGTTTTCGTAGTTACCGTCGATTAAATATTTGAACTCATAAGAGTGTTCTAAATCAATATCGAAAGCACCTTTGAATGTTCCGTTTTTCAATTTTTTTAACGCGCCTTCTTCTTTGTTCCAGTCATTAAAATCTCCTACAACTGATACTTCTTGAGCATCTTTTGCTTCTACAGAGAAAGTTACTTTACAAATAGGTTTCGTTTTTGAAAATTGTTTCTTTATTGCCATGATGTTAATATTTATATAATTTATCGCAAATTTAGTTCATTTTTTACACTTGAGGCTAATAAAACTGTAATAATAATGTTAAGTTATCTTAAACTTTTAACAAAAAGGGGAGCGAATAATTTCGCTCCCCTTTTTGTTTATGCGTGCATAATTCTTTTATCTGCCAAACAAACCTTTGATTGCGTTGCCGGCTTTATTCTTGGCTTCTTCTTTCGCTTTTTCAACTGCTTTATCTTTGGCTTTATCCACCTCTTCATTTACTTTTTCAGTTGCTTTTTCTTTTAATTCCTCCTTACTTGTCGGAATATTTTCTGTGATTTTCTCAGCTCCCTTAATACCTGATAATTGCGCCGCTTTTTTGACGCCACCACTAATCAGTTGTTCTTTGTTGTCTTTGATTAATTGTGTGGTGAAGGCCTTAACGGATTGTTTAAGGTCTGTTCCTAGTTTTGGATCTTTAAAGGTTCCCGTTAGTGTCGCGTTAACCGGTACCATTGTGTTTCCTGCGTCTTTGATGTTTAGCTTTTTTAATACGTCAGTTACTTCGGCTCCTAAATATTTTGCAGGAACATTAAACTTGATGTCGTAATTCATGCTTTGGTCAAACCCATGAGAGCCTTGCACAACCATCTTTGTGTTGTTGTATTCTATGTCCGTAGGTTTTAGGTTGACTTTTCCATCCTTGAAATAAAAGTTACCCTCTACGTTATTCAGGTTGAGTTTGTCCACATCAATAAACGAAAGATTGTTATCTAGGGCTGTCAAAGCCTTAGAGTCATCCTTTTTTACTTTAGTGTCTAATAATTGTCCTAATAAATCTCCTGAAAGAGAATATAAATCTGGAGTCATTTCAGTACTGTCTAGGTTACCTGCCAATGCGATTTTAGAATTATAGCGACCTACGATTGTTTTTGCAATTGGTGCCACACTATTTAGAAATTCCATTTGACCAAAAGATTCTGTAATATCGAAGTTTTTAATATCCATTGTCATCTCAAATGTAGGGATGTCTTTTTGAGTGGAGATCATACCATTCATCGCTAATAATCCACCGAACATGCTAGATTTAAGATTTTCTAGTTTTACCTGTTCATCTTTTATGATCATTTTGCCCGAAACGTCTTTCATGGTAATGTTGTCGTAAACCACAGTGTTGGCTTTAGCTGTAAAGGTACAATCTAAGAAAGATGGGATTTTTACAGCTTCTGCAGGGGCTTGTGTTGTTGATGGATTGTCGGATGCATTTTCTGTAGTCTTTTCCTTTGGTTGTTCATCAACAGGAGTAGGTGCCATAAAATCAGCAACGGCTAAATGATTGGCGTTAAACGTAAAGTTTCCTCTTAGGATTTGGTCTTTGAACAAGAAACCGTAAAGATTTTCCATCTTTCCAGCGATTTGCATGTCGCTTGATCCAGTTTTAGCATTAAACTTTTCTAATACCACGTTTTCTGTGTTAAATGTAACTGTGGTTTCAGTAATGTCCATAGGTTTAGCTAACTCAGGGCCTGCATAATGGAAACCTTTCAAATTAATCGAACCTTCATTTTTGATGTTTTCGTACTTTTCAGCTTCTACAGACGCCATATCAAAAGCTGTTTTCAAGTGAGCGGTTAAAATTCCTGTTAAAGACTCTTTCATAGGTTCTACAGGATAGGCTTTAGTTACATTTTCTAAATTGATAATTCCGTCCAATTGCGCGCTTACTTTTGGATTTTCTATACTATTTGATATTAGGGCCTTAGCGTCAAAAACATCTTTTTCAATTTGAAAGGCAAATCGGTTCACGGCAACTTTTGTGTCATTCAATAGTCCTGTTGCGTTTTCAATACGAGTATCAATATGAATGTGCTGAACGGCCTTAGGCAATTCAGGAAATTGGAACGAAGCATCTTGCGAAACGATGTCAATCCCAAAAGTAGGCACTAGTTCCTCGGTTAATTGACCTTTGGCAAAACCATTGATACTAAATTCGCCAGTTGTTTTGATGTTTTCAATGGCACCTGAATAAGCTGTTGGGATTAAAGCAAATAAATTATTGAATGATGTGTTAGGCGTTTTAAATTTTAAATCATACTCTTGGCTGTCTTCCTTCATTTGTACAAATCCTTCAAACTCAAAAGGTAGTTTTCTAATGATGGCTTTGTTGTCCTTAAAAGTGTATTTGCTGTTGTCTAAATCAATACCAAAAATAGCGTCTAATTTAACAGGGATTTTATCCATGTAATTAGTGCCTTCCATGTCAAACGAAAGGGTAGCAGTGGTTTGAGTATTCAAGTCTAAAACGGATCCCGAAAAATCTCCAGTTCCTGTATGGTTTATATCGGCAAGTGCACAACTCATTTGAGAAGCTTCGTCAATAAAATGAAATTGTAAGTTGTGTACGTAGTAGTTTTGAAGATTTAAGATGAATGGGTCGCCAGAAGTGGATTCCTCATCGCTTGGTTTGGCAATGTCAAAGTTTCCTTTACCTTCTTTATTGAACTTGATGTTAATCGTCCCTGTCTCGGTTCCAATAGAGCTTATGTTCATCCCTTCCGAAGGTTCCTTGAATAATTCCGAAATAGACATTTCGAGATTAATAGCTTTAAAATACACTAAAGTGTCTCCTTCAAAAGGAGCTTTATTGATTACGCTTAATTCTTTGATGCTAACAGATGCATTTGGAAAATTTTGAAATACACTTAAGTCCACATCATCAAAGTGTACTGTAGCATCAATTTCGTTATTGATGGTTTGTAAGACCATGTCCTGAATTTTGTCTTTGAACAAAAACGGAATGGAGACTAAAGCGATTATGCATAAAATAATAAATGCAGCTAAGCCAATAAGTATTTTTTTCATAGAGGTTGTTTTAGGGGATGATTAATTTTTTAATAATTGTTAATTAATGTTCAGCTGATAAGGCATAACCGTTTGTAATCCTTTTCGGCTATTCATTTCTTTGATTTGTTGTAGTAACAAGTAGTTTTCTGTGCCTAGTTCAGTTTCCAACAAAGATTCCGTTGATTTAAATACAGATATTCCGAGTTGATCATTGATAAAATGCTCAAAATCTACTTTGTACTCTGGGTAGTTCTTTACTTTAAAGTCTGTTGTTTGTGTTTGCTGAGCAGCGTAAGCAATAGCTTTATCTAGACCTCCGATTTCATCTATTAGACCTGCTTTTAAAGCGTCTGTTCCTATCCATACCCGACCTTGTGCAATTTTATCGACTTCTTCAATCGATAGGTTTCTCCCTTTTGATACACGATTTAAAAAGGTAGTGTAAATATTTTCGATACTTTGGGTTAGGGTGTTTTTAAAACTTTCGTCCAAAGGTCTGAATGGACTGTAGCTTGGGGCATTTTCGTGCGTTTTTACGATTTGCGTATTGATACCCATGTCCTCTGTCACCTGACTGAAATTAGGAATTTGTCCAAAAACTCCGATGGAACCCGTAATGGTTGTAGGTTCAGCAAAAATTCTATTCGCGCCACAAGCAATATAATAACCTCCACTAGCAGCAGTATTACCCATCGAAACGATAACAGGTTTGACTTTTTTGGTTAATTCAATTTCTCTCCAAATCAGTTCAGAAACCAGAGCACTACCGCCTGGTGAGTCAACGCGCAGGACTACGGCTTTTATGTCTTCGTTTTTTCGGATGTCTCCAAGAGCTCTTTTGATGGACTGTTCTCCTACTTGTGTGTCGCTACCTTCTCCTCCCCATATAATGCCTTGGGCATACACTACAGCGATGGTGTTTTCGCTTTCCATTTTTAGGCTAGGCGTTTTGTTGTAGTCCAGTATGTTAATAGTAGGGTAATCTTTGTTTTTGTCAAGACCTAAGGCTTTTTTAATCCCGTTGTGGTAGACATCTTCGTAATCAATCTTATCAATTAGTTTTAGCTGTAAAGCTTGTTCTGGGGTTTGAGCTTTAAGTTCGTTAGCAATAGCATTTATACTTTCGATACTGATGTTACGGCTGGTAGCGATATCACTAGCAATGGTGTTCCAAGCACTGTTGATGATGGCGGAGATTTGTTCTTTGTTTTCAGGACTCATGGTGTCTGACAAAAAGGGTTCTACGGCACTTTTGTATTTTCCGTGTCGTATGATTTCCATTTTTAGCCCTGATTTTTCCTGAAATTTTTTGAAATACAAAATCTCAGCTGCCAATCCTTTGAGTTCCATTTCTCCGATAGGATTCAAGTAGATAGTATCTGCTACGGAGTTGAGGTAATAATTTTTTTGAGTAAATGAATCCGCATAAGCCACAATGAATTTCCCTGTTTCTTTAAATTCTTTTAGTTTGTCTCTGAGAGATTTGCTTTGGGCTAGACCCAAAGAAATATTGGAATTCAAAATAGAAATCCCTTTAATGTTAGCGTCAGTCTTGGCTTTTTCAAGTCCATTTAATACATCAATAAAACCATCCTTATCATCTTCGTCAAAATCAAAGCCTGAATAATTGAATTGACCGCTATAATCCTGTGCTATTTCGTTGATGTCTAAAGTAATAACCGTGTTGCCGTGCACAGGTTTTATAGTTTCGGTGTTGCTACCTGCTACAGCAATACCTACGAGTGTTATTATGGCTAAAAAAGTAAATAAAAAAAGACCGATGATTGTGGCTGTAATTTGACTGATAAATCGTAAAAACATGTTTTCTTATAATTTGAGCGACAAATATACTACATCTCCATTTCTTTTAGTTAATTTGCCGTTAATATGAGGTCAACGAGTCAAGTAGTATTGTCAATCGGAACAAATTTAGGAGACAGGAAATCTAACCTTGTCGATTGTGTTATTGAAATTAACGAACAGCTCGAAAATGTCTTACAAGTCTCTCATGTGTACGAAACGCCCGCATGGGGTTTTAAAGGTAATCCCTTTTATAATGCTGTTCTGTTGTTAGAGACGGATTTAAATCCGATAGAATTGCTTAATGTGATTCAGAAAATAGAAAACCAGTTGGGCAAAGTACGCATCCCTAAATCAGAGGGCTACCATTCTAGAGTAATCGATATTGATATCATTACCTTTGGCAATCTCGTAGTGGATTTGCCCAATTTGCAAATTCCTCACCCTCATTTTCATAAGCGTAATTTTGTGTTACAGCCTATGCTCGAATTTGATTTTAAGTGGGTACATCCAGTTTTTAAAAAGACAGTTGCGCAGTTATTGTCTGATTGTAGAGACGATAGTCCTTGCGAAAGGATTGAGATTACCTTTGACTAAATTGAATTTTCTTAAATAAGTCCCACACCACAATTCCTAAACTCACCGCGATATTCAGAGAGTGTTTAGTGCCCAATTGAGGAATTTCGATACAGCCGTCTGCTAGGTCTATCGCTTCTTGAGTTACGCCTCGTACTTCGTTACCAAATATGATGGCTGTTTTTTGGTTTTCGGCTATGCTTACATCTTGTAAAAAAGTCGAGTTTTCGACTTGCTCGATGGCGTATACTATCGTGTTATCTTGTTGTAATTTTTTGATCGCTTCACAAATGTCTTCGACATATTCCCATTCAACCGTTTCGGTGGCGCCCAAAGCCGTTTTGTGAATTTCTTTATGTGGAGGTTGTGCAGTTATACCACAGAGGTATATCTTTTCGACCAAAAAAGCATCTGCCGTTCTAAAAACAGAACCAATGTTATTTAAGCTACGAATATCGTCCAACACAATAATCAAAGGTGTTTTTTTGACTTGTTTGAATTCTTCTACGCTAATGCGATTGAGTTCGGACGTGCTTAGTTTTTTCATAGGAACTGTTTCTAAAATTCAGTGCAAATAAACGAAGAAATGCATAAAACTTTTCTAAGCCCTTTATAATTCTTATTTTCGTCTGGTTACAAAAAATACAATCGTGTCCACAAAGAAAAACGCCCCTAAAGAAACGCCGTTAATGAAGCAATATAACAGCATTAAGGTCAAGTATCCTGATGCTTGTTTGTTATTTAGGGTAGGGGATTTTTATGAAACTTTTGGTCAGGATGCGGTTAGAGCGGCAAAAATATTAGGTATTGTATTGACTAAACGCGGTAATGGTTCGGAGAGCGAAACTGCTCTGGCTGGTTTTCCGCATCATTCCTTAAATACCTATTTGCCTAAATTGGTAAAAGCGGGTTTACGTGTGGCAATTTGTGACCAATTAGAAGATCCCAAAAAAACCAAGACCATTGTTAAGCGTGGGGTGACCGAATTGGTAACACCAGGAGTATCGCTTAATGACGAGGTGTTGCAAGCCAAAAAAAACAACTTTTTAGCCTCAGTTTATTTTGGTAAAAAAGAAACAGGGGTGTCTTTCTTGGATGTGTCAACTGGGGAGTTTTTTACCTCTCAAGGAGCAAATGATTATATCGATAAATTATTGCAAAATTTTGCGCCAAGCGAAATTTTAGTGTCTAAAAGAGAAAAGGAAAAGTACAGACAAGTTTTTGGGACACAATTTCATGTATTTCATCTGGAGGATTGGGTGTACAAACAGGATTATGCTTATGAATGTTTGACCAGTCATTTTGATGCTCAGTCTTTAAAAGGATTTGGTGTAGAACAATTGACTTCGGGGATTATAGCCTCTGGAGCGGTTTTGTATTATTTGTCAGAAACCCAACACAATAGACTACAGCACATCACGAAAATTCAACGTATTGCAGAAGGCAAATACGTATGGATGGATCGCTTTACGATTCGTAACTTGGAGTTGTATCAAAAACAAGAGCCTGATGCTGTAACCTTGTTGGATGTAATTGATAAGACTATTTCTCCAATGGGAGGGCGTTTGCTCAAACGCTGGTTGGCCTTGCCACTCAAGGATATAGCGGAGATACAAAACAGACATCAAATTGTCAGTTATTTCTGTGAAAACCCACAACTATTGGCAGATGTTACGTATCAGATTAAACAAATCTCGGATTTGGAACGGTTGGCTTCCAAAGTAGCCACGGGAAAAATATCGCCTAAGGAGTTGAATTATCTCAAAGATTCATTGAATGCCATCCAGCCGATAAAAGAAGTATGTAGTGCCAGTACACAAAAGGCAGTAAAAGGTTTTGGAGATTCATTGCATACCTGTGAAGAGCTTAGAGAAAAGATTAGAACAACCCTGAATAGTGACGCGCCTGTGGCTGTAGCCAAAGGAAATGCGATTGCAGAAGGCGTTAGTCAAGAATTAGATGACCTGCGTAAAATTGCCTTTTCTGGCAAAGAATATTTGGACGATATAGTCAATAGAGAATCGGAGCGAACAGGAATTCCGTCATTGAAAATCGCATTTAATAATGTTTTTGGATATTATATTGAAGTGCGTAACACCCATAAAGACAAGGTGCCTGAGGAATGGATTCGTAAACAGACATTGGTCAATGCCGAAAGATATATTACCGAAGAGTTAAAAGAATACGAAGCCAAAATATTAGGTGCAGAAGAAAAGATATTTCAAATCGAATCTGAATTGTTTCAGGCCTTAGTGCATTGGGTAGGAAATTCGATTCAGCAAGTGCAACAAAATGCCTATGCTGTGGCACAATTGGATTGTTTGACTTCTTTTGCGCTTAACGCCAAAGAAAACAAATACGTTTGTCCAACTATTAACGATTCATACTCCATTGATATCAAAGAGGGAAGACATCCTGTAATTGAAAAACAATTGCCAGTAGGGGAAGAGTATATTACTAATGATGTGTATCTTGATAAAGACGATCAGCAGTTTATCATGATAACAGGGCCTAATATGTCGGGTAAATCGGCCATATTACGTCAAACAGCTTTAATTGTGTTGCTGGCTCAGATGGGAAGTTTTGTCCCGGCAGAAAGTGCTACAATTGGCATTGTGGATAAGATATTTACCAGAGTAGGGGCGTCCGATAATATTTCTATGGGAGAGTCCACTTTTATGGTGGAAATGAATGAGACGGCTTCTATATTAAATAACGTTTCGGAGAGGAGTTTAGTTTTGCTGGATGAGATTGGTCGTGGTACCAGTACTTATGATGGTATTTCTATCGCTTGGGCCATAGCCGAATATTTGCATGAACATCCAAGTAGACCCAAAACCTTGTTTGCTACACACTATCATGAACTCAATCAAATGTGCGAAGATTTTGAGCGTATTCACAACTATAATGTGTCCGTAAAGGAACTAAAAGATACGGTCTTATTCATTCGTAAGTTGGTAAAAGGAGGGAGTGCACACAGTTTTGGTATTCATGTAGCAAAAATGGCGGGGATGCCACAATTGGTGATTAACAAGGCACAAAAAATATTGAAACAATTGGAGAAAAGTCACAAGTCGTCAAGAAGTGAAAAGATACAATCTAAGCAAGAAGATATACAGCTGAACTTTTTTACGATTGATGATCCTGCATTGGCAGAATTAAAGGAGGATATTAAAAATTTGGATATCAATACCTTAACGCCAATAGAGGCAATGATGAAATTAAACGAGATTAAAAAAACACTAGCGTAGTGATTTTTTATAGTGAAAACGCTTGTTTAGATAAATAAGTGTTGTATATTTGCCCCCGAAACAACGGAAATCGTTTTTTCATAGCCGCGAAAATAGCTCAGTTGGTAGAGCGCGACCTTGCCAAGGTCGAGGTCGCGGGTTCGAACCCCGTTTTTCGCTCAACTACAGTAAAGCATATGCTTGAGTGGTGGAATTGGTAGACACGCTGGACTTAAAATCCAGTGGGCAGCAATGTCCGTGCGGGTTCAAGTCCCGCCTCGAGTACTAAAACCCTTAACACGTTTGTGTTGAGGGTTTTTTGTTTTTAAGGTTATTTAATAGAATCTAAGCCTAAGTCTTTTAAAAACTTATTATGTATGTCTCTATGCTTTTTGATGTCGTTATCAATACTAGAGAGTTTTTCATTCACTTCTTTTAAGTCAATGATGGGTTCTGCTATTGCAGTGCTGACGTAACGAGAAATGTTTAGGTTAAAATCGTTATTAACAATTTCGGCCATTGGCACTCTACGAGCATAGCGTTCCACTTTTTCTGGTCGGTTTTGATAGGTCTCAACGATTTTTAAAATATCATTTGGGTCATCTTTTGTGCCCTCTCCATCACGTAAAACGTTTTGACGCTTTTCTTTTTTGTAGCATTCACTCGCATTGATAAACAAAACATCATCTTCCTTTTTACATTTTTTCAAAACCAAAATACAAACAGGAATTCCTGTTGAAAAGAATAGGTTGGATGGTAAGCCAATTACTGTGTCAATATTGTTGTCTTGGAGCAATTTTTCTCTAATACGTTGTTCTGCTCCACCTCTGAATAACACTCCGTGAGGTAAGATAATAGCCATTGTACCTTCCTCACTTAAATAGTGGAAACCGTGTAGCAGAAAAGCAAAATCTGCTGCTGATTTTGGTGCTACACCATAGTTTTTAAAACGGAAATCTTCGTGCACTGCTTCTGAAGCATCCCAACGTAAACTAAAAGGTGGATTGGCTACAATGGCATCAAATTCTACTTTTTTGGCTGGATTCATTTCGTTGAGAATATCCCAGTCGTTACTTAAAGTGTCTCCGTGAAAAATTTCAAATTCTGAATCTTTTACTCCATGAAGCAACATATTCATTCGAGCCAAGTTATAGGTAGTGATATTTTTTTCTTGGCCATAAATACGGCTGATAGTTCCACCTCCAGTTTGATCTTCAATTTTATTTTTAACGTTGAGCAGCAGTGATCCCGAACCACAAGCAAAATCCAATACTTTATGGAGTTTTTTCTTTTTACCTGCTTTTGGGTTTTGGCTATCTAAGGTTACGATTTCTGAAAGAATGGTGGATAATTGCTGTGGCGTATAAAACTCCCCTGCTTTTTTGCCAGAACCAGCTGCAAATTGCCCAATCAAATATTCGTAAGCATCTCCAAGGGTATCGCTGTCTGTGGAGAAACCTGCAATGCCTTCAGCAATTTTTGTGATAATCTTACAGAGCTTTTCATTTCTCGCTTCGTAGTTCTTGCCTAATTTTTCTGAGTCGAGATTTATCTCAGAGAACAAACCTTTAAAGGTGCTTTCAAAAGATTCATTTTCTATGTATTTAAAACCTTTTTGCAGTGTTTTTAATAAATCTTCGTGCTGTGTTCTTGCGAGTTCTGATATGCTGCTCCATAAATATTGTGGCTCTATCACATAATGCACTTTTCTACGCATTTGTTTTTCAAACTCTACCACATCGTTTGGGTTGGCTTTATACCAAATGGAAAGCGGTGTGCGTTTATCATTTACTTCTAACTTTGGATAGTCTGAGCCTAATTCTTTTTTAACCGAAGCTTCATAATTATCGGATAGATAGCGTAAAAAGAGGAACGATAGCATATAATCACGGAAATCATCTGCATTCATTGCACCTCTTAAACTATCTGCTATATCCCACAGGGTTTTGCCTAATTCTTCTTGTTTTTGTTTTGGGGTCATATTTTCTTAAATTCTTATTCCGTGCTTTTGCAAACAAATAAGCAAAACACTGTTTATTAATGTTTTATGTTTAGTTTTTATGATATCGTGATTTTCCAATGAAATAAAGATTATGCCCAATAAGGTACATATGAAGCGAACTTTTTAGATGAATTTTCAGGGTCAGATGCTTTTATTAATCCTGCATCTATTGTTTCAGATATTATTTTTGAAGCCATTGAAACATTATTAACAGCGATTTTAAATCGCTTTCTTACAGATTGATTATTTACTATTTGATTGTTTACATAATGTAGGCAAGTATGTTGGTAACAGGCTCTAACTCTATCTTCCGAACTCATTCGGGTTAAAGTTGTAGGTGCAAATAAAATTATCCTCGTATAATCATCACCTCTTATAAATTTCGGTGCAGGTAATTGATAAACCTCAATTGCGTTAATTGCTCTATCTATGCCACTTCCCCTTTCTTCACAAATATTTAAACGTCTCATTAGTGAAGCCAAACTTTCATTTCTGGATTTTGGAGCTGTATCTATAAATCTGTTTACATCCACCAAGGGAATTCCTGGATTTGTAATTTCAATCCTTTCTGTAAAAATTTCTACCATAACACCAGAACCTGTAACCGAAAAATCTTGATGAATCAAGGCATTAGCTACAAATTCTCTTATAGCTACTTCAGGGTAAACTTTCACTTTTTTTCTGAGAGCATTTTCTATTACCTCATTAGATGGTAATTGGTCCATAATATAATTTATCAATCCTTCAAAGCCAGAAGCGTAACCTCTGCCATCTACTTGCTCTTTTAAAGCATTAATTCTGCTTGTTTCTTGGTAAACAATTACACGAACTGCTTTTCGTTTAAGTTCTTTAAAATTATTTAAATCTTTTGCAAAAAGAATTGCTCCTAAATTCAACACATCCCAACCCTGAGTTGATTTTTTGATTAAATCTTCATTAGCTAATGTTTGTAAAATACTCAACTTGGTATCGGGCAATCTCTTTTCTTGAAGTGTAAAATAGCTATCGTAATCTACTAGCTTTAATACATCATCATCATTTACATTATTTTCTGTAGTTTGAGATTCAAAATCAATTCCCGTTGACAATGCAATTAAAGATTTTACCTCTTGTCGTGAGAGTTTTACGGTTTGTCCGGCACTTCGTTTATAACTGTTGTAAATATCTCCATTTCTAAGACTTACGGGTTTGTCGTGATATTCAGGTATTCGAATAAATAAAACTGGATTTCCATTAAATTCTGCCACTGCGTGTTCAATACCAATAGGTTGTGCTAAATTGTTTCGGGCTATATTGCCCAATTTCTGTATAATAGTATCCATTTCTTGCTTGGTAAATGGTTTTGAAGTACCATCGTTTCCAATACCATACGCCAAATAACCACCCATTGGATAATTAGCAAAAGCGGAAATGTGTTGTGCCAATCGTTCACTTTTATCTGACAAGCCGCTTTTCCAGTCCAATTCATTCAATTCTTGAGGTATAGGCTTAAGACTTTTTTGTAAAAGCTGTATAGCTCTATGTATCCAATTTTCCATATTTTTCAACCATTTATATTAGGAAACAACTGTTGCAACAAGCCTTTTTTATGCTCTTGTAGCTGCTCAATTTTTTGGGCTTGGGCTTCTATTAAGGCATCTGCTGCGGAAAGGCAATCGGCTATTTTTTGTTGCTCTTTTAGTGAGGGTTTTGGTAGTAATGTAGCATAAACAATTTCACTGCTTATGTTTTGAACTATACCTCCTGCTGCTAGTCGCTTGTACTGACTTTGCAGATAATCTGAGTTTAGTAATTGTAGAAGGAAATTTTTATCAAAACTTTCCTCAAACTCTCGTAGTACAAACCAACCATCATAAATACAACCCTCTAAGTCCAATTCATAAGTGGCACCATAACTCATAGAGTTTGCGAGGATTAATTCGCCTCTTTTAACTTTTCTAGATTTTTTTGCACCTAATGCAGTGATTTTTTCTTCAACTGATGAAATTTTAAAACCGTTGGCATTTTTAGTGTCACCTATCTTTATCCAATTAACTCCATTTTCATCTTTAGTCGTATACTGGCTAATTGGTCTTGGTGAACTTCCTCTATAAAGTTTGATATATGAAGAAAAATTATCAACCTCCCAATCCCCATCATCCTTAAACTCAGGAAAACGAAATTTAGGCTGTGTTTCACCTTCTGCTGGAAATAGCTGTTGCAACAAACCTTTTTTATGGTCTTGTAAAAGGTCTAGTTTTTCGGTTTCTGCGGTTATGACTTCATCTAAAGAAGAAAGGCAAGTGGCTATTTTTTGTTGTTCTTCTTTTTTAGGTGGTAATGATATTGTTATTCTGTAAAAATCACTGTGATTCAAATCTGGAATGGTAGAAGCTCCTGCGTAACTAAGTATTTTTCTTTGAGTTTGAGATAACCTTAAAAAATAAACTAAGAAATCTTTATCTACTGTTTTTCTATCAAAATCAATTTTAAAAAAATTATTATGAAAAGCACCTTCGACATTAGTTACAACTTGACCTGTGTTACCTGTCCTAGTCATCAAAACTTCTTCTTTATTGCATAAAACACTTTTTGGAGGATTTTTAATATAATAATACTTTTCACATGTTGCCTTTAAAAATTCATTAGTAATATAAAAGTGACTCTCGTTTACTTTTTCAGTTAGTCGCTCTGATATAGGTATTTGAAGCCCTTGATTTATTTTAGTTATGTTTTTAAAGGTTTCAATCTTCCACTCTCCATCATTCAAAAACTCAGGAAAACGCAAAGCTGGTACTATCCCTTCGGCTTCGCTCTGGGCAAGTTTTTGTTTGTTAGTCATTGGCTATGGCGTTTAAGAGGTTTTGAACGGTTTGGGTATTAAGTTTTGAGAAAGCAAACCACTTTTTGCCCAAATCTTTTAAGGAAGCCCCTAAGTGATACACCTCTTGGTTATCTATAATTAAAAAACGGTCGTGGCTTTTGGTAAAGGGTTTTATTACAAAGTTGCCATATTGTTCGTTGGCTTTTTTTACGTCTAAGCTTAGTTGTTTAGATATGGTTTTAGCCAATAGAAGTACGTTCACATCTTTTGTTTTCTTAGCTAAAAGGGTTAAGGTACTTTCGTCTATATAGTTGTCAATCAATATAATATTTTTTTTAGCCGAGCGAATAATTTTAGAAGCCAATTCATAGGCATCAAACACTTGTCCGTCAAAGAAAACGCCTTGGGTGGGTAGTTCTTGTTTGCTTTCTAAGGCTTTAAATACTTGTTCTACTTTTTGATTGGTCAATAGTTGATTCTGCTCTAGCTTATCTAGTCGTAATTGTATTAACGCATTGGTTTGTAGTAGTTGTCGCATTTTTACAAAGGCCTCCATTATTTGTACACTCATAAGTACAGCTACATCGCTATTTAAAACGGCAGATAGCATCGCCACACCTTGTTCTGTAAATACATAGGGTAAGGTTCTTCTTTTTGTGGTCGCAATTTGCGACTGCAAATTTTGTTGTTGTTCTGCGGTCGCAATTTGCGACTGCAAAGTATCCCATTCTTCATTGGTTAATTGAAACATAAAAGAGGCAGGGAACCTTTTGTTATTTCTTTTTACCTGTTCGTTCAGTCTTTTGGTTTCTACTTGAAATAGCTCTGCTAAATGGTAATCTACCATAACGTATAGCCTGCGAATATTAAAAATTCGGTTTTCTATACTTGTATTATCAATTTTTAATAGTTTACTCATACGCATTTAATCCTGCAACTTCTCGCCCTTGGGCTAGTTTGTTTAGTAAAGGCACTAAGTCTTCCATTAGTGCTAATTCTGCTACTCTTCGGTCTTTCCAACCCAACTCCAATGGTGCTAATAAATCGGTGAGTTTTTCGCCATCAAAAATCATTCGGTGTAGTATTTCATCTATAAAGGCTTTCAAGCTTTCGTTTTCCAAATGGTGTTTTTGGGCAATGGCTTTTAACTCGCTGGCCGCTTTTTCGTCTTTAAATTGTTGGTAACCTGCACGTATTTCCTTTTCGGTCATTCCATTACCTACTTCCAAAGTGTTGATGTAGGCAATGATATCTTCTCGCTCGTCCATTAAGTTGGCACTAGAGCTGAGTAGGGTAATCAACTGAACACGTGTCATCTTGTGTTTAGATGGTTTGTCTTGTGTGTATTTGGCAATCAGCCCAATGATGTAATCGTAATCGATAATGGCAGAAGAAAAGAGTACAAACTCAAAATCGAGTTGTTGCACTTCTAGTGGTGTATCGGGTTTGTTTTGTATTTCCTTTAATCGTTTTGCGGTATCTAGGTAATTACTCTTAAAAGAACGGAAATCGTCCGTAGGCAATGCCTTTTCAATGGTTTGCGTTTGTGATTCTTCTAAATCGGTATATTGGTCGAGTTGTGTTTTAAGGCGTTGAACTTCCTTAAACGTGTTGATGAATTGGGCACGAGCTTCATCGCCTTTCAGGTTATCTACTTCGTGGGGCTTGCATTCCAATCCGTGAGATTCCATAAAGGTTTTGAGGTTGCTTACCGCTTCCTGGTATTTGGCTATTACTTTTGGTGCCGCATCTACTATCCAAATTTCTTTAGGGTTCTCTACATTGGCACCAGAGAATAATACCATAGCCTTATCAACCGATTCTTCTTGTTGTCTAAAGTCTAATATGTTACCATAGGGTTTGGTATCGTTTATTACCCGATTGGTGCGTGAAAAAGCTTGAATGAGTCCATGATACTTTAAGTTTTTGTCTACGTAAAGTGTATTTAAATATTTAGAATCAAACCCTGTTAAGAGCATATCTACCACAATTGTCACGTCTATTTTGTCTTTGTGAGGTACGTCTTTGTTAGGGTATTTCTGCCATTTTATGCGTTGCTGTACATCTTGGTAGTAACCATCAAATTCTGTTATTCTATGGTTGGTGCCATATTGAGTATTGTAGTCTGTTATAATTTGGGTGAGAGCTTCTTTCTTTTTGTTGGGCTCTATTTGATTATCGGCTTTTTCTTGCTCCAAATCTTCTTGTAGCTGTTCAACATCTTTATTGCCTTCGGCAGGTGGCGAAAACACACAAGCAATGTTTAAAGGTATGTAGTCTTCATTTTTTTCGATTTCATCTGCCTGTAATTTTTTGAATAACTCATAATATTGGATAGCATCATTTATAGATGCTGTTGCCAGAATACTGTTGAAACGTCTGTTATGTGTGGCCTTTTCGTGTTTGTTGATGATGGCATTTACCACCGCAAGTTTATGTAAATTACTTCCAATAGTCACTACGCCATCCGGTTTAAAATAGTCAATATGAAAACGCAATACATTTTTGTCTTCTATTGCATTAGTAATGGTGTAAGAATGCAATTCTTGTTGGAAAACATCATTTGTTGTTTTATAGGAAGCGTGTTTTCCTTCTATGGTTTTGTAGGTGGCGTTTTCTTCAAAAATGGGGGTTCCTGTAAACCCAAATAATTGTGCCTTTGGAAAGAACTCTTTGATAGCTTTATGGTTCTCTCCAAACTGTGAACGGTGACATTCGTCAAAGATGAAAACAATGCGCTTGTCTGCTATGGGTTGTAATTTTTCTTTAAAATTGTTTGTGGTTTTTGGATCTAGTGCTAATCCTAGTTTCTGAATCGTCGTTACAATTACCTTATCCGCATAATCTGTAGAAAGCATCCTATTGACCAAAGTACCTGTATTGGTGTTTTCTTCAACACTACCTTCTTGAAACTTATTGAACTCCTGACGCGTTTGTCGGTCAAGGTCTTTACGGTCAACCACAAACAAACATTTTTCAATATCTGGATTGTCTTTTAAAAGTGTAGAAGCCTTGAAAGACGTCAATGTTTTTCCACTTCCTGTGGTGTGCCAGATATATCCATTACCTCTATTTTGGTGTATGCAATCTACAATGGCTTTCACGGCATAGATTTGATACGGTCGCATTACGAGTATTTTTTGCTCGCTTGCCACCAACACCATATAGCGACTAAGCATTTGTCCGAGAGTACACTTAGCTAAGAACTTGTCCGCAAAGTCGTACAGGTGATTGATTTTTTTATTTTGCTCATCTGCTAGTGTATAAACAGGCAAAAACTGCTCGTCTGCATTAAAAGCAAAATGTTCGTTATTGTTATTGGCAAAATAAAACGTCTTACTTTTATTGCTCACAATAAACAACTGCATAAAACACATTAGGGAATTGGTATAGCCATTTCCTGCGTCATTTTTATAGTCCACAATCTGCTGTATTGCCTTGTTAGGGCTCACTTCCAGTGTTTTTAGTTCTATTTGAACCACAGGAACACCATTGATAAGAATAATGACATCGTATCTATGGTTACTGTTTTTGGTGTTGATGCGTAATTGGTTTATAACTTCAAAGTCATTTTTACACCAATCTTTAATATTTACAAGGGTATAGTGTAAAGGTGTGCCATCTTCACGAGTGAACGTGTTGGTTTTTCGTAGATAATTAGCAGAAATGAAAACATCTGGATTGACTAATTCTTCTTTTAATTTCTCGAATTCAGAGTCAGTAAGGCTAACTCTGTTAAGTTTCTCGAATTTTTCTCGAAAGTTTTGTTCCAGAGCGTTTAGGTCTCTGACGTCAGGACGATACGTGTATTTTAAATCTTGGAGTTTCCCAACAAGTCCATATTCTATATCTGCTTCTTTAACTATGTCCATTCAATCTTCCTTTATTAATGCTTTTTCATAGCGGTTTTCCCAACCTGATTTACTCATTCTCTTTATGACTTTGCTTTGAGCCAACTAATTTACATTTATGTGTCATAAAATGGTTTAAAATATCAATTATTTTATCAATTTGATCCTGTGCTTAATGACTGATCTGTTAGATACTAGACAAAATCTAAAATCTTATATCTATAGTCTCTTAATCTATATGTTGTGCCAGAAAAATGAAATGAGAATTATTTGTCCCGAAAATCATATAAAATTGGGACAAAAGTTTATTTGGATTTAGAAATAAGCGCAAAAAATAAAAAATGAGCGCAAAAGTGATTTTTATACTGAAATTAGGCGCAAACTAAACAAACATTTTTTGTGGGAATGTGCCTTTGTAGATTCGAGATTATAGATGTAAGATACTAGACAAAATCTAAAATCTCATATCTAACGTCTCATATCTAACGTCTAATCATCGGTATTCTTCTAACACTCTTGGAATTACTTCAGCAACATAGTATTGCAAATGTTTTTCTTTGAATTCTTCAGGAGACCAATTTAGCTTTAATTGATCTTCAAACTTTGGGTTCCATACATAAACAAATGCTGTTGTTTTTTGATTATCAAAAGAAACTGTTACTTCTTTTTTGATGTAATCGCTATCTTCAAAGAAATCCAAAATTTTCAAACTTTCTTCATCTACGTCAAAAAGGATTTTTCCCTCAACTTCTTTATTAAGTTTTTTTGTTATTGCAGGATAACTTCTTGAAATTTCATTATCAAATATTTTAAATCTTTGATAACCAGTCAAAATAGCAGATCTAGATTTAAAATTTTTATGAGTTAATCCAAAGACCACTTCCGGAAAAATTAAAGTTCCGTAAACAAAAACATTTGCCATATTTTAAAAGATTAATTGCTGCTCTTCGACGGATTCTTCACTTTGGGCGAAAGCCGTAAAACTAAACAATAGAAAAGCTGCGCAAAATTGAAGGGGAATGTTTCTCAATGGGCGATTTCCGTGATAGTAGCGGCTTGGAATAAAGGAAGAATTGTCTTTTTCTTCAAATCTGTTTCTTTATAAGGAAGGTTTCTCAGTAGTTAATGAATATTATTTAAATCTTTAACCAGTCATTAAAATTATCCTTATTTATCACTTCAAACGAGGCAGAAGGATATGCTTTTTTCCATTGTGTTGGAGTTTTAATTTTATCTTCTTTCCATTTAAATTCATACCCAAAAAGTGAACCTTCTCGTTCTTCAACCCAGTCAATTTCTTGCTGTTCGTATGTTCTCCAAAAATAATTGTTTGACATTAATCGTTGGTATTCCTGATATTTTAGTCTTTCGCTTATCATGTAATTTTCCCACAATGCACCAACGTCATTTCTTGACTCTATTGGATTAAAGTTGGCAATTACAGCGTTTCTAATTCCATTATCTAAGAAATACCAACGGGAATTTTTAGTTATTTCCTTTCTTAGGTTCCTGCTAAAACCTTCAACTTTGTGTAGAATAAATACTTTACTCAATAAATCCAAGTATTTCTCTACTGTGTTCTTACTAATTCCTAATTTATTCCCTAACTCTTGTAAGGAAACTTCTCCACCTATTTGAAATGCAATAAGTCTCAATAAATTGAATATTTTCTGTGAGTTCTTAATGCTTTCATAAACCAAAATATCTTTTAATAAATAGGAACTTACCATTTCACTTAAATAGTCAATTTTGTCTTGTCGATCTGGAAGATGTATCAACTCTGGATAGTTGCCAAAAATCATCCTTTCACGTACTTTGTCTATTTTTGAGATGTTATTTTCTACTTGGTTATATTCATTTTCGGAGAGAGCAAACAAATTGAACGAGTATTTCCGGCCAGTCAAAGGCTCACCAGCGTCTTTATGAATGTCGAAGGAGGAAGAACCTGAAATGATGATTTTAAGTCCTTGAATTTCATCAATCATTAACTTCAATTTCAGTCCGATTTCAGGTATTTTTTGTGCTTCATCAATGTAGAGTATCTTGTGTGATCCCAATAATTGTTTATAGTTCTCTACACTTCTAATAGCCAATTTGTCATGAACGTTTATATCCTCGCCATTCAATGAGAGAACAGGTTCATCTATCTGGTCTAGTAATTCTTTTACAAGTACTGTTTTTCCTACTCTGCGAGCCCCAAAAACGATTACAACTTTATTTGGTTGTAATTTCTTTACTATGTTTTTAGATAAGTCCCTGACTAAATAATTCATAATACCGTCATTTGTATGACGCAATTTAGGTTAATTGTGTCGTAATATAAAATTTGTAGTTGACTTTTTTATGAATGATCCAAAACAAGCCCTTATCATCGATAAGGGCTTGTTGTTTTATTATATATAAATCGAATTAATTCGCTAAGGCTTCTCTTCTGTTTCTTCTTAGGGTTCTGGAACGAACGTATAAGAGTTGTATGATTACTAGTGGGCCAGAAAATAAGATGTTTTCTAACAGACTTGGCTCAGTGACGAAACCACAAACCAAAAAGATGATAACTGCAGGGTAAATCGTGCTGTTCCATTTTCTGTTATCTGCTTTGTTGAAATAGATTTGAAGGTTGCCAAATAGTCCGATTAGGAGTAGGGAAAAGATCAAGATAAGTTCTGAGTTACTGAGTGCCATGGTTATTATTTTTAGAGGTTATATGTTTTTTCCTGAGTTCCGCACTATTTTGAGGCAAAAAATCTTAAAACACACATAATCAATTACATAAGTACATTTGTTTGGGTGTTTTGGGTGTCCCAGACGTATATTTGCATCATGTTTGTCAGAAAAAAGAAGAATAAAAGCGGGGTTGTTAGTATCCAAGTCATAGATAAAAGTTTAGGGAAGTATAAAATGATAAAAACCATTGGTTGCTCTTCCGATATAATAGAGATAGATGCTCTTTATCAACAAGGTCTGGATTATATTCAACACTATGAAGGACAAAAAACACTTGAGTTTACCAATCAAGATTTCAAGGATACTGTCAAACAAAGTATACGCAATATATCCATTGAAGGAATTTCTCTTTTACTTGGTAAAATTTATTCAGAAATTGGTTTTGATAAGGTTTGCGATGACTTGCTAAAGCAGTTGGTATTGGTACGTTTGTCTCATCCGGCAAGTAAACTTAAGACGTCTCAAAATTTACATCGTTATTTTTCAGTTAATATAAAAGAAGATCGGATTTACAGGTATCTAGACAAAATTTATTCTTCCCAAAAGGAAAGGCTTCAACAAATTAGTTATACTCATACTAAGAAAATACTGGGTGGTGTTATTAGTGTTGTTTTTTATGATGTGACAACCCTCTATTTTCAGATTGATAATGAAGATGAAATAAGAAGACGAGGTTTTTCTAAGGAAGGGAAACACCAAAATCCCCAAATTGTATTAGGATTACTTGTTGGCGTCGAAGGGTATCCTTTAGCTTACGAGATTCATCAAGGCAATACGTTTGAAGGACATACAATGCTTCCCATAATTGATACATTCAAAAGCAAATATGACTTAAAAAAGTTAATTGTTGTTGCGGACTCTGGCTTGCTTTCATCAGCTAACGTTAAAGAACTACAAGACAAAGGTTATGAGTTTATTCTCGGAGCGCGTATCAAAAACGAAAGTGAGAAGATTAAAGGAAAAATACTTGCTCAAAAACTGGAAGATAAATCCAGTACGATTATTGATAAAGAAGACGGGACAAAGCTAATTTTAGGATATACAGAAAGAAGAGCACAAAAGGACAAGTATAACAGAGACAGAGGGTTGATAAAACTGGAGCAAAAAGTAAAATCTGGAAAACTAACGAAGTCCTCAATAAATAATAGAGGATACAACAAATACTTAAAATTAGATGGTCAAATCTCCATTGAAGTTGACTATGATAAATTCAATCAAGACGCCGTATGGGACGGACTCAAGGGATATTTGACCAACACTTCTTTAACTAAAGACGAAATAATCAATAATTATGGGCAATTATGGAAAATTGAAAAAGCTTTTAGAATATCAAAACACGACTTAAAAATCAGACCAATATATCATAGATTACAGAAAAGAATCGAGTCCCACATAACCATCAATTTTGTCGCATACAAGGTGTACAAGGAACTTGAGAGGCAACTCAAACTAAAAAAAGCCAACATGAGCCCTGAAAAAGCCATAGATATTGCCAAAACAATATACGCAATTCAAATCAACGACCCAATCAATGGTCAAGAATTTAAAGAGACTCTTCTGCTAAATGAGGAACAAAAAAATTTAGCCAAATTATTCAATTTTTAATTTGGGTGTCCCAGCGCGGAACTCAGGGGAAAAGATCAAGATAAGTTCTGAGTTACTGAGTGCCATGGTTATTATTTTTAGAGGTTATATGTTTTTTTTGGTTACATCTCAAAGATACGAAATACGAGCCCCTTTGACTTTGTCAAAAGTGTTATTATTCAGATGGTTAGGAGTGTTTTTTGTTAGGAATTTAAACTTGTTTCGAGGAACTGATTAAAGGTAGAAAACAGACTGTTTTTTTGCCATAAAACAATTATTTTTTCGTTTTGAAACGAACGCCTGCTTTTATAGCAACCTTTAGGTGGTTTTCTACTGGTGGAATTGGACAGGAATATCGATAACTATATGCACAATATGGATTATAGGCTTTGTTGAAGTTTATTTCTATTGTGTCACCTTTGGGTATAGTCAAATCAATAAAGCGTCCTCCGATATAACTTGATTCTCCACTTGTCAAATCTGTAAAAGGGAGAAATAGGTTGTTTTTGTATTTCTCCATTTTTCTTAGTCGATGACTCTGATAGATGTTAAGTTTGTATTTTTGGCCGTTAATTTCGAATGTAGCGACACCATATATTTCATAAGTCGGTAATCGATTTGTCGTTGTCTTCATTTGAAAAGGAACGACATTTTTAGTTTTTTCAAAAGAAGCTGTTATACAAAAGTTCTGATCGAAAGGGAAAAAATCATGACCTTTGAATTTTCTACGTTGCTTTTTATCCAGAGGAGATTCTTCGGGGCTTTTGTAATCCAAGTTAAGCTTATCTTGAAAAGCTGTAGTATCTTCTTTACAATTATTCTGTGCAACTAATCCTGTTGAGGCTGCAATGGTCAATAAAATGATGTGTATTAGTTTCATTTTTGTTGCTTGATTAATCCGTTGGTATTGTATTTAGAAACAAAATCCCAAATGACCTCATTAGTATTTTGTTTGAAAAATTGAAACTTAATACTTATAAGACTTGTTTTCTTTTTTTAGAAGCAGTTTATTGTTTTTAATGCACTTAATAATTGTTCTGTTTTTTACTCATATTACTAGCTTAGCGATTCTGCATCATCGCTTTAATATCCTTAAGCAATTCAATTGAAGCTTCAATTTCTTCTTTTCGAATGGATACACTTTCGATGTTGAAACCGATCGGAATGTTTTTTGCGGCAGCGAATTCAATGATTTCAGATGCAATTCTTTTACAAATGTCAATGGATTTAGAGAGGATGTCTTCTGAATGTTTCAGTTCATTCTTTAACCATGGAGGAACATGGACGCCTAACCATTCCATAAATTCAAGTGTCTTAATTGACCCACAAGGTGTTAAGGTTAAGATTATTGGGACTAGCTCTCGGTTTGCTTCTTTTGAAGCGTAATAATAATCACTCAATAAATCTTTAGTGTTGTTGACACTATACACACATTGTGATACAAAGAAACTAACGCCGTTATCTATCTTAAAGAACATGCGTTGAGGTTCGTCTTTAAGTACGACATGTCGCTCAGGGATGGTAACTGCACCAAGGGGTAATTCCGGATTGATTTCTTTTTTAATCCTGTAGGCATCAGCCAAAGTTAATGTAGGTTTGTGGTCTGGTGTAGGTACACCTACAAACACATTAGCGCCTACAGAAGGACTTAAATTAGTAGTCCAGTTTCTAAATTCTTCTTCTGGGTATTTACCTACACTCTTATAGGTGATTTTAGGTACTTTTAAATCTTGTAAATAGCTTGCTTCATATACATCAGGAGCAAGTGTAGACATAAAAGGGAATGGACGTGGTACATCTGTACGTGCTGATTCATCTTGAATGTCATAGAGTATTAAAGCATCAATATCAATACCGTGCAAACGTTCCATTTGTTTGTTTGCAATAGCTTGTATTTTGTCAGGCTCTGTATTGGTTTTTGGAGGGGTTAAACCATAAAATATCAGACCTGATTCTTTATTTAGTATTTTGTCTTTTAACATATCTTTTTAGAAGATTTTGTTAGTTGAATTTTGCTTTTGCAAAAGTATTCATTTTACTTCAAAAAAAACTCCGAAAGGTAAGCCAATCGGAGTTTTGAAAATTTGTCATTTAATCTACTAGTAGAATAAATGTCTGTTGTCAGAAATATCAGCCTTTTTCTCAAGAGTTTTGTATAGGGATTCTGTGATATTACCTCTTTCGTTTTTGATTTTGTTAGTATAGCTAGTGTAATCTGGCAAATCAATAGCTTCTTCTTTAGAGATTACTTTTATCATGTAAATACCAGAGTCTCCATCTATAATTGATGAGGTTTTATCTTTTTCTAAAGCCAATGCATGTGCTACAACTTTTGGCTCACGTCCGCCACTTGGTATGTAAGGGCTAGCAACACTAACATTTGTGGCAGTTCCTGTTTTTATCCCTTCAACTTTTTTAAGCGCTTCAAAATCGCCAATCATCAGTGCTTTTGCTTGAGCAGTTTTCTTCTCTTTGATGATTAGAGGTTTTACTTTGTCTTTTGCATCTTCAACGGATTGTAAACCTTCTTCGGTGATGTTTGTCAGTTGAGCGATGATGTAGCCTTTCGGTAAGTTGAACTTTTTGATATCGTTTAAATCTGTTTCTTCATTAAAGACCCATCTTACGATTTCTCGTTGATTACCAACATCAGGTAATGTTTCGTCTAAGTTTTTCAACTTTTTGGCTTCTTTGACATCGTAGTTCATTTGTTTAGCGATAGTGTCAAATGCGCCTTCGTTTGCTTTCATTTCGAAGTTGCTGATGTCGTTAAATAATTGGTTACTTGTTTCTTCTGAAGTTTCTATGCGTAAACCAATAGTAGCCAATTGAACAGCTTGTTGTTTGTCAGTAACTTTTACCACATGGAATCCAAAGTCTGTCTCAACAACACCTAAAGTCCCAACAGGATTATTGAATATGAATGTATCATAAGGAGGAACCATAGCACCAGAAGCAGCAAAGCCTAAATCACCGCCTTTACTTGCAGATGGTCCATCAGATTCTGTAACGGCTGTTGTTGTAAATGATGACGGATCTTTTTTCACTTTAGCCAATAATTCTTCAGCTTTAGCTTTAGCTTCTTCTTTTGTTCTAGTTATTTCTGGTTTTGCATTTTGAGCCCCAACGTAAGATACTAGTATATGACTTGATTTTACTTGACCACCTTCTTTTTGATTCAATTTACGAGTGATGTAAGAGTATCCATCTAATTCATAAGGTCCATAAACGGTGTCTTTTGAAAGGTTGAATAACTGTTCTTGGTGCGCTGCAGGTAATTTGTCCTTAGCCACATAACTAGAGTCAAATTTAATATCAGAGTTGGTATTGACAAATTCAGCAATTTGCTCAGCTGGAACATCTTTAAAAGCGGGTTTAGCAATGGTTTTGCCATCTTCGAATACCTCGTGTCCATTCATTATTTTTTGAATGCGTTGGTTTACAGCCTCAATGTCTGCAGTAGATGGTTTTTCTTCTACAAAAATAAATTTGATGTCTCTTGATGCGTCAGCTTCGTAATCGTCTTTGTGTTTGTTGATGTAAGCAGTAATTTCTTGATCAGAAACAGTGATTGTAGTGTCTGCAATTGTCGAAAATGGATAAACTACATATTGAAAACTTACTTTATCGTTGTCCAACTTGTATTTTAGTTTTCCTTCATTAGAAGTAGCTCTAATACCTGAACTGATTAAATTGAAATACATTTTTTCCAATTCTTTTTGTTCAACTTGTTGCTCGTATTTTTTCCAGCCGTTCCATTGTGCAGAATTTGTAGCCATTTCGGAGGCTAAAAACTGGGTTAATTTGGCTTCGTCAAATTCCCCATTTTCGTTTAGGAATAATTGATTTTGACCAATACTAGGATCTTGTTTTAAACGCTCTAAAAGTTGTTCTGGGCTTAAGCTTAAACCTAAATTGTCAGTTAAATTGTTGACAATCTTTTCTCGAACCTGTTGATTCCATACATAATTGACAGCAAAAATACTACTGCTGTTATTACCGCCCATGCTTTTGTTGACGTTGTCAACCATTACTCTAAAATCCTGATATGAGATGTCCTCTCCATTTACAGAACCAACATTATTGGCGTTACGACCTAAGCCACCACTTTTAATTAAATCAGCTAATACAAAAGAAAATAATGCCAAAGCGATTACGATGATTAGAAAAAGCGAACGTTGTCTGATTTTTGCTAAAACTGCCATTTTTTGATTGTGTTTTAAATTTCAATTGACGAAAGTACAATTATCTCTGAAAATGAGAAAACAATTTTTAATTATGTTCAGGGATTATTCTATAATCTTTTTGATTTTTACTTTCTGAATAAGTTTGTTGCTAGCTTGTACTATGGTAAACTGATATTGTCCAATGACGATTTCATCTCCTTGAAGTGGAATTTCTTCGGTATTGCTTACAATATAGCCACTTAGAGTACTGTAGGAGTCAGATTCGGGAATGTCTAAACTATAGGTTTCGTTTAAGTATTCGACTTCTAATCTTGAAGAGAATAAATAGGACTCATCGTCTAACTTAATTTCTAAGAATTTTTCTTGGTCGTGTTCGTCCTCGATGTCTCCAAAAAGTTCTTCTACAATGTCTTCGATTGTTATAATACCAGCAGTACCACCATATTCGTCTAAGATAACACCGATACTTTTTCTCTTGATGATAAGGATGTTTAGTAAGTCCTTGATATAGATAGTTTCGGGTACAAATTCTACAGGAATCATTATGGACTTAATGCTACGAGGTTTGTTGAAAAGTTCAAATGAATGAACGTAGCCCACAATGTCGTCAATGGTGGTTTTGTACACCAATATTTTGGAATATCCAGTACTTGTAAAGAGTTTTTTTAAGTCATTTATCGAGTCGTGAATTTCTATAGCAGTCAGTTCTGTGCGCGGAGTCATAATGTCCCTTGCATAGAGGTTAGAGAACTCTAATGCGTTTTGAAAAATTTGAATTTCAGAATCAATTTCTTTTTCATTAGAAGTGCTGGTGTTTTCTGTGATGTAGTTGCCTAATTCGTTTTTGCTGAAGGTCAATTGAATTTGATCTCCTTCGGACTTAAAAACTTTAATAAGTAAAAAATCCGAAACCCAAATTACAAATGCGGATAAGGGATACAGTATCAGGAATAATACATAGGCTGGGATGGCAAAAAATTTCAATAAGCTATTGGCGTAAATTTTAAAAAACACCTTAGGAAGAAATTCGGCTGTCAAAATAACTATAATCGCTGATATAATGGTTTGTAATATCATTAATGTAAAGGCCGAAAAATCATACGGACGGATGTACTCCATAATGACATCTCCCATATAATAGCCATATACAACCAAAGCAATGTTATTACCAATAAGCATGGTGGTAATAAACAAGGAAGGATTGTTAGTGAATACAGAGAGGGCGTAAGCTACAGCGGTATTCTGTTTTTTTTCAATTTCAAGAAACACACGATTGGAAGAAATAAATGCAATTTCCATTCCTGAAAAGAACCCCGATAGAATTAGGGTAGTGGCGATATAAATTAATTCCATTAATAAATTTACTTCAGACGATTGCTAAATCGCCTTCTAAAATAAAACATAAAAGTAGCTAAACCTGCAAACAAAAAACTTAGCACAGGACTTTTTTCTCCTGAAATAAGAGCATTTATTCCGTCTATTAAAAATAGAATTGACAGAATCAAATAAAAATATTGAATAAATTTTAAATATTTCATGCTTTTATTCTTTTATGTTAGTTGCTCCTGATAAGGCTTGTGCCTTGACTATGCTGAAATCTCTGTTACAGTCAAAACCTTTGAAATTAGAGTAATCCCCCTGTGTGCTAGAGTATTTACAATCGAGGTCTGTATAAAACCATTCTTCATTTTGATTGTAAAATAGTTGTTCTGTGGCTAAAGACTTATAATCCACAGTTATGACTCTTACACTATCTCTTAGTTCAATCATTTTTGTGTCCGAATAGGAGATGCCGTATTTGGCATAAATATCAGCTGTTTTTTTTCCTTTTTCAAAAAGAATAAGATGTAGTCCAGAAGGGAATTCTGTATATGGGAAGGCCATGTTTGAATAATCTAACATCTTAGGACTAATCAGGTGGGCTATGACAAAACCAGAGTCGGTGTGTTTTAGATTTATATCTTGAGCTTCGCTGTTGGGAATAAATTGTTTCAAGTCTATTTTAGAAACATCTTTTAAATGACTTTCACATGAAAACAACATAGTCACAACAAAAGCTGTGACTATGAAATATAATATATGTGAAATTCGTTTTATCATGTTATAGGTTAGGTACTTTGACCGAAAGACCTATCCAACAATCAAAAGAGATAGTTTGTCCTTGCTTGGCTGCCTGAAATATTTCTGATTTAGAAGGAGCGCTTTTTCTGTATGATGCAGCTGTGCTATTAGCTGTGCCACTCATTGAACTGTCTACTCTTCCTGCTTTTTCAGCAGTATCTGCAGCTAACCAATAAACGGCTCTTTTGTCAAATGGATTGTTTCCGCAATCGTTTACACTGCTGGCGTATAATTGAGCAATAAATAAATGGGCTTTGCCATAAGATGGTTTTACAGAAAGTGCCTTTTGAGCATAAGATCGTGCTTTTGATGGGTTGCTATTGGTAAATAATGTAGCCATCAAGTAATAGGTTTTAGCCTTTTTTGTTATGTCTGTTTGCAAATCTGCGGATTGATTAAAGTAGTCAATAGCTTTTGTCTTGTCATTTTGATTTAATGCAGCAACTCCAATGTTGTAGGCAGAATCCGCTGTAGGATTCAACTTATGTAATGCTTCAGCAATAGTTACGAACATAGGGTCTTTTGTGCAATCTTTAGCATCCATACGTTGTGCAGCTCTTTGCAACCAAACAGCATCTGTCTTGTGCGCGTCGAAATTCTTTTGGTAAAAAGGGATTAACTGGTCGCAGCTTGATAACTGACTGATTTTTCCGTCCATACTAGATGTTACCATAGCTAAGGCAGAAATGTTTGTTTCGTAGGCGTTGAAATTTCTTTCTTCCTTTTTAGTTAGAGAAGAAGTTTCTTGTTTAACGATTAGTTCGTCTTTTTTGGCTTCTAGTTCAGCCGTGCTTTTTTGTAATTGCTCGTTGAGGTCATCATAACGGTCAAAAACATCTTGTAATTCTATTCCTTTATTGCCAGCGGTATACTGATCTACAAACAAAGAAAAATAAGCATAAGTTGCTTTTGCTGAAAAATTTGCTTTGTTGGCTGGGTAAGCAGCATGAAGCATATCATAATGTTCTTGATCTGTTCCGATGTTGTTTTCCATCATCAACATCACTTTGTCTACAGCGCTCCCTCTATTGTTGTTTGGAAAATTTTTATCAAACTCATCGTACATGGCTAATAAGTCATCAATGATGGCTCTTTTTGCTGTAGCATCAGTAGTTTTGTCAATTTTATCTTTTAATATTTTTTCGCCATAGATGTAAGTGGCTTGGTGGTACTTAGGGCATTCTTTTCTTGTTTTTAACCAAGGCGTGTATGCTGCTTCGTAGTTTTTTGTTTTTGCATATTCAACAAAAATTGAAAAGTCATTTGCACAATCTCCCTCTTGAGCCATGATGCTTTGCGCAAAAGCGGCTACTAAAAATGTTAAAAGTGTAAGTTTAGTCTTCATAGTTTTATGTATTAATCAATTTTAGATTTTTTGAACCATTTGTCATTTAACGATAACCCAATAACTACCGAGAAGAAGTCCTCTTTTACCAAATTAGCTGTTGTAGTACCTCTGCTGCCGTATTCAAAACCAATGTTAATGGAGGAAAAATTACCGCCTGTTGGCAAGCCTAACCCAAAAGTTATGCCGTGTTCGTTAATTGAGGTGTTGTTGACAACTAGACCCGTATTTTCCGTTCGGAAACCTAGTCTATAGGTTGCTTTTTTGAAATAGTTATTGTAGGAATTGTGTTTTGGTGTGTAATGAGCACCAATGGAATATCGCATGCCATCTTCAAACGATGCATTGGAACTCCCTTTTAATCGATTGCTTAACTGACTGGATTGAATAGCCGTGATTTGCGCCCCAACAAACCATTTTTTTAATTCTCCATAACCTAAACCTATTGTGATTTGACTAGGGATTTTCACAATGGTGTTCTCAGCTTTTATCGATTTGCTGTCAAACGGTGTTTGGGGATTAAACGAGTTAGGGTTTAATGTGGCTAACGTTGATGAATTGGTAGATGTGATATTGGCTGATGCGGCGTAAGCAACACTACCAAAAAGGTTGTGTTTTTCATTCATCTTATGGGTATACATAATGCCAAATTTGTATCCTATACCACTAATGTCGCTGCGTGTTTTGGTCTGCGTAGCTAAGGCGATATTAGGGTCTTTGGTTACTCTTTCTGTTGTAATGTTTCCAAAATTATAATTGAATTCAGCACCAATGTGCAAACGAGGCATAACTTGGACTCCAGTGGATAAGAAAAATTGATTTACCCCACCATGTCCTTTGTCTGTAGTATTTGTGGAATAATTGACTAAATCATAACCTACTGTAGAAACAGGTTTAAGCCCTCCTACAACACCTACTTTCCCAAGAGGGAGACCTACCGCAAAATAATCAAAAGCAGAACGTGCTGCGCGACCCGATGTGTTTTGATCTTTTATTGAAAGGTTAGAGTAGTTGCCACCAAAACTTACAGTTGTTAGTCGTAAGGCTCCATGAGAAGCTGGGTTTTGAAAATTAAGATGAGTGCTGTCTGCCTGAATGGCCACTCCGCCAGTAGCTCTATTTTCAACGGTTTGACCTAGTTTGAGGTCTCCAATACCGAAAAATGAATAGGCAGATGCATCGCCCTGCTGTGCCCAGCCAAGGGTGGTAATAAGTAAGAAAAGACTAAGCGTGATCTTTTTCGTCATGAGCAATTACATTGTAATATAGAGCAGCCAATCCTTCTGCTAAAAAATAATTGTGTGCAAATATGCTATTTTTTAATTGCTTAGCCAAAAAATCACAGTCACCTCCAGTTAAAATAATTGTTAAATCGGGATATTTTTTCTTGTAGCCGTTGATTGCTTGATCCAGTTCGGATAGTAAGCCGTATACGATACCCGAGTGAATGCTAGATGTTGTAGAATCACCAATCAATGCTTCGGGGATTTGTGGGCTTAATAAAGGTAAGTTTTCAGTAAAGTTATGAATGGCTTTATAGCGCATCATTAAACCTGGAGAAATACTGCCTCCAAGATATTGATCTTCGGTATTAATAAAGTCAAAAGTAACGCACGAACCTGCATCAATAATAAGACGGTTTTTCTTAGGATATCGATAATAGGCAGCAGTAGTTAAGACTAAACGGTCAATTCCTATGGTTTCGGGAGTGGAGTATAGATTGGTAAAAGGGAACTTGGTCTTTCTGGTAACATCATAAATGGGATGTGTTGGGAATTCTGTTTGTAGTTGCTCAAGATTGCTTTTTACTACGGATGATATGATGAAAGCTTTTATCGAAGGATATTCTGTGATTATTTTTTGAATACTTAAAATACAATCCGATGTGTTAAAAATAGAAGCGTTGATAATGGTAAGCGATTCAATTACAGTACTTTTTGTTTTTGTGTTGCCAAAGTCAAGTGTAAGGATCATAAATAACGCAGTGTTTTCAGGGCAAATATAGGGATTGATTTTTTTGGTTTTTATTTTGGAGAAATGAAAAAGTAGTATATATTTGCCTCCGCATTACAGCAGGTACCTTAGCTCAGTTGGTAGAGCAATGGACTGAAAATCCATGTGTCCCTGGTTCGATTCCTGGAGGTACCACCAAAAAGCTCTTAACAATTTGTTAAGGGCTTTTTTTATTTTGGGTTTTCTTGTTAATTATAGTTAAAACTATCATAATCTTCTTTTTTACTCGACAAAAGGCATATACATTTGGGGAGTTAAAAAACCTCAACAATGATTAAACAATTACTTTTTTCTTTATTTTTTGTAAGCATTACTTGTGCGCAAACAAGTGATTCAGCTATTGACACAAATGCAACTATTGGTCAGGAAATTCAAGATTTTGGAACTATTGGGGTGTTGAAAAAAAACAATCGGTTTGTAGCGAGCTGTAGTAAGACTCTTAATGGTAAATATATTGTTGCGTTTTCGAATATCGAAAGTGGGGAGTTGGATAATGAGCAAATTCAGTTTGTAGGTAAGGAAAGTATCGATGATTTATATAAAAGTATAGTGTCGGGTTTCCATGGTTTAGATGTCAGTTCAAATAAAGAATACCGTAAACAGATTATCATTTTTAATACCGACAAAATGGGAGTACTTGATATTTTAAACTATCATAAAAAAGTACAGCTTACATTTATCAATAAAAATGGAGCTATTTCGAAAAGTGAATGGTTTACCAAAGAACAAATTGACAGTTTGTTTGGAGTTTAGTCGGAACGATTATAGAGCATAAAAAAAGCCTTGAACAGAAGTTCAAGGCTTTTTTTGTTGGAGCGGGAGACGAGGCTCGAACTCGCGACAACCAGCTTGGAAGGCTGGAGCTCTACCAACTGAGCTACTCCCGCTTTTGTGGCGACAAATATACTAACAAGTTTTCTTTTTACGCAAATTTTTTTTCGAAAAAAAATGATTTTTTTTTCGATGAGGGGAGATAGGTTGTCTAACGTGTTGTGAATTAGTTAGTTTAGTGTAATGACTATTTTTTTGGTTAGAAGTTTTCATTTAAGTAATTTCACGCTCTACTATAATATTTAGTTTAATTAATGAGGATAAAGGGGATAAACCAAGTAATTGCCATAGTTATTTGCGCTATGGTAGTGTTTAGTTGTGATAAGAATAAAAAAGGATTGACGCAAGAGGATGTTGAGATTTTTAAAGAATCTTTAGATGATGAGGGCGAAGAAAGTCAAGTGCTTGAAGAAATTCAGCAAGTTGATGTTGTATCAGAAGAGAAAGAATCAGCATGGCAGAATGCGATCAATCGTCAAGAATTAATTGAAGCTATAAAGACATCTTACCAGGAGGGGTTGAGTGCTTCGGATTATTACTACAAAGATATACTTAAACAGGAAGAAAGATACGGTCAGTTGAGTGAGCAAGAGAAGCAGGAATATTACAAATTGCTATCAAAATCTTTTAAGAAATATTTTAGTCATTTGTTCTACGGAAAGGTGAATTATAAATCCCTTAACAAGGATTGGGATATTGACAGAAAAGCGGTTGACGTAGATCGTGTATTACAAAGAGCAATTGATAGTACCGAAGTTAGAAAGTCTTTGCGAGGAGCTATTCCTCAACATACCCATTATCAAGAACTAAAAAAGGCATTGGCTTATTTTCAAGCACGTATAGGTAAAGATGGGAAGGATATTGAAATAAATGACAATATTTATTTAATGTCAGAACATCCAGAAATGATCAATATCAAAAAGAAGCTGAAGTTGTGGGATGATAGCGAAAGAATTGACACCGTTAAAGCAGAGTACAATCAAGCGATTATTCCAGCGATTAAGCGTTTTCAAGACAAACATTGTATTGAGGCAAATGGAATCATAAATTATGAGACCGTAAAAGCTTTGAATGTAAGTATGAAAACTAGAATGGAGCAAGTGATGGCGAACTTAGAGAGATGGAGGTGGTTTCCTAGGAGTTTTGGTCGAGAGTATTTGTTGATTAATATTCCTGAATATCAACTATACTATTATAAGGATGGAAAAGTGATTCGAAAACACAAGATAGTAGTTGGTAAAGAAAACAGACAAACGCCAGTGATGACGTCAAAAATTGCTTATATCGTATTGAATCCGACTTGGACTGTTCCAGAAACTATACTCATGGAGGATTATCTTCCTGAGATGAAAAAAGATCATAATTACCTTAGGAATAAGGGGATTAATATATACAAGGACAATGGGAGTGATGTAAAAACTCTTGTCGACCCAAAAGAGTGGAATGCAGATAAACCATTGGCTTACAAATACATTCAGCAACCGAGTAAGGATAATGTTTTGGGAGAGGTTAAATTTATCTTTGCGAACAACCACTTTGTTTATCTACACGACACCAACCAGAGGTGGTATTTTGATAAAGTAAACAGAGATTTAAGTTCAGGGTGTATACGGTTAGAAAATGCCATTGAGTTAGGTATGGATTTGAGTACCAAACTCATGAATTATTTAGCTAAAAATGACTTGGACGAGGTCGAACGGGTGAGTATAAATTTTGATACGGATGCCAGAACCAATATCGTTATTTTGTATTATACTGCTTGGGGAACAAATGATGGCGTTAAGTTTAGGCCAGATGTGTATAACTTAGATTCTAAAGTGTATAAATTTCTTAGTCAATAAGGTTTATTTGTCCAACTGAGGGTGATAGATAAACAATAAGTTTTGATCTTTGATTATGGAGATAATTTCTTCGGTCAAACTTAAAGGGATGGAAGGACAACCGTAACTCCGTCCTAAAAATCCCTGCTCAAAAATCCAAGCCTCGCTCACATAATCGGCACCATGCATAACGATATCTCTTGCTCGAGCATTGTTGTTTATGGTTTCTTCTAAGCCGTCTAAACGTAGCGATAAACCATTAGTTCCATCGTAAGCTTCTGCGGTAGAAAAAAAGCCTAAACAACTTTTATGGGATTCTAGTTCGTTAGAAAAATCGTTAGGGACTAAACCTCCAGAATTTCTCCCATGTGCCACTAAACAATTGAGCAAAATAGTATTAGTGTTGTAATCAATAATCCACATTCTTTTTTGAGAAGAAGGCATGCTGTAGTCAATCATTATGATTTTATCTCCTGTGATTTGTCCTTTTGATTTGTATTTAAAAAAACCTTTTAATGCTTTCTCATACAATTTGAGTTGAGGAGGATTGAAGTTTTTTTTGTTTAATGAATAATACAAACGTTCGATGTTCTTATCATAATTGTTCTTAGATGGTTTTGTATAAGCTATTGCTGAACTTGTAAGTAACAGCAAAAAAGAACATATAAAAAAAGTACTTCGGAGTTTCATAATTCAATACAATTTGACACAAAAATACGTAACCTCGGCAAAATAATAAAAAATGATAATAAACAAAATAGAATAGTGATAACCGATTGGTTTTTAACTCATATTTTAACGATAAATAAATGTTGAACAGAAACAAATCCGTAAATTTGTGAGCGATTAAAAAATGAAGAAAATACAGTACATATGAATAAGAAAGTAATTTTAATGATTTTGGATGGATGGGGTATGTCTCCAGATCCAAAAGTGTCAGCAATTGATAATGCTCAGACTCCATTTATTGATGGTTTATATACAAAGTATCCCAATGCCACACTACGAACAGATGGTCTAAATGTAGGTTTGCCAGACGGGCAAATGGGGAACAGTGAAGTAGGTCACATGAATCTGGGAGCAGGACGTATCGTATATCAGGATTTAGCAAAAATCAACATTGCTGTTGAGCAGAAAACATTAAACAAAGAGCATGTATTGGTAGATGCTTTTCAGTATGCTAAAGACAATAACAAAGATGTTCACTTTTTAGGTCTCGTTTCTGACGGAGGAGTGCATTCTCATGTAGATCATATTAAAGGCTTGATTGATGCCACTCAAGATTTTGGATTAGATAATGTGTATGTGCATGCCTTTACCGATGGTAGAGATGTGGATCCTAAATCAGGAAAAGGATTTATTGCAGATTTAATTCAGCATATGGAAGGGACAAGTGCGGCGTTAGCTTCTGTAATAGGTCGTTATTATGCTATGGATCGTGATAAGCGTTGGGAGAGAGTAAAGAAAGCCTATGATGTAGTAGTCAATGCGGAAGGGATTCAATCCACGGATGCAGTAGCTAGCATACAAGCGAGCTATGACAATGGGGTTACGGATGAGTTTATTGAACCAATTGTGATGACTAAAAATGGTCAGCCAGTGGCTCAAATCAAAGAAGATGACGTAGTGATTTTCTTTAACTTCCGTACTGATAGAGGACGTGAGTTGACCGAAGCGCTTTCGCAAAAAGATTTCCATGAGCAAAACATGCACAAGTTAAACTTGTATTATGTGACTTTGACTAACTACGATGAGACTTATCAAAATGTAAAAGTCGTGTACAACAAAGACAATATCACAGAGACATTAGGTGAGGTTTTGGCGAAAGCGGGCAAAAAACAAATTCGTATTGCCGAAACAGAAAAATATCCACACGTAACTTTCTTCTTTTCGGGAGGACAAGAAGAACCATTTGTGGGAGAGGAACGTATTTTAAGAAATTCACCTAAAGTGGCTACTTACGACCTTAAGCCTGAAATGAGTGCCTATGAACTAAAAGATGCCTTAGTTCCAGAATTACAAAAAGGAGAAGTGGATTTTGTGTGCTTGAATTTTGCTAACGGGGATATGGTGGGTCATACAGGTGTTATGGAAGCAGCTATCGCTGCATGTGAGGCTGTAGATCAATGTGTAAAAGAGGTAGTGACTACTGCATTAAATAATGGTTACTCTACCTTATTGATTGCAGATCATGGAAATTGCGAAACCATGATTAATCCTGACGGGACACCTAATACCGCACACACGACTAATCCAGTTCCTTTTATTTTGATTGACAAAGATCAAATCAAGGTTAAGGACGGAGTCTTAGGGGATATCGCACCAACCATTTTACATTTGATGGGCTTGGAACAACCGGCAGCGATGACTCAAAAATCTTTGGTGTAAACCTCAAGAAGATTATGAATTTTAAGCCTTATTTCCTTTATGGAAATGAGGCTTTTTTATGCCTAAATAGATTAATACAATTAAAACAGAGGTTAATAGAGGTGGTAATTATAGTAACTTTCCGAGCTTAAAACAAAGCCATAAAATGACACCATTAATTAGATTTTATAATCTCTTGAGGTTAGACAGAAAGGATGTGTATCAGATTGTATTCTACGCTATCTTTTCAGGTATGATAAGTTTATCACTGCCGCTTGGTATTCAGGCTATTATCAGTTTTATTCAAAGCGGAAAGATAACAGCTTCTTGGGTGGTGTTAATTGTGTTGGTGGTTATTGGGGTGGCTTTTGGAGGGATACTTTCGTTGATGCAGTTGCGCATTACAGAAAGTTTACAACAAAAGATATTCATTCGGTCGTCATTTGATTTTGCGTATCGATTACCCAAATTTAAATTTGATAATTGCGCTAGCTTTTACCCTCCAGAATTAGCCAACCGTTTCTTTGATACACTAACCATTCAAAAAGGTACCTCTAAGTTGTTAATTGATTTTTCGGCAGCTTTTTTACAAATTGTATTTGGTGTATTGTTATTGTCATTATATCACCCCTTCTTTATTTTGTTTGGTTTTTTGCTTTTAATAATGCTGTATCTAATTTTTAAATTAAGCTATGTTTCAGGTCTCGAAACCAGTTTGATGGAGTCCAAATACAAATATAAGGTTGCGGGTTGGTTACAGGAGATAGCTCGTAATTATTTAACCTTTAAGAACAAAAATAATTTTGGCTTTGCCTTACAAAAAAATGACGACCTAGTGTCGGGTTATTTGGGATACAGAGAAAAACATTTTAATGTTATTAAAAGACAATATATTCAATTGATTGGTTTTAAGATGTTGATTACAGCCTGTTTACTTTCCATTGGGGGTTATTTAGTAATCACGATGGAAATGAATATAGGACAATTCGTAGCGGCCGAAATTATTATTTTATTGGTCATTAACTCAGTCGAAAAAATAATTTTAGGATTAGAGACTTTTTATGATGTTTTGACTTCTGTCGAAAAAATAGGATTGGTTGCCGATATGGAAATCGAAGAAGCCGAAAAGGAAAATGCCAAAGCCTATAAGGAGATGCATATTGAGTTAGAAGACGTTACGTATACTATACCTAGAGTTGCCAATCCGATCATTGATGATCTAAATCTAAAGATAAAACAAGGAGATCGCTTGTATGTCTGTGGAGAAAATCAATCGGGCATGAGTACACTTTTTAGAATATTAGCAGGAGTGCAAAACCCCGATCAAGGTACGTTATATGTTAACGATGGTGGTTATACAAAGTTGAGTATGGATCAGTATCGTTCTAATATTAGAACCTATATTCATGGAGAGTCTTTGTTTGAAGGTACGTTGCTGGATAATATTGTTATGGGAAATCCAGCGGTAACCCAAAATGATGTCCGATGGGCTATAGAATCCATGAAGTTACATTCGTTTATCAAGAATTTACCAGACGGAATAGAAACACACATACAATCAGAGGGGAATAATTTGCCTACTTCAATCATACAACGCATTATATTGGCAAGATGTATTGTAGCCAAACCGTTAGTGTTACTGTTACAACATCCTACCGATCAAATGGACGATAGCATTGCCAATGAAATTATAGATTTCTTGTTATCCAAAGAACATAAATGGACGGTAGTTGTTTCCTCAAAAAACAACTATTGGAGAGACCATTGTAACCACACCATTACATTGAAACAAGGAAGAATTATAGACGAAAAAAACCAATAGTGTCATGTTGAACTTATCCGAAAATAGTATTGATTCAAGGAATGTTGAGCACTACAGTACCGTAAAAAAATTACACGAGGAAAAATTATATACAATATTAAATAAGATTGTATTGGTGTTTGTTGTCTTAGCAATCGTGTTGCTATTTTTACCATGGACACAAAATATTCGAGGGTCGGGGTTTGTGACTACCCTAAAACCCAATCAAAGACCACAGACCATACAGTCTATAATACCAGGGCGAATAGAAAATTGGTACGTGCAAGAAGGGGATTACGTTAATAAAGGAGATACCATTTTGCAAATATCAGAGGTGAAAGAAAGTTATCTTGATCCTAACTTGGTTCAGAATACACAGCGACAATTGACCTCAAAGCAGCTCTCGGTGGAGTCTTATAAACAGAAAGTACAAGCATTGGAAGGGCAAATGAATGCTTTGCAAAGTGAGCGCAGTCTAAAGATAGAGCAGGCCAAAAACAAAGTGACTCAAACCCAATTTAAAATAGAGTCCGATAGTATTGATTTGATTGCGGCTAACACCAATTTAACTATTGCCCAAAGGCAATACGATCGAATTTTTGAATTGCAACAACAGGGGCTAAAATCGTTGAAGGATGTTGAGGAGAAAAAGTTGAAATTACAAGAAGTACAGGCTAAACTAGTTACTCAACAGAATAAGTTGCAAACGTCCAAAAATGATTTGCTTAACGCCAAATACGAAGTGACACGTATCAAAGCCATGTACGAAGAAAAGTTAGCTAAGGCCAAAAGTGATCAAATGAGTGCCTTGAGTAATCAATACGAGTCTGAGGTACAAACTAACAAATTGGACAACCAATTGGCTAACTATACCTTGCGCAACACAATGTACTATATCAAAGCACCACAAAGCGGCTATATTAACCGCACCTTAAAATCAGGGATAGGCGAGACAATCAAGGAAGGAACACCTATTGCGAGTATTATGCCTGCCAGTTATCAATTAGCGGTAGAGACGTTTGTTTCGCCGATGGATTTGCCCTTGATTCATAAAGGAGAACAAGTGCGTATTTGGTTTGAAGGTTGGCCTACTGTGGTATTTTCTGGTTGGCCTGACGTGTCTTATGGTACATTTGGAGGTAAGATAGTAGCCATAGAAAATTTTATCAGTGATAATGGCAAATACAGAATTCTTATTGCTCCTGATGAGACTGCCGAAAAATGGCCAGAAAAATTACAAATAGGGGCAGGAGCCCAGACCATTGCATTGCTTAATGAGGTGCCCATATGGTACGAAATCTGGCGAACACTTAATGGATTTCCGCCTGATTATTATACCGTTGATCAATCTAAAGAGGCTAAAAAGAAATAAGCAAAGGTGAAAAGAATTCTCTTTAAATATGTCATTATAGTAATCTTGCTTTTTTGCAATGGACGTGTCATGGGGCAGAGCGACTCTTTGAGGGTTAGTAATGTATTGACTTATAATGAGTTTTTGGGCATGGTCAAAAAATACCATCCACGAGTCAAACAAGCTAATCTTAAATTGTCTTTGGCTCAAGCCAAATTATTAAAAGCAAGGGGTGCATTTGATCCCAAGATTGAAATTGATTTTGATAACAAAGAGTACAAAGGGAAGGAGTATTATAATCTACTTAATGGAGGGTTAAAAATTCCGACGTGGTTCGGGGTAGAACTGAAAGCAGCCTTTGATCGAAACGAAGGAATTTATCTCAATCCAGAGCACAATGTCCCTGTAGATGGTTTGACCACTTTGGGCTTGACCCTACCTATTGGAAGAGATTTATGGATTAATCAGCGCATGGCCGAACTAAAAATGGCGAAGTACAATGTACAAATGGGCTTGGCCGAAAGGAATCTAGCAGCCGTTGAGGTTGTGTATGATGCCTCATTAGCCTACTTTGATTGGGTGCAATCTTTCCAGAAATTTCAGTTGTATAATGAATATTGGAACAATGCCTATGAACGTTTGCAAGGGGTTAAAAAGCTAGTAGAATCAGGAGATAAGCCCGCAATTGACAGTATTGAATCCGGAATGGTAGTAAAAACCAGAGCTTTTGAACGCGAGAAAATGAGGTTAAAACTCGTCAAATCGAGGTTGCAATTATCAAACTTTTTGTGGACGAACAATACTATCCCCTTAGAGATTGACGAAAGTTTAATTCCAGAAGATGGGTTGTTTCAAAACCTGAATGCGTTGCTAATTGAGGAAGGAATGATTAACGAAGATTATAATCTGAGCACAAATCCTAAGCTCAAGTTTTATGAAAACAAGGTGTCAATGCTTGAGGTGGACAAAAGATGGAAAAGCAATCAGTTATTGCCTAAATTAAATTTGGGTTATTATTATTTGTCTGAGCCAAAACTGATTGAAAATGGTGATTTTGATAATTATAAGATTGGACTTAATTTCTCGTATAGTTTGTTTTTAAGAAAGGAACGTGCAGAATATAAATTAGCCAAGTATAAGGTGCAAGATGCTAGTTACGAATTATCTCTAGCGCAATTAGAATTGAAAAATAAATTGGATTATCAGCGTAACGAAATCACAACGCTATACGATCAAATGGATAATTTGTCCAATTTGGTAGATGACTTTGATTACATGCTAAAAGCTGAAGAAAAACTATTTGAGATAGGAGAAAGTTCTATTTTTTATATCAATACACGAGAGCAAAAATTGGTAAAAGCCAAAATTGATTTGATAGACTTGCAAAACGAATATTGCAACTCCAATGTAGGGTTAGTCAAGCTGCAAGCACAAACGCCATAAACCTCAAAAAAATAATTACTTTTGTAGTCCAAAATCCACGACTATGATAGTATTGAAGACTCCTGAAGAAATTGAATTGATGCGCGAAAGTGCTCTCATTGTATCTAAGACCTTAGGTGTTTTGGCTGGTGAGGTAAAGCCAGGAATCACCACCTTAGCATTAGATAAAATTGCAGAAGAACACATTCGTGACTTAGGAGCGGAACCAGGATTTTTAGGTTTGTATGGTTTTCCTAATACTTTGTGTATGAGTCCAAATGCTCAGGTCGTACACGGTATTCCTAACAATAAACCGCTTGAGGAAGGAGATATTATTTCTATTGATTGTGGCGCTCTAAAGAATGGTTTTTATGGAGATCATGCCTACACTTTTGAGGTGGGAGAGGTTAAGGAGTCTACCAAAAAGCTGTTGCAAGTAACCAAAGAATCTTTGTATATAGGAATCAAATTGATGCAAGCAGGGAATCGTGTAGGTGATGTTGGTGCGGCTATACAAGAGTACACAGAATCGCATGGATATGGTGTGGTTCGGGAGTTAGTGGGGCATGGTTTAGGTAGAAAAATGCATGAAGATCCTGAATTTCCTAACTACGGAAAAAAAGGTCGAGGTAAAGTATTAGCTAACGGGATGGTCATTGCGATTGAACCTATGATTAATGGAGGGACACGACACATCAAACAGCTCAAAGACGGTTGGACAATCCTGACTGCTGATGGAGCACCTAGTGCACACTTTGAACACAATGTTGCCATTGTAGACGGAAAACCAGAGTTGTTGTCAACCTTTCAATACATTTATCAAGCCTTGGGTATAACATCCGACGAAGAGGAAGGATTACGCAAAGTGCCGTTAACTCTTTAAACAGTTGAAAAAGCTTTTCAAACTAGTCTTAAACACAATTCCGAGACCCTTACTCATTCGGTTGAGTTATTGGATAAGCCCCATAATGGCGTGGTGGTTAAAGGGAAATCGCTTTACGGATCCTATTGATGGTAAGAGTTTTAAGTCCATGCTGCCGTATGGTTACGGGAAACAACGTGACAATGTACTTTCGCCAAGTACGCTTTCCCTAGAACGTCATCGTTTATTGTGGTTGTATTTGAAAAATGAAACGGAGTTTTTTATAAAGCCTTTGAAATTATTGCATTTTGCCCCTGAGCAATCTTTTTATAAAAGATTCAAAACGCAGTCCAATCTGGATTATGTCACAACGGATTTGTTGTCGCCTTTGGCAGATGTTAAGGCAGATATATGCAATTTGCCTTTTGAGGATGGTAGTTTTGATGTGATATTATGTAATCACGTTTTGGAACATATTCCTGATGACACTAAAGCAATGCAAGAACTCTATCGAATACTTAAACCTGGGGGCTGGGGAATTTTTCAAATACCTCAAGATGTATCTCGGGATGTAACTTTTGAGGATGATACTATCACAGACCCTAAGGAGCGTGCAGCTATCTTTGGTCAATACGACCATGTGCGCGTGTATGGTCGGGATTATTTTGACAAGTTGAGGTCAATTGGTTTTGAAGTTGAAGCTGTGGATTACACCAAAACCTTAGGAAAAGAATTAGTCTCAAAATACTGTTTAGCCTCTGGAGAATTAATTCCTGTGTGTAGGAAGAAGTAAAACGGACAATCGTTATTTCTTTGTAGACTTATATTTATCATGTAGTCCAATACCTGACAAAATCATAGGCGTGCATTTTTCAATTCTTGAAATTCTAGTTGCCGATTGTTTAGGTTGCGAAAAATGAAGAAGAAATCCTCTTTGTCTACCAGGTGTAAGTGATTCAAAGGCTGATTTTAAACTTGGATCTTCTTCAAACTTTTGTACTAACTCTTCGGGTAGAGGTTCAAGTTCTTTTTTGAAGGGTATTTCAAGTCCGGCTTTTTCTATCTCAATAGCTTCTTGTATATAGGCTTCTATGTGATTTTGGATAACCTGTATTTCTTTCAGTTTTGTGAATTGAAACAATCTTACCGCTTGAGAGTTAGGGCCAGGTTGTGTCAATAACTGGTAGGTGTCTTGAAGTAAAGCTCCTTTAAAGAAACTGATACAACAATAATTTTTAAAAGCACTTATCATTACTACATTCTTATCATTGTAAGTGTAGCACGGGACTCCCCACTTACAGGTTTCTTGTAGTCCAGATTGCAAAACGATTTCACGTAATAATTCTAACTCTTGTGTCCATAGGTGGACTTTGCAATCTGGAGTTTTGCCAAGGGGGCATCTGCCACAGCCTTCTGCAAAGTAGATGTCGACGGATTGAGTCATGTTTTTATTTTTCTTAGTTTAATATTATACTCGGACTATTCTCATAAGAGGCTCAAATGAAAATAATGCTGGACGTCTACCAGAAGCCTCTTGTTTTTGGACTAAATATCCCGTCTCTAATAGTTTTTTGGTAATAATCGCTGCTGTTGCCGAAGGTATTCCAGATGTTGATGTAAATTTATTGTTTCTGAAAACGGGATTCGCAAAAACAAAATCAAGTGTGGTAAGACTCCATTTTGACGATAGAAGTTCTGTAAACTCGTTTTTCATTTGTTCATACAGTGTTTTAATGTTTTCGGCAATCTCTAAGTTTCTAATTGCTTGGTTTTCGACTGCTGTCAAAAAAAATCGTATCCAACTATCCCAATCATCTGTTTCAGATACTTGTCTCATTGTATCGATATATAAATCTTTATTTTCCTCTAAAAAACCGCTTATATAGAAGTGGGGCTCTGATAATATACCTTCTTTCCATAGAAATAAAGTAATAAGCATTCTTCCAATTCTTCCGTTGCCATCCTGAAAAGGGTGTAAGGCTTCAAACTCTAAGTGCATCAATGCAGTTTTAATTATTGCGGGATCGTTACTCTTTACTAAGTATTGAAATAGGTTTTCTAATCCATCATTCAGTTTTTCTGGACTAATAGGGATAAATTGTATTTTCTTTTTGATTTTATCAGCCAAGTAGTTTTGTTCTGTTTTGAATTCTCCAGGGGCTTTTGTAGCTCCTCTGCCTAAATATAGAAGTTGTTGGTGCATTTGTTTTATAAAACTTGTAGATAACGAATATCCATCTTCTAATGCATTCTGGGCATTTTTTAATGTTCTTTGATATAATATTGTTTCGATTACATCAGATCTTACATTTGCATTGTCTCCATCATCATCAGCTTCGTATTGAAGGATTTCATCCATCGTACTAATAGTTCCTTCGATTCTTGATGAAATAACAGCTTCTTGATTCCTAAGAGGAGCTAATAAAATCTCATTATTATGTAGATTTTTCAGCATTTGGTCAAACCTTGCTAAAGCATCAGTAGCACTAATTAGTTCTCTTATAAAGTTACTATAATTTATATTTTGAGGAGGGAACTTGTCATAATGATAGTTAACTGCTTCGGTAGTATTAAAATCCATTTCTCTTTGTTTGATTCTCAAATATATAAATATTTAATAAACAAACATTCTTGATTCTTGAATTTTACATAAAACTGTAATCAATGTATTTTGATAGCTAAAAGTTGTAAACAAAACGATTTGACTCTTGAATTTTTAAAAAAACTGTAAACAATATGTTTTTGTGTCTGAAAATTGTAGACAAAATGAAGTAAGATTAACCCGAAGATATAATTAATAGTTAGATGTCGACGGATTGAGTCATGTTTTCTTTTTGTACAATAAAATGATTTGAATCAAAATTGCCATGGCTATTAAAAATAGTATTTCTACTGTCGTAAAAATATTTATGGACTTAATAGTTTTGTTACTTTCTTGCATTTGCCTTTTTCCTTCTTCCAATTGTACTTTGGAAAGCCGATATAGGTTATGGACAATTTCATTGATAGTTGTAAATAGTAGAGAGTTGTCTTTGTAGTTTGAATCAATAAATGTTTTTTCTTGTTTTTCGAGACGTTGCAACTCAGTTTTTAATGTGGTAAACAGTTTTTGTTCACTAGTTGTAAGTTTAGTTTTTTCATACGTTGTGATAAAACCTTTTATGTCCTGATTGATTTTGTCGTTTTTGACTTGAAAGAAAATCGAATCTGACGTAGCAAGAGCAATTTCTTTTTCTTGAATTAAGACGGTTATTTCAAAAATTAAATCACTTGCGACCACACGATCCTCATAAATTGTAACAACAGAGTTCCTTAGTTTGTTGAAGTTATTCTTGTCGATGAGATTCGTTGTCAAGACAATGGCAAATACTAATAAAACACCCGCAATCCATTTTATTTTACTTAGAGTCGTCATAAGAGTCGTGTTGTGATTTTCTCAAATATACTAAACGATATATTGAAATGCTAGTTCCGAAAAAAAAGGTTTAGAAAAAAAGATGAAGTATTGTAAAGCTATTTTTTAAGTCTAAAATATCCCTGTCATTATTTCAAAATCTGATTCTGTATTTTAACGAAACTGTTAAAAAAACAGTGATTGAATAATAAAATGATATTAATATTAGTTTCAATTAGTAAATGCAATTTTTAACGGGGCTTATACTTTATTTTTTCGGACAAAAGAAGAGAGAGATATCTCTTCTCTTTGTTCCGAATAGGTAAACACTATTATATTAGTCTCCGTCCTAAAAGTTGTAATATGAAGCATTTAACTAAGGAGCAAAGATACGTTTTATCGGTAATGCTCAACAATGGATTTAATAAGACCACCATAGCAAAAGAACTTAACGTTCACTTAAGTACGGTAGGTAGGGAACTTAAAAGGAACAGTTTAAAACGAGGCAATTACAATCCAGAAAAAGCCAATGAAATGGCTTCAGAGCGAAAGGAACGCTTTACTAGTGTTAGACGTTTTACAAAAGCTATTGAGAAAAAAGTACGTTATTATATAGAATACGAACAATGGTCTCCAGAAGAAATAGTAGGCTATTGTAAAAGTCAAAAAATTGAAATGGTGTCTATTGAGCGTATTTATCAATATGTTAGATTAGACAAGGAAAATGGTGGCACACTATACAAGCATTTACGTCATCAATTAAAGCACAGAAAACGTCCGGTTGGCGGTGCAACAAAAGTTAAAATCAAGAACCGAGTTGGTGTAGAAAACAGGTCAGAAAAAGCAAACAAACGTGACGAATTTGGACATTGGGAAGCTGATTTAATAGCTGGGAAAAACCACAAAGGTTTTATACTTACATTAACAGAAAGGGTGTCAAAAGAGCTCCTAATAGCCTATTTACCTAATGGAAAAAACGCAGAGGGTGTCAGCAAAGCAATGACAGACACATTATTACCGTATAAAAAATGGGTTAAATCCATTACTATGGACAATGGCCTTGAATTTGCCCAACACCAAGTAGTTGCTGAAAAGTTAAATGCAAAAACTTTTTTTACCAATCCTTATTGCTCCTGGGAAAAAGGACAAATAGAATATATGAACAAACTATTACGGCAATATTACCCAAAAAACAAACCCATTACAGAACATAACACAAATAATATCAACAAAATACAAATGAAACTAAATAATAGACCAAGGAAAAACCTAGGGTTTAAAAAACCTTATGAAGTATTTTTTAATTTTATAAATCAAAAAATTGCATTTGCTAGTTGAATCTACCAATACATAAACCGTTAAAATTGAATTGTTTTTGCTGTGATTATTTCAGTTATTTAGGAAAATTTGAGTGTTTATTTTAAAAATAAAATCGCTTTTTTATGGCTCTTAAAGTTGCTATTTCCCACAAGACATCTTACCTCTTTGACAGAAAAGTTAATTTGTCTCCACACATATTTCGGCTACGACCTGCACCACACAGCAGAACCCCAATAGAATCGTTTTCCTTAAAGATTACCCCCGAAGACCATTTTTTCAATTGGCAACAAGACCCTTTTGGGAATTATCAGGCTAGAGTTGTTTTTAAGGAAAAGACAGAAAAATTAACAATAGATGTAGAGATTATTGCTGATTTAAAGACCATAAATCCATTTGATTTTTTTGTTGAAGAATCAGCTGAGGAGTTTCCGTTTAATTATAGTTCAGAAATTAAACAAGAATTAGCCCCCTATTTAGAAACTTTTCCTTCAGAATCAAACACTTCATCTAGAAGTTTGTTATCAAAAAAATAGTTCGAAAATAGGGGTGTGTTTGAAGCCATAAACAATGGTATTTGTTATTGTCTAAGGTATTAATAAAGCCCCTGTTTGCTTGGGATAATTCGGTAAAAATAAGGGTTTGAATTTAGTAAAGTGCCAAAATTGAATATTGGATTTTGACGGTATAGTAGTTTGGGGTGTTTTTAGGTGTTTTTGAGAAAATGCGTTTTTCTGGGATTCGTGTTTTTTGTGAATTTTAGTTTATCTGCTCAATGAGTTTATCTAAATCGAATTTTATAATATTCCAGAAATATATTTTGTATATCACATTTTCCCTCAATAAGTAGCTAAAGCTAATTATTGAGGGCTGTGAAGCTGACATTGTCGTCAACTGTTTTACTTTTTAAGAAGGTCTCTTATTTCGGTAAGGAGTATTTCTTCTTTCGATGGTTGAGGTGGAGCGGCAGGTGCTTCTTCTTCTTTCTTCTCTATTTTCTCTTTCATTTTATTGTATGCTTTCACTACCATAAATATTGAAAAAGCGACGATTAAAAAAGTAATAACAGAGTTAATAAACAGACCATAACTTATGGCTACTTCTGCAACGCCATCTCCGGCACCAGCGGCAGATTCTGCAATAGCAGGCTCAATTACATATTTTAGTTCAGAAAAATCAACACCACCGATGATTTTCCCGACAGGAGGCATTATGATATCATTTACTAATGATTTGACAATAGCACCAAAATAGGTAGCCATAATAAGACCCACTGCCATTTCCATGACATTTCCTTTGCTGATAAACTTTTTGAATTCTTTCATTTTCTTAATTTTTAATTATACAATTTATAAACGATTTACACTATTTTTTGACCTTTTTCGAGTTGTAGGTCTTGGGCATTAGCGGAAGTAATGAATAGTATTCCAGCTATTGCAAATAACTTTTTTTTCATGGGATGTTTGTTTTGGGTTAATAATTTGTTTTGGGTGTTTTTTATATGTCTACTAGATATCAGTTGATATTAGCGTGGACAAAGTACAAAAACCATCTCATATATTTGGGTAAAAATTAACATGATTTTGGTGTTTTAATAAATCAATAATATATAGGTTGTGAACCGTATTTGATTAAATGTACTGATGCAATAGAAATACAGATAAACGATCTAAAGAAATTATTTACGCCTCTGTTTGTTCGAGCCACTCAATTAGTTCGTCTAAATAGGATTCGATAATATCCCAGATTATTTCGTAGTCGATTCCAAAATATTCATGCACTATTCGGTTTCTAAAACCTCTTAGTCTATCCCATTCTATATCGGGATGTGTAAGTTTAAAATCTGGTGAAATTCGATTTGAGGCTTCTCCAATTATTTCAAAGTTTCGGACTACGGCATCGATTGTTTTTTCATCCTCAATAAAATCTTCAAATTCCATGTTGGCGGTGTAGCGCTTAATTTTGTAAGCAGATTGCAACATGTCGTCTATTAGCAGATTGAAGTCCCTTTTAGACATAGATTAAGTCTTCGTTTATTGCTTGAAGGTATTTTTTATGGATTCCTTTTTTAGAAACCAAATCAACTTTAGAGCCTATGATTCGTTCTAATTCATCGGCTAAGTCGATAAAGCGAATGCCAATTTTTCCTGAAAATTCAACAAGAATGTCAACGTCACTGTTTTCTGTGTTTTCTTTTCGAGAAACAGATCCGAATATTGCCATTGAGCTAATAGGGTATTTCTCATAAAGTCTGGTTTTATGAGCGCTCAATGTTGCTTTTATTTCTTGTAGGGTTTTCATAGGTTCAAATTTATTAAAATAAATTCAAATCGAGGGTTTGTGTTGGATGTTGAGAGGTAGAATGTGTTTTCTTTTTCTTTCCCATTGCCGCAAAGAAACAAAGGTCTAGCGCTTACAGCCTTTCGCTAAAAATTATATTGCTTCACTAAAAGAAATGAATTTGCTGTCACAACATTTCTTTTTTTACGTTTCGCAATACCATTTTATTTACGCTCCATGCTTAATGCGCGGGGTTTTGTTCTATTTTGTTATTTTTTCTAACACGATAAGCATTAAAAAATTTAACACTCGCAATTTGTTGTCTATAAATAAAAATTGGGATTAAACCAGAGGCAGAACTTATAGCGCCGTAATGTTGCCAAAGCAGTGCAGTTACGATTAGAAAAACTATTACTCCAATGATTGAATATATTTGGTTAGGTTCTGCATAGACATCATTTACATGAAACACATTCTTTCTTGCACAGTGCGGACATTTCTTTTCAAATTGATCTCCTTTTTCTTTTTGTAGTTCAGGTCTGTCCGTTGCACTTGATTTTATCGTTATTTCTTTTTTGCAGTGTTTGCAAAGAGCAACTCGTTTTATCATGGGATTAATTGTTTTCCAGTTTGTAATCTTTATTGTGCATTTCTACCAACCTCCTGAGAGTTTTCTCATCGCTTCCTTCGAGTCTGATTATTGCCGTGTGGGCTTCAAGGAATTCGTTTAAAACTCTATTGTGGATTTTGTCTAAGAAAAAGGCATTCACCAATTCTTTTATCAAAATGTACGGAGTTAATAATATCCCAGACTTTGACCACCATCCTAAAATGGCTGTGGTTATAATTGCGTTAAATTTGGCTTTTCGGCCGCAGCTAGGACACAGGATTCTCGTAGCTTTCGTTTCATATGACCAAAACACTAGTGAAACGATATCTTGAATTTCATATGCTCTTAGCTTTTCAAATCTTTGGTCGCATTTTGGACAGTTGAGGTTTTCGATTTTTCGAATCAAGGTTTGTTTTTCAAGTTCACTAAAGACGTCAACTTCGGCATCTACCCATGTAATGAGTTCTGGGTCCAGATTACGTCTGATGAGTTCGTCTTTCAGAACTGGAATGATTTCAGGTCTAAGGCTTTTTGCTTCGGATGATGCAATTTCCTCAATTTCGAGGTTGCTAAGTTTTTTATAGTTTTCTCTTATTTCTTCTGGGGAGTACATCTTTCTTCTTTAACAAGTGCAAAATAATCATTCTATCTCATGTTTACACTTATCACAAAGGTTGAGTTTGACCAAATCAATTGTTTTTATGGATTCAGCGGCGTCTCTCATTACGCATTCTTCATTAGGACAGTGCTTTAGTCCTAAATTGTGACCAATTTCGTGGATGCATATTTTTTTGAATCGTTCCACAAATTTCGATGGATTGCTTTTGATTCTATGTGTAGAAACGATGCAGCTTTCGCCAGGGCAATAACCAAGTCCAAAAACACCCCAGTCTTCATATTTAGATTCTGGTTTTATAGTGTTTCCCCAAAGGTCTTTTTTTGTGGTTGAAATGTCTTTTAGGGTCAAGCCCAAAACATGATCTATTGAATCTGGCTTTTCTTCTTTTAGAATAGCGAGAAGTTTGTCTGCTCGATATCGAGGTGATTTTACATTAATAAAAGTTGATTTGGGTAAAGGTTTATTTTCAAGTTTTATAACATCGAAACCGTAGATTTTTTTAATCGTGTTTTCTAGTGTATCGATTAGAGTTGTGTTGAATTTGCCATAGGGTTGGATGCCTGTGGTTTTGTTAGAGTTGTTAGTGCAGGAGATAAAGACAACTAGTATTGCTATGTAGAGGTTTGTTTTCATCTATTCAATTGTCACTAATTTATCAGAATTGAACATTGCTGCTGGAGATATCACTTTTTCGTTTAATGGTATATTGTCTCCATAACGTTCTTTCATTTTGGCTTGAACGGCTTTATGACTGAGGTCAAAATCGGAGAGTGCTTCTAAGGCTCCAATTTCGATTCCTGTGGCTTCTTTGTAGATTTTCCAAACTAACTCTGAGCAATAGATTCTGTCATTAGACCATTCAAAATAGATGTCATAGGGTTTACCCTTAAATTGTTGTCCAATCTGTTTCATTTTTGACAAGACAGAAGGTGTGACGATTTTATCAGCGTTTTTCAATCGCTTGATAACATAGTGTTCTTTTTCTCCTCGTTTAATCCATTTTGATAAAGGTGTTAATTGAACAGGTTGTATTGCTTCATACACGAAATACTTGCCGTCTTTTTCATAGATGATACCCATGTGACTGTATTTTGATTTCGTAGCGAGTTGAATGGCTTTGCTTTGGCTTGATTTTGAAGTTTGGAAGATAATGTTACCGTTTTGAATTTCATTATTTTCTATTTTCTTTTCTGTTGTATGGGATTGGGAATAGAAGTAGTAGAGGGTTCCAAAGATTAAAAGATTTATAATTATAAGGAGTGTTTTTCTTTTCATTTTTGAAGTGTTTTTACATCATGAAGATAGAAAAAATCTGTTGTGTCCTTGACTAATAAATCAGTGGTTTGTGCCCCTCCATATTTAAATAGCTTAATCAAATTCCAAGCAAGGGAATTAAATGCGATAATTCTGTTTTCAGAAATAAAAAAGAAACCCTCTTCATCAGCGGAAGCAGGTTCGTCGAAGAAATATTTGTAAACGACTAGTTGTTTGTTTTTTAAAGTATAGTTCTTCTGTGCTATTAATTTTGCTGAGGTAGTATCAATTAGTATTTCATTAGGGTTGTTTAAATTAATTTCAAAAGGCATTTCAACTATTTCTAATGTGTCACTGCTCTCTTTTGTGATAAACAGGTATTTGGCGATACTGTCTTTTGTTTCGATTCTTAATTTTGATGAGACAGAATGATGGAATTTATTATGTAAGTAATCTTCTATTGTGGCAGGATAAGATATTATAGTGGTTTTGCTTTCTTTTTTTTGGTTGCAAGCACTGATAAGGAGAGTTAAGATTATAATGAGAAAAATCGCGGAGTTTTTCATGCCTTGTTAATCCGAGTTGATTTGCTCTAAGGTAGAATAATTACTTAAAAACCCGACATCTTTTATAGCAGACTTTCGGCCTTTTTCGTTTTTCGTGTAAATGTATTATCGCTTTTTAGAGTTGGGAGAGGGGCGATTCCTGAACGTAGTGGCTGGAATCGTGGTTGAGGAAAAGGGATAATTGAACATTTCATAAAAATGAAATGAGACTTGAATTTTGCTTTTTTATTCACGCTGTTTTTATTGTTTTTTACGGAGTTCATGAATCTAGCGATTTGTGTTCAAGCCAAAAGAAAATTGCGTTAACGATAAAAGAAAATAAGAAGAATTCTTTTTTCTTTTCCCATTGCCTCTGGTCTTTACTTTTTTGCATTGCCCAAAAAAGTAACAAAAAACTCTAGTCCTTGCGGCCTTCCGCTAAAAACTAACTTTTTACGCTAAAAGAAAAGAACTCACTTTGTTCAGACAGCTTTTCTTTTTTAACGCTTTAAAAAGAAAGTTTTATTAACGCGTCATTCTTAATGGACGGTTTTTATTTTAGGAGATGTAAATAAGTAATGAGATTAGGATAGCGACTGCCATAACAATTACAGTTCCGATACCAGTATTATATCTTGTTTTCTCATACTCCTTTGTTAAAAATTTTTTAGAAGAAGTTGGAGCAGGGTCAATTAGAGTTAGAACAATAACACCAATGATTTCGAAAAAGTTTTTCATTGTACTGATTTAAAAAGAACCCTTTTAAACTAAAAAAGCTTCCCTTTATAGGAAAGCTCTTCATTGGTTAACAACCAAAATGAGTAATTCTCATTACTCACAACACAACATTTTAAATGTCTTTAAAAAAAGAAGCTCTTCGTTTGAAGAGCTCTTTTTTGAAGCGGTCTGGACGGGACTCGAACCCGCGACCCCATGCGTGACAGGCATGTATTCTAACCAACTGAACTACCAAACCGTTTGTTTTGTTCGCGGGCAAATATACGTTGCTTTTTGATATCAGCAAGTGTTTTTTTGAAAAAAATACACAAAATTATCTAAACTGTTGTTTTTCAATTAGGTAAGAGGTTATAATATTTTCAAAGGAATCCTGAATGGCTATCGGGATGTATTTGATTTTGTATTTAGAGCAAGTCAGTTTGATGTTATTGAAGTATTCTCTAACCTTTTCTTGGTATAGTTCCTGCACATTTTCGGCGTAAGCCTGAACCGTTTCGCCCGTTTCTATATCTACGAACTTTTTAGGAGCATCCGAAAACTCAAAATAAAATTCTTTTTCTCTGTCGTAGATATGGAAAACGACCACTTTATGGTTGTTGTATTTTAGGTGTTCCAGAGCATCAAACAATTCCTTGTCGTCTTCCATTTGGAAAAAATCCGTAAACAAAACAATCATCGAACGTTTGTGAACGTTTTCGGCAATTTGATGCAAAAATTTACTGATGTTCGTTTTTTTGGAAGTATAGGGTTTTTCTGTCAGTTGTTCCAATTGATTATACAGCATACGATAGTGTCTGTCGCTGCCTTTTTCAGGAGCATAGTAATCGTAATTTTCAGAAAAAACACTCAATCCAGCGGCATCTCGTTGTTTTTTGAGTAATTGCATCAGCACGGCTGCGCCCAATACAGCATAACCAATTTTGTTATCTGTAACAGATTTTGGTTTTTGAGGGTAGTGCATAGAAGGAGAGTTGTCTATAATAATATGACAACGCATATTGGTTTCTTCCTCGTATTGTTTGGTGTATAATTTCTCGGTACGGGCGTAGAGTTTCCAATCGATATTCTTGGTGCTTTCGCCGGTGTTATAAATTTTATGTTCAGAAAACTCAGAAGAAAATCCATGAAAAGGGCTCTTGTGCATTCCGGAAATAAAACCCTCTACAATTTGATAGGCAATCAGCGAAAGGTTTTTGTATCTCCCGTTTTCTAATAAATAATGTTGTAAGTCCATCGCCAAGCTTTAAAAACAAATATAGTTTTATTTGCTGTTTTTGGATTACTCCAAATTCTCGTTAAACGAAGAAGGTAATAATTGAGGGATGAATTTTATGAGAATAGGTAAAATCAAACTGCCTCCAGGTACAAGGAATATTGCCAAAGCTGGAATGGTCTTACACAAGTTGATGGTGTGTTTTTTGAGTCTTTGTTTTTCCTCTTTGTTAAGGCTGTGCACCGTGGATTTAGAGGCCAAAAACATCAGGTCTTTATTGTTTTTGAGTTCCTTAACGATTTTCTTTTTGTTTCGTTTTAGAAGATTGAGTACAGTTTGAGTGGTGTGGTTATAAAAATTTATAACGGGGTTCTTTGGGTCAAAAAAATGAATCTGATTTTTATGTGTTTTGACAAATTGATAAATGGACTCAATATTAGTTGTGTAGTCTTCTTTGGGGATATTCAGAAGCGTTGCTATTGAATCAATCGTATCTATTTCCAGAGGATTTAAAGCCGTATCTGTTTGTAAACATAAAATGCAAATGTCTAATAAGTAGTTGCGTTCGATTTCCGAAGAGAAATAATTGATATCAATATTCTCAACGGCAAAAAACGTTGTGTTTTCAAAATTGGATAAACGCAAAGAGTCTTCAAGAAGTTTAATGAAATATTCGTCTTGTTCTGTATGGACTTGTTTTTTTTGGAGTGTGATAGAAACCACCGACATAATGGCTAATTCAAACTTGGAGAAGTAGTTTGTGGGTAGAGTTTTTTCGTCTAGATATTTGACAAAAGCCAGCACATCAACAAATAATATGGCATTGGTTGCCATGTGATAAAAGTTTTTGTTGATGATTTTGTTTTTAGTTTCTATGCGTTCATCAATGATTTTTTCGATTCGGTGAGATTTGTTTTCGCTGGAGCTAAAAAGCGTACTGAACGAAAAGCGCGATTCATGGATGTTTTTATAAAACGCATAAAGTTGTTCGATAAAAGCATTTGGGGAGCTGTCTTTTTTAATGCATAAGAAAACATGGTGCATGGTGCTGATCAGGGCAACCTTTGTCAATTCTTCCGAAGTCCAGCCCGAAGCATCAATGGGTTCAAGTGGAAGTAAACTAATGGTGTTTCCTAAAGCAAAACCCGTTTCCCGAGAAAGAGTGTAAATTTCTGATAAAGAGGAAGCTACTTGCGTATTGTTGGTGTGTGTTTGCAAGTATTTTTCAATCCAATTATGCGAAGAAGGATCCATTTTTAATGCCTTTATTTGACGAGTCAAAAGTACAGTAAATTATTTTTTGTGAAATAAAATAAAAAAAACTAAAATTTTTGTAACCTTTTGATTGCTATGTGCGTATAATAAACTCATGTTTAACCTAAAAATGCAATTATTATACTATGAGACAACTGAAAATCACCAAACAGGTTACCAATAGAGAAACGGCGTCATTAGACAAATATTTACAGGAAATTGGTAAGGTTGATTTAATTACAGCAGATGAAGAAGTGGAGTTGGCTCAGCGTATAAAAGCTGGAGATCAGAGAGCTTTAGAGAAATTGACAAAAGCGAATTTGCGTTTTGTGGTGTCGGTATCAAAACAATATCAAAATCAAGGATTGACTCTTCCAGATTTGATTAATGAAGGGAATTTGGGATTGATAAAAGCAGCCATGCGTTTTGACGAAACTAGAGGTTTTAAATTTATTTCGTATGCAGTATGGTGGATTCGTCAATCGATTTTGCAAGCCTTGGCTGAGCAATCTCGTATTGTGCGTTTGCCGTTGAACAAGATTGGTTCGATCAACAAAATCAACAAAATGTATGCGATTTTGGAACAATCGAACGAAAGACCGCCATCAGCGGAAGAAATTGCACGTGAGTTAGACATGACAGTAAATGATGTAAAAGAGAGTATGAAAAACTCAGGACGTCATTTGTCGATGGATGCGCCATTAGTACAAGGAGAGGATTCTAACTTGTATGATGTATTGCGTTCAGGAGAATCTCCTAATCCAGATCGTGAGCTTATTTCTGAGTCATTAAGAACAGAGATTGAGCGTGCTCTAGAGACAATTACTCCTCGTGAGGCAGACGTAGTGCGTTTGTATTTTGGCTTAGGCGATCAACATCCGATGACTTTGGAGGAAATTGGAGAAACGTTTGATTTAACACGTGAGCGTGTGCGTCAGATTAAAGAGAAAGCAATTCGTAGATTGAAGCATACTTCTCGCAGTAAAATATTGAAAACTTACTTAGGGTAAGTAGCTCAAAAAAGAGGTGAAAAGGCGTTGGTTATCAACGCCTTTTTTTATGCTAAAAAGTTTATAAACTGTTGATATAAAAAAGTGTAATAGGGGTTACTTTTGATTATCTTTGCAGAAATTTTTACACTATGAAACCTATAATTGCTCCTTCCGTATTGGCGGCTGATTTTGCCAACCTACAAAGAGATGTCGAAATGATTAATGTTAGCGAAGCTGATTGGTTTCATATTGATATTATGGATGGCGTTTTTGTGCCTAATATATCTTTTGGAATGCCTGTGTTGGAGGCGATTAATAAGCACGCTAACAAGACTATTGATGTGCATTTAATGATTGTTGATCCAGATCGATACATTAAGACTTTTGCAGACTTAGGGGCAGATATCTTAACCGTGCATTATGAGGCGTGTACACATTTACATCGTTCGTTACAAGCAATTAAGGCGGAGGGAATGAAAGCAGGTGTGGCTATTAATCCACATACGAGTGTTAATTTGTTGGAAGATGTGATTAATGATATTGATTTAGTTTGTGTTATGAGTGTGAATCCAGGTTTTGGAGGGCAGTCGTTTATTGAAAATACCTACTCAAAAGTAAAAGCCTTGAAAGAGATTATCAAAAAGAAAGGAGCGAGTACAGTTATTGAAATTGATGGGGGAGTGACAACAGCTAATGCAAGACAATTAATTGATGCAGGAGCAGATGTGTTAGTGGCAGGAAGTTTTGTCTTTAAATCAGACGATCCTAAGCGTACTATTTTGGACTTAAAAAACAGCTAATTTACCTATTTTAAACTTTTGATACACAGTGGTAAATTCATACTTTTGCCATTCCTTAAAAATCTATATTTATGAGTACTACAAAAAAAATTAATTCAGCCCTAATTTCAGTTTTTTATAAAGACGGTCTAGAAGATTTAGTGAAGAAGTTACATGAACAAAAAGTGACGATTTATTCTACTGGAGGTACCGAGAAATTTATAAGCGAATTAGGGATACCTGTAGTACCAGTTGAAGAGGTAACGGATTATCCGTCTATCTTAGGGGGGCGTGTAAAAACGTTACACCCAAAAGTGTTTGGAGGAATTTTGAACAGACAAGACAATGAAAGTGACGTGGCACAAATGGAGGCGTATGCTATCCCGCAATTGGATTTGGTGATTGTTGATTTATATCCTTTTGAGAAAACAGTAGCCTCAGGTGCTTCTGAAGCTGACATTGTAGAGAAAATTGATATTGGAGGGATTTCATTGATTCGTGCAGCAGCCAAAAATTTTAAAGATACAGTGTGTATTTCGTCAACTCAGGATTATGCTGAGTTATTACAGTTGATCACTGAACAAGACGGTTGTACTACTCTGGAAGACAGAAAGAAATTTGCCGCTAAATCATTTCATGTGTCGTCCAATTACGATACAGCAATTTTCAACTACTTTAATACGGAGGATACCTACTACAAAGAAAGTAAAGCTGATGGCCAGGTATTACGCTACGGCGAAAATCCACACCAAAAAGGGTTGTTCTTTGGAGAATTTGATGCGATTTTCACTAAAGTTCACGGCAAGGAGTTGTCTTATAATAACTTGTTGGATGTTGATGCGGCAGTAAATATGATGGAGGAGTTTAAAAATGACGGGCCGACTTTCGCTATTTTAAAACATAATAATGCTTGTGGTTTAGCGTCTAGACCAACGCTTAAAGAAGCGTATTTGGATGCCTTAGCAGCAGATCCTACATCGGCTTTTGGCGGTGTGTTGATGGGAAATAAAAAAATGGATTTGGCTACAGCCGAAGAAGTAAACAAGTTGTTCTGTGAAGTGGTAATTGCACCAGGGTATGACGAAGATGCGTTAGCGGTGTTAACACAAAAGAAAAATAGAATCATATTAATCAAAAAGGATGTTGAATTACCATCTAAAATGGTGCGTACCTGTTTGAATGGTTTGTTGGTTCAAGATAGAGATAATATCACGGATAGTGAAGAAATCATAAAAACAGTAACACTAACAGCACCAACAGAGCAAGAAATTAAAGATTTGATTTTTGCTTCTAAGATTTGCAAACACACTAAGTCTAATACGATTGTATTTGCAAAAGATGGACAATTAATTGCATCTGGTACGGGTCAGACGTCTAGAGTAGATGCATTGATGCAAGCTATTGAAAAGGCTAATACATTTGGGTTGAGTTTAAAAGGTGCAGTTATGGCGAGTGATGCTTTCTTCCCTTTTCCTGATTGTGTGGAGTTGGCAGACAAAGCAGGAATCACAGCTGTGATTCAGCCAGGGGGTTCAATTAAAGACGAGTTAAGTATTCAATATTGTAACGAAAACAAAGTTTCGATGGTGTTTACTGGAGTGCGTCATTTTAAACATTAATTTTTTTTATATTTGTTGCTAATCGCTTTATTTAACAAATAATTCCTGATAATACTTATGGGTTTTTTTGACTTCATGACCGAGGATATTGCTATAGATCTTGGAACCGCAAATACGCTAATCATTCATAACGGTAAGGTTGTAGTGGATACGCCTTCTATAGTAGCAAGAGATAGGAGGAATGGTGAAATCATTGCGGTAGGTCGTGAGGCGAGTCTAATGCATGGAAAAACACATGAAAGCATAAAAACTATACGCCCGTTAAAAGATGGAGTAATTGCAGATTTTGATGCTTCGGAAAAAATGATCAGCATGTTGATTAAAAGTATTCCTGCTTTGAATCGAAAATTTATTGCCCCTGCCTTACGAATGGTGATTTGTATTCCTTCTGGAATTACTGAGGTGGAGATGCGTGCGGTAAAAGAATCGGCGGAACGTGTAAATGGAAAAGAGGTGTATTTGATTCACGAGCCTGTTGCAGCAGCCATCGGTATTGGAGTGGAGATTATGCAGCCTAAAGGAAATATAATCATTGACATCGGAGGAGGAACTACTGAGATTGCTGTAATTGCTTTAGGGGGAATTGTTTGTGATAAATCAGTAAAAGTGGCGGGTGACGTATTTACTAATGATATTGTGTATTACATGCGTACGCAACACAATTTATCAGTAGGAGAAAGTACGGCTGAAAAAATAAAAATTCAAGTGGGTTCGGCTACCGAAACTCTTGATACGCCGCCAGAAGATATGTCTGTTCAAGGAAGAGACTTATTGACAGGAAAACCAAAAGAGGTGGATGTTTCATATAGAGAGATAGCCAAAGCGTTAGATAAATCCATCTTACGTATCGAGGATGCTGTGATGGAGACTTTGTCTCAAACGCCACCAGAGTTAGCAGCCGATATTTATAATACGGGGATTTATTTAGCAGGAGGAGGTTCGTTGTTAAGAGGATTGGATAAGCGTATTTCTCAAAAGACGGATTTACCAGTATATATTGCTGAAGATCCACTTAGAGCTGTAGTTAGAGGAACAGGTATTGCTTTGAAAAACTTGACTAAATACAAGAACATCTTAATAAAATAGACCGATAGATGCGAAGAATGGTGTCTTATATCATTGAAAACAGTAATCAGTTACTGTTTTTTTTGCTTTTAGGGTTTTCTATCGTGATAACGATACAGCATCATTCCTACTACAGGAGTCAGCTAGTAGGGTCAGTTAATGACGTGAACGGGGATATCGCTCAAGAAATTTATAGGTTTAGGAAGTACCTTTATTTGAGAAAGGAAAACCAAATTTTACATCGTGATAATCTGTACTTAAAAAAACAACTACTCAATCCAAAAACAACTCAAGGTTTTTCTTCTATTTTAAAGGAAGATGAGAAAGTGCAATATGAAGTGTTTTCTTGTGACGTAATACGAAATTCATTTAATTCATACAGGAACTTTTTATTACTTAACATAGGAAGTAATAAAGGCATAAAGCCAGATATGGGAGTTTTCAATAGCAAGGGAGTTATCGGTGTCGTTGAGAGAGTGTCTGATAATTACTCGTCGGCAACTAGTGTTTTACATAGTAAAACCGAAATCAATGCTATTGTACAGGGCACTAATCACTTTGGTACATTAAAATGGGACGGAGCTGATTACCGATTTATGCAGTTAATTGATGTACCTAGTGTTGCTCAAATTGCAGTAGGCGATCAAATTGTGACGGGAGGGATGTCTGCAATATTTCCACCTAATATTCCTATTGGGGTAATAGCTGAGATAAAAAAGGAAGTTAATTCTAATTATTATATCATCCAGGTTAAATTACATAACGATATGACCAATTTAGGTCATGCTTATGTAATTCATAATATACATCAAAAGGAAATTCTTCAATTACAACAAGAAACAGAAAAATAATGGGCAAAACTATCTTGTTAAATAGCGTTCGTTTTCTGGGGTTATTGGTCTTTCAGGTGTTGGTCTTTAATAAGATAAATCTTTTTGGTTATATAAGCCCCTATCCTTATATCTTATTTGTTATTTTGTTTCCCGCATCATGGAATATGAAAATATTGTTGGTCACTTCTTTTTTGATGGGGTTTTGTATTGATTTATCGTTAGATTCAGGGGGTGTACATGCATTGTCCTCTTTATTGATAGCTTATAATAGAAATAATATTTTTAATCTGTTTTTTGGTTCAACCTATGAGAATCAAACACTAGATCTCAAAAAACCCTCATCTGCCAACATGTTTAAATATGTTTTGATAGTTATTTTATTGCATCATTTCATAGTATTCGCAGTTAGCATTTTTAGTTTTACTCATATATTGGATGTATTGACAAGAACTTTTATGTCTACTGTTTTTACCTTTGCGTTAGTATCACTGATGTTGGTGTATTATAAAAATAAACGATGAGAAAAGCATTACTACCTATATTAGTCATTGTGTGCAGTACAATGTTGTTAGTAAGGCTGTTTTATTTGCAAATTATAGATGACTCCTTTAAGGTAAAGTCCGAAAATAACGCCATCAAAATTAAAACTGAATACCCGGAAAGAGGGTATGTCTATGATCGTAATGGTAAGTTGTTAATTGCTAATCAACGATCGTATGACATAATGGTGGTGCCACGTAATATCAAAGATTTTGATACACTTGCGTTTTGTTCGTTACTCAATATAACAAAACAAGAATTCGATAAAAAACTGAATAAAGCCATTATTTGGAGCCCTAGGCTTCCTTCTATTTTTATACCTCAATTGACAAAGGTCGAATATGCTGCGATTCAGGAAAAAATGTTTCGCTTCAAAGGATTTTACATCCAAAAGAGGGCATTGCGACACTACAATACAGATGCTGGAGCCAATGTGTTTGGGTACATCACTGAGGTGAATGAAAATACCATTCAAAAAAATCCCTATTACAAAAGTGGTGACTTAATTGGTTTGCAAGGAATTGAACAAACGTATGAAGAAGTTTTAAGAGGAAAAAAGGGAGTTCGATATGTACAACGAGATCGTTACAACAGGGAAATAGGGCCTTATAAAGAAGGAATATTTGACACTATTGCTGTTCAAGGTAAAGACATTACTATTACCATTGACATTGAGTTACAAAAATATGGTGAAGAACTCATGAAGGGTAAGCGAGGCGGAATAGTAGCCATTGAACCAGAAACAGGAGAGATACTAGCCCTAGTTACCGCTCCATCTTATGATCCAGCTTTACTAGTAGGACGGAATCGATCAAAAAATTTTACCAAACTCTATAATGATTCCATCTCAAAACCACTATTTGATAGAGGATTATTAGCTCAGTATGTACCAGGGTCTACGTTCAAAATAATGACAGCCTTGGTTGGTTTGCAGGAAGAAGTTATTGATGAGCACACCTCTTTTTATTGTAGGCATGGTTTTTTTTACGGAAGAGGTGCGTTTATGGGATGTCATGATGTAGGTCATAATGCGTTGATTGATGCTATTACAAAGTCTTGTAATACTTACTTTGGTAATGTTTATAAGCGAATTATAGATAAGAATAAAGATGCAGCACAAAGTATGGACGTGTGGAGCAACCACATGAAAAGCGCTGGATTTGGAGCATTTTTAGGGTATGATTTGCCTACTGGACGAAAGGGACATATCCCAGATGCATCTTTCTATAATCGTTATTATCCTAAAGGAAGTTGGGGGAGTACAACGACCATATCTAATGCTATAGGTCAGGGGGAAGTATTAGCTACACCTATACAGATTGCCAATATGATGGTTATGGTGGCCAATAGAGGGTATTATTATACGCCACATATCATAAAAAAAATACAAGGAGATACCATTCCAGTTAAGTATACCACGAAGCATGTAACCACAATAGACAAAAAACATTTTGAGCCAGTCATTGAAGGATTGTTACAAGTATTCCAAAGAGGTACCGCAGCACATTTACAAGTGGATAGTTTAGCTATATGTGGTAAAACAGGTACAGCCGAAAATTTTGCCAAAATTAATGGAGTGCGCACGCAATTGACGGATCATTCGATTTTTGCGGCCTTTGCTCCTAAGGATAATCCGAAAATTGCCATAGCCGTGTTTGTGGAAAATGGATACTATGGGGCTCGAATTGCAGGGCCTATTGCTACTTTGATGATAGAACGCTATGTGAAAGGACAAGTTAAACGAAAGACGATGGAGCAAAGAATGATGGAGTATAGTCTAGAGACAGAATATGCCAAATACATTAGTGGTCAACCTTTTCAAATCAATAGATAATGAGTGTTCAAAAGACTTTTGTTAATGTTGATTGGATACTGATTCTCTTGTATCTTATCCTAGTATTTCTGGGTTGGGTTAATGTGGTTTCTGCAACTATGGAAAATATGGATAGTTTTTATTTTTCCATGGAGTTTATCTACGTTAAGCAGTTGGTTTGGGTTGTAATGAGCATTTTTATTATAGCGTTTTTGTTCAATGTACAAGCCAAGTATTATGAGCGATTTGCAGGGTTGATATATGCTTTCTCTTTAGTTTCTCTGGCCGGGTTATTTGTGGTGGGTAAAACGGTGGCAGGTCAAACGTGTTGGTATCAATTTGGAGGTTTTAGTATTCAGCCTTCCGAATTTGCAAAGATTGCAACTTCTTTGGCAATCGCTAAATATACCTCGGAAATTAATGTGGATATTTCCAAATTGAAACATCAATTTACCGTTATTCTATTGATTATACTGCCAGTTGTGCTAATCGTGATGCAACCTGATCCTGGAAGTATGTTGGTTTATTCAGCCTTGTTTTTAGTGTTGTTTAGGGAAGGTTTGCCACCGATATATATATGGGTAGGTTTTTTGGCCATATTGTTTTTTTATTTGACTTTAGTTTTTGGAGATCATTATGTTGCTTTAGGACTTTTTGCGGTTTTGTCAGCCGTTCTTTTGTATAATTTTAGACAAAAGAGAAGTAAAATCAATGTGCCTCTTGTGTTAATTATTTTTGCGACTATAGTAGGTTATGTGTATTCTATTTCCTTTGTTTTTAATGAAGTGTTTAAGCCTCACCATCGTGATCGATTTAATATTTTGTTAGGAAGACAAGTCGATCTTAAAGGAACAGGATACAATACCAATCAATCGGAAATAGCAATTGGTTCAGGAGGATGGACAGGGAAAGGTTATTTGGAAGGAACACAAACGCGAGGGGATTTTGTGCCAGAGCAACATACCGATTATATTTTTACTATCGTTGGGGAAGAATGGGGTTTTTTAGGGGCTTCCATTGTGATTTTGTTGTTTGCTGGGTTGATTTTAAGGTTATTGTATTTGGCGGAAAAGCAAAAAAGTAAATTTGCTAGAGTGTATGGATATTGTGTGGCATCCATTTTTTTTGTCCATTTTTTGATTAATGTAGGAATGGTCCTTGGGGTAATGCCTACAGTTGGTATCCCTCTTCCCTTTTTCTCTTACGGAGGATCTAGCTTATGGAGTTTTACGATATTATTGTTTATCTTCATCAAGTTAGAAGCTAACAACCTAAACGAATGGTAACAATCGCATTGTGATGCAAAAAGGAATCTCTAAATACAAGCCCTTTTTTGGTTTTATACTCCGATTTTTAGGTGGGTATTCCTTTTTGGTATTGTTGTATCGTTGGTATTTGAGTCAGTACAATACGTTGCAAAATGAAGTAGATGGGATTACCTATACTGTATCGGATTGGTCTATCAAGATATTGGAATGGTTAGGGTATCCAGCCCGTATGGAAGCCCATGAAACGCAATCATCAATGGTTTTTTATTTTGGTGAAAAGGCGGTTGTACGCATGATTGAAGGGTGTAATGCAGTAAGTGTAGTGTTGCTTTTTGTTGCTTTTATTGTGGCATTTTCGGGTTCATTTAGAAGAACATTCTTCTATTCTGTGGTGGGAGCAGGGATTATACTTGTGCTGAACATTGTTAGGATTGTTTTGATTACCATAGGTATATATCATTTTCCACAATATGAACATATTTTACATGAGGTCATATTTCCTTTAATGATTTATGGTGTGGTGCTTCTTTTGTGGGTTGTATGGGTTAATAAATATTCTTATCATGCGAAAAACCTTACGTAGGCATAAAAAGGACATATTAGTAGTTGTGGGTTTGGTTGTAGTATTTGCTGTAATTAGAATGTATCAGCGTGATTTGTTCTATGATCCCTTTCTTGATTATTTTGAATATGATTATTTATATAAAGATTTTCCAGAATTCGATGGCTTTTTATTGTGCTTAAATTACATGTTTAGATATGGGCTTAACAGTTTAGTTTCTCTCATTATTCTTTATGTGCTGTTTAAAAATAGGTCATACATCAAATTAGCTATGATAATATACTTGTTAGCTTTGATTGTACTGTTGATCTTATTTATATTGGCTGTTAATTTTACAACGTTCGAGAACTACCAGTTCTTATTTTATATCAGGAGATTTATAATACAACCATTGTTAGTTTTACTGTTAATTCCTGCCTTTTACTTTCAAAAAAAACATATTCGTCGATAGTTTCGCGTTTTCCTCAAGCGATGTTATTAACTTTGTGGGTATGAATACATTCAAAAACTTTTTGGTGATGATTTTGGCTGCTTTACTTGTGTTTGTCAATACAGGTTTAGTACTCAATATCCATTATTGTGAAGGTAACTTTGAATCGATAACAAGCGTATTTCAAGAAAATGAAACTTGTAGAGAGCATAATGAAGAAGCCCATTTGCATGAAAAAACCATTCACGCCTGTTGTGTTGCGACGTCTAAGAATCACAAATCATGTTGTTCTGACGAAGTTTTAGTACTTCAGGATTCAAATGACAAAATAGGAATTGACTTTAAGCCCTTTTATTGTTTGGTTTTGCCAATAACTGCTCAATCAAATTCAGGCTTACTAACAGCATTGGAGTTTGTAGATAAACATGATTTCAGAGAGTATTATTGCTTTGAATCTAATGCACCTCCGCTTTATCAGTTATTCTGTCAATATACATACTTTGGATAAAAATAAATAAACAGTTTTTCAACGTAAAGTGAAAGGTAGATTCAACTAGCAAATGCAATTTTTTGATTTATAAAATTAAAAAATACTTCATAAGGTTTTTTAAACCCTAGGTTTTTCCTTGGTCTATTATTTAGTTTCATTTGTATTTTGTTGATATTATTTGTGTTATGTTCTGTAATGGGTTTGTTTTTTGGGTAATATTGCCGTAATAGTTTGTTCATATATTCTATTTGTCCTTTTTCCCAGGAGCAATAAGGATTGGTAAAAAAAGTTTTTGCATTTAACTTTTCAGCAACTACTTGGTGTTGGGCAAATTCAAGGCCATTGTCCATAGTAATGGATTTAACCCATTTTTTATACGGTAATAATGTGTCTGTCATTGCTTTGCTGACACCCTCTGCGTTTTTTCCATTAGGTAAATAGGCTATTAGGAGCTCTTTTGACACCCTTTCTGTTAATGTAAGTATAAAACCTTTGTGGTTTTTCCCAGCTATTAAATCAGCTTCCCAATGTCCAAATTCGTCACGTTTGTTTGCTTTTTCTGACCTGTTTTCTACACCAACTCGGTTCTTGATTTTAACTTTTGTTGCACCGCCAACCGGACGTTTTCTGTGCTTTAATTGATGACGTAAATGCTTGTATAGTGTGCCACCATTTTCCTTGTCTAATCTAACATATTGATAAATACGCTCAATAGACACCATTTCAATTTTTTGACTTTTACAATAGCCTACTATTTCTTCTGGAGACCATTGTTCGTATTCTATATAATAACGTACTTTTTTCTCAATAGCTTTTGTAAAACGTCTAACACTAGTAAAGCGTTCCTTTCGCTCTGAAGCCATTTCATTGGCTTTTTCTGGATTGTAATTGCCTCGTTTTAAACTGTTCCTTTTAAGTTCCCTACCTACCGTACTTAAGTGAACGTTAAGTTCTTTTGCTATGGTGGTCTTATTAAATCCATTGTTGAGCATTACCGATAAAACGTATCTTTGCTCCTTAGTTAAATGCTTCATATTACAACTTTTAGGACGGAGACTAATATAATAGTGTTTACCTATTCGGAACAAAGAGAAGAGATATCTCTCTCTTCTTTTGTCCGAAAAAATAAAGTATAAGCCCCGTTAAAAATTGCATTTACTAATTGAAACTAATAAATACTATCTGTTTGTTTAATTTTTATTTCAATTTATCATGTACAAAATAAATATACTTGTTCTTCTTTTTATAAGTTGTTTTAGTCTTCACGCTCAACAGACCGAAGGAGTAATCTACGAATTAGATGAACAATCAAAAGAAATCCCAATAATGGGTGCCAATGTATTTTGGTTAGATACTTCTGTAGGGACAATAACCAATGAACGCGGCTATTTTACACTCCCTCAAAGTGATAAAACACATCTATTAGTGATTAGTTTCGTGGGGTATAAAGTAGATACTCTCCATGTGCATCACAACGAATATATCAAGCATAGGTTACAACCGAATGAGGAATTAGATGAGGTAACGGTCACCGCCACCCAAAAGTCACTGCAAAAGTCCTATTTGCAAACTATAGGAATAGAAAAAATCAGTAGTAAGGAACTATTAAAGGCGGCTTGTTGCAATTTGTCAGAAAGCTTTGAGACCAATCCAAGTATTGATGTCAACTTTTCTGATGCGGTCACAGGTAATAAACAAATTAAAATGTTGGGATTAACAAGTCCTTATATTTTAATAACAGAAGAAAATATACCCTCTTTAAGAGGAGCTTCTCAGGCCTATGGGATGAATTTTACACCGGGAACATGGCTAGAAAGTATTCAGATTACCAAAGGAGCAGGTTCAGTAATTAATGGATACGAAAGTATTTCTGGACAAATCAATACAGAATTAATTAAACCGTTAAATGATATTCCTTTTTATTTGAATGCTTATGGGTCAACGGGTAGTCGCTATGAACTAAATACACATTTTAATAAAAAGTTTTCTGAAAAATGGTCGAGTAGCCTATTTGTTCATGGAAGTACTCGTATGAATGAAACAGATAATAACGGTGATGGATTTATGGATAATCCATTGGGGCGACAAATTAATTTACTGAATAGATGGCAATATTATGATGCAAAAACAGGCTGGGTAAGCTTTATTAATGTAAGGTATTTGGGTGATGCTAAAATGAGTGGACAGTTAGGGTTTGACCCAAAGAAGCATAAATTGCAAAACCAAGTTTGGGGTGCGGAAGTTAATACGAGGAGAACAGATTTTTCGACTAAGATAGGGTATGTTTTTCCAGATTTGCCGTATAAAAGTTTTGGTTGGCAAACCGCTTATTCAGATCATAATCAAGAATCCTATTATGGCTTGAGACGGTATGATATACAACAACAAAGCATTTATTCTAATCTTATGTATAATTCGATTATTAGGAATACCAATAATAAGTTTACGGCAGGAATAAATGTAACAACTGACGCCTATGATGAGCAGTTTGTAACAGTAAATTATGATAGAAGAGATAGTTCGATTGGAGCTTTTTTTGAATATGCGTATTGTAATGATGATAATTTTAGTGCAACTCTAGGAGGACGAATAGATAATCATAATAGGCTGGGTTTGTTTTTTACTCCCCGTTTGCATTTGCGTTACCAGCCTTGGAAGAATACGACGGTTAGAATTTCTGGAGGACGAGGAAAAAGGCAGGCTAATATCTTTGCCGAAAATCAAGCCTTGTTAGCAAGTTCCAGAGAGTTCTTTTTAATGGGGAACAATACCTCACAGCCATATGGGCTTAACCCAGAAACAGCTTGGAATTATGGGGTGAGTTTTATGCAAAGATTTAAACTATGGGGAGCCGAAGCCGAATTAGGCCTTGATTTTTTTGTAACGGATTTTGTCAATCGTGTAGTTGTAGATCGTTATACAAGTGCTGGCTCTGTAGTGTTTTATAATGTAGAAGGAGGGTCGACAGCACAAAGTACACAGTTGGATTTTAGTATTGAGCCAATCAGGCATTTTACGATCAGAACCTCTTATAAATATTATGATAGTCAAACGGATTTTCTAATAGGCAAAAAACAAGAGCCGTTACAGGCTCAGCATCGCTTTTTCACCAACTTAGAGTTCAAAACACATATAAAGGAAAAAGGAAAACAATGGCGTTTTGATTATACTTTTCATTGGAATGGAGAACAATATTTGCCATATACTGGGTCAAATCCCACAGTTTATCAACTGGATCAAAAATCCAAATCATTTGCCCTTATGAATGCTCAGATAACCCGCACTTTTAGCACTGTTTTTGAGATGTATCTTGGAGGAGAAAATATCTCAAATTATAGACAGTCTAATGCTATTGTTAGTGCAAATGACCCATTTAGCCCTTATTTTGATGCGACGATGATTTATGGGCCAGTTTTTGGTCAGATGTATTATATGGGACTTAGATATAAGATTAAATAATTAAAAAATTGAAAGATGAAAAATATAGTAATACTGGTGTTTGTAATTTGTAGTGGGATACTAACACAGGCACAGACCAAGCCCAATAAAAATGCAAAACATGAATTTCATGTGAGTGGAAATTGTGAGATGTGTAAAAAAAGAATTGAAAAAGCAGCGTTAAATGTGTCAGGAGTAAAAATGGCTGATTGGCATTTAGACTGTGGGACTCTGTATCTCATACTTAACGAAAATAAGACTCATGTGGATAGTGTTAGAGTTAATGTTGCCAGAGTGGGACATGATACAGACAAAATAAAAGCCGCTATAGAGGCTTACGAGAAGTTACACAGTTGTTGTAAATATACTAGGAAGGAAGAATAATATTAATTGTAGGAAAAGATGGTGTTGTTTCAAAAAAAAGATGTAGATTTGCCGACTGGTGAAAGACACCAATACATAACAATCATTTTAATAATATTAGCATGTACTTAACAAAAGAGAAAAAAGCAGAGATTTTTGCAAAACACGGAGGTGAGGCAAAAAACACAGGTTCAACAGAAGGACAAATAGCATTGTTCACTTTCAGAATCAACCACCTAACAGAACACTTAAAACAAAATCGTCACGATTATAACACAGAGCGTTCACTAGTGAAACTAGTAGGTAAAAGAAGAAGTTTGTTAGATTATCTTAAAGCAAAAGATATTGTGAAATATCGTGAGGTAATTAAAGAATTGAACATCAGAAAATAAACGATAAGAAGAGGCTACCAGCCTCTTTTTATTTTTACGAAAAAGTATAGTTTTTCATTGGGTACTTACAACAACAACACAACAACCCATTGTTTAATTAATTAAAATCAAAAAATGATTCCACAAGTTTTTAAAGAGGTCATTGAATTAGGAGATGGAAGAACCATTTCTATCGAGACCGGGAAATTAGCCAAACAAGCGCACGGGAGTGTTGTTGTACGCATGGGAAAAGCCATGTTATTGTGTACTGTAGTGTCTAACTACAAACAATCGGATGTAGACTTTTTGCCTTTAACAGTAGATTATAGAGAAAAATTTGCAGCAGCAGGTAAATATCCAGGAGGTTTCTTCAAAAGAGAAGCAAGACCTACAGATGATGAGGTATTGACAATGCGTTTGATTGACCGTGTATTACGTCCATTGTTTCCAAAAGATTACCATGCCGAAACACAAGTAATGGTGCAATTAATGTCTCATGATGACGATGTAATACCAGATGCATTGGCTGGTTTAGGAGCGTCAGCAGCGATTCAGTTGAGTGATATTCCTTTCGAAACGCCAATTTCTGAAGCGCGTGTAGCCCGTATAGATGGTCAATTTGTAATCAACCCGACAAGAGCACAATTAGCACTATCTGATATTGATATGATGGTGGGTGCTTCAGCCGATTCAGTAATGATGGTTGAAGGAGAGATGAGTGAAATTTCTGAAGAAGAAATGGCAGACGCTATCAAATTTGCACATGAGGCTATAAAAGTGCAGTGTGCAGCTCAAATAAAACTAGCAGAAGCTTTTGGTAAGAAAGAGACACGAGCGTATACAGAAGCTGAAGAAAATGAAGAGTTAGCAGCCAAAATCAAGTCTTTGGCTTATGATAAGTGTTATGCTATAGCTAAAAAAGGAACTTCTAAAGTGGAGCGTTCACAGGCTTTCGAAGAAGTAAAAGAAGAAGTTTTAGCAGCCTTTTCAGAAGAAGAGCTAGAAGAATTGGGGGGTGCAGTAGAGTACTATTTCGGTAAAGCTCAAAAGAATGCCGTTCGTGAATTGACATTGTCCGAAGGATTGCGTTTAGATGGCCGTAAAACAACCGAAATCAGACCTATCTGGGGAGAGGTAGATTATTTGCCATCAACACATGGTTCGTCTTTATTTACCCGTGGTGAAACACAAGCATTAGCAACAGTTACTTTAGGTACGTCAAAAGATGCTAATATTATCGATTCCCCAACATTTGAGGGTGAAGAAAGATTCTATTTACATTATAATTTCCCTCCATTTTGTACTGGAGAAGCACGACCATTAAGAGGAACTTCTCGTAGAGAGGTGGGACACGGAAATTTAGCACAAAGAGCTTTAAAGGGAGTAATTCCAGCAGACTGTCCATATACAGTGCGAGTAGTGTCCGAAGTGTTAGAGTCTAACGGTTCGTCGTCTATGGCAACAGTTTGTGCAGGAACTATGGCATTAATGGATGCTGGAGTTCAAATCAGCAAGCCTGTTTCTGGTATCGCTATGGGATTGATTTCAGATGGAGATCGTTATGCGGTGTTATCTGATATTTTAGGTGATGAGGATCACTTAGGAGATATGGACTTTAAGGTAACGGGTACAGAAGATGGTATCACAGCTTGTCAAATGGATATCAAAGTAAAAGGCCTTTCTTACGAAATATTAGTAAATGCCTTGAAACAAGCACGTGAAGGACGTTTACATATCTTAGGTAAAATCAAAGAGGTTATAGCAGCGCCTAATAGTGATGTGAAACCACACTCTCCTAAAATGGTTACTACTCGTATTCCTGGGCAGTACATAGGAGCGTTAATTGGACCTGGTGGAAAAGTAATCCAAGAATTACAAAAAGTCACTAAAACTACTATCGTGATTAACGAAGATGAAGTTACAGAGGAAGGAATTGTTGAAATACTAGGGACAGACCAAAATGGTATTGATGCGGTAATGGATAAAATAAGATCGATTACTTTTAAACCTGAAGTAGGTAATGTATATGATGTAAAAGTGATAAAAATGCTTGATTTTGGAGCCGTAGTGGAATACCTAGAAGCCCCAGGAAACGAAGTGTTGTTACACGTGTCTGAAATTGCATGGGAACGCACAGAAAATGTGGCAGATGTATTAAAGATGGGTGATGAGTTCCAAGTGAAGTATTTTGGAGTAGATCCTAAAACTCGTAAGGAAAAGGTGTCTAAAAAGGCTTTGTTGCCAAGACCGCCTCGCGAGGATAAGAAACCTGTTGAAAAGAATTAACTGATTTATTAGTTATATCAAAAAACCCTCGATTGTAAAATTGAGGGTTTTTTATTTATAAAAAACTGGGCGAACACTGATAAATTTTTAAATTTGTGTACCTCGGTACTAATCAAAATAGAAAAAAGAATGAATTTTAAAAACGTAATTTTAGTTCTGTTTTTAGCTTTTAGCACTACAATCATCGCTCAAGATGAAGCTTCGGCCGAACAAACAGAAGCAAAAGATCAATTGTCATTAGATAAAGGAACCATTGATAGTCAGTTCGATTATGTGATCGAGAAATCCAATACTTACGAAGATTACAAGGTGGTAAAACGTTTTTGGTTAAACAAATTAAAGTCACATGCGATCGATTCTTTAAGTGGAGTAAAAACCCAATTGAGTCAAACTCAACAAAAAGTTTCGGAACAGCAAAAGAAAATAGATGCTCTAAATGAAAAGTTAAGCACAACTCAACTTCAGTTAAATAAAACCATCGAAAAAAAGGACAGTATGTCGTTTTTTGGGGTATTGATGAGTAAGTCTGCGTATAATGGAATGATAATCGCAATAATTGCAGTGTTAATCATATTGTTAGTATTCTTTATTTACCGTTTCAAAAACAGCAATGCCGTTACTAAAGCCTCTAAAATAGCTTTGCAAGAAATGGAAGCAGAATTTGATGAGCACAGAAAAAGAGCTTTAGAGAGAGAACAAAAGGTAATGCGTCAGTTACAAGATGAGATAAATAAGAAAAAGAAAACGGCTAAATAGAAAATTCTTTTTTGCAATATTACAGAAGCAACTTTATTTTTATAAAGTTGCTTTTTTTATGTTTTTGTATGAAATTACTAGTATGGTTAGTTCGATTCTTTACGCATTGTCGTTATGATATTTATTTTATAGGGACTTCTGTTTTAGAAAGAGAGGGAGCCAAGTTAATCTTACCCAATCATCAGGCATTGATTGATCCTCCATTGTTGTATCCGGAGTTGCATAAATATGGGACAGTAGTCCCAGTAGTGACAGCTGATTTTTTTAAAAATAGCATATCGCGTTATGTGTTAGAGCAAATAGATGCTATCCCTGTAGGAGAATTTAATGCTAGAGACAAAAACCACGAGCGACTCAAACAAATAACATCATCGGTTTATAATAAGTTATCAGAAGGGAAGAGTGTATTGCTCTATCCCGCAGGTCAAATTAGGCTTAATGGACATTTATTAGGCTAAAATCTTCGAGAAGGCTTATTGTGATTAGCTTTGCAGCAAATCAAAGGTTATGAATAAAAAAAGTGCTTTTATTGTGGTACTCATTTTACGAAGAAAAACGGAGTTGTAAAAGGTGTTCAATTATACAAATGCTCTCATTGTGGTAAGCAATTTTTGGGTGGAAACCGACTTGATAGTGACATTCTTTGGAAAGACTATGTAGAAGGAAAACAAACCTATTTACAGCTATCACGGAAACACGGATGTTCTGTAAAAACAATTCAAAGAAAGCTAGATACAATTACTGTTAAAAATGATCTCAAGAATAAGAAAGCAAGAAAAGTAGTTGTTCTAATGGACACCACTTATTGGGGACGGAATTTTGGCGTTATGCTTTTCAAAGATGCCCTGACGAAAGAAAATCTGCTGAAATATTATGTCAGAAATGAGTCAAACGCTCTTTATCTTCAGGGAATCAACCAATTGAAATCTTACGGTTTTCAAGTCATCGGAATTGTGTGTGATGGCAGAAAAGGACTTATCCAATTGTTTAAAGACATTCCTGTTCAGATGTGCCAGTTTCATCAATCTGCCATTATTCGCAGATATTTGACAAAAAAGCCTAAGCTCAAAGCAGCGCAAGAACTCATGGAAGTGGTTGATTTGATGAAACAAACAGACAAAGACAGTTTTGTAGGAGCATTAGGATTGTGGTTTGAAAAATGGTCAGATTTCCTAAACGAAAGAACCATAAACCCTATTACAAAGAAATCCAATTATACTCATAAAAGACTCCGAAGTGCCTATAGAAGCCTAAAAACCAATCTTCCTTGGCTCTTTATCTGGTATGATAATATTGAACTTGAAATCCCCAATACAACCAATGCGATTGACGGTCACTTTGCTGATTTAAAGAACAAACTTCGAAACCACAACGGATTAACTGTCGAAAGAAAAAAGAAATTCATAGATGAGTTTTTAAAGGCATGAAGACCTCTAAAAACACCAATGGACTACAAAAAAAGTAGTCCATTGGATTGACATTTTTGTCGGTCATCTATAGTATCCCTATCCAAGTTGCTCTCCAGCAGAGCTTGTTTCCGTTTGTACAGATAAACAAAATTGGAACAATAATTTTTTAAACACAAAAAATGGCAAAAAATAGAGCCTAATAAATGTCCATTAGAGAGAATCGTCTAAAAAATAGCCTAATTTTTGTCCATTACACCTCAAATTACAAGAGATGGAGTCGAAGTCATCAAAAACAAAAGAGGGGCATGGGTGGCTGTACAGGAAATGCCTCCTGAGACGAAAGTTGTTGGTGTTCGAATCAATGGTTTGTGGGGGAGTATGTGGTCTAAGGCCAAAACAGGTCGCTCTCCTCATTTTGGGCTTACCCTAATAAAAGCTATTAGTATTCTTGTCGTGAACGGTATTTTCTTTATTCCAAAAAGAAAAGTGCTAATTCAATTTGAAGACATTACGTCTTGGGCAATAGAAAAAAGTAAACAAGGGAAAAGGTCTTTTAATGGAGCCTTAGAAGAGTTTTACAATACAAAAGAAGAGCAACTCGTAAGAGTGCCTAAGTTTTTTTGGAAACCTAAGAAAGAGAGGATTATTGAAAGGTAAAGTTGATAAATACTCCTCTAGTTTTCATTTCGCTAATATTTCCTGTCCATTCACTATTAGGGTCTTTATCTCGGATTAATTCGTCTCCAGTACTGAATACGCCACGTAATGAAGGTGTGAACTTGAAGTATTCTAAGTACAAATCTACACCAATCCCAAGTTCGTAATAATTGGTGAACTTTGTGGTTCTAAACTTGCCAGTAGAATTGTCCTCTAAGGAATCTTCGTTACTTGATAAGTTTAACGAAGTGGAAAGTCCTCCTACTATAAATGGTTTGATGTTCGCTTTTCTCTTGGTTGAAATTTTTAGTAATAAAGGGAAGTGTATGTATGTTGATTGAACTTCTCTTGTTTGTTTTGGTTTAGGTAGATTAGGAAATGTAAGAGATCTAGTATTACTGCTTAATCCAGGTTCAAATCGTAGATTCATATAATCACTCATTCGTAAATCACCTACTAAACCTACATTAAATCCTATGGTTTTGTCGGTTTGAATTTCCGCCGTTACGGCTTGATTATAACTGGTTTGAAAGTGGTAAGAGTTAAACCCAAGATAAAACCCCCAGCTTAGTAATTGTTCGTCTTGGTCACGAAGATTTAAGATGGGATTCTCTCCGAACTGAGCTTGGACGTTCAGTACACAAAAAAGGGTAATAAATAAGGAGGATATGAGTCGCATTTTTATTGTTTTTTGGCCACATAGATGGTAGCAGCACCAAAGGTTTGAGGGTAATAGGAAACAGTGTCAAAACCAACGTCTAACAAAATTTGCTTTAGTTTTTCTCCATACGGAAATACCGAAGCTGATTCTGACAAGTAGGAATAGGCTTTTTTGTCTTTTGAAAATAATTTGCCTATCAGAGGCAATAGTATTTTTGAATGGAGATTGTAAAATTGTTTAAACGGAGCCTTTGTAGGAACAGAAGTTTCGAGTATTACCAATTGACCTCCAGATTTTAGAATTCTTAGAATTTCAGCAAGTCCTTTAGTGAGATTTTCGAAGTTTCTGATTCCAAAAGAAACGGTCGCTGCCGAAAAGGATTGATCCTCAAAAGGAATGTTTTCTGAATCTCCCAGAATCATTTCAATCTTTCCGTCTAAGTTTTTAGCTTTTATTTTTTGTTTTCCAATTTCAAGCATGCCAGCAGAGATATCTAAACCTACAATCCTTGAGGCGCTGGTTTGATTCATCATAATGGCTAAATCTCCAGTTCCTGTGGCGATGTCAATCACAGAAGTAGGTTGAGCACTAGCTATAATTTGAATTACTTTTTTACGCCAAGAAACGTCCGTGCCAAATGAAATCACTCTGTTAAGACTGTCGTATTCCCCAGAAATCGTATCGAACATTTGGGCAACTTGCTCTTTTTTGCTCGCGGTCGAATTCTTGTAGGGTGTTACTTTGGATACTGACATTGAAATAAAATTTAGGCAAAGATAAGTTATTCTTAGTCAAAAAAAATGTTAACATTGTATTCTGTAGTTAGCTGAAACGAATAGCTTTTGAAGGGGCAATTTTACTGATGATATAGGAAGGTACTAAAAGGACTAATAAGCAAATCAATAGCGTGCAGCTATTTAAAAGAATTACTTGCCACCACTCAATATAAACTTGTGCCTGATTGACATAATAGTCTTTCGGTTCTAGTTTAATAATTCCCCATTGGTGTTGTATGAATAATAATCCGAGACCAATACCGTTTCCGATGAGTAAGCCTTTTCCAATCAAATAAGAAGCATTGTATAAAAATATTTTTCGAATGTTCCAGTTGCTAGCACCAAAAGACTTTAATATGCCGATCATTTGTGTGCGTTCCAAAATCAAAACCAACAATGCGACAACCATGTTAATGGTAGCGACCAAAATCATAATAACGATGATGACCAAAATATTGAAGTCGAAAAGTTGTAATAATTCAAAAATCGAATTGTATTTTGTTACTATGGTAGTAGCGTTTAGTTCAGGTGGTAAGGCTTCATATAGTTCAAGTCCCTTGCCTTCGATTTGGTCAAAGTTGTTCAAAAATACTTCAATGTTGCCTACTTCGTTTTCTTTCCATTTATTGATTCTTTGAACATGTCTAAGGTCTCCAAGAACTAGATTTTTGTCAAATTCTTCAAAGCCTGAGTTGTAGATACCTACGAGTTCAAAAACACGCAGATTAGGAATTTGATTTCCTGTTTTTTTGACAAAAAATGTGTTGAATTTATCTCCTACTTTAAGTTGTAGCCGATTGGCTAGATACTCCGAAAGAATTACTTGATTGTTTAATTCATTGGCTGTGTTGGGAGTAGTTCCTTCTATTAAATATTCCGAGAGTAATGACCAATCGTAATCTTTATTGACTCCTTTTAGTAGGATGCCTTCAAATCCTTTTTCGGTTCGTATGATTCCAGCTTTTGTGGCAACAGCTTGATAATGGCTAATGCCATCTATGGACTTAAAGTAATTGTAAAAAGAAGAGTCCGCCTCAATCGGAGTAGTGTTGATTTGTGATTCGTTTTCATCAAATGGGCTTATGATGATATGGCCATTATAGACGGCTATTTTTTCTCTAATTTTTTTTTGTAAACCTTGTCCGGTAGCGATGGAAAGCAACATCATTACAATGCCAATGCTAATAGCGGCAATAGCAATTTTTATTATAGGAGAAGATACGCTACTTTTATAGCCTTTGGTCTTAATGAGTCGCTTAGCGATAAAATATTCTAAATTCAAGCTGTTTATGTTGTCTTTATTAGCTTTCAAAAATACATTTTTATTGGGTCTTATTTTGCTGTTTTCATGTGAAAATCCTCAACAAGATGAGCCCATTGTAACAGGTGCCAATCAGGCTGAAAAGTATATTGGACTACTGGAGGGTAAGCGTGTCGGGGTGGTAGCCAATCAAACGAGTGTGCTATTTAAATCCACTGAACAGGATCAATACACGCATTTGGTAGATTCATTACTTGAACACAATATTAGAATATCCAAAGTTTTTGCTCCAGAGCACGGATTCAGAGGTAAAGCTGATGCAGGAGAACATATTGTGGATGGGGTGGATCAAAAGACAGGTTTACCTATTATTTCTTTATACGGAAGCAACAAGAAACCATCTGAAGAACAACTGAAAGATATTGATGTGATGGTTTTTGATATACAGGATGTCGGAGTTCGTTTTTATACGTATATCTCGACTATGCATTATATAATGGAGGCTTGTGCGGAACAAAATATTCCGTTGTTAGTGTTGGATAGGCCTAATCCAAACGGGTATATTGTTGATGGGCCAATTTTAGAAGAAGAATTTAAGAGCTTTGTAGGGATGCACCCCATTCCTGTTTTACACGGAATGACTATTGGAGAATATGCGCTAATGATTAATGGAGAAAAATGGTTAAAAGATAGTGTGCAGTGTAATTTGACGGTTGTACCGTGTCTTAATTATACAAGAAATAAAAGATACTCTTTGCCGATTAAACCATCTCCTAATTTACCCAATGACCAAGCTATTAATCTCTATCCTAGTTTGTGTTTTTTTGAAGGTACAGATATTAGTGTTGGGAGAGGAACCAATAAACAGTTTCAGGTATTTGGGCATCCGTCGTTTATAGGTCAAACCTATTCGTTTACACCACTACCAAACGAAGGAGCAAAGGATCCAAAACATAACGGAAAAATGTGTTATGGTAAGGATTTGTCACAAGTAATAAAGTGTGATAAATTAGAAATTAAATGGTTGCAAGAGGCATACGAATTGAGTGTCGACAAAACGTCTTTTTTTAATTCTTTTTTTGTCAAATTAGCAGGCACTGAGCAGCTTAGGGAGCAAATTGAAAATGGTGCGAGCGAAGAAGAGATTAGAAAAACTTGGGCAGGGGGATTATCAAAATTTAAGCAACGAAGAACGCCGTATTTGATCTATTCAAATTAACTAATATTTACTATTATTTTAACTTTCTCATGAGCTTAGTTACGATATTACTGTTAACTTTGTAGACTATAGTTAAATAAGAAAAACTTATGAATACCGAAAGTAAAAGGAAAGATGCATTATTGTATCATTCCGAACCTGTTCCAGGTAAGATAAAGGTCGTTCCGACCAAAAAATACGCCACACAAAGAGATTTATCATTAGCCTATTCTCCAGGGGTTGCAGAACCTTGTCTAGAAATTGCCAAAAATGTAGAAGACGTGTATAAATATACAGCCAAAGGAAACTTGGTGGCAGTTATTAGTAATGGTACTGCTGTTTTAGGTTTAGGTGATATTGGTCCAGAGGCATCTAAGCCAGTAATGGAAGGTAAAGGATTGTTGTTCAAGATATTCGCGGATATTGATGTGTTTGATATTGAAGTTGATGCAACGGACATAGATCTATTTATTAATACTGTAAAAGCTATTGCACCAACTTTTGGTGGGATTAATTTGGAGGATATCAAAGCTCCAGAGTCTTTTGAGATTGAAAGAAGATTGATAGAAGAGTTGGATATTCCTGTCATGCATGACGATCAACACGGTACAGCTATCATTTCATGTGCTGCATTGATTAATGCTTTAGAGTTGGTCAATAAGAAAATTGAGGAAGTGAGGATTGTGATTAATGGCGCGGGAGCTGCTGCTATTTCATGTACGCGCTTGTATCAGTCTTTTGGTGCTCGCAAGGAAAATATTTTAATGGCTGATAGTAAAGGGATTATTCGTTCTAGTAGAGCAGGATTAACAGCAGAGAAGAAAGAATTTGCTACTGATTTAGAAATAGATACTTTGGAAGAAGCCTTAAAAGGAGCGGATGTTTTTATAGGACTTTCTGTGGCAGATGTAATGACTCCAGAAATGTTGCTTTCCATGTCCGAAAATCCGATCGTATTTGCAATGGCAAATCCAAATCCAGAAATAGCCTACGAATTGGCAATAGCCACTCGAGAGGATGTGTTGATGGCGACGGGTCGTTCAGATCATCCTAATCAAGTAAATAACGTGTTGGGATTTCCGTTTATTTTTAGAGGGGCTTTAGATGTGCGTGCGACCAAAATAAACGAAGCCATGAAAATTGCTGCTGTTAAAGCAATAGCAGACTTAGCTAAGTTACCCGTTCCAGAACAGGTAAACGTAGCGTATGGTCACAAGAAACTCCATTTTGGGAAAGAGTATATAATACCTAAACCATTAGACCCAAGGTTGATATCTGTGGTTTCTCCAGCTGTAGCCAAAGCTGCCATAGCATCGGGTGTTGCTAAAGCACCGATACAAGATTGGGAGGCTTATGAGAATCAACTTAATAACCGTTTAGGTTTAGATAACAAGTTGATGCGTTTCTTGATTACTAGAGCAAAACGAGATCCTAAACGTGTGGTTTTTGCTGATGCAGAACATTTTAATGTGTTAAAGGCAGCCCAAATTGTATATGATGAGGGGATTGCAAAGCCTATTTTATTAGGTAATAAAGCAGTTATTGAGGGAATTCTTAAGGAACTCGAATTTGAAGGAAAAATAGATATCGTTGATCCTAAGTCAGATAAAAATGCCGAACTAGTAGAAGCCTATGCTGAAAAGTTTTGGCATTCCAGAGAGCGAAAAGGAATTACACTTTTTGATGCACGCAAATTGATGCGAGAAAGAGATTATTTTGGGGCGATGATGGTCAGCGAAGGATCGGCGGATGCTTTGGTAACGGGTTATTCTAAAAATTATCCGACAGCTTTAGTGCCTATGTTTGAAGTAATCGGAAAGGCAGAAGGTGTAGAAAGAGTTTCATCAACTAACTTAATGTTGACCGAGAGAGGGCCTTTGTTTTTGGCAGATACAGCGATTAACCCTCACCCAACAAAAATGCAAATAGCGGAAATTGCCTTGCAAACCGCCAAAATGGTACGGATGTTCGGTATGGAACCTATTATGGCAGGAGTGTCACATTCTAACTTTGGTTCAGCTAAGGTGGGCAATTCGGACATTGCTGAAGCCGTAAAATATTTGCATGAAAATCATCCAGATATTATAATTGACGGGGAGTTACAGGCAGATTTTGCTTTGAATGCCACGATGTTAAAGGAGCGTTTTCCTTTTTCGAAGTTAACCGACAAAAAGGTGAATACTTTGATTTTTCCCAACTTGGTTTCGGCAAACATTACGTATAAAATGATTAAAGAATTGAATAAGTCAGATTCTATTGGTCCAATTACGCTGGGGATGAAAAAATCCTGCCACATTTTTCAGTTGGGTGCTAGTGTAGAGGAGATGGTAAATATGACTGTAGTGGCTGTAGTTGATGCTCAAGTAAAATCCAAACAAAATTCATGATTGCTCATATTCAAGGAAAACTCACGGAAAAAACACCTACTGAGGTTATTGTAGATTGTGGCGGTGTAGGTTATGATATTAACATTTCATTACATACCTATTCCCTATTGCCAGAGACTGATTTTGTGAAATTGTATACCCATTTAATCGTTCGAGAAGATGCACATACATTATATGGTTTTATAGAAAAATCAGAACGTCAAATTTTTGTATTACTTTTGTCCGTTTCTGGGATAGGAGCTAATACCGCCAGAACCATGTTGTCGTCATTGAGTCCAGATCAGATAAAAACAGCTATTGCTACAGGTAATGTTGCTGCGATACAAGGAGTGAAAGGGATTGGAGCAAAGACGGCTCAACGCGTAATTTTGGATTTAAAGGATAAGATTCTAAAAATTGTGGATTCAGATTTTGTGCCACGAGACAGGACTCAATCATTGGCCAAAGATGAAGCGTTGGCAGCACTAGAGGTGTTAGGTATAGCCAGAAAGATGAGTGAAAAATACGTGGATGTTTGCTTAAAAGAGAATGCAGAGTACACCACTGAAGAATTAATAAAACAAGTACTGAAAAGAATATAGTTTGTTCAGCCAAAGAGTAAAAAAATCGATATATAGATTTTTTCTGATTCTGTTTCTGTGTAGTTCTGGGTTGCATAGTTCGTTTGCCCAAGAACAAGAAGTTGAAGACGAGGAAATCCCCGAAAAAACGGGAGTAACATTAGGAGAAATGAAGTTGTCCGACCCCAAAAGTGTGGAGTCGAACTACGAGTATGACCCAGTTACAGATAAGTACATTTATAGGAAAACCTTTAAGGATTCAGATTTTGACATAGATGCGCCTCTGGTATTAACACCACGGGAGTATGACGAAAAAATGCGTCAGGAGGCGATGAAAGCCTATTTCAGAGAAAAAATCAATGCGATTGATGATAAACTGGCGGATGATGAATCAAAGAAAGATTTATTGCCTACTTATTATATAAAATCAGGGCTTTTTGAGTCCATTTTTGGAAGCAATACTATTGATGTAAAACCAACAGGATCGGTAGAAATTGATTTAGGTGTTCGATATACCAAGCAAGATAATCCCATTCTTTCTCCTCGCAATAGATCCAATACAGCTTTTGATTTTGATCAACGGATTAATTTGAGTTTGATAGGTAAGGTAGGGACACGATTAAACGTTAATTTAAACTACGATACTAAATCTACTTTTGCTTTCCAAAATCTATTTAAATTGGATTATACCCCCACCGAAGATGATATTGTTCAGTCTATCGAGTTGGGTAATGTCAGTATGCCTTTGAGTGGGTCGTTAGTTCGAGGAGCACAGAGTTTGTTTGGGGTAAAAACACAATTAAAATTTGGTAAAACTACCGTTACGGGTGTGTTTTCTGAACAAAAATCACAAACTAAAACAGTAACTGCCGAAGGGGGAGGAACAGTAGAAGAGTTTAATTTATTTGCATTGGATTATGATGCGGATCGACATTTCTTCTTATCGCAGTATTTTAGAAATAGATACGATTGGTCGCTACGGAATTATCCCTTTATAGATAGTCGTGTTCAGATTACCAGAGTTGAGGTTTGGGTAACCAATCGTCAAAATAGAGTGTCTAGCACAGATAATAATTTTAGGAACATTGTAGCATTACAGGATTTAGGGGAGGCTCAGTTAACGCAATTGGCGTCAAGCAATTTTATTCCGGATGCTGATATCGTGGTTTTAGGGAACACCTCTGGTTTCTTCAATGTGGGGGTAAATACACCTTCTGATAACGGGAACAACAAGTTTGATCCTGTAAAAATTGGTCAGGCAGGGTCTTATCTCAATAATAATGTAAGAGATGTGGGCTTAGTGGATATTGGTTTTAATGGGTTTACTGCTGCCGAAGGGAAAGATTATGCTAAATTAGAGAATGCTCGTAAATTGACCTCTTCGGAGTTTACCTATCACCCTCAGTTAGGGTATATTTCCCTATCGCAACGGTTGACCAATGATGAGGTTTTGGCTGTAGCTTATGAATATACAGTAGGTGATCAGGTATATCAAGTTGGGGAGTTTGGTAATGATGGGGTTGACGCAACGGTTGTGACAACTGATCAGAGTACCGCAAACTCCAATGTGTCATCTCAGGCATTAGTGCTAAAAATGCTAAAAAGTAATTTAACGGATGTGTCTCAACCTATCTGGAATTTGATGATGAAAAATATCTATCAGATTCCAGGAGCTTATCAATTATCACAGGAAGACTTTAAATTAAATATAGTTTATGCGGATCCTTCGCCATTAAACTACATTGATCCGGTTCAAGGAGAAGTATTACCCAGTGACGTAAAAGAAACTCCTCTTTTGAAAGTATTTAACATGGATCGGTTGAACTTTGCAGGTGACCCTGAAGCGGGGGGAGATGGTTTTTTTGATTTTGTACCTAATCTAACCGTAGATCCGCAATACGGGCGCATCATATTTACTACCGTAGAGCCTTTTGGACAACATTTGTTTAAGAAACTGACTTCTAATAGCTCTACAGAAAATTATGCCGATAAGAATACCTATAACGGCAATCAAAAAAAATACGTTTTTAATAAGATGTATGATGCCACTCAGGCGGCTTCTTTAGATGATAATCAGAAGAACAAATTCTTATTGAAAGGTAAGTATAGTTCAACTGGAGGCAATGGCATTCCTTTAGGAGCTTTTAATGTGCCACAAGGATCGGTGTTAGTTACGGCAGGAGGTCGTGTACTAACAGAGGGTATTGACTATACGGTGAATTATCAAGCAGGTCGAGTGCAAATTCTTGATCCTTCGCTCAAAGCATCCAATATTCCAATTGAGGTTTCCGTTGAGAATAATTCCATATTTGGGCAACAAACCAGACGCTTTTCGGGAGTAAACATCGAACATAAGTTCTCTGATAAATTTGTACTCGGCGGGACTTTGTTAAACTTGAACGAAAAGCCTCTTACCCAAAAATCAAATTTTGGTACAGAACCAGTAAATAATACGATTTATGGTGTTAACACGGAATATGCTACCGAAGTGCCTTTTTTGACAAGATTAGCCAATATGTATCCAACCATAGAAACAGAGGTGCCTTCTAATATAGCTTTCAAGGGAGAGGTTGCCTTTTTAAGACCAAGCACACCTAAGGGAGATAATTTTGCTGGCGAGTCTACTATTTATGTGGATGATTTTGAGGGGTCTCAGTCAACTATTGACATGAGCGCTCCATCGGCTTGGTTTTTATCAAGCCCTCCTGTAATCAACAATCAAATCTACGCAAATAACGATTTGGCTGCAGGTGATAATAGGGCAAAATTGGCTTGGTACTCTATTGATCCTATTTTTTATTCGAATCAAAGACCAGATGGGGTAACGGATGATATGTTATCCTTGAACAAAACCCGACGAGTTTTTAATGACGAGGTATTCCCTAATAGAGATATTGTTGTAGGTCAAACAACGGCTTTGTTTCCTTTTGATTTGAGTTTTTATCCTTCCGAAAGAGGGCCTTACAACTATAATCCACTAGCGACTAACAATACCTTGCCAGTGCCACAAGATAGTTGGGGTGGGATTACTCGAGCAATAAATACCACCGATTTTCAGCGTTCTAATGTAGAGTATATTCAGTTTTGGGTAATGGATCCTTATGTGAATAATGAGACAGACCAGACTAATGTTGGTAAAGTGTTTTTTAATCTTGGAGAAATTTCTGAGGACGTTTTAAAGGATGGTAGAAAACAATATGAAAACGGTCTACCAGTAGATGGAGGAACTCAAAATACGGTAGATACCAGTTGGGGTAAATTGCCTTCTACACAATCATTAGTTTATGCGTTTGATACGGATGTGACGAGTAGGACTAATCAGGATGTTGGTTTTGATGGACTAAATAACCTTGCGGAGGCTGCTAAGTTTACCAATTTTGCGTCATTGCCTGACCCTTCTGCGGATGATTACACGTATTATTTGAATACTTCTGGAGATATTCTTCAACGTTACAAAAAATACAACGGTTTAGATGGAAATTCGCCAGTTAATGTTTCAGATACTAACCGGGGGGCTACAACTTTGCCAGATGCTGAGGATGTCAATCGTGATAATACCATGAATACCATTAATGCGTATTATGAGTATTCGTTTGAAGTAAAGCCTGGTATTCAAATTGGAGATAAATATGTTACAGATATCAAAGAAACATTAAGTCAAGAATTACCCGACGGGACAAAGCGTAATGTGCGTTGGATACAATACAAAATTCCAATATTTAATCCTGAAAGAATAGAGGGAGGAGTAACTGGGTTTAATTCTATCCGTTTTATGCGAATGTATTTAACAGGGTTCAAAAATGATATCACACTACGTTTTGGAACTTTGGAATTGTTGAGAGGAGACTGGAGGAGGTATGAGGCGTCATTGGATGAAAATAATCCAGATAAAAAGAATCCAACCACTACTTTTGATGTTGCGGTTGTTAATGTTTTGGAAAATGAAGCAAGACAACCTATTCCTTATGTATTGCCTCCAGGGGTATATCGAGAGCAATTGACTACAAATAATCAATTGATCAATCAAAATGAACAGTCATTGTCCTTAAAAACATGTGCAATTGATCCAGGAGATAGCAGAGCGGTTTTTAAAGCGACCAGTGTAGATATGAGACAGTTCAATAAACTGCGTATGTTCATGCATGCTGAGTCAGTGGCAGGAGAAATTCCTCTTAATGATGGAGAAATGATAGGTTTTATTCGTTTTGGAAATGATTTTACCGATAACTATTACCAGATAGAATTACCATTAAAGGTAACCAATCAAGGAGCTGTTTCTCCATACGAAATATGGCCAGAAGACAATCAAATAGAATTATTGTTAGAGGATTTGACCAAGCTGAAATTGGCATCATTCAATGATATCAATTACATAGATAAAACAAAAACCTATTACAAGGATGAGGCTGAATTAAATCCAGCAGCAGCAGGAAAAATCAACCGTCTAAAGTTAGGGATTAAAGGTAATCCTGATTTTGGTAATGCCCGTAATTTAATGGTGGGGATTAAAAATAACACTATAACTACAATTTGTGGGGAAGCATGGTTTAATGAGTTGCGTCTTTCTGATATGGACAATGAGGGAGGTATGGCTGCTCTAGCGAGTTTAGATGCTAATATTGCTGATTTGGCAACTTTTTCTGCCACTGGTAGAATGAGTACAATTGGATTTGGGTCTTTAGAACAAGGGCCTAATGAAAGGTCCAGAGAAGAAGTCAAACAGTATGACGTTGTGACTAATATTAATGTAGGTAAATTATTGCCTCAAAAAGCACGATTGAATATTCCATTTAACATTGCAACAGGAGAGGAGTTTGTGACACCTGAATTTGATCCTGAATACGCCGATGTTAAATTAGAGGTGGTAAAAAATGATAAGTCATCCAATTCAGAAGCCATTCTGAATAGAGCCATAGATTATACCAAGCGCAATAGCTATAGTTTGATTGGTGTCAGAAAGGAAAGAGGACCAGAGCAAAAGAAACGATTTTATGACATTGAGAATGTGACGCTTAATTATTCGTATAGTGAGATGTCTCATCATAGTTATGAGATTGAGGATTTAAAGGAAGAAAATGTTAAAACAGGAGTGGATTACACGCATGCATTCACTTCCAAAGAAGTTAAACCTCTTGGCAAAAATAAGTTTTTGTCAAAGAATCCTTATTTGCGATTGATTCAGGATATTAACTTTAAATATTTGCCAGAGAACATATCGTTCAGTTCAAATATTTTGAGAGATATGAACCGCCAGCAATTCCGACAAATTGATGTGGAAGGGATAGCATTAGATCCATTGTATCGAAGAAATTTTGGTACAAACTATAATTATGTAATCAATTATAATTTAACACAATCCTTAAAGTTAAACTATAACGCATCAAACGATAATATTGTTAGAAACTATCTTGATTCAAATAATGTGGCAAGGCAAGATTTTACGATTTGGGATGACTTTTTTTCATTGGGGGCTCCTAATAATCACAAGCAGTCTTTCCGTTTGAATTATGATTTACCGATTCATAAATTGCCGATTTTTAGTTTTATAAAATCGACTTATGCGTATACAAGTAACTTTGATTGGCGTAGGTCAAATACGGCAATGTCTACTGTTAAAGCAGATAATGGAGTTACCTATCGTTTAGGGAATACTATCCAAAATGCGAATACCCATACCTTAAACTCGACTTTTGATATGAATCAATTGTATAAGTATTTAGGGTACAAAAACAACAAAAAGAAAAATAAGAAAAAGGATGCTAGTGCTTTTGCGGCACCGCCTGGGGCTGGACCAGTTGCCGCTGATACCGCTGGTGCTGATGAAAACAAAGATGGTGTAGGAAGCAAAGTGCTTAATGGAGCATTGGGCGTTTTAACCAGTGTTAAAAACATTAGAATTAACTACAGCCAAAATAATGGTACGTTATTGCCTGGGTATCTTCCATCTGTTGGCTTTTTTGGGACTTCTGCTCCTACATTAGGGTATGTGTTTGGTAGTCAAGATGATATTAGACAAAGAATGGCGTATAATGGGTATCTGACCGATTATCAAGATTTTAATCAAAATTATACTCAGGTATCTGCCGAAAAATTGAACATGACAGCGTCTGTCGAGTTAATTAAAGATTTTAAAATAGAATTAGTTGCTAATCGTGTTAAGGCAGATAATTTTTCCGAGCAGTATAATGTTCAGAATGGAGTGTACAATGCGCAATCACCTTATAGCTCAGGTAATTATGCTATTTCAACAGTATTGATTAGGACTTCTTTTGATGGGTCAAATGCAGCCCATTCTAAATCGTTTGATGCTTTTAAAAACAATAGGTTAATCATTGCAAATCGTTTGGCGGAGCAGTATTATGGCACTAAAAACTTCCCGGTATATGACAATCCTAACAATCCTATTCACGCCAAGAATATGGGCTACCCTGTTGGTTTTGGTAAGAATAGTCAGGACGTTTTGATTCCAGCTCTATTAGCGGCTTATTCAGGAAGTGATGCCAATACCTATTCGACCAGTACGTTTAAGAACTTGCCTATTCCGAACTGGAATATAAAATATACAGGTTTGATGAAGTTGGGTTGGTTTAAGGAAAACTTCAAAAGATTCTCCTTGCAACATGGGTATCAATCGGATTACACCATTAATTCTTATCGTTCTAATTTTGAATACACGTCTAACCCTGGAGGTTTTGATGAAGTCTCAGGAAATTATAATCCAGAATATTTGATTTCGAACATCAACTTGACAGAACAGTTTAATCCACTGATTAGAGCTGATTTTGAATTGCAAAGTTCGTTTAAGTTTTTGACAGAAGTCAAAAGAGATCGTTCCATGTCGCTTAGTTTTGATAATAATTTATTGACCGATGTTAAAGGTCTGGAATACACTATAGGATTGGGATATCGAGTTAAGAATATTTCGTTTAATTCTCGTTTTGCTCCTAACGGAACAGGAGTCATCAAAAGTGATATTAATTTAAAAGTGGATTTTTCTTTACGAAACAACAAAACCGTAATTCGTTACTTAGATGTGATAGGAAATGATAAACTATCTGCGGGTCAAGATATATGGTCAATAAAATTTACAGCGGATTATTCGTTCAGTAAAAACTTGATGGCGATTTTGTTTTATGACCACGCCTTCTCACAAGCGGTAATTTCTACGTCTTTTCCAATGACCAATATAAGGTCTGGTTTTACGCTTAGATATAATTTTGGAAACTAATAATTTGATAAAATATGAATATACCAAGTAATTTAAAGTACACAAAAGACCATGAGTGGGTCATCATCGACGGTGCTATTGCAACAATTGGAATTACCGATTTTGCGCAAAAAGAACTAGGAGATATAGTGTATGTCGATGTAGATACAGTGGGCGAAACGATAGAGCAAGATGCCGTTTTTGGTACTGTTGAAGCGGTTAAAACTGTTTCGGATTTATTTTTGCCTGTGTCAGGTGAGATTATTGAGTTTAATGAAGCTTTGGATACCGAGCCTGAATTAGTGAATGCAGACCCGTATGGAAAGGGTTGGATGATTAAAGTGGAAGTGGCAGAGGATGCATCTTTAGAGGGATTGTTGTCCGCCGAGCAATATGCGGACTTAATCGGTGCGTAATAAGAAGTTTTTTATAGGATTGCTTTTGTGGCTCGTGCTTATAACAGCCATGAGTTTGGTGCAACTTGATGTAAGTGATATGCCTAAGGTTCCGATGATGGATAAATGGGTTCATTTTGTATTTCATTGTGTTTTGGCAAGCTTGTTGAGTATCTCGCTTTACAGAGAATGGGGAGTTGTTGTTATACGGACTGTATATGTTATAACGTTGATTTTTTCAATACTATACGGAGGAGCGATTGAATTGATGCAAGACCAACTGACCGTTTCTAGACATGCTGACGGGTATGACATGTTAGCCAATACATTTGGAGGAGTTGTTGGAATGGCAATTATGTCGATTTTGAAACTTTATGCAAAACCAGAATAAAGAGTGGTCGTTTTTTAAAAAAAAATTATAAATTAGCCTACATTAATAATAAGATATGGAACCGAAGAAAAATCCTAACGTTGATCCTAAAAGGAACAGTTTTCTGTACTTTCAAATAGGTCTCGTTTCAGTGCTATTATTCACGTATTTAGCTATTGAGATGAAGACGTATGCAAAGGAAATTGAAATTTTGACATCAGCCATTGATGACGCCTTTTTAGATGAAGAAGTGCCAATGACACAGGCTTTGAATCAGCCACCACCACCGCCACCACCGCCACCACCAGCTGCTCCAGAGGTAATTAAAGTAGTTGAAAATGAGAAAGAGGTAGAGGAAACTTCAATCAAATCAACGGAGACTAAACAAGACGAAATCATCGAAGTGGCGGAAGTAGTAGAGGTTGAAGAAGAAGTGGAAGTAGATGTGCCATTTGCTGTAATCGAAGATGTCCCTATTTTCCCTGGATGTGAAAAGGTGCCTAAAGCTCAGAGAAGAGATTGTTTTCAACAAGAAATTCAAGCGCACATTAAGAAACATTTTACTTATCCAGAAATTGCTCAAGAGATGGGGATACAAGGTAGAGTAAATGTGATGTTTACCATTGATAAAGATGGGAGTATTACTAATATTCGTCAAAGAGGACCAGATGCTAACTTAGAAAAAGAAGCGGTTCGAATTATCAAAAAGTTGCCTAAAATGACACCGGGTAAACAGAGAGGTAAACCAGTTCGTGTACCGTTTAGTGTGCCGATTACATTTAGATTGAATTAATCAAATAAGATACTTTGAAAAGGGTTACAATTATTGTAGCCCTTTTTTGTTTTTTAGTAAGTTTGCAATCATTAATGATTTGTTAAAAAAACCTTCATGAATAAGTTTTTCGTTGCTTTTGTTCTATTGTTAGACTTGATGGTACAGGCACAAGTATCATCAAATGAGAAAATGCCAGTTTTTGAGGCTTGTGTGTCATTGCTGCAAAATGAGCAGGCAGAATGTTTCTTTTCTGAAGTGAAGAAACATGTTCATGCTAGTTTTGTGATGCCAGAGCAATTTCAGAATCCTGATTTTAGAGCGGAAATAATTACTGTTTTTGCTGTAGATGAAAAAGGAAAGTTATTGACCTTGTTTGTTGATGCGCCCTATGCAGAATTGAAAGATGAAATGGAAAGGGTTTTTGAGCTTTTTCCATTAATACAACCTGCAACTTTTAACGGAAAGCCAACCTATTCAAAATATACCTTAAAGTTTGTGGTGCCATTTGGCGCAAAACTATTAGGTGAAGAAAGTGGAGTGTTTTCCAGTCCTGCTCCTCCTGAATCAAAATTAATTGTGGATAAGGACGGTTTCGAAAATGAATTTGAAAACATGGGTTATGTTAAGTACGAATCTCCAAAATATGAATCGGCGTATAATATTCCTTTTTCGCATAGTTTATATGCTCAATTCGACGATGAAATAAACCATATAGGGAATAATAATCATACAGCATCTAAACCGCTAACGTATAAAGAAACCAAGAAGTATTATGATCATAAATTGGCACACAAAAAAATATTAGTGGATACAAAATCTTGGTGGGGTAGGAAATTGCTTAACGAAGATTTAGTTGCCTATCAGACTGAGAACTATTGGTTTAATCTTAATTTTATCTGGGATTTGAGATTAGGGAAGGACAGACAGAGCGTAGTTCCCTATACTTTTCATAATACCAGAGGAATTCAAGCTCAAGCAGGTTTAGGAAAGAGATTAACGTTTTACACTACCATTTTTGAAAGTCAGGGGCGGTTTGCAGACTACTTTAATAATTACACGGAGCAAATTGGCACTGATCGAGGTTCCCCAATTGTGCCGGGGATAGGAATTGCTAAACCTTTTAAAACGAATTCTTTTGATTTTCCTTCCGCAGATGCGAATGTTACTTATGCCGCTAGTGATATGATTGACGTTCAGCTGGGGTATGGTAGAAATTTTATAGGAGACGGATATCGTTCCATGTTGATTAGTGATGCGGTAAGTCCTTATCCTTATGCCAAGATTAACACGACGTTTTGGAAATTAAAATACACCAATACGTATATGGTGTTAAAAGATGTTAGAAAGGACGTTACTTTCGAAAAGACCTATGCCACTAAATACATTGTAAATCATTATTTGAGTTATAATGTGAGTAAAAGGTGGAATGTAGGTTTTTTTGAGTCTGTAGTTTGGTCCAATAATAACCAAAGGGGATTTGATGCTAATTTCATCAATCCTGTCATCTTTTTTAGAACAGTAGAGTTTAATTCTTCAGGGCGAAGTGGTAATGCTCTAATGGGATTGACTTCGAAGTATAAAATGTCTAATAAGGTTAATGTTTATGGACAATTTTTGTTAGATGAATTTTCAATGTCTACACTTAAGGCTCAACAAAATGATTGGAAGAGTAAATATGGGACTCAGTTGGGGGTAAAATATTATAAAGCCTTCGGTGCGGAGAATCTTTTACTTCAAGCGGAGTACAATATGGCTCGACCGTACACGTATTCGCATAGTTTACATATTACCAATTATGGTCATAATAATCAAAGTATGGCGCATATCTGGGAGACCAACTTTAAGGAGGCGGTTTTTATAGCTCGTTATTTTAAAGGGAGATGGTCGGCAGATGCTAAGTTAAATATTGGGGTTAGAGGTTTTGATTACAATACGGCTAGTGATACCAACAATTATGGAGGGGATATTTACAAAAGCTATGAAGAAGACATCCCGTATTTTACAGGTATAAAAGTGGGTAACGGTAATAAAGCTACTGTTCTGATTGGAGATTTGACCGTTGCATATTTAGTAAATCCTACCTCTAATCTTAAGCTTTTTGGGAATCTTATGATTCGAAATTTTAGCCCTGAAACGAATACCGCAGAAGTCTTTGAGAGTAAGACCACTTGGATTTCTTTTGGGTTGAGAAGTGATATCTTTAATTTCTATACTGATTTTTAAAATAGGCTTGTTGTTTCGGTGGGTTTTAAAGTATCTTTGCCCTCAAAATTTATTATTTCATAAGATTTGATAGCGACCTTCTATAGAGATTTCAGGGAGTTGACCAAGGCCAGATTGGCCATTAGCGTGGTGTTTTCTTCTGTTTGTGGTTATCTTTTGGCGGTTTCACCTGCTTATCCGTTTAGTTGGTTAACATTAGTAATGTTAGCTATTGGAGGTTATTGTATGGTAGGTGCTTCTAATGCCTATAATCAAATCATAGAACGAGATATAGATGCAAAGATGGATCGGACTAAAAAAAGACCTATTCCATCGGGTAGAATTACACCTAAACAAGCGTTTATTTCAGCTTCTGGGTTAACTTTAATGGGGGTGGTTTTGCTGTATATGATTAACCCTCAGGCGGCCATGTTTGGAGCAATATCCATTTTTTTGTACACAAGTATATATACACCCTTAAAGACAGTTACTCCGTTATCGGTATTTGTAGGTGCTTTTCCAGGAGCCATACCCTTTATGCTAGGGTGGGTTGCTGCGACTAATGATTTTGGGATAGAGACGGGAACCTTGTTTTTGATTCAGTTTTTTTGGCAGTTTCCTCATTTCTGGGCAATAGGTTGGTTTTTGTTTGATGATTACCAAAAGGCAGGAATATTTATGTTGCCTACCCGACACAAAGACAAGAGTACTGCCATTCAAATTATTATGTATATAATATGGTTGACCTTAGCGTCCCTTCTGCCTGCTTTGGGTATAACAGGAGGGCTGTACATTACACCCTATTCTGCCGTGATTGTAGTGTTGTTAGGTATGTGGTTGTTAAAAGAAGGTGTTACGCTGTATAAACAGAGAGATGCAATATCAGCTCGTAAATTAATGATAACAAGTGTATCCTATATATCTGTTTTACAGATTGTATATGTGATAGATAAATTTTTAAGATAAAATGAGTGCTACGTTTCAGGAATTTGAAGAAAAAAAGGCCAAATCCTACAAATTGATGTTGTGGTTTGCCATGCTCAGTATGGTAATGATTTTTGGTGGATTAACCAGCGCGTATGTGGTTAGTCAGACGCGTCCAGACTGGATTAATGATTTTACCTTGCCTGTTGCTTTTACGTGGAGCACAGTGATTGTTGCTATTAGTAGTGTTACCTTTTATTTGGCTCAAAAAAGTATAGCGAATGATAGAGTATCACAAGGAACGATATATTTATTGGCTACATTGTTATTAGGTCTTGGATTTGTATACTCACAGTTCGAAGGTTTTAATCAGGTGGTTGAGAGTGGTTATTTTTTCACAGGGAGCGAGAGTACCGTTACTACCTCATTTTTATACCTTATAGTATTAGTTCATTTGGCTCACTTGTTTGGGGGTTTAATAGCGCTATTAATAGTGATAGTACGAAATTTAAAAAACAAATATTCCCAACACGATTATCTCGGAGTAGAGATAGCTGCGATGTTTTGGCATTTTTTAGGAATACTGTGGGGGTACTTGTTTTTGTTTTTCTATTTCTATAAATGAAAAAAAAAATTAAATTTGAACACTTTTTATAATTAAACACAAAATATGGCAGCAACAAATATCAGTTCAGCTACAGCAGAAGACACGTGGGGTGGGGGTAATCAACCGATGGGAGCGAGTTATGGTAAAATGATGATGTGGTTTTTCATCGTTTCTGATGCTCTAACATTTTCAGGTTTCTTAGCCGCATACGGTTTTTCGAGATTTAAATTTATTGAAACATGGCCGTTAGCCGATGAGGTGTTTAATCACTTTCCTTTTATGCATGGGGTAGACGCACCAATGTATTATGTTGCATTGATGACTTTTATCTTGATTTTTTCATCTGTTACTATGGTGTTGGCTGTTGATGCAGGTCACCAAATGAAAAAAACAAAAGTGGCGATTTATATGTTGTTGACAATTGTAGGTGGAGCAATGTTCGTGGGTTCACAAGCATGGGAGTGGAAAAACTTTATCAAAGGTGAGTTTGGAGCAGTAGAAACTACAGGAGGTTCAATTCTTCAATTCGTAAATAAGGAAGGAGAGCGTGTTAAATTGTCTGATTTCGCAGCACATATCCCAACTGAAAGAGTGGAACACGAGCGTAAAAATGGATTGTGGTTTGTAACAGGAGAGAGTTTGCCGTCGGTTTCTTTAGAAGAAGTAAAAGCAGGTTTTAAAGCAAATAGCGATATTTTAATTAGAACTGAAGTAATTAATAAAGACAAAGAAAAAACAATTTTAAGTAGAGAAGAGTCTTTAAAAAGATTAGAAGATGCAACTCTAGTTGTAGAAGGAGCTAACCTGGTTCGTAACGAGTATGGTCACAAAGTATTTGCGAATTTCTTTTTCTTTATTACTGGTTTTCACGGTTTCCACGTATTTTCAGGAATCTTGATTAACATTTTGATTTTCTTCAATGTATTATTAGGTACTTACGAGAAAAGAGGAAGTTATGAGATGGTTGAGAAAGTGGGGTTATATTGGCACTTTGTAGATTTAGTTTGGGTATTTGTATTTACATTCTTCTACCTAGTTTAATTTTTGGATATTTAGTTATGGCACACGCACACGAATCAAACACAAAAAGAATTTGGACTGTATTTGGAATACTTTCCGTAATTACTATAGTAGAAGTTATTTTGGGTATCATTAAACCAGGGGCTTTATATTACAATTCAATCTTCGGTTTAAATGTATTAAACTGGATTTTTATCTTATTGACACTTTGGAAAGCCTACTATATTGCATGGGCGTTCATGCACTTAGAAGGAGAAAAGGGAAATCTGAGATGGTCAATTGTAGCACCGGTGGTATTTTTGATTCTTTATTTGTCTTTCATTGTTTTAGTAGAAGCAACATACGTATTTGACGTATTTAACAATTCACATTACACTTGGATTTTTTAATTTAGTCCAATACAGATAAAGCATTAAAAAGACGGTTCTTTAACCGTCTTTTTTTATTTTTGTACTCTCAATAATCACACGATATGAAAAAAAATATAGTACTATTTATTCTATTTGTTCTTCCTATTGTGGCGTATTTATTTTTTGCTTCTGGAGTTAACAACTTTGTTAAGTTGCCAGTGCTGAGAGAGGAGATTCAAGACATTCATGAGTTTCAATCATTAGACAGTATTCCTAAAACGTTAACCAATAGGATTACAGTATTAGGTTTTGTGGGTAATAAGATTTTATACAATAAAGGAAACGCTTTCAATCTCAATCAAAAGATTTATAATAAGAATCACAAGTTTGATGATTTTCAATTTGTGATGATTGCTCCTGAAGGGACACAAGATCAAGCCAAAGCATTATTAAAAGAATTAAGTTTTTTGTCAGATGTATCCCGTTGGTATTTTGTTTTTGGTACACCAGAACAAATAACAGCATATTATGAAAAGTTAAATCTTGTAGGAGGCTTGGATGCCAATTTGGGCACACCCAATGTGTATATTGTAGATAAAAATCGAAACCTACGTGGCAGAAAAGACGATAGTGAGTATAAAGAAGGATACAATACGATTTCTGCGGCTGATTTGCATAATGAAATGAGTGATGATCTTAAAGTCGTTTTAGCGGAATATCGATTGGCTTTGAAAAAAAATAACGTAGATAAGAGGAAAATATAGACAAATGAAGGGTAAATCATATATATGGATTTCGTTTATTGTTTTGGTTTTTGGAATCTGGGTGGTGCCTAAGATAGTAGATAAGTTTACCACTGACCAGCTATTTGTTTTGGGGAAGGCACCTTCGTTCAGTTTGACGGATCAAAACAACACAACTATAACTAACGAGGATTATAAAGGTAAAGTGTATGTCGTAGAATTTTTCTTTTCTACTTGTCCTACGATTTGCCCTATTATGAACAAAAACATGAAGGAAATTCAGGATGAGTTTTATGCCTATCCCAATTTTGGTATTGCTTCCTTTACTATTAATCCTAAACATGATACACCTGAGGTCTTGCTACAGCATGCTAAAGAAGTTGGAGCTTCTCACAGAAATTGGCATTTTTTAACAGGGGATAAGGATTATATCTACGAAATAGCCAATAAGGGTTACAATTTGTATGCAGGCGAAAATAGTGCAGTAGCAGGCGGGTTTGAACATTCCGGTTTTTTTGCTTTGGTTGACCAGGAAGGAAATATAAGATGTCGCAAAGATGAATATGGCAATCCAATCGGTTTTTATGACGGCTTAGAGCCAAAAGGTGTAAAAATGTTAAAAGAAGATTTAACCATTTTATTAAAGGAATAAATATGTCATTAGAAAAGAAATTAAATAAGTGGTCTATAGTCTTGTCTGTTGCCATTCCATTGGTGGTGGCTCTATTGTTTGGTGTTCGACTACCTAATGTGGAGCCGATGTCATTTTTACCTCCGATATATGCGACTATTAATGGAGTTACTGCTGTGGTGCTTATTGCCGCTTTGGTAGCCGTAAAGAATAAAAAAATCGATTGGCACGAAAAATTGATGAAATTGGCTATCGCTTTATCAGTATCTTTTTTAGTGATGTATGTGGCCTATCACATGACATCGGATCCAACACCTTTTGGAGGAGAGGGGACGATTAAATATGTGTATTATTTTATTTTGATTTCACATATTTTACTTTCGATAGCTGTCATTCCGATGGTATTGTTCTCGTTTGTAAAGGCTTTTACTAAACAATTTCCACAACACAAAAAGTTAGCGCGAATTACCTTTCCGATATGGTTATATGTGGCGGTTACTGGGGTTTTGGTGTATTTGATGATTGCTCCGTATTATGCTTAAAAAAGTATCCCTTTTAATAATCACTTTTTTGATGCCCTATTGGTCATCAGCTCAATGCGCCATGTGTAGAGCAGCCTTGCAATCCGAAGAGTCTGGAATAAAAGCAGAAGGGATTAATAATGGTATTAAGTATTTAATGGTAATTCCGTATGTTCTGGCAGCGATAACTGGCGTGATGATTTATCGCATGTATAAGAAAAAACAAGGATAACCTTCTTTATTTCCCTTTTTACCGATATAACGTTAATTATATCTTATTCTAGCATACAAAGTTTTATCTTTACCCGAGATACTTTGAAAAAAACAATTGGATATGATTGATATCTCAAATTTGCATAAATCCTATACCATCGGAAACTCTTCTTTAGAAGTTTTAAAAGGCATTGATTTTAAGGTTAAAGAAGGGGAGATGGTTGCCATCATGGGTTCTTCAGGATCGGGTAAATCAACTTTGCTAAATATTATCGGGATATTGGATGAGGCCAATACTGGAAGTTATAATTTAGATGGTGTGCCTATCAAAAACCTAAACGAAACGGTGGCTTCAAAATACAGAAACCAGTTTTTAGGTTTTGTTTTTCAATCGTTTAATTTAATAAACTATAAAAACGCACTGGACAATGTAGCACTGCCTTTATACTATAAAGGAATAAAGAAAAGTGAGCGCGAAGAAATTGCTAAAAAATATTTAGAGAAAGTAGGTTTAGCGTCTCATATGCACCACTTGCCCAATGAGCTTTCGGGAGGACAAAAGCAGCGCGTCGCCATTGCTAGAGCTTTAGCCTCAAATCCTAAGGTGTTGTTGGCCGATGAGCCTACAGGAGCTTTGGATTCTACTACCTCGTACGAAGTAATGGCGTTGTTGCAGGAAATAAATGACGAAGGTAAAACCATATTGATCGTGACCCACGAACAGGATATTGCAGAGATGACTAAACGCATAGTGTATCTAAAGGACGGGGTAATTACTGAGGATAAAAAGATAGAACAAACAAGAGTAAAGTTGAATGTTTAGTATAGAGCGCTGGCAGGAAATTTTTCAGGCTATAGCCAAAAATAAATTAAGAACTACATTAACTGGAATTTCTGTAGCATCAGGGATTTTTATACTGGTTATTTTGTTGGGTCTGGCTCGAAGTTTGGAAAATGGGATTAGAGAGCAAATGGCAGGTACTGCTTCTACCCAAATTTGGATTAATCCAGGAATGACTTCGGTAGAATATAAAGGTCTAAATCCAGGCAGAGTGATACAGTTACGTCAGCGGGATTTTGATTATTTAGCGGATAAATTCAAGGATAAGTTTGAGTTGCAATCCCCTGTAATTGAAATGCGTAACAGAACTTTTGTGTATGGAAATGAAAGTCGTACGCGTTATGACCTGAAAGGTGGAGGTGTTGGTATTATGGGTATCGAAGCCTGTTCCATCATAGAAGGCCGTTCGTTAAACCAAAATGATATCGTCAATGCTACTAAAAATATCATTATAGGTAAGGCGATTCAAACGGATATGTTTAGGGATAAAAGCCCAATTGGGGAGTACTTGTATATCAATTCTATTCCTTTTAGAGTGGTAGGCGTATTCGAAAATGCTTCTCAATCATGGAAAGAACACAGTGCCTACGCTGCGATAGGAACAGTTTCCAGAATTTTTAATAAGGCCGATAAAATTGATAATATCGCATTTACAATGAGGGTGCCAGACAATCCTAGTCGTTTGGAAGCCGAATCAGATCAATTATTGGATGGGGTCAGAACGGCTTTGCGTCAATTGCATACTGTGGCACCTAATGATGAACGTGCTTTTTATGTGTTCAGTTCTGTAGAACGTTCAAAATCGACAACTCTTACTCTTTTTGCTATTAATACCTTTTTTTGGTGGATTGGAATCTGTACTATAGTAGCAGGTGTAGTTGGGGTCAGCAATATCATGATGATAGTTGTTAAAGAACGAACTAAGGAAATAGGTATCCGTAAAGCTTTGGGCGCAAGACCCATTGCCATTATAGGGATGATATTACAAGAGTCTGTTTTTATCACTACTCTATCAGGTTTTATCGGATTGATATCGAGTCTTGGATTATTAGAACTCATTAGTCAGTTCGAATTACATCCTATGTTAAAAAAGTTTGAAGTTGATTTTCAAATCGCTACAACAACACTAGTCTTATTAATAATCACAGGAGTTATAGCTGGATTTATTCCTGCTCGTAAAGCCGCGTTGGTAAAACCTATTGAAGCCTTAAAAGATGAGTAGATTTTTTGATAGAGACCGATGGGGAGAAGTGTTGCAAGCACTTTATGCAAAACCTATGCGCACCATAATTACTGCTTTTGGGGTGTGTTGGGGAATTTTTATTCTGGTATTGTTACTTTCAGCCAGTAATGGTTTAGAGAATGGAGTAAAGAAAGGCTTTGATGGAGTTGCTGTTAATTCTATTGTGGTTTTAGGGGGCAATACCTCTATGCCCTATAAAGGATATAAAGAAGGTAGAAGGATTCAGATGAAGAATGAAGATGTCGCCTTTCTTCGTAACTCTATTCAGGGCATAAAGTATCTCAGCACAGGTAGTTGGGGGGAAATGGGGTCGGTTCAAAAAGGAGCTGAAAAAGGAGAATATTCCATTAAAGGAGAATCACCCAATGCGATTAAGCAACTGCCGTATAAGATGGTAAAAGGTCGATTTATTAATCAAAACGACTTTGATGAAAGAACAAAAATTGCAGTGGTTGGTGTTGATTTGGTTAAAGAATTGTTTTCGTTTGATGAAGACCCTATAGGACAATTTATAACCATTAACAATGTGGGGTTTCATATTGTTGGTGTGTACACTGACAATACTAGGTGGGGTAATAAAAGAACCGTTTTAATGCCCTTTTCGACCTATCAGCAAATACATAATCTAGGTGATTCAGTGCCAAGTATGTTTATAACAGCTGATGATTCCCATACAGGTACAGAAATTGAAACCGAAGCGCAAAAACTACTCAAAAAGAAATATAATGTACATCCAGATGACGAAAACGCGTTTTGGGGATGGAACTTGTATGAGTTTTATAAACAAACTTCTGATTTGTTCAATGTATTGGCGTTGGTGTCTTATTTTGTGGGCATTCTTATATTATTATCGGGCATTATTGGGATAACCAATATCATGTTAATTGTGGTTAAAGAGCGTACTAAAGAGATTGGGATCAGAAGAGCTATCGGAGCGACTCCCAAAGCAATCGTGGTTCAGTTAATGACCGAGTCGATTGTCTTGACTTTGTTAGCGGGTATGGTAGGGGTAATAGTATCTACAGGAGTGGTTGTTTTGGTAAATCAAATCCTAGATACTATTCCTGATAAAGAAGATTTATTTTTTACGAATCCTACAGTAAATGTGGGAACAATAGGTGTTGCCTTTTTTATTTTGGTAACATCAGGACTCATTGCGGGGTATATACCAGCACGAACAGCTATTAAGATAAAACCAATTGATGCTCTTAGAGACGAATAATAAATAGAACAAGAGAAAATGTTTAACATAGAACGCTGGCAAGAAATATTTGATGCGATTGGCAAAAACAAGCTTCGGACGTTTTTGACAGGGGTTTCTGTGTCTTCAGGGATTTTTATTTTGGTAATTTTATTAGGGGTAGGTAAGGGACTCGAAAATGGAGTGTCTGCACAGTTTGAAAAAGACGCTAGTAATAGTATAAAAACCTCTACATGGGTAACCAATAAAGAATATAAAGGGCTTAATCCGGGTCGTAAGATACAATTGCGTAATGAGGATTATGACATGGTGCGGCAAGTGTTGGGAGAAGAGATTGACAAAAAAACAGCACGATACAATAATTGGTCAACCAACTTTTTATACGGAAAAGAAACGGGGAATTATAGTGTACAAGGTTGTCATGCGGATATGTCTTATTTAGAGAATATATCTTTAGTCGAAGGCCGTTTTATCAACGAAAAGGATGTGCTGCAATACGGAAAGGTAGTAGTGATTGGCAATAAAGTCAAACAAGAACTTTTCGATGAAAAGGAAAAAGCCTTAGGGAAATACATTCAGATAAATTCAGTGGTGTATCTAGTAATAGGTGTGTATACTGACCCAGGGGGAGAACGTGAGGAGAGCAATGCTTTTATTCCTATTACAACAGCTCAAAAAGTATTTAGCGCAGGAGATATGATTACCAACATGTCTTTTACCTTGCCTAAAAGAGAATCCTATGATCAGGCTTTAAAAGAATCACAGTTTTTTCAAGCCAAGTTGTTACAAATTTTACAAAATAAACATTTGGTAGCGCCTGATGATAAAGCAGCCATAAGAGTGTTTAACCTTATAGAAGAAGCCAAAAAGTTTTATGATTTAAACAAAATGATACAATTGTTTTTTTGGGGTGTAGGGATTTGTACCATTTTGGCAGGTGTAGTAGGGGTATCCAATATCATGATGATTATAGTCAAAGAGCGTACAAAAGAGATAGGTGTTCGTAAGGCTTTGGGTGCTACCCCAAAAGTTATTATTGGGATGATACTACACGAATCGATATTCATCACCGCTATTTCGGGTGTATTCGGTTTGATTGCGAGTCTTCTTTTACTCGAATTTGTAGGTCCTAAGATTGTCTCCGATTTTTTTACGAATCCATCGGTTGATTTTAATGTGGCTCTGACGACAGTAGGTATTTTAGTCTTGGCAGGAGCCCTAGCGGGTTTTGTCCCAGCGTATAAAGCAGCAAGTATAAAACCAATTGAAGCGTTAAGAGATGAGTAGTTGGTTGTCAAAAGAGAGTTGGTCAGAAATTGTGGAAGCATTAAGTGCTAAGCCATTTCGTACACTTTTGACGGCGTTTGGGGTGTTTTGGGGGATTTTTATTTTAGTAGTGTTGCTGTCTGCCAGTAAAGGTTTAGAGAATGGAGTAAAAAAAGACTTTAGAGGAATTGCCACTAATTCCATGTTTGTTTGGGCAATGCCAACCGCTAAACCCTATAAAGGTTATGCTCAAGGGCGTCAATTCAATTACGTGAATAAGGATGTCGAAATTCTCAAAAGTAAAATGCCAGAACTACGATTGATTTCTCCACGTTTGCAGTTGGGTGGACACAGAGGTACAAATACGGTTGTCAGAGGTACAACAGTATCAGCTTACACTGTATATGGTGATGCGCCAGAGTTTATTTTACAGGAGCCTATGGATATCCGTCAGGGACGTTTTATCAATCATAAGGATATGGATGATAAACGAAAGGTGGCTGTTATTGGAGAAGGAGTAGTAGAGGAATTATTCAAAAAAAATGAAAATCCAATTGGAGAGTTTATTACCATAAATTCAGTGAACTTTAAGGTTGTAGGTGTGTATTATAAAGAATCGGCTTTTGGTAATCCAGAAACGAATCAAAAAAAAGTGTTTTTGCCATTTACGACTTTTCAGCAAGTGTTTAATATGCAAAATGTAGTGGGTTGGATGGCATTAACGGCGATAGACGAAGTGCCTATAACTTCCATCAAAGAAAAAATTAAAGACATTTTAAAGAAAGAGCATTCTATCCATCCTGATGATAAAAAAGCAATAGGTAATTTTGATTTGTTTGAGAAGTATAACCAAATTAATGGACTTTTTGATATACTACAAGTTATCGCTTATTTTGTGGGGACATTGGTTTTGGTTTCAGGTATAATTGGAGTGTCCAATATTATGTTGATAGTAGTAAAAGAAAGAACAAAAGAGATAGGTGTCAGGAGAGCCATTGGTGCAGCACCATCAGTGATTAGAGGGCAAATATTGCTAGAATCACTTGTGTTGACATTGATAGCGAGTATGGTAGGTGTTATCTTGTCTGCCGTGTTGATTTGGGCGGTCAATGGTGTTTTGGACAACGATCCAAGTGCCGTAACCATGTTTATCAACCCAAGTGTGAACTTAAGTGCAGTGATTGTATCATTGGTACTGATAGTGTTGTCAGGATTACTAGCGGGTTTGTTGCCTGCTCAAATAGCGTTAAAAATTAGGCCTATAGATGCCTTAAGAGATGAATAAAGTATAAAGTTTTAAATCCATTACATATGAAAAAAGGAATAACAATTAGTATTTTAGTGATTATAGTAGCCGCTTTTTCAGGAGCATTGTACTATTTGTACAATAAGAATAAGCAATCACCAATAGTCTATCAAACCGACAAATTAGAGGTAAAGACTATAGTCAAAAAAACAATTGCTACTGGTAATATAGAGCCTAAAGAGGAGGTTGATATCAAACCCAATATTTCAGGAATTATTTCAAAGATTTTGGTTCAGGCGGGAGACTTTGTTAAGCCAGGTGATGTTATTGCAATAGTACGTGTGGTACCAGATATTAATTCTTTAAATGGTTCAAAAAATTCGGTGACCAGTAATAAGATAGCTTTGGATAACCAAAAGAAAGTATACGATAGACAAAAGGCTCTACATGACAAAGGAGTAATTTCAGATAATGATTTTGATGCTGTAGAATTAGCGTATAACCAAGCCGTTCAAAGCTATGAGTCAGCCGTTCAAAACTACGAAATCATAAAAACAGGAACTACAAGTGGTTTGGGCAAAGAGGCTAATACGATTATCAAATCACCCATTGCAGGGATGATTTTAGATGTGCCAGCAGAGGTAGGTACACAAGTGATTCAGGCTAATAACTTTAATGAAGGTTCGACTATAGCCACTGTGGCAGATGTCAATAAGTTGATATTCAAAGGAAAAGTGGACGAGTCAGAAGTAGGGAAAATCAAAGAAAAATTGCCTATAGAAATCACAGTAGGAGCGATAGAGAATAAAGTATTTGAGGCTGTATTAGATTATATCGCCCCTAAGGGTGTTGCCGAAAACGGAGCCATCCAATTCGAAATTGAAGGTGCACTAAAAAATAGAGATACCACATTTATTCGTTCTGGTTTGAGTGCAAATGCTTCAATAATTTTAGAAAAAGCTGAAAATGTACCAGCAATTAAAGAAGCCTTGGTTCAGTTTGAAGAAAAAACCGACAAGCCATTTGTGGAGGTAAAAACAGGAGATCAACAGTTTAAGAAGGTGTACATAGAACTTGGGGTGAGCGACGGAATTTACGCACATGTTTTAAAAGGGGTTACGGATAAGGATGAGATTAAAATCTGGAACCAAGTACAATAATTCTAAAAAGACAAGATGAAAAATTGGATACTATATAGTGTTATTGGATTAATCGGATGTTTAGGGTTTGCCCAAGAGCTTACTCCAAACGAACAGAAGAAATGGACACTGGAAGCGTGTATTACACATGCTATTGAAAACAACATATCTGTAAAGCAAGCAGACATTGATGTAGAAGCGGTTGATATTGATAAGAAAGCAGCATTAGGTCGGTTTTTGCCATCGATTAATGCCAATGCCAACAGTAGTTGGAACGTAGGTTTGACAGATGATCCAACAACAGGTCAAAAAGTAAATCAAACTTCTAATACGGTTTCGGCAGGGTTAAGTTCTGGTTTGAGTTTGTATAATGGTTTGCAGAACCAAAAAAGGCTCCAACGCGTAAAACTGTCAAAAGTAGCAACTGAGTTTCAACGAGAGCAAATTCAACAAAATACAGCTGTGATGGTGGCCAATGCTTTTTTGCAAATTATTTCTAATAAGGAAAATGTAAAAATCCAAAAGGAACAACTGGCTAATAACGAATTGCGTTTACAACGCACACAAGAATTAGTAGATGGCGGTCAATTGCCAAAAGGTGAAGCACTCAATATTCAAGCGGATATTTACTCTAATAAACAACAATTGATTTTTGCAGAAACAGAGTTGTATTTGTCTAAGATAAATTTAGCTCAGTTGTTAGTGTTGGAGAATCCTATGGAATTTGATATTGATGATACGACTATTTCAATCGAACCATCAGATATTTTGATGCAGAAGCCTCAAGATATAGTAGCCAAGGCTCTTAATGAAAGAGTCGAAGTAAAGTTGGCACAATCGAGAGTGAATTTGGCTCGAAAAGATATAGATATAGCCAAAGGAGCGAGGTCTCCAAGTTTATCTGCCTTTTATAATTTTGGAACCAATTACAATGATTTTGAAAGGTTGACAGCGGCTGGTTTAAAACCTGCAGATCCATTTGTAGATCAATTGTGGAATAACAGAGGACATTCATTTGGTCTTTCGCTAAACGTTCCTGTATTTAATGGATTTTCTGTCAAAACAGGAATCGAAAGAGCGCAGGTTGCTTTCGAAAAAGCAAAGCTGACAGCCGATCAAGCAAGATTGGATTTAGAAAATGATGTGTACACGGCTTATGCAGCTACTGAAAGGGCGCTAAATAGTTATTTGGCAGCACAAGAAACAGTCAAAGCACGAGCGGAAGCCTTTCGTTATACCCAAGAACGTAATGCTGTAGGGATGAGTAATTCGTATGATGTAAGTCAATCACAAGTCTTGTTAACAACGGCTCAGTCAGAAATGAATAAAGCGAAATACGATTATTTGTTTAGAGTGAAAATTTTAGAATTGTATTTTGGTGTAAAGTTATTTTAAGAAATGGCATTGATTCTAAATATTGAAACGGCAACAAAAAATTGTTCTGTGGCTTTGGCCAAAGATGGTAAAGTGATAGCTGTAAGAGAAGTCTCCGATCAAGGTTATTCACATGCCGAAAAGTTGCATGTTTTTATTGATGAGGTAATCAAAGAATCAGGGAAGGAACTTTCAGAGATAGATGCAATAGCTGTGAGTCAAGGGCCTGGTTCGTATACGGGTTTGCGTATCGGTGTGTCAGCCGCTAAGGGACTGTGTTACGCTTTAGGCAAACCATTAATAGCATTAGAGACCTTAGAAGTTTTGGCTCGACAGGCCAAAGTAGAACAGGGATTGATAATACCGATGCTTGACGCTCGTAGAATGGAAGTGTACAGTGCCGTTTTTGATGCAAATTATAAAATGGTTCGTGGCATTGAAGCGCAAATCATAGAAGAAGGCGCTTTTTCAAACTACGAGGAACCCATCTGTTTTTTAGGTGATGGTGCCGAAAAAACTAAAACTATTTTGACTAAAGGTAATTGTCATTATTTAGATATAAACTATCCGTCTGCTCGGGAAATGGCGATGATGAGTTATGTCAAATTCACAAAAGATCAGTTTGAAGATGTAGCTTATTTTGAGCCGTATTATCTCAAAGATTTTGTGGTTCAGAGGAACGGGTAGTTTTTGTTTTAGGGTGTGTTTATTGGAAGTAAATGTTTACTTTAGGTGCGTTGGAACACGATCGAGACGCTCGCGCCAGCAGAGGGAACACGGAGAATTTTGGGATAGGTTTAGGCTTAATCTCTTTGAAGTTCATGATATTAATAACATTGGAGATAATGTTCATCATACTTTTGGAACTGGAAAAGATAGTAAGGCTAATTGTGGATGTAGATAATTATAATATATATGGCTAGAATAGGTGTATTATTAATTTTTTTGATATCCTTTTTTTGTGATAATGCTCCTAGCGCATATAGGTTTTCGAATTATTATGGTTCTGAGGCTGATGGTATAGTACGAGCTATTGAAAGTGAAGATATTGTTAGGATAAAAAAAGAATTAGTAGCTGATTCTTCTCTGCTAAACTTTAAAGATGAAAAACATGAAACTTCCCTCTTGGCTCTTACGATAGTAAATGATAAGAAAATAGCATTTCAAGAATTACTTAGATTAGGGGCTAACCCCAATATCTCTGATGGATATTGTGATACTCCTATAATGTCTGCAATTCGACATTGTAATAATTGTGATTTGTATTATATACAGGAGTTACTCAAATATGGAGCAGAAATTCATCCTGATGTAATTAAGAATTGTACTCATTCTAGGCACGAACCTATTTCTGAAACCATATTATACTATAATAATGAAGATTTAATTTCTTGTGGTATCAAGATAGTTGATTTACTCGTGGCTAAATCTGATAAAAACAAGTTGTTGCATTTGTATAATAATGACAAGGATTATATGGAAAATATTGTTTTTAACTGTTTAGGGTCACTTAAAAACTTGAGTATGTTAAAATATCTAATAGTAGATTTGAAATGTGATTTACCTCAAGAAATATATATTAATGGAACAGTCGTGTTAGGTCAAACAGGCTATATGAGTTTGTTGGATATATTAAAACATAAAGGGTTTGTATTTAATAGAACTCCTGATAGACTAAAAGCAATACAAGAGATTACTCAATATTTAGAGAATAAGGAGAGGTAGTGTCTTTTGTTCGTTACCACAAGAGATAAAATTCGACGGAGTCAAACCAGGATAGCGCGGAATTAAGGTACAAATCCGCGCGATCGGGACTAACATCTTTTGCTCGTATCCCGTTAATGTGATTTACGTTATGTGGTCACCAGCAAGATGCTGGCCAGAGAAAAATTCTTCAAAAAAAGCAGTTTCACTTTCGGGCAACTTTCGTATCTTTGTGTAATGAATCATAAGCAAAAGAAACGCACAATTGTTTTTTACAAAGATTACTTTGAAGAATTCTTTATAAAACAGCGTGATAAAGTAAAAGACAAGATTATCTGGACATTAGAATTAATTCAAGAATTAGATAGAGTTCCTGAAACTTATCTTAAGCATATTGAAAATACTGGCGGTCTTTATGAAATTAGAATTCAACAGGGAAGCGACATTTTTAGAATCTTTTGTTTTTTCGATCAAGGTCAACTAATCGTATTGGCAAACGGATTTCGGAAGAAAACACAAAAAGCACCAAAAAAAGAAATTGAAAAAGCAATTAAAATAAAAAATGAATATGAAAGCGAAAAATAATAACACTCGGACACTTGATCAATTCAAGGATAAACATTACGGAAAAGTTGGTACTGCAAAACGTGATGAGTTTGATAGAGGTTTTGAAAACTTCAAAATCGGAGCTATGATTCATGAGGCGCGACTTGAAAAAGGCTTAACCTGATAGCTCGGATTTGCAATCCGAAGCTCGTAAGAGTGAGAAATATAACTCTAGCGATTTAGAGATTTGGTTTTGATTGTGCGGAAATTTTTTCCGTGCCGTGTTTGATTTTTTTGAAAGATATTGTTTTAGCATTGTTGCGGGCACAGATTGCAAATCTGCGCTAACATATCCGAGCGGTCGGGTTTGCAAATCTGCGCTAACATATCCGAGCGGTCGGGGGTTGTATTAAATATTTTAAAATATGAGGTATAATATTTTTGATGATTTATTTTATTATCATCATAATAAATTAAGAGAAGTTGATTCAAATCCAGATGCAGTGCCTATAGGTATTATTACTTTTATAATGTCATCGCATTTACTTTTTGTGTATGTATTGATTTTCCCATTTTGTAAGTTTTTACATTTTCTAAAGATAGAATATAGTTTTTTCCTTTTTTTTGTTATTGTTTATTTATTTAATTGTTAGATACAAGCTCAAAAAAATCAAAAAATGAAGATTACAATTTCAGAAACGAAAGATATAGATATCGAACAAATAGTTGAATTGTATAAAGCTAATGGATGGAGTTCTGCTGAAAAACCTACTCAATTAAAAAATGCACTCTTAAATTCTCATTCATTAATAACTGCTTGGGACAATGAAAAATTAATTGGACTTGGAAATGCAATATCAGATGGATACCTTGTTGTTTATTATCCACATTTGTTAGTTCATCCAGAGTATCAAGGAATTGGAATTGGAAATATGATTGTAGATAAATTTCAAGAAAAATATAAAGAATTTCATATGCAAATGCTGACTGCTGATGGAAAAGCAGTTGATTTTTATAAAAAAGTTGGATTTGAAAAAGCAGGAGAAACTACGCCAATGTGGATTTATAATGGAAATGAACATTAAAAAGAGAGTACAACACCCCTACTTAGTTTTTAATTGAAATAAGATTAAAGAAATTAAAAGGACAAAAAAATTGATTCTCTTTGTGATTATTAGGACTCAAAAGGATTTAAAAGATTTATAAAATAAGACTCCCGATAGCGCGGATTTGTAATCCGTGCCGTTAAGAGTAAGAATATTTCCTAGTTTAT
>JACJYY010000004.1 GCA_020635875.1 Flavobacteriales bacterium
AGTTTAATCTACAACTCTTCGTAATCATCATCTTCTTCCCAAGGATGGGTGAAAGAATCAATATCTCTTCTGTCTTTTTTGGTGGGTCTTCCAACCCCTTTTTCGCGATAATAACTAGATGTTTCTCGGATTAGTTTTAGTTTGTCTAATTCTTCAGGAGGGGTAGTGTCAACCCGATATAAATCAACCAGTTTGGCTCCTAATCGACTTTTAGGTATATCAAGCACTTTGAGGGTGTACGTGATTTGATTTTTTTTTAGGGTTATTATATCTCCTGATAGCACATTTTTAGACGGTTTAGCTTTTTGGTCATTGAGCGTGATTTGTCCCTTATTACAAGCTTGGGTAGCTAAATTTCGGGTCTTGTAATAACGAATACACCATAAATATTTATCGATTCTCATACAACTCTTAAACTCAGGTTAAATGTGTCTCAAAAATAAATCAAATTTGTATCTTGCGGCTTCAAAATATTTAAAAAAATCAAATGGTTTTAAGGATTTTATTGGCAATATGTTTAGGTATAGTTGTGTTGTCTTGTGATAATAAAGATGAGGGGTTTGTTCAATATCAGTTACGAGATGTAACTATGCAGTATACTCTGGATTCTGAGACCATCGAAAAGTATTTAGAAGAGAATACAATAGCAGTAGATTCAACTGATGGGATTAAAAAGTATAGCATCAGGGAAAAGAAAGAAGGTGAGACTTCAATTACTGGTTTTTCTGGATATAAAATGGTTGAATATGCTGTAGGTGATTTAACTTATAATATCCATTATGTAGAACTTTCTAAAGGTAAAAACATTCAACCTATCCGATTTGATTCATTGTTTGTTTCTTATAAGGGTATGAATCTTAAAAATGAGACTTTTTTAGATAATCAAGAACCAAGATGGGAAGTGCCATCTAAAACCAGAAAATCTGGAGAGCTATTTTCTTTAACAGCACCTCAGTTAATTAGCACACTATTTAAGTCGGGAGATTTTACTCCTAATGGAGACGGGACATTTACATTTACAGATTATGGACATGGAATTGTTTTTGTGCCATCGGGGTTAGGTTTCTTTGAGATGGCTCAACCTTCGTTAGATTCATATTCTCCTATTGTATTGGAGTTTAAACTTTATCATGTAAGACAACGAGACCACGACGGTGATGGAGTAAAGACATTTGAAGAAAAAACAAACTTAACAGACAATCCGTTTGATGGGTTTTATGAACTTGATACCGATGGAGATGGTATAGCTAATTTCATGGACGCAGATGATGATGGAGATGGTATACTCACAAAGACGGAGCTTTCGTACAAGGATAAAGAAACGTCAGAAGGGGTTAAATGGACTGATGGAAATGCTGATGGGGATGATTATTTAGATTATCTTGACAACAATGATGACGGTGATGAAATTCTTACAAAAGACGAAGACACCAATGTAAACGGAGATTGGACTGACGATGATGCTAATGGTAATGGGATACCTAATTATCTTGATAAGGAAGACAAATAAAACTAAACATAACTAACTAATTAAAAAGAATTTAATCATGAAGTGTAACAGTTTTTTTATTCTATTATTATTTTTCGGTGTGTTGAGTACCGCACAAACAGAATCAAACGATGTGTTATTTACGATTGATAATCAGGAATATAATGCTGACGAATTCAAAAGAGTGTACCAAAAGAATATTGATTTAGTTAAAGATGAATCTCAAAAAGATATTGATCAGTATTTACAGTTGTACATTGCCTATAAACTTAAAGTAAATAAAGCCTATGAGCTGGGTTTAGACGAAAAAAGTCAATTCAAAAGTGAATTGACTAGTTACAGAAGTCAATTGGCTAAAAAATATTTACTGGATAAAAAAGTAACACAAGAACTAGTAGAGGAAGGTTATAATCGTTTGAAGAAAGAGGTAAGAGCCTCACATATATTATTAAGAGTTGATGAATACGCCTCACCAGAAGATACCTTAAAAGCATATAATAAGTTACTCGAATTAAAAGTACGTGCCGAAAAAGGCGAATCGTTTAGTACAATGGCAGAAAACTATTCGGAAGATCCTTCTGCTAAACAGAATAAAGGAGATCTAGGCTATTTTACTGCGTTTAAAATGGTTTACCCTTTTGAAAATGCAGCCTATACTACACCTGTAGGCGGGATATCAATGCCTGTTAGAACGAAGTTTGGTTATCATATAGTTAAGGTTGATGATGTTAGGCCAAGTAGAGGAGAGGCGATAGCAGCACATATCATGTTGTTCAAAAAAGAAAAGGACACAGCCACCTTTAAGCCTAAGGATAAAATATACGATATCTACTTAAAGTTAAAACAAGGAGAAAAATTTGAAACTTTAGCCAAAAACTATTCGGAAGACGGAGCAAGCGCTTCTAATGGAGGTAAACTAGAAAAATTTGGTACAGGAGAGGTGGGGTCTGTTCCTTTTGAGGATGCCGTATTTAGTTTAGAAAAACCAGGAGATTATTCAGAACCATTTGAAACCATTTATGGGTGGCATATTGTTAAACTAATAGAAAAAATTCCATTACAATCATTTGAAGAGTTAGAATCAAAAATCAAATTTAAAGTGCTACGTGATGATCGTTCTGTAGTGTTGAAAAATACATTAACCGAAAAACTGCAAGCGAAGTACAAAGTGACTCATAACAAAAAAATGTTTAACGAAGTTGGAAAAGTATTCACAGATAAGTTTTATAACAAATCGTGGAGTACACCTGAAAAGTATAAATATGATGCAGAGGTTCTTTTGAAATTGGATACATTAGATATCAAAGTAAAAGAGTTTTTAAATTATTTGTATGCTCAGCAAAACTCAGATATAGCTATAAAACCAAAAGAAAAATTACTTGATTTTCTTTACGACAAGTACATCAAGGAACAATTGAATTTGTACTATACGAATAACTTGGAAGAAGAAATGCCAGAGTTCAAGTCTGTGATGACTGAGTACAAAGAAGGAATTTTGTTGTTTGATTTAATGAGCGAAAACGTTTGGTCAAAAGCCAAAAAGGACACATTGGGATTAAAAGCCTTTTATGAAAAAAACAAAGAAAATTATAAATGGGGCGTTAGATATGATGTGAAAATTATTTCTTCAACGGATTTAAAAGTAATTAAGAAATCCAGAAAGCATCTAACAAAGGGCAAAGGAGTTGAATACATCAGAAGAACATTCAATACAGAACAAGAAAATAAGGTAATGATAGAAGAGGGAATCTTTGAAGTGGGTTCTCAAAAATTACCAAAAAGTTATGTGTATGTTGATGGAGTATCTGACATAATTGAAGAGGGAGATTATTTTTATATACTAGTAGGAAAGGAGAAATTACCAGCCTCTGTCAAGGAACTGGATGAAACCAAAGGTCAAGTAATTAGTGATTACCAACAGTTTTTAGAGAAGCAGTGGGTGGAAGAAATGAAAGCTAAATCAACCATCACTATCAACGAGGGTATTTTAGATAAAGTAAAGAAGAGCCTGCAATAATGAAGATAACCACTATTGGTTTAGGGATATTATTTTTTGCTTTTGTTTTTTCTTGTCAGAAGAACACACAAGGTAATTTGTCTGGAGCCATTGCAAGAGTGGATGACTCGTATTTATTTGTTCAAGATATTGAAGGCTTAGTGCCTAAAGGAACGTCTCCAGAAGATAGTTTGGTTATTGTTCAGAATTATATACATACTTGGGCATCAAAAAAGATTATTATGGCTGCTTCTGAAAATAATATGAATAAAGAAGTAAAAATTGCCATAGATCGTCTGGTAGAGCAGTATAAGGCTGATTTGTATACTAATTCATACATAGAAAGGTTGGTCTCTAAATCATTGGATACCGTAGTAGATGAAGAGGATTTAAAATCTTTGTATGCCGAAACAAAAAACCATTTTACCCTAAATGAAAACTTGGTTAAATTACGATTGATTGTGGTAAAAAATGGTCATCATGAGTATAAGAAGATTGTAGAAAAATTCAAAAGATTTAACGAAGATGATCAAGCGTATTTAGCATCTATTGGGATGCAATTTTCCCATTTTGCCTGGAATCAGGAAGATTGGGTAGAAACGCAAAGTATTGTAGATGAGTTGCCATTTATTACTCCAGAAACTGAAAAGCACTACTTGATAGAGGGTAACTTTATCGAAGAGAAAGATGCACAATATTCCTATTTGGTTAAAGTAAAGAGCGTGTTACATGTTGGTGACGAGAGTCCCTATGAGTACCAAAGAAAGATTCTAAAGGATATTGTATTGAACAGAAGAAAATCGAAGTTGATAGAACAACTTAAAAAAGAGATTACAAATAATGCCATTAAAGATGAGAAGTTTGAAGTATTTAAGTAGAATAGTAACACTATTAATAGTAGTTAGTACAGTTGGAGTTAAGGCACAGGTGCAAAAACAGAAAGTAGATGGAGTGGTCGCTGTGGTAGGAGATTATTTTATTTTAGAGTCGGATATAGATAAAACTTTTGTAGAGCTACAAGCACAAGGAAATTCAATTAAAGGCATTACGCGTTGTGAGCTTTTAGGTAAATTATTAGAGGATAAATTATATGCACATCATGCCGTTCAAGACAGCATCCCCGTTGCGGATTCGGAGATTCAATCGTTGATGGATAATCAGATTGATTATATGTTAGAGCAGTTGGGGTCCATGGATAAAGTGGTTGGATATTTTAAAAAATCAAGTGAGGACGAACTCAAAAGTGAGTTGTCAGATATCATTAAAATGAACAAACTCTCTACTAAAATGCAGGAAAAGGTAGTGAGTGGAGTGGAGATAACACCAGAAGAGACCAAACAGTTTTTTAATAGTATTGCTGAAGATGATATTCCTGTTTTTGGTGCTGAATTGGAGCTGGCTCAGATTGTAATAAAGCCTGAAATAACACAAGAAGATAAGGATAAGGTTATTGAAAGATTAAACAAGATAAGAAAGGACGTTTTAGAAAACGGAGCAAGTTTTACTAGTAAAGCCGTGTTGTATTCGGAAGATCCAGGTTCAAGATCCGATGGAGGATTTTACAAAATGACCAAAAAAACACCATTTGTCAAGGAATTTAAGGATGTCGCTTTCAGTATGGCAGAAGGTGAAGTTTCAGAACCCTTTGAAACTGAATTTGGTTATCATATAATTTATTTGGAAAAAATTAGAGGACGTGAGTTAGAGTTGCGACACATTCTTTTAATGCCGAATATTACCAATCAAGCGTTAAAGGAAGCAAAAGATAAAATTGAATTAATTCGAAAACGTATTCTTAATAATGAAATCACATTTGCGGATGCTGCCAGAGAATATTCCGACGAAAAGGAAACCAGAAATAATGGTGGCGTGTTAATTAATCCTAAGACCTTTACGGCTCAATTTGAATTAACAAAAATGGATCCTACATTGTATTCGCAAGTGGTTAACTTAAAGAATGACGAGGTGTCTTATCCGTTGTTAGATCAAGATCGATCAGGAAGAAAATTCTATAAAATTATTAAGATTACTAATAGTACAGAAGAGCACAAGGCTGATTACGCTAGAGATTATTCAAGAATCAGAGAATTAGCTCTTAAAGAAAAACAAATTAAAGCCATTCAGAAATGGTCTGAAACTAAAATTGAAGAAACCTATATTAAGATAAATGGTGAGTACAAAAATTGTACTTTTAAGAACAATTGGTTGAAAAATTAATAAGATGTCAGACGTTAAGGCTATAGAGCAATTGGTAAATCGCCAGCTTCAGGTAAAAAAAGAAATTTCAAAAGTGATTATTGGTCAGGAAAAGGTAATCAATGAAATTTTGATTAGTATTTTCTCAGGAGGACATGCCCTATTAATTGGCGTACCTGGATTGGCAAAAACTTTAATGGTCAACACCATATCCACAGTGTTAGGGTTGGATTTTAAGCGAATTCAATTTACTCCAGATTTGATGCCATCTGATATTTTAGGGAGTGAAATTTTGGATGAAAACAGACAATTTAAATTCATTAAAGGCCCCGTGTTTTCCAATATTATTTTGGCAGATGAGATTAACCGTACTCCCCCAAAAACTCAGGCGGCACTATTGGAGGCTATGCAGGAAAAATCAGTTACAGTTGCGGGTCATCATTATAAATTAGCTAATCCTTATTTCGTTTTAGCTACCCAGAATCCGATTGAGCAGGAGGGAACTTATCCTTTGCCAGAAGCTCAGTTAGATCGATTCATGTTTGCCATAGAATTAGGATATCCAACATTTGAAGAGGAAGTAGGAGTGGTAAAAGCAACAACATCAGATTATAAACCTCTTATTCAGCCTTTATTGTCGGCAGAAGAGATAGTCAATTATCAACAATTAATCCGTCGCATGCCAATTGCAGACAATGTGATTGAATACGCTGTTCGTTTAGTGAGTAACACCCGTCCCGGAACAGCCACAACACCTGAAGTTGTGCAACAATACGTGGATTGGGGAGCAGGGCCAAGAGCTTCACAAAATCTAATTTTGGCAGCCAAAACACACGCTGCTTTTCAGGGGAAATTTTCACCTGATATTGTGGATGTGAAGGCGGTAGCAAATGGGATTTTAAGACATAGAATAGTTAAAAACTACAAGGCAGAAGCCGAAGGTATTACAGAAGAAAATATCATTCACAAAATCCTCTAGCGTTTTTTGCTAATAGGAAGAAATTCTATGCAGAAAAGACAAAAATAACCGAGTTAAAATGCCGATTTCATAAAAGGGTAACTTTAACCGGATTATTGATTGAATTAGTTTCAAAAAATGGGACTAATTTGTATTTTCGTCTGCGGGAAATTGTGCAAAAGTTCTTTTGCTTTTCCAAAATAAACACAGAAAAACTTATTAGAATGAATTTATACAACGATTATCTCAAGGAGATTGAAGAAAGAAAAGCCCAGGGATTACATCCTAAACCAATAGATGGAGCTGATTTATTGAGTGAAATTATCGGTCAAATCAGAGATGTGAATAACAAACATAGAGAGGATTCTCTCCAGTTTTTCATTTACAATACATTGCCAGGAACAACTAGTGCGGCAGGGGTAAAAGCCAAATTCTTAAAAGAAATCATCTTAGGATTAACAGTTGTAGAGGAAATCACGCCGACTTTTGCTTTTGAATTGTTGTCCCATATGAAGGGAGGGCCTTCAATTGAGGTGTTGTTAGATTTAGCTTTAGGAGCAGATACAACTATTGCGAAGGAAGCGGCTGAAGTGTTAAAAACTCAAGTTTTCTTATATGATGCAGACACCAGTCGTTTAAAAAAGGCGTACGAATCAGGGAGCGCTATAGCAAAAGAAATTTTAGAGAGTTATGCTCAAGCAGAATTTTTTACTAAACTTCCAGAGGTAGAGGAGAAGATTGATGTAGTGACATTTATCGCTGGGACAGGTGATATCTCAACTGACTTATTATCGCCAGGTGCAGATGCACACTCTAGATCAGATCGAGAATTACATGGACAGTGTATTTTTGAGCATAACAAACAAATGCAGGCTGAATTGTCAGCTTTAAAAGAGCAGCATTCGGATAAACGTGTGATGTTGGTGGCTGAAAAGGGAACAATGGGAGTAGGATCTTCCAGAATGTCAGGCGTAAATAACGTTGCATTATGGACAGGGATACCAGGATCACCGTATGTTCCGTTTGTTAATATTGCACCAATTATTGCTGGGACAAACGGGATTTCACCTATATTTTTGACAACAGTTGGAGTAACCGGAGGTATTGGAATTGATCTTCAAAACTGGGTAAAGAAAAAAGACGCCCAAGGTAATATAGTTGTAGATGAATCTGGAGAGCCAGTATTAGAACAGACTTACTCTGTCGAGACAGGAACTGTATTGACTATCAATACAAAGGAGAAAAAATTATATAAAGATGGTGTAGCAGTTAAAGATATTTCAGCTGCGTTAACACCACAAAAAGTTGAATTTATCAAAGCAGGAGGATCTTATGCCGTAGTATTTGGTAAAAAGATTCAAACTTTTGCTGCAAAGGTTTTAGGGATAGAACCACCTCAGGTGTATGCTCCTTCTAAAGAAGTTTCTGTTGAAGGACAAGGTCTAACTGCAGTAGAGAAGATATTTAATAAAAACGCAGTAGGTACAACCCCAGGGAAAATATTACATGCAGGATCTGATGTTCGTGTAGAAGTAAATATTGTGGGTTCACAGGATACAACAGGATTAATGACCTCTCAAGAATTAGAGGCGATGGCTGCAACGGTAATTTCTCCAATTGTTGATGGAGCGTACCAATCAGGATGTCACACAGCGTCAGTTTGGGATAAAAAGGCACAAGCAAACATCCCTAAGTTGATGAAGTTTATGAATGACTTTGGTTTAATTACGGCACGTGACCCAGAAGGAGGATATCATGCAATGACAGATGTGATTCATAAAGTATTAAATGATATCACGGTTGATGATTGGGCTATTATTATAGGAGGAGATTCACACACACGTATGTCAAAAGGAGTTGCTTTTGGTGCGGATTCAGGAACAGTAGCATTAGCTTTGGCAACAGGCGAGGCTTCTATGCCAATACCAGAGTCGGTAAAGGTAACTTTCAAAGGAGAAATGCAAGACTATATGGATTTCCGTGATATAGTACATGCTACTCAGCAGCAGATGTTGAAGCAATTTGGAGGAGAGAATGTGTTTCAAGGAAGAATTATCGAAGTTCATTTAGGGACATTAACGGCAGATCAAGCTTTCACATTTACGGATTGGACAGCTGAGATGAAAGCAAAAGCTTCCATATGTATTTCGGAAGATGATACCTTAATCGAGTCATTAGAGATTGCTAAATCCAGAATCCAAATCATGATCGAAAAGGGTATGGATAATGAAAAGCAAGTACTTCAAGGATTAATTGATAAAGCCAATAAACGAATTAATGAGATTAGAACAGGCGAAAAACCTGCGCTTAAACCAGATGCTAACGCTAAGTATTATGCAGAGGTCGTTGTTGATTTAGATATCGTTGGAGAGCCAATGATTGCAGATCCAGATGTAAATAATGATGATGTTTCCAAAAGATATACCCACGATACTATTCGTCCACTTTCCTATTATGGAGGAGAGAAAAAAGTAGATCTTGGATTTATAGGTTCATGTATGGTGCATAAAGGAGACATGAAGATATTGGCTCAAATGCTCAAAAATATTGAAGCTCAACAAGGAAAAGTGGAGTTTAAAGCACCGCTAGTGGTTGCTCCTCCAACCTATAATATTGTAGATGAGTTAAAAGCAGAAGGAGATTGGGATGTATTGAAAAAATATTCTGGGTTTGAGTTTGATGACAATAATCCGAAGGATACTGCTCGGACTAAATATGAAAACATTTTGTACTTAGAGCGTCCAGGTTGTAACCTTTGTATGGGTAACCAAGAGAAAGCCGAACCAGGCGATACGGTAATGGCAACATCAACACGTTTGTTTCAAGGTCGAGTAGTAAAGGATTCTAGTGAGAAAAAAGGAGAATCGTTACTTTCCTCTACGCCAGTTGTAGTCCTTTCTACGGTTTTAGGTAGAACACCTACTATGGAAGAGTATAAAGCAGCTGTTAAAGGTATTAACTTAACGAAGTTTGCTCCTCCAAGAAAATAAATAAAGAGATTTATAATAGAAAACCCGAGTTAATGCTCGGGTTTTTTTGTCGTCTAAATTTTGCTAGTTTAGTAATTCAACTTAGTAAATCTTAGTGTAATACTCATCTGCCATACGAGAAGAATCAAAGAAAGGTACTACTTTGTTCATGCTGTGTAACATCATTTTATTCCACTTTTTAGGTGTATCATAATACATAGGAATTACTTCCTCTTCTAGTATTTTGTATAAATTATCTAAATCCAACGCATCTTGTTCGTACGTAGGTAATTTGTGATCTACTATTGGAAGTACAAAACAAGATTTGCCATGGTCTTCATACTCTCTGATCCAACCATCATTTGTAGATAAGTTTATTGATCCGTTCATAGCCGCAGTCATACCACTTGTACCAGAAGCCTCTCTTGTTACTCGAGGGTTGTTTAACCACACATCAGAACCTGTTTTACAAATTTTAGACAATTTCAATTCGTAACCTGCCAAAACTGCCATATTCTTGGTTGTTTTACTCAAATGAACTAATGCATTGAAAACATTAATTGCACCGTAGTCCATAGGATAAGGCTTACCAGCAAAAACAATTTGTACAGGATACTTTTCGTTGTCCAATAGTTTTTTGAAACGCTCAATATCACGCGTAATCAAATCAGCTCTTTTATATTCTGCAAAACGTCTTGCCCATACGATAGTTAATACATTTGGATCAAATAACTTCCCTGTTTGATCAGCTACTTCTTCAAAGAATTTTTGTTTCAATCGTTTTTTGCGAGCTACTAACGCTTTTTCATCGTTGTTTAATCGAGCCTCTTCTAAAAATATATCAGCCCAATATTTTTTGTTTTGTGCGTTTGTCACATGGTCGATATAACAGATATTATCATAATCTTTCCACATATCACGAGAAACTTCTCCATGTAGCTTAGACACACCATTAGCTTTGTGACTTAAACGCAAAGCAGCCAATGAATGATTAAATACATCTCCTTCTATCCCTGTAATCTGACGTACTTCGTCCATAGGCACACCGGCAAAGAAACTTAAGTTGTTCAAAACATCAATATTGTGTTTTTCATTACCGGCTTCTTCTGGTGTATGAGTGGTAAATACAAACTTCTCTTTCACTTTATCCAAAGAACCTGTTTTTTTATAGTAATGAAATGCTGCTGATAAAGCGTGCGCTTCATTCAAATGATACACATCTGGTTCGTAGTTTAATTCGTCTAATAATTTAGCACCACCTATTCCTAAAACCATGCATTGTGCAATTTTAGCACTAGGATCACTATCATACAGTCTGAAAGTAGTACTTCTTGCTAAATAATCATTTTCTGGCAAATCTGTAGATAAGAAAAACATTGGTGCAGAACCAAACGTGTCTGGACTTAAATATAACGCCTTAATCCATACTGGGTGATGGTTGATTTCAATGGTAAATTTGATTCCTGTGTCTTCTAAGAAGTGATAGATTTTTTCACGGAATAATGCCCCCATACTACGATCTTCTTTTTTGTACTGTGTGTAGTACCCGTTTTTCCACAATACACCAATACCAATCAAGTTCTGTTTTAGGTCGTAGGCGCTACGCATGTGCGATCCAGCCAAAAAACCTAAACCACCTGAATATATTTTTAAACTTTGATCAATAGCAAATTCCATTGAAAAATAAGCTACTGATTTTTGATATTTTTTGTCAAATTTAAAAGGATGTTGAAATCTTTTTGGTAAACTCTTGCTCATAATAAACGTGTTTAGTAATTCGAGCCTAAATTTCCGACTTTTTTATTAAACACGCATAGTATCTAGCTTTTTTTATTTAGATTTTATTAACATTTTAAATACAGTCTAAATAACAAAGAATAAAAGAGGATTTATTGATTGTCAAATTCTCCAGAAAGTGATTTAGTCAAACTTTCATTAGATCTAAATTTTGACATAAATAAAGCAACATCCATTAAGGAGTCACTTTTAGAATATTTGAAAAGCTTTTTTTGAGAAAATTTGGCTCTTTTGTAGCTTTTTAAGAATCTATTTCTCCATTCTTGTTCATACTCATGTAAAAGCTGAAAATCCTCATAAATAATAGATTTATTTATGGATTTACTTGCCATTATTGCTGATTCAAAAATAAATTTATATCCTTCTCCTGCTATTGGGTTTACTTGAGAGACACTATCTCCAACACAGACTAAATTTTTGACCACAAATTGGTCTAATACAGGGGTTAAAGGAATACTTCCTCCTTCAACTTTTTCGTTATCCTTAACAACAAGCTTTTTTATTACAGGCAATTCCAAAATTGTATTTAGTCTGACTTTTAAATCTTTCACAATTGAACTATCAAAAGAACCAAAACCAACAATTGCTCTTTCGTTCTGTAATGGAAAAATCCACCCATAGCCACCTTGGTATTGTTTTCCTATAAATAAATGACCTTCATTTTGTTTTCCTAGATATTTTACATTGTATTCAACTCCTGTCCCTAGAGTGATTTTTTTGTTTTGAAGACCTACTTTTTTACTCAACACACCATTTGTTCCAGAAGCATCAACGAACATCTTTCCTACATATTTGTTTCCATTTTTATCTACAACAGCAGTATAAGTGTCGGTATCAGAAGACTCTGATAGGATTTCTTTAACTGCAACTCCTAACTTAATCGTTACGTGTTCATAGTCAAGACTTTCAAGAAGCTCTTCATGAATTTTCTCCTTATCTAGTATATATGCATTAACGTTTAAGGTGCGCTTGAAATTTTTAGAATAAAGAACAGCTTTGGAAATTTTTTGTGCTATTACTTTTTCTGAAAGCTGAAAATCATCTAGGTTGATAAAACTTCCTAAAGTCTTAAAAGAAAAATCCAATAAGTTATTTTTTTGATCAAGAATTAAAGTTTTACGCTTAAATCGACCAAGCTCTCGAGCTAATAATAACCCAGCTGTACCTCCCCCAATAATTACTACATCATAAGAATTCATTTCACAAAAGTAATTAATAAATTAATTTATTAATCATTTCAAATATTTTCAAGGTACGTTTTTTTATAGTTTAGCTATGGAAATAATATTGTATTTAAAGGCTGGCAAGGTGTTAAAACTGTATATTTGCCCATTGATTTAGATAGCAATTAAAACTTGTTAAGTATGAATAAAGTTTATGACGTAATAATAATAGGAGGAGGACCAGCAGGGGGACAAGCAGCAAGAGAATTATCAGCACTTGGACATGAGGTTTTGTTAGTGGAACGTTATAAAAGTTTTGAAGAGAATAATTTTTCGAGCGCAGGGATGACTTTAGCTCCATTGAAAGAGTTCGATTTACCAGAAAGTGTTATCGGAACCTATTGGAATGATTTGATTATCCAGTGTACAAAAAATGAATTTAAGTGGGAAGGGGGCAAACCTAAAGGAGTGGTACTGGATTTTGGACGATTACGGCAGTTCTTAGCTGATGAATGCAAGAAAAATGGAGGAGAAGTTTTAATGGGGCATCGTTATGTTAAGAAAATTCTTACTAAAAATGGGATTAGAGCTCAATTCAAAAACATGGATTCTGGAGAATTAGTCGAATATGATGCTAAATTATTAGTTGATGGAACGGGGCCGCTTCGTAAAGTTATGTTTGATACTAAAGAAGAACAGCCCGAAATGGTATATGGTTCTGGAGTAGAGTATTTGATTAAAGTGTCTCAAGAAGTTTATGATCGATACCGTGAAACATTAGTGTTTTTCTTGGGGGATAAATGGGCTCTTAAAGGTTATTCATGGATTTTTCCTATGGAAAATAGAGTTTTAAAGGTTGGTTCAGGAAAAATTCACATTAAATCAAGTGATTTAGAAAAAACGTCTATAACTACTAAAAAATTGACAGACAAGGTAATAAAAGAGTATATAGAACTTGACGAAGAGTCTTATGAATTGCTAGATGTCCACGGAGGAACTTTACGATATAGCCCAAGTATTAAAGATGTTTTTTATAAAGACAAGGTTGTTGCTGTAGGAGATGCTGTTTCTACAGTAAACCCATTAGGAGGGGAAGGAATTCGATACGCTATGTTGAATGCTTCTTTAGCGGTAGAATATATTGATAAGTATTTACGGGAAGGAAAGACCAATTTTAAAGAATATAGGAGAAGATGGAGAAAAGCACATTTAATCAAATGGCAGATGGGGGAAGTTTCTAGTAGAAGAATGTATGATAGATATTCAGATGCTCAAATTGAAAGAAGAATTCAGTACTTTCATTCAAATTTAACTCTTGATGACTTAATAGATACTCTATTCAATTTTAGATTTGATAAAATAATTTTCAGAATATTTCAGGTTTATTATTTTAAATTCAGAGATAAGATCATTAAAAAGGAAGATCCCTTTATTCGTTAGAATCTATTTTTAAATCAATAGGTTGATAGGCTCCTGCGGCTGCTTGAGTATCTTTTCGACTCACGCCTTTTATATCTAGAGGCAGTAAATTAACATAAAAAGGATCTACAAGCCCTATAGCTTTGGAATCTAATCCAATTCTCATCTTATTTTTAGAAGCGTCTTCAAAATCAGGATCTTCGTTAGTAACTACACTTTTCAGAATTAATGGATTCGAAAAATCGTACAGTGGATTATTCTTATAGTCATCGTCATTTGTATCCTGATCAAATTTCAATAAGCAATGATTAAAATTGTAGACTAAATTTTGATCAGAGGCTTGTGTAATTTTTAATTCAAAACGCGAATTACCATATATAATGCTATTGCTAATCTGAGCCATTAAGCTAATCGGGGTTTGACTTCTTAATTGATTGGATAACTCTAAAGCTTTACCTTGGCGGTAACTAGCTGTCCAATAATTAGCAATGGTGCAGTGGTTAAAATTATAGTTTCCTCCATAAAGTGCAACAGGCGCAATTCCAGCATCATTAATAACGCAATTTTCTACATCTATAAATCCATTTTCTGAAAGCAAACCATAATTAGAATGGTTGTAGATTGTTGAGTTTCTTAGATGAAGACCATTTAGGTTTTTGGATTCGCATCGGATACCTATAGTTCCATTTTTTATTGTTGTGTATTCAAACGAGTTATTGACACTTTCGGATTTAATCCAAATGGTGCCCCATTGCCCAGAAACATCACTATACAAATCCTTGAGATTATCTCCTTCAAATATAATTTCATTCTCCATGTCTTTAGTTGTGGATATTGCCCCTTTTGATTTGACAGAGGCTTTATCTGAAACTAATAATCCCGAGTTTTTATGAAAATGAATTCTTGCACCTGCCTCAATTTCAAGTATTTTGTTTTCTGGAATTACAGCATATCCATAAATCACATAGGGTTTATCTTTAGACCAAACCAATTGATTGTCGTCTAACAAAAATCCTTCGCTCTTTATCTCTTTACCTTCGTTGTCTGTAGCCAACACAATAGTATTTATTGAACCAGTATTATCTTTACTTGGATATAGAAAAACGGCATCTTTCACTAATGTTACCAGATCCACATCTTGTTGCAGACTTCCTGCATCAAATAGTATCCGATCAGTATATAAGAATTCGTTACTAGTAGCTGCTAATTGGTCAAAATCTACTGTAGTTTCAACAAAAATAAAGAGGCTATCGTGAGCCAATAAATTTACATTTGCAATGCTGTTTCCTCTTTTGCCATCTATCATCAATCGATAATAGGAATTGGCATTCTCTAGAGCAATAGAAGGAATTGTAATATCATTGCTTGTTGGGTTATACACCTTTAATGTATAGGTGTTTGTAGCGATTCGCGTAAAGGTTGTATCTAAAAAAACCGTGTCTCTCGAAAATCTTAAATTCCCTGAGCTAGGCACAGTGCTAAAATCTTTACGGCAAGAGGTAAACACCGTAGTTATTACTATGAGTGTAAAAAGAAATCTATTCATAGAGGTAAAAATAAATAAATATCAGTCCATAACTATTTCTAATGAATAGATTTTTACGTTTTTTTAGTCAATTGTTTACTTTTACCCTAAAATCAAGTACAATGAGTTTTGATAAAGAAAAAGCACTAGCATTAATGAATGGTGTCGTAAAAGACACTTTGATGGAAACATTAAATATTGAATTTATTGATGCTGGAGAGGATTTTTTAACTGCTAAAATGCCTGTAGATTCCCGCGTGTATCAGCCTATGGGCATACTACATGGCGGAGCAACCGTTGCTTTGGCGGAGACCGTTGGTAGTGCAGCATCACGAATGATAGTACGTGACGGTTCAATTATCAAAGGAATCGAAATTAATGCTAACCATCTTAAAAGTGTAAGTACAGGCAATGTATATGCAACCGCAAAGGTGATTCATCAAGGAAGAACTACTCATTTATGGGAAATTAGAGTGGTAAACGATCAGGGGCAGCTGATATCAATATGTAAGCTTACCAATATTGTCTTACCCAAAAAAAATCCATAGTGACCTATGCAAGATATATTTAACAAACTACGAGTTCATCAAGAATTAAATCTTCCATTTGTGTTATATAAAAAACCAAATGAAGGAACGGTATACGGTTTGTTTCAGGAGAATGATCATTTGTATTTTGTTAATGATTTCACTGAAAAAGGGTTTGTATTTGCTCCTTTTGATGATATTGAATCAACTGTTCTTATACCTAAAGAAGAGTCCTCATATATCGAAACGGATAGTGTAACGCCTAAGGATTATCTTCAATTAGAACCTGAAGAAAAACCCTCATTATCAGCTAAAGTTGACTTTGAATTATTGGTCACAAAAAGTATTAAAGCCATAACCAATGGCAAACTAAAAAAAGTAGTAGTTTCAAGAAAAGAAGACGTTGAATTAGACTCTTTTGAGGTTCAGGATTTATTTGAAAAGTTAATTTCCATATATCCGACAGCATACACGTATTGCTGGTATCATCCAAAAGTCGGATTGTGGATGGGAGCTACTCCTGAAAAATTAATTGCGACAACGGGAAAACAATTTTATTCTATGTCATTAGCGGGTACTCGTAAATTGGAAGGTGCAGAAAATGACGAATGGGCGTCTAAAGAAATAGAAGAGCAAAAAATAGTAACGGATTATATTCTCGAAAATCTGAGGAAAGTAACATCAGAAGTGGAGGTTTCGAGCCCTTATACCATTAAAGCAGGTTGTTTGTTACATATTAAAACAGATATAAAAGGGGAACTCAGAAAACACTCCAATTTGATGGAAGTAATTTCTATTTTACATCCAACACCAGCCGTATGTGGCTTACCGAAACCTATCGCCAAAGATTTTATTCGCGATAACGAAGTGTATGAAAGAGGCTATTATACTGGATTTTTAGGAGAATTAAACAAAATAAACGAGACTGAATTATGTTCGGATCTCTATGTGAATTTGCGTTGCATGGAACTAAAAAAGGGAAAGGCAATATTGTATATGGGATGTGGTATCACACAAAGTAGTAATCCCGAGAGAGAATGGTTTGAAACTGTAACGAAATCACAAACAATGAAAGCTGTATTAAATGCAAAATAAAAACAGTACGAATGAAAGTTGATATTTTAGCTATAGGAGCACATCCAGATGATGTAGAGCTAGGTTGTGGAGCAACCATTGCTAAGGAAATAGCATTAGGAAAAAAAGTAGGCATTGTCGATTTGACACAAGGTGAATTAGGCACTCGTGGTACTGCTGAAACTCGAAAAAATGAAGCTGCTAATGCAGCAGCCATTTTAGGCGTCTCTTTTCGAAAGAATTTAGGATTTAGAGATGGTTTTTTTATCAATGATGAAAGTCATCAACTTCAACTAATCCAACAAATCAGATTGCATCAGCCAGAAATAGTATTGTGTAATGCGATCCAAGACAGGCATATTGATCACGGCAAAGGGAGTCAATTGGTATCCGATGCTTGTTTTTTATCAGGCTTACTAAAGATTGAGACAATAAATGAGGATAAAAGACAAGAAGTATGGCGTCCTAAACACGTGTATCATTACATCCAATGGAATCCTATAAAACCAGACTTTGTGGTAGATGTTACGGGTTATATGGATAAAAAAAGAGAAGCTGTACTAGCCTATGGAACACAATTTTATGATCCCAAAAGTAACGAACCATCAACTCCAATAACCAGTAAAAACTTTTTGGATAGTATAACCTATCGCGCACAGGATCTAGGAAGATTAATACAAGTTGATTATGCTGAGGGTTTTACTACGGAACGTTATGTTGCGGTTGATCATTTAGGACAATTGAAGTAATTTTTTTTGAAAAACATATTGTGAGATTAAAAACTATGCAATATATTTGCCCGCGAATAAATGGTGGATGTAGCTCAGTTGGTTAGAGTATTGGTTTGTGGTACCAAGGGTCGCCGGTTCGAGCCCGGTCTTCCACCCAGAATAAAAGGCTGTCTAAAAATTTTAGGCAGCCTTTTTTAATTTTATTAATAATAGAAGTGGGGAATTCGTTTCTGTTTGTCTCAGAATAATAAATGTCTCAGCCTTTCATAATCAATCTTAGAATGATGCCTAGGGTCTCGCGGTATTTTGCTTAGATATTTGATACTGTCATAAGGGATGGACTCTGGGATTTCATTTTCATTTATTGTTGCTATAGATTCAATGACTAGAATTAGTTCAGTGTTGATTTGCAAGAGTGTGCCAGCTGTAACGCCTTCTATTTGTTGCAATTGATTCTCAATAATAAAAGGAGAAAGGAGCTTGTCTTGATAATTGATTAATTGTTTACATCTCCCCGTTAAATACAACTGATAATTCAAAATTAATCCACTATCACCTGTGCGATGCCAAATAGTTCCGTCTATTTCGATTTTATTCTTTTTAAAGGCTTTAGGGTTTTTATAATATTGATCTAACACATGATTACCTGATACGATAATTTCGCCAATTTGTCCGTCACCAACGGTTTTCAATTCATTCAAAGTACATGGAGGAATAGGATTAGGGCTAATAGGTATAATTTTTACAATAATGTGCTTATAAGGTTTACCAACCAATAGACCATGGTTAAATTGTGGATTCTCTTGAGAAAGCACAGTAGCATCAATCACACTTATAGGTTCGGCCTCTGTAGAACCGTATACTATTGTTGTTTTGACATTTGGCAATGCCTTGGTAAACAATTTGGCTTCCATAGGGAAAACAGGTGCTCCTCCCGTAATTATTTTTTCTATAGGTAGGTTCTTAATGTCGTTTTCGATGATATATTCTGATAGCTTTTTGATTAAGAACGGAGATGAAGTGATTCGACTGACATTATTTGTTTTTATAGTATCAATGAGAGAAGGTATATGTATTGATTCAGGTTTCTTGGGATTGTAATTCGATAGTACAGAGGTAATGCCCAGACCTAAATTCAGGAATAGAACAATCGGTAGCGTAGGCATATCGACTTCATTTTCATTAGGATTGATAACATCAGTTAAGGCCTCAAATTGATGTTTCAAAAATTGATGCGTCTTGTTAGCTGCTTTAGGTATACCGGTGGAACCAGTAGTAAAAGTTATTAAAGCCGATGCATCAGATGAAACATTTACGAGTTGTGTTGTGTTGTTACTTTGTTTATTAGGATTCAAATGAATAGGGATTTTTCTAATCTCTTTCGAGAATAATCCAAGTACTCGCACCTTGAAACCCGCAATAAAACCCGTGCATTCTGCCAGTTGACAACAGGTCTCTAATCTTTTTTTATTGACCCATTCATCAATAAATACTGCTGTAGCCCCGATGTAGAACAAAGCTAATACTACGCGATACAAGTCAATAGACATAGGTATGGCGACTAATACACGATCACCAGTTTTGATCCCTTTTTCCTGAAAGTACGCAGCCGTTTTACCAACTTCAATTTGTAATTGTGCAAAGGTTATTGAGTTGTTTTTTTCAACAATAGCCTTTTTATTAGGATGCTTATTGGCAGCGTCTAGAAAGAGTTGGGCGATATTCATAGTTTCAAGCGGTATAATGAATAACTCTTGTAGGGTTTACCAGAATGCCCTTTTGATATCTCCACAGAAGCATTATCGGCAATCATTAAAGCATGTATGATTTGGGTATAACCCAAAACGTGTCCTTTTTCAATCAATTTACTAGAGAGGTAATATCCTGCACCTTTTAGTTTTGTGTGAGGACTACGCACCATTGATTTGAAAATCAGTGTTTTGTTTGTGGAGTCATTATAATCTTTGATACCAAAGACAAAGGCTTGTAAGGATTCATTTTGGTCTTCGATTAACCAAATTAACTGCGGGTCTAAATACGGTTTTATCTTCTCGTACTTATCTACGAATTGGTCAATTGATATTGGGCTGTATAGAAAGTTGTCAGCAAAACCTGTAATACTCAATGCTCCGATTTTTGTGATTTCATTTTTAAAATCGGCCAAATCTATATTACGTATCACATAACCTTCCTTACTGTATTTTTCTTCAAAGGAGTGTATAAAATCCTTGTCATAACAATCTGTCTGTCCGAGGTTAGATAAGTATGTAGCAATAGACTCAAATCCAGCATTCGTAAAATGGCGATTGTAGTATACGTGATGGTAAGGTTCCATAAAGAAATTAGGATGGTCGTTATTATTACTGAATCGGTAATTATTCCATGTTGAACCTTCCATAGGACCAATAATTTGTTCGGCACCGAGTTGTTTCGCTGTAGCTTTGGCAAAAGCCAATAAAGAATCACTAATACTTACATCATTAATGCATTCATAACTTCCTATGAACAGTGTTTTATATCCGTCAAATTTGATGTATGGATTGTTATATAGAGCAAAACGTCCGACAGGTTGATCATCCACGTACATTAAATAACAACCTTCTAAAAACTGAATTTTAGGATCATGGCCTAAGATAAACCTAGGGCTGTTGGCTTCATAGATTCGTTCGGGAAACTTTTCAAAAGAAATGTGCTGGGCTTGGTCAGGCATTGACTTTACAAAACGATACTCACTCATCATAAACCAACATATTGATTAAACAATAGAAGTATCCCTAGTGCACTAAATGGAATACTCATGTTATCGTATCCTTTGTGCGAAACGGCTTCTAATAATGTACTCCCTAGAGCAGTAAAGCTAGCGATTAGTAAAATTACTGATAGGCTTAATTGAGTATGATATTGTAGTAATAAAAATGCAATGAAAAAGGAAGACATAAAAAACGCACTGGAACCCGTAATTGTTTTAGTATATCCAAAAGTTGTAAAAGGTAGTAAAGGCCATTTTTTACCCACTAATGCAGCTAAAGGGTCGCTGATGCCGAGGATAAGAATAGGAACATAGTAGTACACAAATTGTGAGGTCTCACTTGATACCCAAAAACACACATACACTACAATTGGAAATAATAGACTTCCTCTTGTTGTTCGTTGTACCGCATTTATAGAAGGTAATATCTTTAGAGGTAAAGAAAACAACAATAGCAGCAAAAAACTACCACACAAAGCCATCACATACCAATGATTGTCAATCATACTTGGGAATGACATGGTAATCAAACCTGTCGACACGTGCACATATTTACGAGTTATTTCGGCGCGAAGTTTAAGTTTATGGTAGAGTATTTCGGCTGAACCAAAAAGAACCAAAAAGACTACCGCCAATTGTAAAGTATGAATTAGGTCTTGACTCATTTTTTTACATCTAAGACAAAGTTATTGTAAAAGAAGCCCATATCAAGTGTATCTACTTCTGCTGTGTTTATTTGGTTTTTCACATTTTCTAAGAGTGTGCTCATTTGTCTTGGCACCATCAGATTCCAATAGGCATAGTGTGCATTTTCCAAACTGTTTTCAATTAGATTGGAACTAACTTCATTAAATAGTGTTGGGCTCATGTATTCAAAAATATTGGATAAGTTAAATGTATTGAATTTCCCATAGTGAACAAAAGCCTCTTGAGGCAGTCCATGAAAAGTCTTCAATCGATCTAAATTCAGTTTAATTTTTTCAAAATTTTCTTTCCGAGCATAGTGGGGTAATTGGGTGTCAAATTTTCCCGTAAGGATGTATCGTAAGAAATAGTTGTTTTGACAAGCGCAATGACTCAAATGTTTTTTGGCTTTGTTTAAAATGAAAGTTGAAACAGGGACTTGGACTTCTTTTAAAAACTCAGGGTCTCTGCCGTATTTTCCTAAAACGTATTTACTGAAAAACACTTTAAACAACATATTCCATCTCCAGTTGTTCCATTTTTTAGTAAAGAAAATTTGTTGTTCTTTATCGCTTTTTGTTTCAAATAATTCAGCAATGGTTTTTTTGGAATGGATAAAGGGTAAAATCTTAGTATGAAAGAATTGAAAGTACTTTTCAAACTTGCCTTGATGTATGATACCGGCATTAATGAGTTCTTGTTGCTCATTCCAATATAATCTGGCAGATGTAGGAAGTTTCGATTCAATGGACAGAAACATTTGCCACCTGGTCTCACACGTAGTAAATCCTAAAAAATTAAGAAAATCATCATAAGTAAAATGGACTATAGCTACTTTCTTTAGTTCAACCAAATGCAATTGAACTGCATTGATGTCAACTGCAAGAACAAGTTTAGGATTCTTAGTTAACAATGAGAAACTATTGTCTCCCGCAGAAGCTATAGAAAGGATTTTATCTGTTGGTTTAATGTCTAAGGAATCAAGCAATAGATCGGCATCCTCCCAGCAATTCGCATAGCGGATGTAATCATGCTTTATGTTTTCGAGTTGCTTAGTCATTGGATACGATTTGTATTTGACCTGTACTTCCATTTATCTTGATGTTGTCACCAGTTTTAATTGTTCTAAGTAATCCGGTAACACCAACAATACAAGGAATTCCCATTTCTCTAGAAACAATAGCAGAGTGACTCAATAAACTGCCACGTTCTACCACAATGGCAGTAGCCGTAGGAAATAAGGTCACCCAACCAGGATCGGTACTCGAAGTAACTAAAATAGCTCCATTTAATGAATCGATGTCCTCAGGGTGGAGTACAACTTTGGCTTTAGCCTCAACAATACCTGGACAGCAGCCAATTCCCTTTAGGTCAGATTCCGCACCCTCAACTTTTGCATCGGAATAAATATAGTGATCTGAGAAGTCGTATTCATAGGTAAAAAAACGTTCCTGAGGCACTTGTTGATTTTTGTAATTATCGAATTCGTTTTTTCTTTTTTGAACCAAATCAAGATAATCGGAATCAGTTCGATTGAGAATTTCATCTAATTCGAGATAAAAAATATCTTGTGGATGATGAAGTAGTCCGTTTTCATGCCATTTTCTCCCTAAGGCAGAAAAAATATTTCTAACCATTCCAAAACCACGAGTACGTTCAAATCTGAGATTTTCCCGACTGCTAACATGTTCCCGAGTTTTTTTAACTAAATAGTTCACCCAAAGACGCTGTAGAGGTTTTTCTTTAAGCAGCGTGTTTAATTTATCTTCGGCTTTTTGCCTCAAATCTGTGTCAATTGATGATTTTGTTTTTTGGTTGCCCAAATCCTGAACTACATAGGATTGGATCACTTTAATGAATAAGACAGGATTTTGAGAATAAGAAATCGTTTCTAGTTTTAATTCACCTACACAACGATTCCCAAATTGTTTCAAATAGTCGTCAATTTTTTCTTTTACTTCGGGCTGTGTTCCTTTACTTAATTGTTCCCATATTTCTTTTGGATTGCAATTGGTGAAAAGTTTTTTAGACATCTCATTTGACGCTATAAATGAACTGATTTCAAGGCATTTATGAATGGGTTCTGTAGATATGATGTCTTGACTGCCACAGAGTAAATCATTGTGTAAGTTAGGGGATTCAGGAGCGATTTTCTGAATGGTTTTTTGTAACGAACCAAACCATATCATCGCAAAAAAATCATTAATCAAAGGTGCTTTCCATTGGAGTAAAGCCTTCTTCTCAAAGTTAGTATAGTGGCCAATCAATTCTTTGGCGGAAGCCGTATTCAAATCAATTCGCTCGTATTCATCCATGATGTGATGAAATTTCTTGATAAAGCGTTTACGTTCTTTAGGCAGTGTGAGTTGTTTATAAATCATCTGCACAAGCATTCGTAATACGCTTAGCCATGCGGCTCCCTTACTCATTTTGTATTCGTCACCGAGGTTAAAACTTTCTTTAACCCCCATCATACGTTCCATATTTTCGGCATTGATAGAATAACCTGGAAGCATGGCTAACATTTTGTACCAACTCAATAAATTGTAGTACACTCGACCCCTAACAAGACCCAACGTGTTTTCAAATACATTGGCGTTGCTTTGTATAACTTCATCTTTAACTCCCATAATACCTACAAATTGACGGTATACGGCAGCATACATTTTAGAGATAAATGAGTAGGTAAGCGGGGTGGTTATTCCAGGATAGGATTCGATAATATTACTGTTGTCCCATACGATATATTCTCCTTCAGGTACTGTGGTTATAGGACGTGTTTGTAGCAGATATAATTGCTCATGTGCAATAGCAAACTCAATGTCTTGTGCTTGTCCCAACTCTTTTTCGAGTGTTTCAAGTAAAGTAGCTATTTCAAGAATTTGAGTGTCTGTCAGACTGGATGCGTTGATTTTATTCGTTGAGGTAGGAATTTTTTTCAGCCCACCGTTGGTATCAAATACGTATTGATGTGTTTTGCTAGCAATAGTACGTTCTATTTTTTTGCTTTTCACTACAAAAATATCGGCTTCTAAATCCCCAGAAACAAGACCTTCACCAATGCCCCAAACGGCTGAAATCACTTTTTTGGATGGATCATGATTTTTAGGATCAAGTCCAAAAGCCACCCCTGAAACTTCGGCATTAATCATTTCTTGAATGATAACACCAATACTGTTTTGTTCGGGAAGATTATGTGATTTACGATAGTGCTGTACATGTTCAGATTGCGTTGATTTTCTAACCGCTGTGATTTTGTTTTCCAATTCCGTAAAAGGAACATTCAGATAGGATTCAAATAAACCTGCAAAGGAAAAATTGGAACCATCTTCATCAATGGCAGAAGATCGGACAGCGTAGGTTTTACTTTTATAGCTTTCGCCAAAACAATCTTGAAGTCCATTCAAAACTTCAGGGACGGAAGAAGAGTAGGGGATAACCATCCACGAAGGTACAGTTTGCCCAAGTTTTTCCAGTTGTAACAAATTAGAAGCTTTACCTCCAATTAATGCTGAATCTAGGTCAATATGTTTTAGCTTGGCTTTATTCATCCTATAAATCGGGTTAACATAGGAATGGCTCCCAAACTCAAATACATCAGTACAGTCCAAAGTGCAGAACTGTACTTAATTAGCTTCGTTTTTTTGGCTGTAGCCCGATTCAAAAAAAGCCAACCGGGTAAAGAACAAATCACAAACAGTATTGCAAAATATACATAAGCGAAAAATCCATAGTTGGCGTAATAGGCTGCGCTAACTGCTAATAACATGGTAAGGAACAAAGTGCCTAGCCAAATGAGTGTACCTCCTTGAGTGCCGTATAATTTGGTGTAAGAGACAACGCCTTCTTCTTCGGTATCTGGAGTTCTTATTTTTCTACCAAATTCCAGGACTAATCCATTAGAGTAGGAAACACAGAAGAACCATAGTAATCCATAATGAGGTGATGAATCACTTAATAACCAATCTAAACCACTGGCATATAAATCAATCAACGGAATGATGAACATATGTGAAGTGATATAAAGTAATTGTCTTTCTTTTAACCAGTTGGGTACAAAAAACTCAACTCCCATGAGACATAAATAACCTATAACGACGAAATATAAGCCAATCATTTTGGGTTGAAATACGAGAAGCAGTCCTATTTGTAAAAGTGCCACCAGTATTCCCACAGTTTTTAGTTCTTTGAGGCTTATGAGTCCTCTCGGCACGGGTAGATATTTTCTGTATTTGACATCGTCCTCATGGTCCTTGAATTCATCAAAAATGCGAACCAGTAAAAATAAGGTCAGGGTTACAAAAACACCTATTATAAAATCTTGCCATGGGATAAAACTTTCTTGTCCTCTAGAAATTAACGAATAGGAAATAGCGGAGAACGTAAAAGCGCCTATCATGATTCCGTGAGCCAAAAAAGGAAAGCGTTCCTTTTGGTAGATGTAAAAACGTTTCAAAAATGAGCTGTTATTATCGGAACGATTTGTCATTTTTTTCTCCCTAATTTTTTATGTGCTTGGGTAAAATGATTCGCTGATAGAGCAGAGGCTATGGATAGTTCACCAGCTAAGGCTACCGCACAACATATTTCTGCAAATTTAACAGCACTTCCTTTTCCTGTGCATTCAAGTAACTCTAAACATTCCTTTTGAGTTGGCAATCCAGTACCACCACCTACAGTTCCTACAATTAAAGAAGGAAGCGTTAATGCTACGTAGAGATCATTATTTTCTACCAATTCCATACGTGTCAACCCAATAGAAGATTCTGAAATACAGGCAATGTCTTGGCCACATGCCACAAATAACGCAGCTAACCCATTGGCCACATGGCCTTGAGCACCAATAGAAGCACTTTGTATAGCCGCTAAAGTAGAGGATTGCCAATAGTTAACAATGTTTTCAGGGTTAGATTTTAACACAGATTCACAAATTTCTTTAGGAATGACAATCTCAGCGGTTACTTTTTTTCCTCTTACGTTGCTAAAAGAAACAGCTGTAGCTTTTTTATCCCCAGAATAGTTGCTTTCTACATACCATGTTTTGGGTTGAATATCAAAATTTGCAAGAATGTACTGACATATTTTATCTGTACAAATCGTAATCATGTTTTGTCCAGCGGCATCTCCCGTAGTGTATTCGAAGGTCAGTATAACGGTGTTACCCTCTACTGTAGTCCTTACTTCAATTAATTGAGCATAATTACTGGATTGTTTAACGATAGTTTTAAAAGCTTCAATACTTTCATGAACCCAAACCAAAAATTGACCTGATTCACGAATGTTATTAAACTTAAACAAGGGGCATCTTTGTACACCTTCTGACAAACACACTGAAGTTACACCACCACTTAAACGACAAGCTTTCATTCCACGATGATAGGAGGCGACTAATGCTCCTTCAGTCGTAGCCAAAGGAATAAAGTAATCCCCTTTAGCAGCCGTACCATTAATGAGCATGGGGCCAGCCAACCCGATTGGGATCTGAGCCATTCCAATATAGTTTTCAATGTTACCCTGAAAAAAGACAGATTCCTTAATATTGGAATTTTCGATTAGAGAGGTGTTTTTACCTTGTTGATGCAAAAGTGCTAAACGTTCTTGATGTCCTTCTTCTGTAGGTGAGGGATTTAGTCTTGAGAAATCAAGTCGATTTATCTCATTATTATTTAATGGAGAAACTTGCTTGAGAACAGATTCGAACGGTTGGTCTTTACTAAGATCAGAAATTTTTTGTTGGGCTTTGTTGTGGTTTACGGCCATTGTCTTGTTTGTTTTATTATTTGGGCAAAACTAAATTAGTAAAATTAATGATATTAAACATATTTGTTTAATTTGGACTAATTAAAAACAATGAATCAAATCTAAAATGATTTACTGTAGAACAACTAATAGTAATGTTACCAAAATGATATTTTGTTGAAAAATAGTAGGGGAGCTAGAGCTGATAAAACTTACATAAAAGATTTAACAATTGTCCTAATACTCAAGAAAATAAGTAATAGACCAATTAATACAGTAGCTTGTTTACGAGGTATTTTATTGAGTAAGTAAGCACCAAGAGGCGCTCCAATTATACCGCCAATAATTAGTCCAGAGATAACTTTCCAGCCCTCTATACCTTCAAAAACAATGAAAGTAATACCGCTGGTAAACGCTACAGCAAATTCAGCAGTGTTAACAGATCCAATAGTGTATCTGGCGTTACGGCCACGTCCCATCAGTGTAGACGTCACAATTGGTCCCCAACCACCACCGCCTACTGAGTCCATAAACCCTCCAAATGTAGCTAGATATCCTAGTTTTTTTGTTTTTCGTTTCTTAATATTTTGTTTCAGACCTTTTATGATTATCATAACGGCTAATATGAACATATAACCAGCAATAAACGGTTTGATGACATCGCCGTCAATTTCTACAGATAACAAATACGCTCCTAAAAAGGCTCCAAACATACCTGGCAAAACCAGGTTGCGAACCAGTTTTTTGTTAATATTTTTGAATTTGTAATGAGAAATGGCCGAAGCTCCAGAAGTAAAGATTTGAGCCACATGTACCCCCATACTACTGATAGCTGGGCTTACGCCAAAAGAAAGTAAAAAAGAACTAGAAGTAGCCCCATATCCCATACCTAAAGTGTTATCTACCAATTGGGCAAAGATGCCAATCAACAAGAAAATAGCAAAATCACTATCAACTCCTTTTACGATGTTTTCGAAGGAAATTCCATCCTGATAGTTGAACAACAATACCAATAACAAACTTAAAAGCAGTACAATTGGTATAATGTACCAAAGGCTTTTCTTTAGTTTGTTAGATTCGCTGGCCTGAACCTGCTTTAAATGTTCAACACTCATGGATTGGTGTAAATTAATTATCCGCCCACAAATATATAAATTATATTAAGTCTACTAAATTAGTTCGGTATAAAATTTAAATAGAATTATTACTACTTACATGGTGCCATTGTCGTTAATACTATCAAGTTGATTTTTATTTAGGAATACTAAATAATTCGTTTGATGACACGTAGTCGATGCGTATGTCTTTGGGTATCTACATTAAATATTCCTAAGTGATCCAAGCGGTCTATGCGAACGTGTCCGTGTGCATGAATGATATAATTGTTTTCCATCATAATACCAACATGGATGATGTTGCCTTCTTCATTGTCGAAAAAAGCTAAATCTCCAGGTTCACTTTCTTCGATAAAACTTAGTGCTTCTCCTTGAGAGGCTTGTTCAGAAGCATCTCTTAACAAACGATATCCGTTGAGTTTATAAACCATTTGGGTAAAACCCGAACAGTCAATACCATAGGGAGTTTTACCTCCCCATAAATAAGGTGTGTTCAGATACATATGAGCCGTTTTTAGGATATTGCTCTTGGGTTGTGTGTCTGTAATAATATGCCCATCAAATGTAAATCCTTGTACATTGATATCCTCTTCCTCAAGGAATGAAAGATTAGCTCCCAACGGAATCATTACCAATTGATGAGTATTGTTTTGGACAAACTCTACCAAATCATTGCAGAAACTAAATGGTTTACTTTGTAAATGTTTGAGTTGGTCTTGTGTGATAGATTGGTACTGTTTGACATCAATCCAACCTTCGTAATTATCGTAGAGTAATTTGATTTTGCGCCATTGACGATGTTCTTCGATGACTTTAAACGTTTCTCCAAATAATACTTGCGAAACTTGTTCACTTCTGTCTGAAGGTTCTGCTCGTAACGGAATAACTGCTAAAGTGCAAATGCCCAACATTTATATCAATTCTAATTTAGTCTTTTAATAATTATTGCGGAGGCACCACCACCACCGTTACATATTGCAGCAGCACCATAGTTGCCTTTTTGCTGTTGTAAAACGCTTAATAGAGTAGTGGTAATCCTAGCTCCTGAACACCCCAAAGGATGACCCAAAGAGACTGCGCCCCCAAATATATTCATTTTTTCAGGATCAATTCCCATTATTTTGGCATTTGCGAGACTTACAACCGCAAAAGCTTCATTTATTTCAAAAAAGTCAATCATATCGATAGTCATATCGGCTTTTTCCAGTGCTTTTTGTAAGGCAATAGCTGGACTTGTCGTAAATAATTCAGGCTTTTGTGCTGCATCAGCATAGACAATAATTTCAGCTATGGGTTGAAGGCCTAATTCAATAGCTTTGGACTCGCTCATCAGTACCAAGGCGGCTGCCCCATCACTCAAAGTGGAAGCATTAGCTGCGGTTATTGTTCCATCAGGACTAAAAGCAGGCCGTAATGAGGCTATTTTCTCAGGTTTAAAATTTAGGTATTCTTCATCTTTAGAGATGTAGTTTGTTGTGCCGTCTCGTTGTTCTATAGGTATAGGGACAACCTCATCTTTATAGTAGCCTTGTTCCCAGGCTTGTTGTGCCCTTTGGTAGGATTGAATGGTATATTGGTCTTGTTCTTTTCTTGATATGTTGTGATTGAGTGCACATAAATCGCCACAAACTCCCATAGCTTTTTGATTGTAGGCATCGGTTAGACCGTCTTTTTGTAGTCCATCCTCTAAATATAAACCACCGTATTTTTTGCCGTTACGAATATGTCCATAATGAGGTACTAAACTCATATTTTCCATTCCTCCTGCCACTACAATTTCATTGTCTCCAATAGCGATGGATTGAGCGGCTATTTGAATTGCCTTCATACCCGATGAACAGACTTTATTTATGGTAGTACAAGGTGTAGTTTCTCCAATGCCTGCCAGCAATGCGGCTTGCCTTGCAGGAGCTTGCCCGATTCCTGCGGATAAGACATTTCCCAAATATACCTCTTGGACTATTTTAGGGTTGAGTTGTATTTTTTTAAGTGCTCCTGAAATGGCATAAGCACCCAATTGAGGTGCAGCGATAGTACTTAAACTTCCCATGAAGCTACCGATGGGAGTTCTTGCTGATGAAACGATAACCACTTTGTTCTTTTTCATACCGAAAGGTTTTTAAATATCAGACTCTTAAATATAGAAAAAATAGTCAATTACAGTACCTTTGTTACCCAAATTAATTAGCTATGGTAAACGTAAATGGTTCGTTAAAAAAAACAGAATCGAATGACTTTGTACAAAATAGAGCTTTTTTGTACGGTGACGCAGTTTTTGAAACAATAAAGGTGGTAAAAGGTAATATTTTGTTTTTTGAGGATCATTATTTTCGATTGATGTCTGGGATGCGAATTACAAGAATGCGGATTCCGCAAAATTTTACCATGGAAAATATTGAAGCTCAAATCCATAGAACATTAAAGTCAGCAGATTTATTGGATAAGGTAGCGCGTGTAAGGATTACGGTGTATAGGCAATCGGATGGTTTATATTCGCCTCAATCTAATGATGTAGGTTTTGTTATTCAGGTTTCTCTATTGGAAAAGGAAGCCTACGAAATGAATCAATCTCCTTGCGAGGTAGATATATATAAGGACTTTCATATCACCGCTCAATTATTGTCTAATGTAAAAACTACTAATAGAGTACTCAATGTAATGGCTGGGATTTTTGCCAAAGAAAATGGTTATGACAACTGCTTGCTACTTAACGAACGTAAAATGATTGTTGAAGCAATTAATGGTAATGTTTTTTTGGTAAGGGGAAATAAACTTATCACACCTCCCTTAGAAGAAGGATGTATAAAAGGAGTAATGCGTAAACAAATTATAGATGCTGTTAAATTAATCGAAGGTGTTCAGTATGAGGAAGCTGTTATTTCACCTTTTGATTTACAAAAGGCTGATGAATTATTCATTACAAATGTGATTCAGGGTATTAAACCTGTAACTCAGTACCGTAAGAAAGCCTACAAAACAGAAATAGCATATCAACTTATATCTAAGATCAATCAATTAAATAGTTTATCTTAATACGCCAATCGAATTATTGACTAATGAACGATACTAGCTCTTTTTCAACAAACTGTTCTTTGTTACTGTATGATGTCGAAACCTTTCAAAAAGAATCGGTATCTGTAGAATCAATTTTTCCATCTGATTCAACTAAGACATTTTGGTTTAATCTCTATGGTTTTCATTTTTTAAGTGATCTAAAAAGTCTGCTAAAGCTCAATCGGTGGGATGATTTTTTGATTAGATTATTTTTAGATGGAGACCATCGCAATAAGGTAATTGAGTTAGAAGATGCTATATTTTTGAGTTTAAAGACAATTCATTTTACTAATAAACATATCAGTACAGAACAAATGATGTTTTCTGTTTCTTCTGGTATGGTACTGAGTGTCCAGGAAAGAAAAGGAGATTATTTTGAGCATATTAGAGAGCGTTTAAGAGAAAATAAAGGAGTCGTTCGCAAGAAAAAAGGAGAATATTTATTGTATTTAATTATCGAAGCAATTATTGATAATTATGCTGATACCTATGAAGAACTTTCTACAGATTTAGATCCATTCAAAAACTTTAAGAATATTAATCCAACACCTGATTTTGTAATGGAAATAGAAAAGAATAAGCAAGATTTATTTCTTCTAAAAAAGGCTATCAGTACATTACGGGATGCTATATCTAAATTAGAAAAAGCAAGGTTGCTAGGGACAGAAGCCAATTATTTTTCGGAATTAAAAGAACAAGCTAATTATATGCTGGACGATATTGATTTTGATTTACATCAATTAGAGAGTACAATTAATTTGGTTTTTAACATGCAAAGTCATCGATTGAATGAAGTAATGAAAACCTTAACTATTTTTTCTGTGATTTTCATTCCTCTTACATTTTTGGCAGGAATTTACGGAATGAATTTTAAGTACATGCCAGAGTTAGATTATAAATACGGTTACTTTGTTTTGATAGGAGTAATGTTTATTGTTACTTTAATCAGCATTTATATCATTAAAAAGAAAAATTGGTTTGACTAATATCAAGATTAACATGTTTCGTTCTAAAGTATTGTTGATTTTTATTTTGTGCTTGGGGTATAGCACGGTATTGTTTTCTCAGGAAAAAATAGCGGATGAAACAGTTACAACAGTTGATTCGAGTTTTGCTATAATTGATTCAATTAATTCGACTATACTCAATACATATAATGCAAAGATTGCCCTTATAGAAAAACAAAGGGTAGAAGATTCAATCAAAAAGGTAGAATTAGAAAAAGAATTAACCTCGCTTAAGACTACTGATAATCTCAAAAAGGAAGAGTTATTACAACAACTCAATGAACTTAACGAGCATGAATCCAATAGAATAGCCCAGAAAAAGGCAGAGATAGACGCTTTGCGTTCAACGGCAAAAGGCTATCCAGTAAAAGGTTTCTTTAATGAGGATTTGTTTTTGATATATACCAAGTTAGGGAGTTTTTCAGCAATAGATAGAGCTAATGCCATAAGCGAAAGAATAGCCAAAATCGGCAATCACTTTGGTTTTGACTCAACTCAAATGAAAGTGGTCTCAACAGAATCTGCTCTAGACATAGAATATGGAGATCAAATAATCATGAGTGTCACAGAGAGTGATGCTATATGGAATTCAGTGTCTAAAGAAGCACTAGCTCAACAATACAAAGAGCAGATTACATCAGAAGTAACCAAGTATCAAGCAGAAACCAGTTGGACAACTTTATCAAAAGAAATAGGTCTGGCTATATTAGTAATCATCGTTGTCTATTTTTTAATCAAATATGTAGGGCGTGTATCAAGATGGTCAGAAGGAAAAATCAGAGCACAAGTAAATATTAGAATAAAAGGCATAAAGATTAAAAATTATACCCTTTGGGACGCACAACAACAGGTAAATGTTTTAGTGTCTGCCAATAAATTTTTGAAATGGCTCATTAACATTCTGATCGTTTACATTGCGCTTCCTGTTTTGTTTACCATATTTCCTTGGACTAAAGATTTTTCGGAAACCTTGTTTGGTTATATCCTAAATCCAGTTAAGAAAATAGCCGTTGGAATTTGGGAATACCTTCCTAACCTGATTACTATAATAGTCATTGTGATTGTTTTTAGATATGTGATTAAAGGTTTACGGTTTTTAAAAAATGAAATTGAAGCAGGACATTTAGAGCTAAATGGATTTTATAAGGATTGGGCTAATCCTACCTATCAAATCGTAAAAGTTTTGGTGTTTGCATTCATGGTGGTGGTAATATTCCCCTATTTACCAGGAAGTGATTCTCATATTTTTCAGGGAGTATCGGTGTTTTTGGGGTTTTTATTTACGTTTGGTTCCGCAGGGTCATTATCCAATATTGTAGCGGGATTGGTGCTTACTTATATGCGATTGTTTAAAATAGGAGATAGGGTAAAAATTGGGGAAGTTATTGGTGATGTAATCGAAAAATCAATGTTAGTCACTCGTATCCGAACCGTTAAAAATGAAATTATTTCAATTCCCAATTCCACTGTAATGAATAGTCATACTGTAAATTATAGTAGTGATGCTCCAGACAAAGGGTTGATTATTCATACCACTTTGACTATTGGGTATGATGTAGCTTGGCAAGATGTATATCAAGCATTTATTGATGCCGCTTTACGTACTGATTTGTTGTTAAAGGAACCCAAACCGTTTGTGTTACAAACAAGTTTAGATGATTTTTATGTTTCCTATCAACTCAACGCTTATACAAGAGATCCTAATAAACAGGCTAAAATTTATTCAGATTTACATCAAAATATTCAGGATGTTTGTAATGAAAGAGGAATAGAAATTTTGTCTCCACATTATAGAGCAGCTCGGGATGGCAATCATATAGCTGTTCCGTCAAAATACATACCTAAGGATTATAAAGCACCAAGTTTTGGAATTAAAATAGAAGACAAAAATGACCATTAGGCAACAATTACATCAAGTGGTATTTGGAACTGATACTAAAGCAGGTAGGCAGTTTGATGTCGTATTGCTTTGGATAATCGTGTTCAGTGTTTTTGTTGTAATGCTAGAGAGCGTTCCAGAAATAGGCGGTACTTATGCCAATGTATTTTGGACTGTAGAATGGGGATTAACCATCGTGTTTACAATAGAGTATATCATTCGTTTGTGGATAAGTCCAAAGCCGATTAGATATATTTTTAGTTTTTGGGGTATTATTGATTTATTATCCATAATACCAACTTATTTAACCTTTTTTATTGCGGGTACACACTATTTACTGGTTATTAGGATTTTTAGATTGTTGCGTGTTTTTAGAGTGTTAAAACTCGCTCGATTTACCTCAGAAGCCAAGGTGCTCATTGATTCGCTTAGAGATAGTGCTTACAAGATTAGTATTTTTTTGATGTCAGTTGTTGCAATTGTAGTTATCATGGGAACTCTAATGTATGTTGTCGAGGGAGGCGAAAAAGGTTTTACTAGTATTCCACAAAGTATATATTGGGCTATTGTTACCGTGACAACTGTTGGGTATGGAGATATGGTGCCACATACGGTGTTGGGTAAATTTATTTCTTCTTTTGTGATGATTTTAGGGTACGCTATTATTGCAGTTCCTACTGGAATCGTAACAGTAGCATTTTCAAAATCTAGTGAAAACCAAAAGAAATGTAGAAGTTGTAGTCACAATAATAGTAATGAGGCAAATTATTGTAACATTTGTGGAGAACAAATAGATGATCAAAAAGAAAAGTAGTTATGGAGAGTTTTTCTGATTTTATTATTTTCAAATTTGGAGGATTTCATTTAAAAGTGGCGTCAGTGATATCATTTTTGGTATTCATTTTTGTTGTAATCTTTTTTTTAAAAATTCTCAAGACAGCTGTTTATAGTATCAAGAAATTTGATACGGTTAAAAAGTTCACTTTTTACAGTATACTAAAATACATTACACTAGTTTTTGCTTGTGTGATTGGATTGCAGATATTAGGATTTGATTTGTCCGTTTTAGTTGCTGGTTCAGCGGCTTTGTTAGTGGGTATCGGACTTGGACTTCAAAATCTATTTAGTGATTTTATATCGGGAATTATTTTGTTAATCGGTTCTTCCATTAAGGTAAATGATGTAATTGAAGTAAATGGATTAGTTTGTAGGGTCAAAGAAATTAATTTTAGGACAACTACTGTTTTTACTAGAGATGATAAATACATCATTTTACCCAACACAGAATTAACTAAAAGTCAATTAATAAATTGGACACACAGTCATTTGTCGTCACGATTTCAAATTAGAGTGGGAGTTGATTATTCATCCGATGTTCCAACGGTAATGAAGATAATGGAGCATGCCGCGACTGTTCAGAAAGGAGTGCAAAAAGAACCTAAACCTTTTGTTAGATTCATAGATTTTGGTTCTTCTTCATTAGACTTTGAAGTGTATTTTTGGTCGGAGGAAGTCTTTCGTGTTGAACAAATAAAAAGCGAAATTAGAGTGCGAATGTTCAAATTATTTGCAGAAAACAACGTAACTATTCCATTCCCTCAACGCGTGATGCACATAAAGAATGATAACCCGAATGCAGGTCGAGTTAAAACTTATATAGATAGCCTAAAGTAGCTTGGTATTGACTCAAGTCATGTCTAGATTTGGCAATAACATAAATACCATATTTGGTGGTAATACCAGCACCAAAATTAAAGCCTACTACAGAATCTTCTATGGTGTCATTATATTGAGCTCCTGACGAATTGGCCAATGCTTTTAATTGAGCAGGAACATCAATTGTGATTTTACCCTCGCTAAAATCAGCACCAGCAATAGCAAATAAATCAAATGTTTTGTTCAACAATACGGAATAAGTTAAATCAAGACTGTAGTTGTTGGCGGAAATGTTTGTAGGAACATGAGCTGATAGTGTTTGGTTACCCAAGCCTCCAAGATTAACAGTTGATGAAATTTCAACATTCTTTTGAGAAGAAAAGATATAACTGTAACTAGCGTTAACACCTAACTTTTTCGTGATTTTGAAACGAGCTTGTGCTGTCAACCCCCAGTTATTATAACGAATATCATCGATGTTGTTAATGCCTATTTTTGAAAGTTCAGTATTAACACTTGATGCGTCGAATTCACTTGTCACAAATGTTCCTCCAATTCCTATATAGAAGTCCTGAGAGGAAACCGTGTGAACAGAAAACAAAATAAAAGCAAAGAGTACTATTTTTTTCATAATTGGTAAATTTTGATTCGCAATTTAAGAATAAAATGACGAATACTTGACCGTAAAAAAGTAATTGCAACACTTTTTAATAATGATTACATTTGCAACCATCATATATTAATAGAAATTCATGAGTACAGACGCTAGTAAAAGATACAACTTGAGAGGAGTTTCAGCTTCTAAAGAAGATGTTCATAACGCCATTAAAAATATAGATAAAGGTTTATTCCCTCAAGCGTTCTGTAAAATTATTCCGGACTATCTAACCAATGATGAAGACTACTGTATTATTATGCATGCGGATGGAGCAGGTACAAAATCGTCCTTAGCATATATGTATTGGAAAGAAACAGGAGATTTATCTGTATGGAAAGGAATTGCCCAGGATGCTCTTATAATGAATATTGATGATTTAATTTGTGTAGGAGCAACCGATAATATCTTACTCTCATCTACAATTGGCAGAAATAAGACACTAATTCCATCTGAGGTAATTTCTGCTATTATTAATGGTACAGAAGAATTAATTCAAGAATTGGATTCTTTTGGTGTTAAGATTAACTCAACTGGAGGAGAAACTGCTGATGTGGGGGATTTGGTACGAACAATTATTGTGGATTCTACAGTTACAGCCCGAATGAAACGTGCAGATGTGATTGATAACGCTAATATTAAAGCAGGTGATGTAATTGTGGGGTTAGCTTCTTATGGTCAGGCCACATATGAAAAATCCTATAATGGAGGTATGGGAAGTAATGGATTAACTTCTGCAAGACATGATGTATTTGATAAATACCTAGCGGCTAAATATCCTGAAAGTTTTGATGCAGCAGTCCCAGAAGAATTAGTGTATTCAGGAAAAGTGAAGTTGACTGATGAAGTAGAAGGTAGCCCTATTGATGCAGGACAATTAGTGTTGTCACCAACACGTACCTATGCGCCAGTGGTAAAGAAAATTTTAGAAAAATATAATGCGGAGCAAATTCATGGAATGGTGCATTGTAGTGGTGGAGCACAAACTAAAGTGTTGCATTTTGTAGATAATGTTCACGTAATAAAAGACAATATGTTACCTGTACCACCATTGTTTAAATTAATTCAGGAGCAATCCAATACAGATTGGAAAGAAATGTATCAAGTGTTTAATTGTGGTCACCGTTTAGAGGTTTATGTGCCACAAGAAGTAGCAGATGATATTATCGCTATTTCTAAATCATTTAATATTGATGCTCAAGTGATTGGTAGAGTAGAAGTGGCAGACGGAAAGAAGCTGACTATTGAGAGTGAATACGGTACGTTTAAGTATTAAAAACCGCATAATTTTTAATATAAATCTCGTTGATTTTCAATGGGCTTTTTATGGATCAATCTATTTCTATACAATCTATAACTGTAGAATGTTCTTTGAATACATATGAAGAATAGTCACTATAATTAAGAATACTTTTAGCAACATCTTGTATGTTACTTTCATCTTTTAAAACAGATTCAAAAAATCTTATTGGATATGAAATTGTGCTATCATTCATACAACAAGGCACATTCAGAAGTACGCTCACTTTTTTAAAAATACAGATATAAAAACCGATTTTGATTTTTTCAAAGTCGGTTTTTGTTTTTTCCTGAGTTCCGCACTATTTTGAGGCAAAAAATCTTAAAACACACATAATCAATTACATAAGTACATTTGTTTGGGTGTTTTGGGTGTCCCAGACGTATATTTGCATCATGTTTGTCAGAAAAAAGAAGAATAAAAGCGGGGTTGTTAGTATCCAAGTCATAGATAAAAGTTTAGGGAAGTATAAAATGATAAAAACCATTGGTTGCTCTTCCGATATAATAGAGATAGATGCTCTTTATCAACAAGGTCTGGATTATATTCAACACTATGAAGGACAAAAAACACTTGAGTTTACCAATCAAGATTTCAAGGATACTGTCAAACAAAGTATACGCAATATATCCATTGAAGGAATTTCTCTTTTACTTGGTAAAATTTATTCAGAAATTGGTTTTGATAAGGTTTGCGATGACTTGCTAAAGCAGTTGGTATTGGTACGTTTGTCTCATCCGGCAAGTAAACTTAAGACGTCTCAAAATTTACATCGTTATTTTTCAGTTAATATAAAAGAAGATCGGATTTACAGGTATCTAGACAAAATTTATTCTTCCCAAAAGGAAAGGCTTCAACAAATTAGTTATACTCATACTAAGAAAATACTGGGTGGTGTTATTAGTGTTGTTTTTTATGATGTGACAACCCTCTATTTTCAGATTGATAATGAAGATGAAATAAGAAGACGAGGTTTTTCTAAGGAAGGGAAACACCAAAATCCCCAAATTGTATTAGGATTACTTGTTGGCGTCGAAGGGTATCCTTTAGCTTACGAGATTCATCAAGGCAATACGTTTGAAGGACATACAATGCTTCCCATAATTGATACATTCAAAAGCAAATATGACTTAAAAAAGTTAATTGTTGTTGCGGACTCTGGCTTGCTTTCATCAGCTAACGTTAAAGAACTACAAGACAAAGGTTATGAGTTTATTCTCGGAGCGCGTATCAAAAACGAAAGTGAGAAGATTAAAGGAAAAATACTTGCTCAAAAACTGGAAGATAAATCCAGTACGATTATTGATAAAGAAGACGGGACAAAGCTAATTTTAGGATATACAGAAAGAAGAGCACAAAAGGACAAGTATAACAGAGACAGAGGGTTGATAAAACTGGAGCAAAAAGTAAAATCTGGAAAACTAACGAAGTCCTCAATAAATAATAGAGGATACAACAAATACTTAAAATTAGATGGTCAAATCTCCATTGAAGTTGACTATGATAAATTCAATCAAGACGCCGTATGGGACGGACTCAAGGGATATTTGACCAACACTTCTTTAACTAAAGACGAAATAATCAATAATTATGGGCAATTATGGAAAATTGAAAAAGCTTTTAGAATATCAAAACACGACTTAAAAATCAGACCAATATATCATAGATTACAGAAAAGAATCGAGTCCCACATAACCATCAATTTTGTCGCATACAAGGTGTACAAGGAACTTGAGAGGCAACTCAAACTAAAAAAAGCCAACATGAGCCCTGAAAAAGCCATAGATATTGCCAAAACAATATACGCAATTCAAATCAACGACCCAATCAATGGTCAAGAATTTAAAGAGACTCTTCTGCTAAATGAGGAACAAAAAAATTTAGCCAAATTATTCAATTTTTAATTTGGGTGTCCCAGCGCGGAACTCAGGTGAAATTGTGCTATCATTCATACAACAAGGCACATTCAGAAGTACGCTCACTTTTTTAAAAATACAGATATAAAAACCGATTTTGATTTTTTCAAAGTCGGTTTTTGTTTTTTTGTTACTATTTTTTGTTAGAAAATATCGTTTTGAGTAACAACAACACACACCTATCCCAACGAAGTTAGTTTTCGGTTTTTAAGCAGCTGAATTTTCAAATTGCGCAATGTAAATTCTTCGTCCGATTTCTAGGGCATTTGCTGTATGGATGCCGAAGAATATCCATAAAATTTCGCTCTTCTTGGTTCTGGCTTTGATTTTTCTCAAGTTGTAATGTTCTTTTTCATTGCCAAAGCTACCTTCAAGCCTTGTGGCTCTTTCTTTTTTTATGGCAGAAGCCAATATTTTACGTTGCTCCTCATGTTTCCCAGCTTTTCCTTTACGTACGAAGTCGGTATGAATCTGATTTGAAGAAGTAAATGTTCTGTTTTTGTTGGTGGCATAGATAGCATCGGCTCCTACTATTTTAATTTTTGTTTTAGTAAGCCATTGCGCAAAATGAACGCTATTTATCAGCCTAGTTCCTTCGTTAAAAGCCCTGTATTCAAGGTGTTCAATAAAATTAATTCCGTCTATTTGAATCTTGTTTACTTTGGCTCCAAACTCTACCTGTTTAACTTCTTTACCACGAACAATAGGACGGACATAGCTTTTATGGATGCTTACAATTCTGTCCTGAACCGACTTACCTGTTTCAAAGATGGTTCGCTGTTGTTTGTATACTTTTGCTATAACCGCTCTTTGGGTTTTGTATTTTTGGGTAGCTTCAAAGGGATGAAGATTTTCTATTTTGGAGAGTTCACCATTGAGTTTGTATAAAAGTTTCAATAATCCACGGGTTACTTTGTTACGGTGTTTGGATAGCTTTTTTCGTTTTCTAGAATAACTATTGTATCGCTCAGACCAGTCCAAGAATTTGGTTCTAGGTAATTTGATTTTAAAGATTCTGCATAAATCAACCATTTGACTATAGCACCACTTCACGCACTCCCAAAGTAGTTTTTGATTGGTCGGATAACGCAAGTCGCTTTCATAGCAAGTCGCATCGGCAAGTACTTTGTCAAGATTTCCCATGTAAGGTAGCCAATTTGCTGCTAATACTTTTTGCGCTTGACTAAGCGGTAATTTTTCAGATAATTCCATGCGGATTTGACTGACTATTTTGGAGTTAATCAGCGGTTTTTCAATAGGAATTACAATATCACAAAAGAATTGCATATAAACATTACCGTTGAGCATCTCAATGAGCATCTGATCGGAACATCCATAATAATTCTTGAGCATCATCAGGGCTATTTTACCCCGCGGACTAAAAATACTTTTTGGTCCCTTGGTATACTCTTTTATCTTAAAAGACTTTGACAGCTCGGAAAAAGGTGTAGAAAGGTAAATTTTCCCTAAATCAGTCTTTAAAAATTGCGCGTAAAAAGCATCAAAATTTTCGTTAAATGTAAAAAAAGGAATTTCGTGTTGACCCGAGGCTTTAGCCGAACAGACGAAGTAAATTCGCTTAAACGTACTATTTTTGGCATTGGTATTTAAAAGTAAACCCCGTTTTTAACTCATTTTGAGCAATTTCGGGGTTTGTTACTTTTAAAAATAACACTTATTCTGCTGATATACAAGTGTTTATTGATTTGCGAATGTGCCCAACAAAACTATTAAAATGTTGCAGCATTGTTGCAGCAATGATATATAAAAACAAAAAATCCCCACTAAAGTAAGTGAGGATTAATGTGATCGCGAAAGGATTCGAACCTTTGACCGTCTGCTTAGAAGGCAGATGCTCTATCCAGCTGAGCTACGCGACCATTGACTTTTAAAGTCGGGGTGGCAGGATTCGAACCTGCGACCTCCGCGTCCCAAACGCGGCGCGATAACCGGGCTACGCTACACCCCGAAAAGCGGAGAGACAGGGACTCGAACCCTGGCGACGGTTACCCGTCGACAGATTAGCAATCTGCTCCGTTACCACTCCGGCACCTCTCCAAACACAAACAAAAACTGTATGTGTGATAAATTTCGAGTGCAAACTTAGTCTAACTTAAGTGATTACACAAGAAAAAAAAAGATTATTTTGAACGAACAATATAACTATTTCATTTATAGTAAATTATTCCAATTATAGGTCTTTGATGATTTTTTGAAACTTAGGATTGTTCCAGGCAAGAGGGAGTAAATTAGCCAAAATATTGATGTGTTTCTCGTTGATTTGTAACCCTTCTTTTAAATAATGGATGCTTTTTTCATTGTCTTGAAGTAGAAAACAAAGTCCTGCCAAACGATAGAATATCAAGTCGTTGTTAGGATATAATTCGTTACACTTCTCTAGAGAATCAATGGCTGTAGCGTATTCCCCCATTTTGATTAATGTATCGCATAAAGAAAACCATGATTTCAACTTAAAATTACCTTTTTCTAAGGCATTGTTGTAGCCGATAATAGCTTCTTCGTAAAACTGTAGTGCTCCGTTGGCTTGGGCATAAAGCACCCAATATTTAGCATTGTCTTTATCTGTTGAGAGCGCTTTGTTGGTGTAATGTAAGGCTTTTGAATAGTTCTTTTTATTGAAGTAGTATCTAATAATGGACAACCACGCTTTTTGAAACAAAGGATCTTCTGTGATAGCTCTAAGGTAGTATTCTATGGCGTGTTGAGCGTCTCCAATATTTTCATAACATTTTCCTATACGGAGTAAAGCAAATGGCGTAGGGTCGTCTAATGAAAGCGTTACTTGGTAGCAAGCAATAGCTTCTTTATACGAGTTTAATTTTTCTAAGCTTTTGGCTTTTTCGATATAACCTCCAACAAAGCGTTCATCAATTAGAATGGCATAATCAAAGGCTCTGATGGCTTTTTTATATTTCTTTAAGGTATAATATTCTTTTCCTAATTGATGCCAGGCATATTCAGAGTAGGGGTTTTTATCAATGTATTCGTTCAAAAATAAAATGGCCTCGTTATGCTCTTCCAAAAAATCAAAACAATACACCGCATTAAATAAGGCAGAATAATCTTCGATGTTATGATTTAAACAGTCTATGAAACTTTGTTTGGCTTTTGGTACATCGTCAAGATATAAATACTCCATCCCTAAAAACGAGTAGATATCCGCTGGATCATCAGTTAACTTTATGGCAATTTCCAGTTGTTTTACAGCACTTTCATGGTCATTCCTTCTGGAAAATATATTGGCTCTTTGGATATATGTTTCTTCGTTTGTAGGTTCAATGGCTTGGAGTTCGTTCAGCAATTTATCCGCTTGATCAAATTTATTGCTGTAGATGTATAAATCTACTTGAGACATTTTTAGCCTAAAAGAATGAGGGTGTTGATCCAAGGCTAGTTTGAGCGCTTTTTTAGCTAAAGAAACTTTTCCTTGATCTAGGTAATGAATAATAATCCCTTCAAATTCTTCTGAATCAAAAAACAAAATCTTATTTGTTTTTAGCATTGACTCAAACTTGGCAAGGGGTAATTCCTCTTCTTCGCTATCATCAAATAATTGCATCCATAAACATTTTAAGATTGTTTAAAAGTAAACTTTAATACTCTTTACCATTGCGAAACTAGTTGAATATTATAAACAAATTAATCAACAATTTCGTTTATAGATTCAAGTATTATTTGACAACCTAATTCAATTTCGTCATAAGAAAGGGTTAGAGGAGGGGTAATGCGCAAAGCTCGTTGCTCAAATAGTAGCCAAAAAAGAATAAGACCTTTTTCCAAACATTTAAAAAGTACTTTATTAGCCATTTCTGGCGTGTCAAAAAGTAAGGCAAGCATTAATCCTTTTCCCCTAATTTCTTTGATATATGGATGGATTAATAAGGATCGGAAAAGTTTTTCCTTCTGCAATGTATCTTCTATCAGGGAGGTTTGAGTTAACTCTTGCAATGTAGCTAAACTAGCGGCGGCTATTACAGGATGACCTCCAAAGGTGGTAATGTGTCCTAATTTGGGCTTTTCGATAAGTAAATCCATTAATTCTGGCGAAGAAGTAAAAGCACCAACAGGCATTCCGCCTCCCATACCTTTACCCATAACAAGAATGTCAGGCTGCATATCATAATGCTGAAAGCCAAATAATTTGCCTGTTCGACCAAAACCAGGTTGAATTTCATCTAAAATCAATAAAGCACCAACTTCCTCACAGCGTGTTTTTACTTTTTTCAAGAAGTTATTTTCAGGAAGGATAAATCCTGCTCCTCCTTGAATAGATTCCATGATAACAGCAGCAGTTGAGTGGTCAATTTGCGTCAAATCACTTTCGTTATTGAAGGTGATGAATGTTGTGCCAGGAATTAAGGGTCTAAAGGCGTTTTTGCGTTCAGGAACTCCCATTACACTCATAGAGCCCATCGTGTTGCCGTGGTAGGCATTATGACAAGAAACAATTTTATGTCTTCCGGTAGCTCTTTTAGCCAACTTTAAAGCGCCTTCAATGGCTTCTGTACCGGAATTGACAAGATAGGTTCTGGATAGATTTTCGGGCAGTTGTTGAGCGAGTAACTTACAAAATTGAACCGCTGGATCTTGGATATATTCTCCATAAACCATGACATGTAAATAGCGATCCGTTTGTTCTTTTATAGCTTTAGTTACGTTGGGATGGCAGTGTCCAAGGGTACAAGCAGAAACACCTGCTACAAAATCTAAATAGGCTTTTTGATGATTGTCATAAATGTAGCTTCCCTTGGCGTGAGATACTTCCATTGCCAAAGGGTAAGGGCTTGTTGCTGCTTGATATTTTTTAAAATCATTCATTAGCTTCATTCAAAAACAATTCCGAAAGATTTTTTATTCGTTCAGGTTCTCTCCATTCAAAACCCCTCAATTTTCGAGAATTTGGAGGTAACTCATCTTCGGGGTAAAGTTGACCGTCTATCTGTTTGTATAGAGTAATAGTGTCAATTTGATTGTTATCAAGAGTAATTGTAATGGAATTACTTAAACTTTTATCAATGCCAATCAATTCTCCATCATCATTTCTTGTGTAGTATAAAACCTCGGTATTTTTGGATACTTCAATGGTAGACAACTGCTGATTCTTAATTTTTCCGTTTAAATAAACGCCTTTTACTTGGTTATAGCCATCCGGACTAATGCTGTCTTTTTGAATCATGAAGGCGTCTTCAATAATCTTAATAGAATCTAATTGTTGTGTGTTTGTGTCTGCAATCAAGTGAATGGTTTTCCCTGTTAACTGATTGTCTTTATTCCAGACCACTGGTCTGCCAATCATGCGTGTTAAACCCGTATTTTCGGTGCTATAAATAGTATCGCATTTGCCACTCATATCCGATTTGAATATTCTGACGTTGGGATATCCTTTAATAATACGTTGAGAAGGTTTTCCTGTAATCACAAACTGTTTGGCGTTGATATAGATAGAATCGTTTTCGACATCATTAATAATTACGGCTCTTTTGGTAATAAATAAAGAGTCTTTTTGCCTATAAATTTCAGCATAATCACCTTTTACTAAAGTCTTATTAATGGAATCTGTGACTCGTATGTTGTTGGTTATGGACGAAAACTCTTTGGTTCGGTCATAATAAATACTATCTCCCTCAATCAATTGATTGTTATAACGAATATAAGAGTTGGTTAATAATTTAGCGCGATTAGTTTTGGTGTTGTAAATGCCCTTTTCAGTATATATTAAATTATCTTTCCCAGTGATGGTAGAGGGGCCATATAGGTCGGATTTGCCTGAATTGGTGTAGTAATTCAGATTGTTGGTACGGATGACGTAATCGGGATTTGTTAACGTTACAGCACTTCTAAATTCATATTTTTTTTGTTGTAAAATGTATTTTCCAACAGTACTTTTTAATGTATTATCTTCTTGGACAATAATTCCTCCATTATCGTAATAAGCTTCTTGACTTACGCGATTCATTTTCAATGTATCAGTGGTAAGCGTCATATTAGGATCTTTTAATCGTACTCCTCCCATAGCTAAAGCAAATTTCGAATTACCATCGTACTCGGCATTATTGCTGGTCATAACAATAGTGTCTCCTTGTACAAACCGTACATTCCCAAAGGCTTTAATAAAGTTTGTTTTAGAAAAATGATAGGCCTTATCACAGGTCATTTTTACTCCTTCATGAGACATTTTAACATTTCCAGACAAAACAATTGCGCCAGGCACTTTGTTTTCGTCTATATTAAAATAATCAGCATGCTCAATAATTAGCTTTGATTTTTGTTGTCCAAAGACAGGATGAATCAAACCAAGTAGTATAATCGCTAATAGAGGGACTAATGTTTTCAATCGAGAGCCTTTTTTAGTGTAAACCAAAAGAGGTTGTATAAACAACCTCTTTTTTGGATTTCTTATTTTCTGTTGATTGTTTGCGTTCGATCTGGTCCAACTGAAACAACCGTTATAGGCACTTCCAGTTCCTTTTCTAGGTATTGAACATAAGCATCCAATTCCGCAGGTAAATCGCTGTAATTTTTAATACCTGTTAAATCAGCTTGCCAACCCTTCATCTCTGTGTAGATAGGTTGTACATTTTCAGGTTCAATGTTATACGGAAGATGATCTATTTTTTGTCCTTTATATTCATAAGAAGTACAAATCTTTAAAGTGTCAAAACCAGATAAAACATCCGCCTTCATCATCGTCAATTGTGTTACACCGTTGATTTGAACAGCATATTTTAAAGCTACTAAATCCAACCATCCACAGCGACGTGCTCGACCCGTAGTAGAGCCAAATTCGTTACCTACTTTAGCCATGATTTTTCCGTCTTCATCAAATAACTCGGTAGGGAAAGGGCCACTACCCACTCTAGTGGTATAAGCCTTAAAGATTCCAATTACCTCACCAATGTGATTAGGAGCCACACCTAAACCCGTACAAGCTCCAGCCGCTGTAGTATTAGATGATGTTACAAAAGGATAAGTTCCAAAATCAACATCCAATAAAGAACCTTGAGCCCCCTCTGCTAGTATTGATTTTCCCACTTTTCGGGCTTGGTAAATGTATTCTTCACTATCAATAAAAGTCAGTTTTTTTAGTGTTTCAACAGCTGAGAAGAACTCTGCTTCTAACGCCTCTAGGTTATACTCCAATTCAACACCATAGAAGGCAATCATTTCTTCGTGTTTGTTGGCAAGTTTACGATATCGTTCTTTCCAATCTTCTAATTCTAAATCACCAATACGAATTCCGTTACGACCCGTTTTATCCATATAAGTTGGACCGATTCCTTTTAGAGTTGATCCAATTTTTTCTTTTCCTTTAGCGGCTTCTGATGCAGCATCTAACAAACGATGTGTAGGAAGAATGATGTGTGCTTTTCTAGAAACAACTAATACCTTTTCGATATCAATATTGAATTTTTCTAGATTGTCTAATTCTTTCTTGAAAATAACAGGATCAATAACAACTCCATTTCCAACGATATTTATAGCATTCTTATGGAAAATCCCTGAAGGAATAGTGTGTAATACATGTTTGATTCCATCGAATTCTAATGTGTGTCCTGCATTTGGACCTCCCTGAAATCGTGCAATAATATCGTATTTCTGGGTCAATACGTCAACGATTTTTCCTTTTCCTTCATCACCCCATTGAAGCCCTAATAATAAATCTACGTTCATTTTTAATCTGTATTATTTTCGTTTTTTCGATTACCATAAAAATAAAGTGAATGATTATGGATTTCGATATTAAATATTTCTTCTATAGTTTTTTTAATCGTTTGGATTCTAGGATCACAAAACTCAATGACTTCTCCAGTGTCACTTAAAATGATATGATCGTGTTGTTTGTCAAAATAGGACTTTTCGTAATAGGATTGATTTTGTCCAAATTGATGCTTTCGAACCAAGGCACAATCCAATAATAATTCAATCGTATTGTATAGTGTCGCTCTACTAACGCGGTAGTTTTTATTTTTCATTTTGATATACAAAGCCTCAATATCAAAGTGTTCTCCACTTTCATAGATTTCTTGTAAAATTGCATATCGTTCAGGAGTCTTTCGATGTCCGTTGTCTTCAAGATATTTTGTAAAAACATTTTTTACAATTTCTTGATTCTTCTGATCACTCATTGACTGAAAATATTAAGCCACAAATATAGTTTTAATTTTGATAAACTCGGGTTACTTTTTCAATTCCGTCTAATTTCTTGATATTATTTATCAACCGTGATAGGACGGTATTATTTTGCACAATCAACGTAATGGTGCCGTGGAATATACCTGCATCTGAGCTTAATGAAATAGTCTTGATATTAACATTCATGTTGTTAGAAATCACTCTGGTCAGTTCGCTGGCTAAACCGATTGAGTCAATACCTTTTATTTCTAAAGTAACAGGAAATTCGTGCTCTAATGAATTGATCCATCGGGCCTTAATAATGCGATAAATGTATTTTGATTGCAATGAAATGGAGTTGGAGCAATCTTTTCGGTGGACTTTTATACCTTCGTTTACGGTGATAAAACCAAATACTTCATCACCAGCAATAGGATGGCAACAGGTAGCCAATGTATATTCTAAGCGGTCATGAGCATCACCAAAAACTAACGAATCAAAATGTTTTTCTTTAGCGCCTTCAGTTTTTTTAGGACTAGAAGCATTACGCCGGATTTTCTTTTTGAAAAAATTATAAATTGACGTACTTCTTTCAGAAGCAAATTTTTTCAAAGTGGCATTGTCAATAGTGCCTGTTCCAATTTTGTAAAATAAGTCGGCACTGGTCTTGAGGTGCAGAAATAAGACGAGTTCATTGACTATTTCTTCTGAAAAATCAATTTTTAGACGTCGTAATTTTCTTAATAGTAGTTCCTTTCCATAATCTGATTTCTTTTTCTGGTCATCGTTTAGTATGTTTTTGATGCGGCTTCGAGCACGGGAAGTAACCACATAGTCTAACCAACTAGGGTTTGGCTTTTGTGTTGGGTCGGTGATTATTTCGACTTGATCGCCACTGATTAATTGGGTGTTTAAAGGAACTAATTTTCCGTTAATCTTGGCACCTTTGGCATGATAACCAATCTCAGTATGAATACTAAAAGCAAAGTCCAACGGCATGGCACCTTTAGGCAAAGATTTGATGTCTCCATTGGGAGTAAATACATAAATTTCCTTGGCGTAGAGATTGAGTTTGAAGTCTTCAACAAAATCTATTGCGTTATTAGAGTTTGCCGAAACGAGAGCTTCTTTAAGATCGTTTAATAACTCCTCCATCTCTTTTTCTTCGTCCTCTTCGCTGTTCTTGTATTTGTAGTGTGCCGCATATCCCTTTTCGGCGATTTCATTCATCCGCTCACTGCGTATTTGAACTTCGACCCATCTTCCTTTGTGTCCCATCACAGTGGTGTGTAGGGCTTCATAACCTGTGTTTTTTGGAGATGAAATCCAATCACGCAGACGACTTGGGTTGGGTTGATAATTGTCAGTAATCACTGAATAGATTTTCCACGCTAAAAATTTTTCATTTTCAGGGGAGGATTTATACACTATGCGTAAGGCAAATTTGTCAAATACCTTTTCAAAAGGAACACCTTGATCACGCATTTTTCTTCGTATGGAAAAAATAGATTTTGGACGACCAGTTATCGTATAGTCGCTGATTTCAACTTTTAGTGCTTTATCTAATTTATCCGTTAATTCTTTGATGTATTGCTCCTGTTCCTCTTTAGTTTCACTTATTTTGTTTTGAATCTCTTCAAAAATTTCAGGTTCGGTGTACTTAAGACCCAAATCCTCCAATTGAGTTTTGATATTATAAAGGCCTAAACGATGAGCCAAAGGTGCATAGATGTACAGTGTTTCGGACGAAATTTGTTCTTGCTTATTCGATTTCATCGAATTCATCGTTTGCATGTTATGTAAACGATCAGCTATTTTTATTAGGATTACACGGATATCATCGTTTAATGTGAGTAACATTTTTCTAAAATTCTCCGCTTGTATAGAGATGTCGTGATCCGTTTTAACTTTCGAAATTTTGGTTAACCCCTCTACAATACGAGCAATTTTAATCCCAAACATTTTTTCGATGTCTTGACTTGTAATAGGAGTGTCTTCAACCACGTCGTGCAATAAGGCCGAAGCAATAGCAGTTGCACCTAAACCGATTTCTTCCGCAACGATTTTGGCTACAGCTATAGGATGAAAAATATAAGCTTCGCCAGATTTTCTGCGTTGTTCTTTATGAGCATCAACAGCTACATCAAAGGCTTTTCGAATCAGTTTCTTGTCCTCTTCAGACAATGTTCTATAACTAACTCTTAATAGTTCTTTATAGGCTTGAGTAATATCCTTATTTTCTTTTTCAAGATCTATATTTTCAACGGTCATAAACTGCTCAGATTTGAAGTTTTTGTTCAGGTTACTAAAAATAGAATTTTTTTTGCTGATTCAAAATATAATAACAGGAATATGCATTTTACAAATTTCTATTTGTTTGACTACATTTGTCTGAAATGATGTATTCTCTAATTATACCCGTTTATAATCGTCCAGAAGAATTGGATGAATTGTTGGAAAGCTTAGTAAGCCAAAGCTATTCGGAACCATTCGAAGTGGTTGTGATTGAAGACGGATCCTCACTTACGTCTAGTGATGTGGTGGATAAGTACGCCAATACATTAAGTATTAAGTATTTGCTAAAGACGAATACGGGGCCAGGAGACTCAAGAAATTATGGAATGCAAAGGGCTTCGGGAGATTATTTTATCATTTTTGATTCGGATTGTGTTCTGCCAAAAGAGTACTTAAAGGTGGTGGATGAACAATTGAGTAAAGAATTTGTGGACTGTTTTGGAGGACCAGATGCGGCTCATGAGAGTTTTTCTGACACACAAAAAGCAATTGATTTCAGTATGACTTCGGTTCTTACTACTGGAGGGGTTAGAGGAAAAAAAACCACACGTTTTCAGCCTCGAAGCTTTAATATGGGACTTTCTAAAAAAGCATTTGAACAAACTAAAGGTTTTGGAATGATTCATCCCGGAGAGGATCCTGAATTAGTGTTTAGATTATGGGACTTAGGCTTCAAAACAAAATTATTTAAAGAGGCTTTTGTGTACCATAAACGAAGGATAGATTTTAAAAAATTCTATGTGCAAGTAAATAAATTTGGTAAAGTAAGGCCTATTATAGAAAGTTGGCATCCAGAGTATACTAAGGTTGTTTTTGTTTTTCCAGCATTATTTATCACCCTTTTGGATGTAGCAATAATCGGTTGGATTTTTGGGTATGATTTGGGGATAAAGCTATACGCGGTTTATTTTAGTATAGTTTTTTTGAGTGCTTTAATTCATCTAAAGGGAATTAAAAAGGCGGGTTTGGCTTTTGTTGCGGTGTTGATTCAGTTTTATGGGTATGGGTTAGGATATCTCAAATCATCAATTATGATTAGTGTGTTAAAAAAGAATCCGCAAGAAATATTTCCTGAATTGTTTTTTAAAAAATAGACATGACTAAGATTATAGGTTTAACAGGAGGGATTGGTAGTGGTAAAACGTATGTTGCTCGATTATTCGAGGAAAAAGGAGTTCCTATATATTTGGCTGATGATGAGGCCAAAAAAATTTCTGAGTCTAAAGAGGTAAATGTTAAAATAAAAGATTATTTTGGTGAAACCGTTTTTGAAAATGGTGTTTTAGATAGGAAAAAGTTGGGTGCAATTGTTTTTAATGATGCGAAAAAATTGGCGGCATTAAATTCGATTATTCATCCTTTGGTAAGACAGCGTTTTTTGGATTGGGTAAAACAGCAAGAAGCTCCTTTTGTCTTGAAAGAAGCGGCCATATTGTTTGAAAGTAAGTCGAATCAAGATTGTACTATTGTAATTACTGTTGAAGCGCCAATAGAAGAAAGGATAAAAAGGGTTGTACTAAGAGATGGTTTGACTGAAGAGGGTGTTAAGAGTCGAATTTCAAGACAAATGACAGCACAAGAGCGAATGGAGAAGAGTGATTTTGTCATTCAGAATATCGACAAAGAAGAAACAAAAAAAGAAGTAAATCGTATTTGGGAATTAATTACAAAAGAGGATGTTAATGTTTAGTTAAGAGCTAAAACAATATTATAATCCTTTTACTTTTGAGCAATGAGTAATAAGATATTTCGGTTTTTGGTGGGGTTAATGAGCTTGTCTTTGATAGGTGTAATTTTCGTTCAGGTGTACTGGGTAAGAATTGTAGTTCATAATAATAAAAGCCAGTTTTCACTGAACGTTGAGCATGTCCTAAGTAAGGTAGCTGAAGATTTAGATCAATTGGAGATGCAAGACTATCTGAATCGCTATTATTATTTAAAAGATAGTTTAGGAATCGCACCACAAGAAGAGGAGTTTATCAAGTTTGCCTTTTATCAATTTGACTCGAGAACGAAGGAAGCGGTAATTTATAAGAATAGTATCATTGGAGATAATGCTACAATTAACTCTAATTTTTATGATCCTCAAATAGAGAATTATAAAGTCAAAAACTTTAAATCATTACGACAAACTCAAATTTTTAAAGAAAAAAATGATTTTGAGAATAAAACGTTAAACTTAGATCCTGAAGCGGATGTGACGATAACAAAATCGGGTCAGTTGGACATTTTGGATAAAGCACAGTATGAGATTTTTTTCAGGGATATTGCGGCTATAAAACCCATTGAATATAGGGTAAGAGGGGATGTAATCGAAAAGTTGTTAAATGCAGAGTTCAGTGAAAAAGGCATAACAACAAACTACGAATACGCCGTGACCACAAAAAAGGATCGTATTACAGAAGTAAAATCGTCCAATTTTGCAAGATTAGGGGAGAATACATTTCAAGTCAAACTTTTTAAGGATAATGAAAAAAACTCGGATAATTACCTGGAGGTAAGTTTTCCTTCGCAGCGAGAATATCTATATTCTGAAATTAGAAGCACAATGATATTATCCATCTTGTTTACTGTTGTTATTATTCTGGTTTTTGTAAGTACAATTAATCAGTTTTTAAAACAAAGACAGATTTCTCAAATTAAAACTGATTTTATCAACAATATGACCCATGAGTTTAAGACGCCTATTGCCACCATAAACTTAGCGTTAGACTCTGTTCGTAATCCAAAGATTTTTGAAAATCCTGAGAGTATGCGACGTTATTTAGGCGTAATCAGGGAAGAAAATAAAAGAATGAATGCACAGGTGGAAAATGTGCTAAGAATTTCTAAATTAGACAAACGAGAAATAACTATCGAAAAGGAATCACTTGACATACATGATTTGATAGAAGATGCTGCCGATCATGTGTCCTTGTTGTTGGACGAAAGTGGAGGAAGTCTCGTCATAAATAATAATGCGACTAGATCTACGGTTTTGGCTAACGACACCCACTTTACCAATGTATTGGTAAATATTATGGAAAATGCCATAAAGTATTCTCCACAGGCACCTGAAATCACGGTTGAAACGGAAAACATAAAGGACTTAATCCTTATAAAAATTAAAGATAAAGGAATTGGTATTAGTAAGTCCGCTCAGAAAAAGATTTTTGATAAATTTTACAGGGAGCACACAGGAGATATACATAATGTAAAGGGACACGGCTTGGGATTGGCATATGTAAAACGTATAATTGATGCTCACAACGGTGAGATATTTGTAGAAAGTGAAAAAGGACAGGGTAGTACATTTATTATAAAACTATCACTAATAATTAATTAAAATGTAACTAATATATAGCTATGGGAGACAATAAACATAAAATTTTACTTGTTGAAGATGATCTAAACTTTGGATCAATTTTAAAGGATTACTTAATTATAAACAATTTTGAGGTGGTATTGGCACGTAATGGTGTTGAGGGTTTAGAGAGTTTTAATAAGGGTAAGTTTGATGTATGTATCCTTGATGTGATGATGCCGTATAAGGATGGATATACATTAGCTACTGAAATAAGAGAACAAGATAAAAATGTTCCTATTTTATTCTTGACTGCCAAGTCGATGAAAGAAGATGTGCTAAAGGGGTATGCGGTTGGAGCAGATGATTATTTAAATAAACCGTTTGATTCTGAGGTGTTATTACTGAAAATAAATGCAATCATCAAAAGGAAGAGAGAGGTTGTTGGAAAAACTGAACCTAAGTTTGAGTATAAAATTGGGGATTTTACACTTAATGCAAAGTTGAGATTACTTTCGTATAAAGATGAGGAGCCAATTAAACTTTCTCCTAAAGAAAGTGAATTGCTAAAATTATTATCTCAACATGAAGATGATTTAATGCCTCGCGAATTAGCTTTAACGCACGTTTGGAAAGAAGATAATTATTTTACTTCAAGGAGTATGGATGTTTATATCGCTAAGATTAGAAAGCAGTTAAAACGTGATGAATCAGTTGAAATAATCAATGTTCATGGAGAAGGCTTTAGGCTGGTAATTAATAAAGAATAAGGTTTTAATTAGTATAGCAATAAAAAATGAGGCTGTCTGAAAAGACAACCTCATTTTTTATTTTAGAGTTTTAGGATGCTCTCCTAGAATCCGTTTACAATGGCCAAAAAGTCATCAGAATTTAATGAAGCTCCACCAATCAAGCCACCATCAACATCTTCTTTTCCAAAGATTTCTTTAGCGTTGTCAGGTTTAACACTTCCACCATACAAAATGGTTACTCCTTGAGCCACATCGTTGCCGTATTTTTCAGCAATGATTTTTCTGATGAAAGCATGCATTTCTTGTGCTTGATCTGGAGTCGCAGTTTCTCCTGTACCGATTGCCCAAACAGGCTCGTAAGCTAAAACTATATTTTTCCAAGCAGCAGCTTCTAAATGGAATAAAGCATTCTTTAATTGGCTCTCTACAAGGGCAAAATGAGTATTTTCTTTACGTTCTTTTAATTCTTCTCCAAAACAGAAAATAACTCTTAAGTTTTTAGCTAATGCTGCATTTACTTTGTCAGCCAGAATAGCGTCATTTTCACCAAAGTAAGCTCTTCTTTCAGAGTGTCCTAGAATAACTGTATCAATTCCAATATCCAAAAGCATATCGGCAGAAATTTCACCTGTATATGCTCCATTTTTTGCTTGATGCATATTCTGTGCAGCTACTTCGATAGTACTTCCTTTAAGAGCTTCTTTAGCCAAAGAAAGATTTACAAAAGTAGGGGCAACAATTATTTCAGCTTTGGTTTCGCTAGTTACTTTTGCCAACAACTCATTTAACAAAGCTTTCGTTTCAGAAGCTGTTTTATTCATTTTCCAGTTTCCTGCTACAATTTGTTTTCTCATTATAGTGATTTTTGAATGTTAAAATTTTTCCCAAAAATAGTGGAAATCATATAATTAACCTGCCTGTTTTTAGTTTTTTTATAATCGAATTTTTGGATCAATATAAGCGTAAAGAATATCTACAATAATGGTAATTAGGACAAACGCCGAAGAGATCACAAGTACAGAACCCATAATAACAGGGAGGTCAAGAGTATTCAAAGCTTCAACGATTTCTTTACCTAAACCGTTCCACCCAAAAACATATTCCACAAAAACTGCCCCTGCTAACATGGAGGCGAACCATCCAGAAATAGCAGTAATAACGGGGTTAAGAGCATTTTTTAAAGCGTGTTTGTAAATGATATTAAAAGAACTTAGTCCTTTTGAATGCGCTGTTCTGATATAGTCTTGGCTTAGGATTTCCAATAGTGAGTTTCTCATCAATTGGGTAATCACTCCTAAAGGTCTAATTCCTAACACAATAGCTGGTAAAATCAGGTTTTTTATTTGGATATAATTGCCTTCGCCAAAATCATCTACTTCGTATAAACTTCCGTTCATATTCAGGTTTGTGTAACGATGTAAAACAAAGCCAAACAACCAGGCAAATAAGATAGCCGCAAAAAATGAAGGCACACTCATTCCTAGTGTACTTACAATAGCTATAAATCGATCTAATATGGAGTTTTTATAGAGAGCTGAAAATACCCCCAGAATAATTCCAAGACTAAGCGCAATGATAATTGCGCTTAAAGCCAAAATCAAAGTATTGGGTAGTACATTAGAAATAATATCAGTTACTTTTTTGCCGTTTTTTTGAAAGGATTCTCTGAGATAAGGCGTTTTAATTGCAATGTTGGTGTCCCCAATCCTAAGGATGGACATGGCGTTATATTTCCCGGGAACAAGATGAGTGTAATTGGCACTTTCTGTACTATGAAAAGATAGAGGGGAAAGGTCGTTCAGGTAATATAAATATTGGGTGCTCAACGGTTGGTCAAAGCCAAATTTTTGTTTGATGATTCTCAGTTGTTCGGGATTTTCATTTTGATCTAACATCATCCGAGCTGGATCACCAGGCAAGATGGTAAAAAGGATAAAAATTGCCGTCACTACACCCCATAAGGTAAACCCTGCGTAAAATATTTTTTTGAGGAGGTAGTTGAACACTGTTATTTAGTCGTTAATGAGGAGGTGTTTTTCCTGTCTTTTTTGAGTACCAATCCAGATATCAAAATGCTAATTTCATATAGAATTAAAATAGGAATAGAAACAAGTATTTGGCTCGAAATATCCGGCGGTGTTATAATAGCCGAAACTAATAAGATTACTATGAGGGCGTATTTTCTAAATTGTCTTAAGATAGTAGGAGTAACCAAACCAATTCTTGTGAAAAAGTAGACCACAATAGGCAACTCAAAAACAATCCCACAAGATAGCACCGACATGACAATTAATTCAATATAGGATCCTAAATCAAATTCATTGATAACAGCTTCACTTACAGTGTAATTTCCTAGGAAATTCATGGAAAGAGGTGTGATTACGTAATATCCAAATCCAACCCCTAAAAGAAATAGGAAGCTGGCTACAAAAATAAAGCCCTTAGCGTTTTTTCTTTCTTCTTCATATAGAGCGGGACTAATAAAACGCCATAACTCGAATAATATGTACGGAAAGGCAATGATAAATCCTGCAATAATAGAAATCCATAGGTGTGCAGAAAACTGTCCAGACATGGTTCTACTTTGAATAGTAAAAGGCATTTCAGAAATACAAAGGCTCTCATCCAAATGAGTGATCTGAGAGAGTTTGCAAAGCAGTTTGTAGGTAATAAAATCGGTGTTTTTTGGCGCAAAAAGAATTTGATCGAATATTATACTTTTATTTAAAAACGCTAAAAAGGCAAATATGACTACCGCAATTATTATTCGCATTAAGTGTTTTCTTAACGCTTCTAAATGACCTAGGAAAGACATCTCTTTTTCGTCTTTTTTCATCTTAAACAATTCCTTCTTTTAAAATGTCATGCAAATGAATAATTCCTATATAATTTCCATTTTCCTTGACGATTAATTGAGTGATTTCATGTTTTTCTAAAAGTTCCAAAGCATCAATAGCCATAGTGTCTGGCGTAATGATTTTTGGGTTTAAGCTCATGATATCTTTTGCTTGTAGCGAAAGAAAGTCATCCGTTCGGTTTAACATTCTTCGGATGTCACCGTCCGTAATAATTCCGATAACATCATTATTTTCGACAACAGCCGTAACACCTAGGCGTTTTTCTGAAATTTCTACTATAGCATTTTTTACACTACAGTCGGGTGTGACTGTAGGTTTTTTGGAGGCATCCAAAAGATCAATAACACGTAAGGTAGTCCTCTTGCCAAGAGTGCCTCCTGGGTGATATTTAGCAAAATCTTCCCCTTTAAAATTGTTCTTTTTCATCAAACATACAGCAATAGCATCCCCCATAACCAATTGAGCCGTGGTACTATTAGTAGGGGCCAAATTATTAGGACAAGATTCTTTTTCTACCGTAGTGTTTAAGGTTATGTCTGCTTCGGCAGAAAGAAAAGAATCAAGATTGCCGGTAATGGCAATAATTGGATTACCGAAACTTTTCAAAATAGGGATTAGTACTTTTATTTCTGGACTGTTACCACTTTTAGAAATACAAATGACAACATCTCTTGGTAAAACCATTCCCAAATCTCCGTGTATAGCTTCGGAGGCATGTAAAAATATCGAAGGAGTGCCAGTTGAGTTAAGCGTGGCTACAATTTTATTAGCAATGATGGCACTTTTTCCTATTCCCGAAACAATTAACCTGCCTTGACAGTTCGAAATCAATTCGATAGCTTCTGCGAAATCTTCATTGATGTAGTTCGTTAAAGCACTTATAGACTCACTTTCAGATTGAATGGTTTCGATTGCTGTGTCAATAATATTTTGTTTAGTAATCAATGTGCAAAAAAGAATTTTTTAGGATTAAAAAATGTGTTTGATAGTTTTAAAAAATGATTTACCTTTAAAAAACAAATTTACACAAATTACTATCATTATATAATGAATTCAACTGAAATTGATTTACACAAAGAATTAAAGAAATATTTTGGGTTTTCTCAGTTTAAGGGACTTCAGGAAAAAGTAGTAGAAAGCATAATTAACGGGAATAATACCTTTGTAATTATGCCTACAGGAGGCGGTAAATCACTGTGTTATCAATTGCCAGCTTTGGTGCTTGATGGGATGGCTATAGTGGTGTCTCCATTGATTGCCCTGATGAAAAATCAAGTCGATTCCATTCGTAGTTTATCTTCTGATGCAGGAGTTGCTCATGTGTTGAATTCGTCGTTAAACAAGACAGAAATTGCTCAAGTTCATAGAGATGTAAAATCGGGTGTTACTAAACTTTTATATGTAGCTCCAGAATCTTTAATCAAGGAAGAAAATGTAGCTTTTTTACAGGCTATTAAGCTTTCCTTTGTAGCTATTGATGAAGCCCACTGTATATCGGAGTGGGGGCATGATTTTAGACCCGAATACAGAAATTTACGTACGATAATTAATCAGTTTGGGGATATTCCCGTAATTGGTTTGACAGCTACAGCAACACCTAAGGTACAAGAAGATATTCTCAAGAATTTAGGCATGTCCAATGCATCTGTTTTTAAAGCTTCCTTTAATAGGCCAAATTTGTTTTATGATGTGCGTAACAAGACGAAAAACGTCGAAGCAGATATAATACGATTCATTAAACAAAATGCCAACAAATCGGGTGTTATTTATTGTTTAAGTAGAAAAAAGGTAGATGAGATAGCTAATTTATTACAAGTTAATGGTATTAGCGCAGTACCGTATCACGCTGGGCTTGACGCCAAAACAAGAGCCAAGCATCAGGATATGTTTTTGATGGAAGACGTGGATGTGGTGGTGGCAACAATTGCCTTCGGAATGGGGATTGATAAGCCAGATGTTCGATTCGTGATTCATCATGATATCCCAAAGTCACTGGAGAGTTATTATCAAGAAACAGGGCGTGCTGGACGTGATGGAGGAGAAGGGTATTGCTTGGCTTACTATTCCTATAAAGACATTGAAAAGTTAGAGAAGTTTTTGTCGGGTAAGCCGATTGCAGAACAAGAAATAGGATTTGCGTTATTGCAAGAAGTGGTAGGATATGCAGAAACATCCATGTCTAGACGTAAATATTTGCTGCATTATTTTGGAGAAGAGTTTGATGAATTGAAAGGAGAAGGGGCTGATATGGATGATAACATGAGATCTCCAAAAGAAAAGATTGAAGTGCAAGAGGAAATGAGACTTTTGTTACAGACCATTATTGATACAAAACAAATCTATAAGACTAAAGATTTGGTATGCATATTAGGAGGGACGGTTAATGCAATTATCAAATCTCATAAAAGTGATGAGCAAAACTATTTTGGCAAGGGTAAATCACGTGACGATAAATTTTGGAGGGCGTTAATCAGACAAAACACAGTGGCAGGATATATTTCAAAAGACATAGAATCTTATGGAGTATTAAAAGTAACACCAAAAGGACAAAATTTTCTGGCTAAGCCAACTTCTTTTTTGATGACCAAAGATCATGATTATGAAGCCGCAACGATGGAAGATGATATCATTGCTATAGAAAAATCTTCAAAAATTTCATCAGATCAAGTGTTACTGTCAATGCTAAAAGATTTACGAAAAAAGGTAGCGAAAAAACTAGGAGTGCCTCCGTTTGTTGTTTTTCAGGATCCATCTTTAGAAGATATGACCATAAAATACCCTGTTACGATTACAGAATTGGGAAATGTGCATGGAGTGGGTGAAGGCAAAGCAAGGAAATATGGGGTCGATTTTGTTAATCTTATAGATAAATACGTAAAGGAAAACAATATTACAAGACCAGATGATTTAATAGTTAAATCAACTGGTGCAAAATCTGGATTGAAATTATATGTGATTCAAAATATTGATCGAAAGCTTCCATTGACTGATATTGCAGAATCAAAGGGAATCGATATGGATACATTGATCAAAGAGATGGAGCATATTGTAAATTCAGGGACAAAACTCAATATTAAATATTGGATAGATGAATTGTTGGATGAAGATCAACAAGAGGAAATTCACGACTATTTTATGGAAGCAGATACAGATGATATTGTTGTTGCTGTTGATGAGTTTGAAGGTGAATACGATTTCGATGAATTACGTTTAATGCGCTTAAATTTTTTAAGCGAAGTAGGGAATTAACAATTTGTTATGCACGTCAGGCGTTAACATTTTGTTAAGAATATTTTAATAAAAATCGTTTATAAGTATTGATTTTTGTTGAAAAAAATATTATAAAATAACACTTAATTAACTTAACTTGCGCGGTTTTAGCGACTATATTTTCATGTATGTCGCCGTTAAATGTTTATGAACTATTGATGTCAAAGACATTACAATTGCGTGTTAACCCCGATATCGCAGCAAAGAGTGAATTGCTTCATTCTTATGTGGTGTCTGAGTATGGAATTCCTTCTGATGAGATTAATCTTATAAAGATTGAAAAGAGGTCAATAGATGCTCGACAAAAACAAGTTAAAATCAATTTACAAGTAACGGTTTACTTAAAAGAAGAAAGACCTGTGCCTACCTATGAATCAGTGCATTATCAAAATGTATCTAATAATAAGGAGATAATTATTGTAGGGGCTGGTCCAGCTGGTCTTTTTGCAGGTTTGCAATTAATTAGTTTGGGATTAAAACCTATTATTATTGAGCGAGGTAAAAATGTCAAAGAACGTCGCAGAGATTTAAAAGCTATTAATCAAGAACATATAGTTAATCCAGACTCTAACTATTGTTTTGGAGAAGGTGGGGCAGGAACCTATTCTGATGGGAAGTTGTACACTAGATCAAAAAAACGAGGAGATGTAAACAAAGTGTTGCATACACTTGTTCAATTTGGTGCATCAGAAAATATATTAATTGATGCGCATCCACATATAGGGACAAATAAATTACCTAAACTTATTTCGGAGATAAGAAATAAGATTATTGAGTGTGGAGGAGAGGTTCGATTTAACTCCAGGATGACCGACCTATTAATTAAAGGTAATCAAGTTGTTGGGATTGAAATAAATAAAAGCGAAACAATTTCTTCCGATAAAGTGATTTTGGCTACAGGCCATTCTGCCAGAGATGTTTTTACTTTATTACATAATAAAGGAATATACATAGAGGCAAAACCATTTGCTATAGGGGTTAGGGCAGAACATTCGCAAGAGTTGATAGATCAAATACAATATAGTTGTAAAACGCGAGGAGAATATTTGCCTCCTGCTCCTTATAGTATAGTAAAACAGGTACAAGGAAGAGGCATGTATTCTTTTTGTATGTGTCCTGGAGGAATAATTGCTCCATGTGCTACAGATCAAGAAGAGGTAGTCACTAATGGTTGGTCTCCTTCCAAAAGAGATCAGGCTACTGCAAATTCAGGTATTGTAGTAGAGTTAAAGATGGAAGATTTTGAGCCCTATAAGAAATTTGGAGCTTTGGCAGGACTAGAATTTCAAAAACAAATTGAAAAGCAAGCCTGGTTATTGGCAGGTCAGTCACAACGTGTCCCAGCACAAAGAATGGTGGATTTTTCAAATCATGTAGCTTCGACCACTATCCCTAAAACGTCTTATGTTCCAGGCACAACGAGTATAGAATTAGGGGAAGTATTTCCTCGATTTTTATCCGATACTTTACGACAAGGATTTGTAGAGTTTGGAAAATCTATGAAAGGTTATTTCACGAACGAAGCCATTTTGCATGCCCCTGAGTCTAGGACTTCATCACCCGTTCGTATTCCAAGAAATAATGAAACATTAGAACATGTAACCATTGCTGGGTTATATCCTTGTGGAGAAGGAGCAGGTTATGCAGGAGGCATAATATCCGCAGCCATAGACGGCGAAAAATGCGCACAAAAAATATATCAAAATATAAAAAATAATAAACCAACTGTTAATTTATATACCAATGAAAATGTTTAATAGAATATTACTAATCACGATTCTAGTTTGCTCTGGAATAATTTCTTACAGTCAAGATGTTGAAGGGTACGCATCAGCGGTATGGATGACGAGTTCGAACGGGACGTTTAATTCAAAGTTTTATAATGTGACATCAAATGATCGTGGTGGGTGGTCTGCTGGAGATCATGCTATTGATGGAACAGGAGGCAGTTGGAATAATGCTAGTAACTTATTTCATAATCAAAATTTAGGCACACATATATCTCAATCAGGAACCATTAATTTTAAAGGAGGAGAGGTAAAGACTATTCATAACTCATTAACACAAAATATTTGTGCCCCTCATATGCTTTATAGGATTAACAATGTTACAGAAGGCACAACAGGTGGCTGGAATACGGTTGAATTACCTTTTAAGGTTAATTGTTCCAACCCTAGCCAATTTGGAGACTGGTTGGGGCAGTGTGATTCGGGACGACCTCAAGATGATTGGCAAAAATGGCATAAAAACGATTTAAATTTAGATTTATCTCAACAGAATGAGGGAGACTACCAGTTAGAAGTGCATTTTAGAATCAGAGGAGATAATAGTAGCACAGACCCAACATCTTGTAGTGTCATTGATTATATTAATGATGCTAACGAAGATGGAACAAGTGGTGATAATTATATAGCAACTTTTAAGATATGTCCTAGTGCAAGTTTTGGTTCGTCTTCTAATCCTACTACCTGTGGAGGAAATGGTACAATTACAATGAATGTAGTAGGGGTAGCAGATGGTATATACAATAATACGAACTTTTATTACGGACCTGTTGTAGATGGGACAACTTTTGCTTCGGTAACAGTATCAAGTGGAGTAGCTACAATTACTGCGCCTGCAGGTTCATATACTGACATAAGATATAATAAGACATCTGGATGTAGTCCTACTACAGGTTTTGATGTAACATTGTCGGATCCAGCTCCTCCAGCTGCTCCGACAGGAAGTGCAGCTCAAAGTTTTTGTAGCATTGATAGCCCAACTGTGGCGAACTTAAGCGCGACAGGTAACGACATAAAATGGTACGATGCCGCTACAAATGGTACACAGTATGCTACCACAGATGCTTTAGTGAATGGAACAAGTTATTTTGCTTCTCAAACAGACGCTGTAACGGGGTGTGAAAGTGCTAGGCTAGAAGTAACAGTTACGATTGCAGATCCAGCTGCTCCTACAGGAGATGCAGCCCAAAGTTTTTGTAGTATAGATAATCCAACCGTCGCAAATTTAACAGCGACAGGAACATCTATTCAATGGTATGCTGCCGCCACAGGAGGTTCAGCCTTGGCAGGAGGAACAGCATTAACCACAGCGACAACTTATTATGCGAGTCAGACTGTCGGAGGTTGTGAAAGTGATACACGATTTGCGGTAGCCGTAACCATTGCCGATCCAGCGGCTCCAACTGGCGATGCTGCTCAGAGTTTTTGTAGTATTGATAATCCGACTGTAGCCAATTTGGTAGCTATGGGTACAAGCATTCAATGGTATGCTGCCGCCACAGGAGGTTCAGCCTTAGCAGGAGGAACAGCATTAACCACAGCAACAACGTATTATGCGAGTCAGACCGTAGGAGGTTGTGAAAGTGATACTCGATTAGCAGTCTCTGTAACGGTTGCCGATCCGGCGGCTCCAACTGGCGATGCTGCTCAGAGTTTTTGTAGCATAGATAATCCAACAGTAGCCAATTTGGTAGCTACAGGTACAAGCATTCAATGGTATGCTGCTTCCACGGGAGGTTCTGCGTTATTAACTACAACTGGATTAAGTAATGGAACTACCTACTATGCTACTCAGACGGTAGGAGGATGTGAGAGTGATACACGATTTGCTGTAACTGTAACAATTGCTGATCCAGCCGCTCCAACAGGAAACGCTGCTCAAAGTTTTTGTAGTATAAACAATCCGACGGTGGCTAATTTAGCCGCTACTGGAACCAATATTCAATGGTATGCTGCTGCTACAGGAGGTTCGGCCTTGGCAGGAGCAACGGCTTTAACTACAGCAACAACGTATTATGCTACTCAAACGGTAGGAGGATGTGAGAGTGATACCCGATTTGCAGTAACCGTAACCATTGCCGATCCAGCGGCTCCTACAGGAGATGCTGCTCAAAGTTTTTGTAGCATAGATAATCCAACGGTAGCTAATTTAACAGCTACAGGAACAAGCATTAAATGGTATAATGTAGCAACGGGAGGAACGGTACTAGCTACAACTGATGCTCTAACAACAGGTAATTATTACGCCACTCAAACGGTTGCAGGTTGCGAAAGTGATACGAGATTAACCGTGGCTGTAACCGTTGCTGATCCAGCGGCTCCTACAGGAGATGCTGCTCAAAGTTTTTGTAGCATCGATAGTCCGACAGTTGCGGATTTAGTGGTTACAGGAACAGCTGTTCAATGGTATGCAGCTGCTACAGGTGGTTCAGCTTTGGCTACATCTGCGTCTTTGACTAATGGAACAACCTATTACGCGAGTCAGACAATTGCAGGTTGCGAAAGTGATACGAGATTGTCTGTTGCTGTAACCGTTGCCGATCCAGCTGCTCCTACAGGAGATGCTGCTCAAAGTTTTTGTAGTATTGACAGTCCAACCGTTGCAGATTTAGCAGCTACAGGAGCATCTGTTCAATGGTATGCTGCTTCAACAGGAGGTTCGGCTTTAGCGACAACGGATGCCTTGACAGACGCGACTACTTATTATGCCACTCAAACGGTTGCAGGTTGTGAAAGTGATACTCGATTTGCAGTAACGGTAACTTTAAACGATGCTGCTCCAACAGGAGATACCACTCAAGATTTTTGTAGTATAACGAGTCCAACAATTGCCGACTTAACCGCCACAGGTACCAGTATTCAGTGGTATGCTGCTTCAACAGGAGGTTCAGCTTTAGCCGGAGCGACAGCTTTGACTACAGGAACAACATACTATGCTTCACAAACAACTGGTGGATGTGAAAGTTTAACAAGGTTAGCCGTATTGGTTACAATAGTAAATCCGAGTACTCCTACAGGTGATGCTAATCAGAGTTTTTGTACAATAAATAACCCTACAGTGGCTGATCTTGAAGCTACTGGAGCAGGGATACAATGGTATGCTGCTGATACGGGAGGATCACCTCTTGCTACAACAACAGCTTTAATTGATGGGAACACTTATTATGCTTCTCAAACCATGGGGTGTGAGAGTGCTACTCGTTTTGCTGTAACCGTTTCTATAGCTGATCCAGCCGCTCCTACAGGAGATGCTGCTCAGAGTTTCTGTAGTATAAACAATCCAACAGTTGCGGATTTAGTTGCTACAGGAATAGCTATTAAATGGTATGCAGCAGCTACGGGAGGAACGGCTTTGGCCACGACAACAGCTTTAACCACAGCAACAAATTATTATGCTTCACAAACCGTTGCAGGTTGTGAAAGTGATACACGATTTGCAGTAGCCGTAACAGTGGCTGATCCAGCCGCACCAACAGGCAGTGCTGCTCAAAGTTTTTGTTCTATTAATAATCCAACCGTTGCGGATTTAGCTGCGACAGGTACAAGTGTACAATGGTATGCAGCTGCGACAGGCGGTTCGGCATTAGTAACAACAACAGCTCTAAGTAATGGAGTTACTTATTATGCCACTCAAACTGTAGGTGGGTGTGAGAGTGATACGCGTTTTGCAGTAACTGCTACAATCGAAGATCCAGCGGCTCCAACAGGAAGTGCTGCTCAAAGTTTCTGTAGTATAAACAATCCAACAGTTGCTGATTTGACCGCTACAGGAACAACTATTCAATGGTACACTGCGGCAACAGGAGGTACTGCTTTGGCTACCACAACAGCATTAACAACCGCAACAAATTATTATGCTTCGCAAACGGTTGCTGGCTGCGAAAGCGATACAAGATTAGTGGTGGCAGTAACAGTTGCGGATCCGTCTGCTCCAACAGGAAGTGCCACTCAAAGCTTCTGTAGTATTGATAATCCAACCGTTGCTGATTTAACAGCTACTGGTACAACTATTCAATGGTATTCAGTTGCTACAGGAGGTACGGCTTTGGCTACCACAACTGCATTAACAACCGCAACAAATTATTATGCTTCGCAAACGGTTGCTGGCTGCGAAAGCGATACAAGATTAGTGGTGGCAGTAACAGTAGCGGATCCATCCGCTCCAACAGGAAGTGCTGCTCAAAGTTTTTGTAGTATCAATAATCCAACAGTTGCTGATTTAGCAGCTACAGGCACAAGTGTTAAATGGTATTCAGCTGCAACAGGAGGTAGTGCTTTGGCTACGACCGCTGCTATTACCAATGGTACAACCTATTATGCTACACAAACTGTAGGAGGTTGTGAAAGTGATACTCGATTTGCAGTAGCAGTAACTGTAGCAGATCCATCTGCTCCAACAGGAAGTGTTGCTCAAAGTTTTTTGTAGTATCAATAATCCAACAGTTGCTGATTTAGCAGCTACAGGCACAAGTGTTAAATGGTATTCAGCTGCAACAGGAGGTAGTGCTTTGGCTACGACCGCTACTATTACCAATGGTACAACCTATTATGCTACACAAACTGTAGGAGGATGTGAAAGTGATACACGATTTGCAGTATCAGTAACGGTAGCTGATCCATCTGCCCCGACAGGAAGTGCTGCTCAAAGTTTTTGTAGTATTGATAATCCGACCGTTGCTGATTTATCAGCTACAGGAACTGCCATTAAATGGTATTCTGCTGCGACAGGAGGTAGTGCTTTGGCTACGACCGCTGCTATTACCAATGGTACAACCTATTATGCTTCACAAACCGTAGGAGGCTGTGAGAGTGATACACGTTTTATGGTGGTGGTAACTATTGCTGATCCTTTTGGCTCCAACAGGTAAAGTTGCTCAAAGCTTTTGTAGTGTAAATAATCAACAGTGGCTAATTTGGTAGCTACAGGAACAGCCATTCAATGGTATTCTGCGTCGATAGGAGGTAGTGCTTTGCTACGACCGCTATACCAACATTGGTGCAACCTATTATGCTACACAAACCGTAGGAGTTGTGAGAGTGATACACGGGTTTTGATTTGCAGTATCTAGTAACAGTATGCAGATCCATCTGCACCAACAGGCAAGTTCAGCCCAAAGTTTTTTGTAGTATAAATAATCCAACGGTTGCCAATTTAGTAGCTACAGGAACTGCCATTAAATGGTATTCAGGTGCGACGGGAGGGGCAGCTTTGGCTACTAATACTTCTTTAGTTGATGGCACTACATATTATGCAACTCAAACTGTTGCTGGCTGTGAGAGTGATACACGATTTGCAGTAGCAGTAACAGTAGCAGATCCATCTGCTCCAACAGGTAGTGCTACCCAAACTTTTTGTAGTATTGATAATCCAACCGTTGCTGATTTAGTAGCTACAAGGAACATCAATTCAATGGTATACTGTGCAGCAACAGGGGAACTGTATTAGCAACTCACCGCAACATTATTAGATGGTACTACTTATTATGCATCACAGACCGTAGGAGGGTGTCAGAGTGATACGAGATTATCAGTGACAGTTTCTGTTTCTGATCCATTAGCTCCAACAGGCAGTGCAGCGCAAACTTTTTGTAAAAAAAGTGTACCCATTACTATAGCCGATTTAGTTGTAACAGGAACAACTATTCAATGGTATTCAACGGCAACGGGAGGATCTCCATTGGCGACAACCACTGCTTTGATTGACAGTACGACATATTATGCCTCACAAACCAGTTGCGGGTTGTGAAAGTATTACAAAGATACGCTGGTAACTGTGACTTTAACGGATAATGTCTCCTACAGGTGACGCTACTCAAGAGTTTTGTAGTGTAAGTAGTTCAAAAGTTGCAGACTTATCTGGTGACAGGTTTTGCTATTAAATGGTATGCAACAGCGGCAGGAGGTTCACCATTAAATGCAGATGATTTGTTAGTTTCGGGTTCGACATATTATGCGAGTAATACAGTTTCTGGGTGAAAGTTTAACTCGATTCGCAGTAACGGTTACAATTGTTGATCCAAATACACCAATTGGGGATGCGAATCAGAGTTTTTGTACTATTGATAACCCTACTGTAGCTGATTTAGATGCCTCTGGTGCTGGTATTCAATGGTATGATGCGCCTACAGGAGGAACTCCATTAGCCACTACAACAGCTTTGGTTTCAGGTGATAAATATTATGCTTCTCAGACTATGGGATGTGAAAGTGCCGTACGTTTAGAAGTAACCGCTACAATTGTGGATCCAACTGCCCCAACAGGAGATGCTACTCAAAGTTTTTGTAGAATTGATGCTCCAACTGTAGCTGATTTAGCAGCTACAGGTTCAGGTATAAAATGGTATTCAGTGGCTACTGGAGGAACTCAGTTGGCCTCAACTACTGATTTAGTAAATGGTGTTACCTATTACGCTTCTCAAACTGTAGGAGCTTGTGAAAGTTCAACTCGTTTTGCAGTGACTATAACAGTGGGTAATCCATCACGTCCTACAGGAGATGCGAACCAAAGTTTCTGTAGCATAGATAACCCAACGGTTGCTGATTTAGTAATCACAGGAACTGGTATTCAATGGTACGCTGCGGCAACAGGAGGTACTGCTTTGGCTACCACAACTGCATTAACAACAGGAACAAATTATTATGCTTCCCAAACGGTTGATGGTTGTGAGAGCGTATTGAGATATGAAGTCGCTGTTACGATTGCTGATCCAGCTGCTCCAACAGGTAGTGCTACTCAAACTTTTTGTATTATCAATAATCCAACTGTTGCAAATTTAGTAGCTACAGGAACAGCTATTCAATGGTACGATTCTGCTAATGGTGGAACACCTTTAGCAGCTGGAGATTTATTGGTGGATGGTACAAGTTATTATGCTTCGCAAACAATCGCTGGTTGTGAGAGTGATACTCGTTTTGTAGTGACGGTAACGGTTGAAGATCCTGCGGCTCCAACAGGGAGTACTAATCAGAGTTTTTGTAGTATAAATACTCCTACAGTTGCGGACTTAGTTGCAACAGGATCTACTATTAAATGGTATACAGTTGCGACGGGAGGTTCTGCTTTAACTACAACTACTGCTTTGGTAAACGGAACAACATATTATGCATCTCAAACCGTAGGTAGTTGTGAGAGTGATACTCGACTTTCGGTAAATGTTACTGTTGCTAATCCAATCGCTCCGATAGGGGAGGCTAATCAAAAGTTTTGTGTAGTAGACAACCCTACATTAAATAGTATTACCATAAATGGTACCGATATCAAATGGTATTATGTACCAACAGGGGGGACTGTTATTTCAAGTACAACGTTATTGGTTTCTGGTACTACTTATTATGCTTCTCAAACCGTGAGTAATTGCGAGAGCACTTCTAGGTTGGCAGTCAATGTAATAGTTGATAATCCAGGCGCTCCAACAGGTAATGCCTCCCCAACCTATTGTGATGATGAATCTCCAACAATAAAAGACTTAAGTGTTATTGGCATTGGGATTAAGTGGTATACAGCTTCGTCAGGAGGAACAGTGTTGAGTAATACAGAAGCACTAGTAAGTGGTACCACTTATTATGCTACACAAACGGTTGATGGATGTGAGAGTGCTGTTCGATTAGCAGTGACTCCTACTATTAATCCAACACCAGCTGTCCCTGTTTTGGTTGAGGATTGTACCAATGGTTTTGATAATGGAATTATTACCGTTAGTTCTCCTCTTGGAGCAGGCTATCGTTATTCACTTGATGGTGTAAATTATCAGAATTCGCCTACTTTTACAGGTCTAGCGAATGCTAGTTATCGAGTTACTGTACAAACACCTGAGGGTTGTACGGCACAAAGTGCTACTCTTCAATTGACTTGTGGTTGTGTTGGTGGACCTACTTTAACCGTAACACCTAATAATGGTAAGACTTGTGGTATTTCACCAATAACCATCACAGGTTTGACATTTGGCGGAAGTGCCACTCAAGTCACTTCTATAACTTCTAATGGTGCTGGTCAGTTGGATAAGACTTCTTCTAACGTTTCCCCGTTTGATTTGGTCTATACGCCTGATGCGTCGGATGCTGGTAAAGCTATTACAATATCATTGTCCACAGATAATCCACTAGGAGCCCCATGCGTGAACGCAACAGACACTTTCGTCGTAACTGTTAATGCTAATCCAATAGATCCACAACCTACAAGCGGTGGTGCGATTACGGAATGTCTTACAGTACCTGCACAAACACTTGATGCTAATGATTTAATCAGTGTTCCTGCAAACCATTCAGCAGTGTGGTATGACGCTATAACAGGTGGAAGCACAGTAAATAGTCCAACGTTAAATACTGTCGGTTCAATGACTTATTATGTTGAGTTTGTAAATACTAATCAGTGCGTAAGTAGTAACCGTGCTCCAGTTGTATTGACTATAAACGATACAAATCCTCCGACAACATCAAGTACCTCACAAACATTTTGTGGTTTAAATTCTCCAACGGTTGCTAACATTAATGTTACAGGAACAAACGTTCAATGGTATTTGAATGCAACAGGAGGTACTCCTTTACCAGATACAGAATTACTTAAGGACAATACAACGTACTACGCTAGCCAGAATGATGGAACTTGCGAAAGTTCTCAAAGGTTAGCTGTTGCTATTAATTTAGAATGTGGTGTCGTAGTTAATGATGATAATGTAAGTGGTATAGATGGAGTAACAGGTCAGAATAACGTACTGAACGTATTAAACAATGATGAACTTAGCGGAAATCCAGTTACAATTAACGATGTTATCTTGACTGAAGTAACAGCAGACTCTAATGGTTACCTAACATTAAATCCAGATGGTTCTGTTGATGTTGCGCCTAATACACCTCTTGGAACTTACACTTTGACTTACAACTTGTGTGAACAATCTAACCCTACGAACTGTGGTAATCAACCTGCAACAGTTACAGTTGTTGTAGATGTGAACCCTACAGTAGATTTACAAGTTGTTTATACCCTTCAAACTTTTGAAGGACTACAAAACCCTGGTACAGAAGATGATAAGACTCCTGAACCGTTCGAACCAGTTAAATTAGTTATTACTGTAAAAAATAATGGACCAGCTCCTGCCACAGGAGTGCAAACAACAAACACCTTTAAAGCTCCAAATTTTGATGGATATTTTTATAATACTCATAGTGTAACAGATGGTCAATACGACGAACAAGGTGGAGTATGGACAATTGGAGATATGGCTGTAGGAGAGGAAATGACATTAACTATAGACGCGAATGTAAAACCAATAGCGACTACAGACACCTTCGTAGTATATCAAGCTGAAGCTGTTGTTTCAGGTAATGAGATTGATCCTGATTTGAGCAATAACAGAGATATTATTGATATTGCTGGAATAAAAAATACTGTAAACTTAGCATTATCTCTTTCAGTAGTTGATATCAAAGGAGTCGATTTGTCGACGGCCACAGTATTACCTGTGGTACATGATGCTTCTTCAAGTGCTACGTATAAACCAACTGTTGGGGATGAAATTACGTTCCAATTATTTGTTGAGAATACAGGTTCAAGTACAGCTACAGATGTAGAGCTGACAAATATTTTACCAAAAGGCTTAGAATATGTAGGTCATCAGTTTTTCCAAGGAACAGGTACAATGACTTTAGATAACAAGAAAGAAACAGGTACATGGTACATTGGAGATTTAGTTTCGGTAACTCAAGACCCTACAGCCAAGTCGCCAATATTATTAATTACAACTAAAGTAAAAGGTAATAGCAATTATACTGAACATGCAGAGGTATGGAGTAACGAAGAATTGCCTCCAAGTGATCCAAATCATGATCCTAATACAGATATCACTAATAACGTAAGAGAACTTACACCTGTTCCAGTACCTTCAGCAGATGTTTCTATTAGTAAATCTATTGTTGGAGCAATTCCAAATGTTACGCCAACACCAGATGTTGATGATATTATAGTTTTTGAATTAGTAGCGAAAAATTCAGCTGATTTAAGTGATGCGACTGGGGTTATCGTAACCGATGTTCTTCCGTCTGGATATGAATACATCGAGGATAGTTCAGGAGGAAAATATGATAAACAGAATGACATCTGGACTGTTGGAAAATATGATCCAAGAACAGGATTGTGGAATGTGGGTAATTTAACTGCAAAAACGGGAGAGGCAACGTTGCGTATTTCAGTTAGAGTTAAGTCTACAGGTAATTACTTGAATACTGCAAGAATAACTGCAAATGAGGGTGACCCTAATAGTAATAATAATGAAGATAGTGCAACATCAAACCCTATTCCTACATCGGATTTAGTAGCTAGTAAAACCGTAAAACCAAATGCAGACGGAGGTTATGAGTTTAAGTTGTACGACAAGGTTGAGTACACTTTAAGGGTTACAAATAATGGACCTAGTGATGCTGTTAACATTGTGGTTCAAGAAGATTTTCCTTCGCAGCTAACATTTTTAGAATCATCTGATGCTGTTAATTATGACCCAGTAACAGAGCAATGGACAATAGCAAGTTTACCTTTTGTGCCGAATAATCCTAATCAGTCTTCAATAGAATTGAAAATTAGCGGTATTGTTAACGGGGGAGTAGATGAGAAAAAGTCAGAAAAGTTTAAAAATATAATTACAGTTTCTAGTGTAGTTAAAGAGTTTGCTCCTGGAGATGAAACAGCAGAAGTTGAAATAACTTATGTTCCTGATTGTGAAGTACGTGTCTATAATTTCGTATCCGCCAATGGAGACGATAAAAATGATTACTTTCAGATTGATAATATAGATTGTTATACTAACAGTATAGAAATCTTTAACCGCTGGGGTAGTTTAGTGTACGAAGCCGATAATTATGAGTCGTCAGATAGTGGTAACGGCAAAGTATTTAAAGGAATAAGTGAAGGCAGTGGTACTGTAGGTTCAGAAGACCTGCCATCAGGCACTTATTTTTACATATTGAAATACAACGACGGTATCCAAGACAGAGAACAAACCGGCTATATCCAATTAACCCGATAATAAAAGCATCCCATGAGAAGAATAGTAATCTACGCGATATTCATCATCAGTAGCGTAAGTATGTACGGTCAGCAAGACGCCCAGTTTACGCAATACATGTATAACACCCTCAATGTCAACCCGGGCTATGCAGGCTCAAGAGGAGTAACCAGTTTATTTGCCTCCCATCGTCAACAATGGGTAGGTTTTACAGGCGCCCCGACAACAAGCGCCTTTACGATTCACACACCGCTACCCAAGAATGTAGGAGCAGGGGTAAGCGTACAGCGCGACATGATAGGGGCGCAAGGCGAGACCATAGTTAATTTAGACTTTAGTTACACCGTATATTTAAGCGAGACGACCAAGTTATCCTTTGGACTAAAAGGAAGTTTAAATCAACTAGACGTAGACTTTAGCAAGCTCAACGCCAAAGACCCAACAGATGTGCGCTATCAAACCAACATTGATAACCGCTTCAGTCCCAATATAGGTGCAGGAGTCTATTTGCATGGCAAGAAAGCCTACCTAGGCCTTTCCGTACCCCAGTTGATAGAGACCGCCCATTTTGACAGTTCCGCCAGTGCAGGGAGTTATATCTCCAGTGAGCGACTACACTACTACATCATAGGAGGCTATGTTTTTACGTTGAGCGATAACCTAAAATTCAAGCCAGCGGTACTCAACAAAATCGTTTTAGGCGCCCCAATGCAATTAGACGTTTCAGGGAACTTTTTAATCAATGAAAAATTCACAGCCGGTTTAGCGTATAGATTAAGCGGAGCCGTAAGCATTTTAGCCGGCTTTCAAGTCAACCAACAACTCTTTATAGGCTATTCATACGACTCAGAGATGACCGCCATAAGAAGCTATAACGGAGGCAGTCACGAGATATTTATACGCTACGAACTCTTTAAAGATTACGGACGCGTAGTCTCCCCAAGATTCTTCTAAAAAAGAAGGACAAAAGAAAGAGCCAAACAAAATAAAGAAGAAGAAAGAACGCCAAACCCAGAAAAGAATAACAAGATGAAACACCATACACCATACATGCTACTAGGACTACTGATAAGCCTAAGCAGTTATTCACAAGAGTCACCCTCAAGCAAGACCAAAGAAATGGACGAATTTGGAGCCACCAACGCCCAAACCATCCGTGCCGTAGAAACAACATCCACAATAGCCACAGACACAGTGGAAAGCAAAGAAGTAAAGGCAGCCACACGACGCACCGCCAAGCAAGCCAAAGCTCAGGCCAAAGCCGACGACAAATACACGCACTACGCCTACATCAACGCCATAGCCGCCTATGAAAAGATGGCTAATGAAGGCTACAAAACAAGAAGCGTATTAGAACGATTAGGTAACGCGTACTATTACAATTCAGACTACAAGAACTCCAATAAATGGTACAAAGAACTCTTTAGTACCATAGAGAAAGACAGTATTACCCCAGAAGTATACTATCGCTACGCCCAAACCCTAAAGTCCACAGGCGATTTCAAAAGCGCAGACAAGTACATGGAAGAATTCTTAGCAAAGAAAGAAAGCGACACCCGAGGACAGAAATACACAGAAAAGAAAAACTATCTAGAAGAAATAGAAAGCCATTCAGGGCGATACGATATCGAAGCCGCTAGTGTCATCAACTCAGAATACTCAGACTATGGAGCGACAAGCTACAACGGCTATGTAGTCTTTACCAGTTCGAGAGACACTTCAGGGCTATTTAGAAGACGTCACAGTTGGACCAATCAATCCTTTACGAATCTCTACACCGCCAAACAAGACGAAAACGGAAAACTAAGCGATCCCATTCCCTTTATCAAGAAAGTAAAAGGAAGATACCACGAATCAACCCCAGTAATCAGTAAAGACGGCAAAACCATCTACTTTACCAGAAACAACGTAGAGCCAGGTAAACAAGGCAAAAGCAGCGATGATACACGCCTATTAAAAATCTACAAAGCCACCATGAAAGACGGGAAATGGCAAGACGCCAAACCCCTACCATTTAACAGTAACAACTACAATTGCGCCCATCCTGCACTAAGCAAAGACGAGAAAACCCTATACTTTGCCTCAGACATGCCAGGAAGCATCGGACAATCCGACATCTACAAAGTAAGCATCAACGGCGATAGCTATGGCAAACCAGAAAACCTAGGCGAAGTCATCAACACCGAAGGCAAAGAAACTTTCCCATACGAAACCATCAACGGAGAGTTATACTTTACCTCAGACGGTCACCCAGGATTAGGAGGATTTGATATCTACGGCACACGCAAAGAAAAAGACAGCACCTACCAACGAATACTCAACGTAGGAAAACCCGTAAACGGGCCATCCGATGACTTTGCCTACATTATAGACTACAGAACCAAGCGAGGCTACTTTAGCAGCAACCGAGAAGGCGGCAAAGGCTACGACGACATCTATAACCTATTAGAAACCCGTCCACTATTTGAATGCACACAACTCCTAGCCGGAGTAGTCACCAGTAAAGAAACAGGCGATCCAGTAGCCAATGCCAAAGTAACCCTGTATGACCTCAACCTAAAACCACTAGGCAGTGTTACCACCAATGCTAAAGGAGAGTACACGTTAGACATGGTAGAATGCGACAGTAGATACTATTTGCGTGCAGAAGAACCAGACTTCTATACCCAAGACCAATACGTATCCATACCGTATGAGCGAGGTGTAACCGCCGAAAACATCGTGTTAGAGCCGTACATTGCCCCAATACCAATTGGGACAGACCTATTTAAATTCTTAAAGTTAAACGAAATACTATTTGATTTAGCTAAATGGGATATCCGTCCAGACGCCGCCGTTGAGTTAGACAAAATAGTCAAAGCGATGAAAGAACTACCAGATATGGAAGTAGCCATAGGCTCCCATACGGACAGTAGAGGATCTGATAGTTATAATGAGAAACTATCAGAAAAGAGAGCTCAATCCACACGACAATATATCATCACACAAGGTATAGAACCACATCGATTGACCGCTAAAGGTTATGGAGAATACAAGCTACTTAACAGATGTAAGAATGGAGTAAAATGTAGTGACGAAGAACATCAAGAGAACAGACGAAGTGAGTTTATTGTGGTGAAGATGTAGGTAACAACTATTTAAATAAGATGAGAAAGGGAGGCATTTGCTTCCCTTTTTTGTTGGTAATATTAAAAAGTAAAACAACCGTAGTCTATCGAAAAAATACCATATCAAACGTTCTAATTACGCTCAAATTCTGTGACGTAGCTTTCAATCGGTTTTTCGTTAAACGAATCTTTTAAGATGATTTGACTTATGATTTTTAGTCCTTGTTTCTCAAAAGTAGAAACATGTTCTGGATTAAGCATCCAAGGTGGTCCATGTTGAAAATCTCTAGGGTGGTTTTTGCAATTAGCAATTACTAAAAGTCTTCCATTTTCAGCAACAAAACCAGCAATTTGTTGGTGTAATGGACAAAAATTAGGCTATTTTTTAGACGATTCTCTCTAATGGACATTTATTAGGCTCTATTTTTTGCCATTTTTTGTGTTTAAAAAATTATTGTTCCAATTTTGTTTATCTGTACAAACGGAAACAAGCTCTGCTGGAGAGCAACTTGGATAGGGATACTATAGATGACCGACAAAAATGTCAATCCAATGGACTACTTTTTTTGTAGTCCATTGGTGTTTTTAGAGGTCTTCATGCCTTTAAAAACTCATCTATGAATTTCTTTTTTCTTTCGACAGTTAATCCGTTGTGGTTTCGAAGTTTGTTCTTTAAATCAGCAAAGTGACCGTCAATCGCATTGGTTGTATTGGGGATTTCAAGTTCAATATTATCATACCAGATAAAGAGCCAAGGAAGATTGGTTTTTAGGCTTCTATAGGCACTTCGGAGTCTTTTATGAGTATAATTGGATTTCTTTGTAATAGGGTTTATGGTTCTTTCGTTTAGGAAATCTGACCATTTTTCAAACCACAATCCTAATGCTCCTACAAAACTGTCTTTGTCTGTTTGTTTCATCAAATCAACCACTTCCATGAGTTCTTGCGCTGCTTTGAGCTTAGGCTTTTTTGTCAAATATCTGCGAATAATGGCAGATTGATGAAACTGGCACATCTGAACAGGAATGTCTTTAAACAATTGGATAAGTCCTTTTCTGCCATCACACACAATTCCGATGACTTGAAAACCGTAAGATTTCAATTGGTTGATTCCCTGAAGATAAAGAGCGTTTGACTCATTTCTGACATAATATTTCAGCAGATTTTCTTTCGTCAGGGCATCTTTGAAAAGCATAACGCCAAAATTCCGTCCCCAATAAGTGGTGTCCATTAGAACAACTACTTTTCTTGCTTTCTTATTCTTGAGATCATTTTTAACAGTAATTGTATCTAGCTTTCTTTGAATTGTTTTTACAGAACATCCGTGTTTCCGTGATAGCTGTAAATAGGTTTGTTTTCCTTCTACATAGTCTTTCCAAAGAATGTCACTATCAAGTCGGTTTCCACCCAAAAATTGCTTACCACAATGAGAGCATTTGTATAATTGAACACCTTTTACAACTCCGTTTTTCTTCGTAAAATGAGTACCACAATAAAAGCACTTTTTTTATTCATAACCTTTGATTTGCTGCAAAGCTAATCACAATAAGCCTTCTCGAAGATTTTAGCCTAATAAATGTCCATTAAGCCAATTTGTTCAATAACCTGATGTTCGTATTTGGGTGGGAGAGCTTGTATGGTATAGATTTCCAAAACAAAATCAAATTGTCGTGACCATTCAGGGATTTCTTTTAATAAATCTGCTGTAACGAACTTCACAGTAGAATCCTTGAAACGTTCTTGACAATATTCAATAGCTTTTCCAGACACGTCAAAGGCGGTCACCTCGAATCCCATTTTTTCTAAAGTAATCGCATCATCTCCCATACCACACCCGACAACTAAAGCGGTTTTTCCTTTACCATCAAGTTTGTTCGTCTCTAACCATTTTTTAAATAAAGTATGTGTATCCATAGTAGCCCAAGGAACACCTTTACCAGATACATTCGCGTCATTGTACAGTTCCTCAAACCAATCAGTAGGTTCTGTTTCAGAGATTTTGTAAGGGAATTTTTTGTCGCTCATCATCACTATCTTATGTTGCTATCCGTATATTTTTTGAACAAAGATTCAATAATCTCTCGAGCGACTTTAGCGGAGCTGTCGAATTTGTTTAGCGGTTCTCTTACGATTGGGTATTCGTCAATGTATTCTATGCCTTCGAGTTCGAACAAATCTAAGGCCGCCATATTTTGTTTAAAGGAGTCCTTGTTAACCCCCCCAAAATTTGATAAACTTGGATTCAGCCACAAATATTTCGATCAGTTGAGATTTGTCACTACATAAAATACCCCATTCAATAAAAGGATCTCCACAAAATTCAGGTTTATAGGAGTCAATAGTTTCGATTAGGTCACTTTTATACACGTAATTACCATAAAATGGTGTAGCACCAGGATAACCAAAAACAAGTGAAGCTACTTCAGGGAGTTCTTCGGTCAAAGCCAAAACAACCTCCCATAAGCGGGAATTATTGACATTAATTTCAGCATAAAATTCGAAAGGTAGACGTTTTTCAGGGTCAGTTTCGGTATTGTCCATCAAGGAGTAACCTTCTTCAATTTTGGCATAAGCCAACTCATTTAAACGATTTTCGGAAGCAGAGCCTTCTTCTACTTCATCAAATCGAGCAGGCCTCAGTGTTTTGGGTAATTCAATCATGGTCTCAGTGTCAAAAATCAGTTTACAAAAGTACGATTTATGATTGCTTTTTTAGGGAGATTAGGTATCGATTTGCCATAAAAACCCAAATTAGCGTTATCACAAAAGTCACTTTTTGAATCAAAGGCAAATAGTTAATTCCAAACTCTGAATAATACACTACGTTGTTTACTACGAAGAGAATTACACATAGATATCCCATGTTTAGCAAATGTTTTACTTGATTTTGGCGTAAAGCTAATCCTATCCCTAATAATGCGGGTAAAGCTATAACGCTGCTAAATGAAATAAAGAAATCGTGATATTGGGTAAAAATGAAAAAAGCACTCACCATCGAAAGGATTCCTGAATTTTGGATAATACTTGTCCATTGAATTGTAGAGCCTAGATTTTGGGCAAACCGATAAAAAAATAAGGCAAGACTTAAACACAAAACAAAATGACCTGTAATGGCAAGGAATCTAACTTGTTGCGCATTTAGTATGTCACACCAATACTGTTTAGTCCATATAAAACCAGAAGGGTAGAGTTGGGCTGCAGCCAAATAAACAAGAACAAAAATAAGTATTCCTAGATTTGAAATGCTCTCAACAGAAAGTTGTTTTTTATTGTTTCCGAGCATAATGTGTTTGGTTCGTTATAAGTTTTTCCACCATTGTTTGTATACTTTAGTACTGTCTTTTACTAAAATTTCTTCACCGATTTGAGGGGTAACAGTTTCTAAATTTAGGGTTTTTGATTGAGCTTCAAAACGTTCAATTGGGTCTTTCCAACCGTGGAGAGCCAATTTAAATCCAGCCCAGTGAATGGGCATGGCTTTTTTGGCTTTTACGTCGACCGAAGCCTGAGCTGTTTCTTCAGGCATCATATGAATTTCTGACCATAATCTATTGTATTGTCCACATTCCATTAGGGCAATATCAAATGGTCCGTATTTATCTCCAATTTCCTTGAAGTGTGGGGCATAACCACTATCTCCACTAAAGTAAATGTTATCTTCTTTTGACTGGATTACCCATGAGCTCCATAAGGTGCTTTGTCCATTGTCCATTTTGCGACCAGAGAAATGTTGTGCAGGAGTACAAACTAATTTCAATCCTTCAAAATACGCATCTTGCCACCAATCCAATTCTGTTATATTTTTACTGAGTATTCCCCAGGCTTCCAAGTGAACGCCTACGCCTAGTGGTGTAAAAAAATGATTGGTTTTTTCTTTAAGTTGCATAACTGAATCATAGTCTAAATGATCATAGTGGTCATGAGAAAAGATTACAGCATCTATTTGTGGTAATTCTTCGATACTAATAGGTAATTCTTCATTAAATCGATTACCTCCTAAAAATGGGTGAGGAGCAGAAACTTTACCAAACATGGGGTCTAGTAATATATTTTTTCCTTCGATTTGTAATAAAAAGGCAGAATGTCCATACCATACTAATCGCGAGGGACCTTGATAATTAGCAACATTTGTAGCATCCATTTTATGCACTTTCAAATTTTCTTGAGGTCTTCCTTCGGGAACTTTTGTGGTAAAGAATTTGTAGGCTAGACTCATCATTTCACCAAAGCTCATATTTCTTGGAGCATTAGGATTAGTATTATGAAACTTACCTTCTCGATATTGAGGAGATTGAGCGTAAACGCGCTGTTTTTCTTTGGATACATCCCCACCCAAATTGGGATAGAATGCATTAACCAAAAAGTAAGTCACTACAAGTAGGGTAATAAGGGATACTAAGATGATGAGCATTTTTTTAATCATTAGTTTGTATAGGTTAGACACTAGACTTTAGATATGAGATGTTAGATATTAGATATGAGACACGAGACTCTAGATATTAGAAATCAAAAATCTAACATCTAAAATCTCATATTTCAAATCTAAACTAATTATTCTTCCTTTTCAATCCAATTTTTCTGTTTAGGTACGATAAATGACTCATCAAAAAAGCGTTTTTGAATGGAATCCATTCGTTGATGCATTTGATCCATAATCTCATTTGGAGAACTAGACTCAAAAAATGAGTCTCCAAAGAAATCATGATTTATAGAAAACCCGAATTCGCCAAAACGTTTTTGTATTTCTATCCTAAGACTGTCAGTCATTGGTCCATCCAATTTTGAAGAGTAGGAATATGTGTATGTAGAATCCAATTTGATTAAATTCCCCTCCTCGTCATATTCTTTATTCACTGAATAATCTCCAGAGGGGCTAATTTTCTCCCACTTGGGTTTTGCGTTGGATTCTTCAATTTTTTCCCAGGTTTGACCTGTACAACTAACAGTACTTAATACCGTTACCAACAATAGATTTAAACCTTTCATAATGTTAAATTTATTGTACTGCAATTTTTTTCATGGTAGCTTCTTTCGTTTTGTCCTTTGCAATTATTATCTTAAGAATTCCATTTTTTAAGGATGCGTGTACTTGATCCAAATCAGCATTCTTGGGCAATTGAAAAATCCGTTGAAAAGAAGCGTATCCATATTCCTTTCGTGTGTAATTCTTGTTAGTATCTTCCTTGGAATACTGTTTTTCGGAGGATACAACTAAACACGAATTTTCAATTTGAATATTTATGTCCTCTTTGTCCAAACCAGGAACAGCCAATTCAATTTCGAAGGCCTTGTCCTCATCTGCGATATTAGCTGAAGGAACAGTAGAAACCTCTTCGCCATCCTTAGCTATTCTCTTGATGTTTTTTCCAAAAATACTTTCTATGAAATTTGAAAACTTTGGTTTGGAACCGTCATTTTTCCATTTAAATAGTTTCATAGCGGTATCTTTTAATGGTTTTTATTGAATATCAATAATCTTAATTGGTTTTGGTTTAGCTTCCTCTTTTTTAGGAATAACCAATTCCAAAATTCCATTAGTGTACGTTGCCGATATCTTTTCGTCCTCAACCAATTCTGGTAGGGTAAAAGTGCGGGTAAAACTCAAGAAGTTGAATTCTTGCTTGGTGTATCTTTCATCCTCCTTAAGAAATGTCTCTTCCTTGTTAGAAGAAATGGTCAACGTCTTTTCGTTTAACTCAATGTTAAAATCACTCTTATTAAACCCAGGGGCTGCAACCTGGACAATAAATTCATCCTTGTTCTCTATAATATTTACTGGAGGTAAATTAGAGTTGTTTTTAGAAAAATGATTTTTTCTTAAACCTTCGTGCTCATCATTATTAAATAAACGATCCACGAAATAAGGTAACTGATTGTGATGTCTTACAAGTGTCATAAAACTTAATTTTTAGTTGAACATTAATTTATTTACGATATCATTTTCCAAATAAAATGCCAACTATACCAAGCTGGTAGGCAATTAGTTAATGATGACTTTTTTTCAGTTTTTTAATTGTATTAGCTGAAATTTTGACATTTTTTCACATGTATTTTATGTCAAAATGTGATAATTTTTGAGGCTTGAATAAATACGTAATATTACGTACCTTGCTCATCTTTTCTAAACGAATAATCTATATGAGCACAAGTGATTTATTTGAAAAAGCAATTGATTTAATCGATCAAGAAAATAGCAAAGACCCTAATTTAGAAGTATTTGAAGGGAATGAGTATCCCAAAGAATTGTTGTATTCCCAAAGGATGGTTCAGAAATTAGAAGAATTTGATCCAGATGCTTCTGAACAAGTGCAATTAGCAGCTCGTGCTCAACACATCTGTCGTTGGAAAATAGACAGAAAGTCTTACCCAATGGATCGTGCAGGATATTTAAAGTGGAGAACAGAACTCAAAGCCTATCATGCGGAATTGACTTCAGACATATTAGAAGTAGTTGGTTACGAAACTGAATTCATCGAAAGAGTAGCTTATTTGATTGAAAAGAAATCCCTTAAACGAGATCCAGAAGTACAACTGTTAGAAGACGTTATTTGTTTAGTGTTTTTACAATACTATTACGAACCTTTTATCCAAAAACATGACGACCAAAAACTAATTGATATCGTGCTTAAGACGTGGCGTAAGATGTCTACGGATGCTCATGAAGCAGCATTGGTTATTCCTTATTCGGAAAGAGGTTTAGATATTATTAAAAGAGCATTAGTAAACGAATAACCATTATGTCTAATCAGGAAAATCAATCATTAGACAAATTAATTCTCAAAAAATTAACGAGGTTATATCTGATTGCCCTGAGTTTGGTGGCTATTTCTATTGTAATCAGTCACATTGTTATTGATAATCAAATAGATAATCAGGCAGAGGATTCTTATCTGATTAATTTGTCGGGTAGACAACGAATGCTCAGTCAGAAATTATCAAAAGAAGTATTATTACTGCAAAAAGAAAACGATCCCATTAAAGAAGCTATTATTGTCAAGTCTCTAGAGGAAACTTTGAAGCTCTGGTCTCATTCACATGAAATTATTATCAATCAAGATAATAGCGAAAATGTTAAGGCTTTAATTGATAAGCTATTACCTTATTACAAATCGATTAAAAATGAAACGGAACTTATTATTGATGACTATATAAAACATAAGGAAATAGATGCTGAACAGCTGGATGCACGCATTGCTATTATTAATGTAGATGAAAGTTTATTCCTTAATGCGATGGATCAAATCGTAAATCAATATGAGGCCGAAGCGTCTTCTAAACTATCCAGTTTGAGATATTTGGAGTATGCGATTTTTGGTATAACGATTATCATTTTGATTTTGGAATTCTTGTTTGTTTACAAACCAGCGGCTACTTATGTTGAATCGGTTATATCTAAGTTGCTTTCGGCAGAAAAAAAGGCCATAGAAATGGCTCATAATGCTGATAAATTAACCGCTGCCAAAGAAGCATCAGTTCGTGAGTTACGCGCATTAAACTATGCCATGGATCAGACCTTGTTGTTTAGTCGAACCACTTTAGATGGTGTAATCACTCATTTAGGAGATAATTTTTCGAAATTATTTAAGGTAAACTCGATGCATTCTAACTTGAAGTTTTCTCAGATTTTGACCTCTTCTCTTAAAGACAGAAACTACATTGATCAGATTATTACCTCTAACAACAAATCAGGTTGGCAGGGTCAGCTCAAAATTTTTAATAAACAAGACGAATTAAAGTGGTTAGATACAACCATTATCCCTGTTACAGTAGACTCTCGGGCAGAACTTTTAATCATTTGTTTTGATATTACAGAACGTAAAATTGCCCAATTAGAGGTAGAACGTTTAAGTAAAGAACAGTTTGAGAACGAAATGAATCAACAAAAAATTCTGTCTAGTAAAATTGTTGAGAACCAAGAGAACGAACAAAACCGCATCGCCAAAGAAATTCATGACGGTATTGGTCAAATGCTAACAGGTTTAAAGTTTAGTCTAGAAAGTATAAATTTGAGTGATCCAAACAAAGCGAAAGAAAAAATCGCCTACCTTAAGGAATTATCGGCTGCAATCATAAAGGGAGTGAGAACGGCTACTTTCAATCTCATGCCTCCCGAATTAAAAGATCACGGCATTGCATCGTCTTTATTACGAATGAGTCAGGAGCTCAAAAAGTTGACAGGACAAGAAATTATATTTATTAACAAAACCGATTTCAACAAACGCTTAGACTCTTTAACTGAGATAAATATTTATAGAATCACACAAGAGGCTATAAACAACGCCATTAAATACGCCAATGCAGATCATATTGTTGTGATGATTTCGCACAGTAATGATATTTTAAGTATTACTATTGACGATGACGGTAATGGTTTTGACCCAGCAGAAGCTGAAAAAAACAAAACCAGTGAATCCGGTATGGGAATGGAATTTATGAAAGAACGTATCAAATACATTAACGGACGTATCTTTTTGAGTTCTGTAATTGGAGAAGGGACACATCTGACTTTAAATATTCCTCTCAAAAAATAAGTATTATAACTTAAAGTAATCGTTGATTTTTATTAAATATCTGTACTACTACGTATAAATTTTTGATTTTATACTTAGAATTTATAAGATATTTCTTTATTTTGTCTACCCAAAAAAAACATTTAGCCCTATGTCAAATATCATACATGTAATGTTAGCAGATGATCACGAATTAGTTCGTGATGGAATAAAGCTCCTATTAGAAAGTGAAAAAGATATTATCGTTGTTGACGAAGCATCTGATGGTGCTGAGGCGATTGAAAAAATAGAATTGCATCCTGATGTTGATATTTTAATTGTTGACATTCGCATGCCAAAAATGACAGGTATTGAAGTAGTCGCTGAATTGAAGAAAAGAAATAATCCAGTAAAAACTTTAGTATTATCAATGCATGATTCAGAAGAATATGTACTTAAATCCGTAGAATCAGGAGCAGATGGATACTTACTTAAAGGGTCTAGTAAAGAAGAATTTTTAAAGGCGTTACACGCTATTATTGATGGGGGGAAATATTTTAGTGGAGATGTATCTAGTATTTTAGTAAACAACTTTAATCGCACTCAAGCACCATCCCAGCAAGCATCAAAAACTATCATTGATGATATTGTGATTACCAAAAGAGAAAGAGAAATTCTTTCTGAATTATTAGCAGGTAAAAGCAATAAAGAAATAGCTGAATCTCTAGCTATAAGCAAACGTACCGCAGAGGTACATCGCTTTAATCTGATGAAAAAATTAGATGTAAAAAATCTGATAGAACTTTCTAATAGAGCAACAGAATTGGGGCTTAATTAAAACAAGCTATAATTTGATGCGCGATCCGCAGCGCTTCAGTACCATTTTCTAAACTTACTACGGGAGTTGTATTGTTGTTGATTGCATCAGCAAAGGTCTCTAACTCATCCAAAATAGCATTGTTAGGGGCAATGTCAGGATTCTCGAAATAGATTTGTTTTTTTACACCTTCTGCGTTTTGTAGAATCATATCGAAATCGCCTGGTTTTTCAGGCGCATCTTTCATCTTAACCACTTCGCAACGCTTTTCTAAAAAGTCCACCGCTATATAGGCATCTTTCTGAAAGAAACGTGATTTTCGCATGTTTTTCAAGGAAATTCTACTCGACGTTAAATTGGCTACACAACCATTTTCGAACTCCAAACGAGCATTGGCAATATCAGGAGTTTCAGAAATAACAGAAACACCACTGGCATGTACATTTTTTACTTTTGAATTAACCACACTCAAAATGGCGTCAATATCATGAATCATTAAATCCAAAACGACAGGTACATCTGTTCCTCTTGGATTAAACTCGGCTAATCGGTGCGTTTCAATAAACATAGGATTTACTATTGATTCTTTAACTGTTTTAAAAGCAGGATTAAATCGTTCCACGTGACCGACTTGACCTTTTACCCCATATTCTTTTGTTAATCGAATTAATTCTTCGGCTTCTTCTACGGTATTAGTTATTGGTTTTTCAATAAATACATGTTTACCTGCTTTGATAGCATCTCTTGCACAATCATAATGAGCAAGAGTAGGAGTTACAATATCTACAACATCTACTGCCTCCATTAACTCCTGTATAGTATCAAATTTGTGATAGCCAAATTCTGTTGCTACATCATCAGCAAAAGCATCATTAGGGTCATAAAAACCGATTAAATCGTATTTTGTAGATTGATGTAATAGTCTTAAATGGATTTTACCTAGATGTCCTGCACCCAATACGCCAACTTTTAACATGATGTTCCGATTTTGTTCTGACAAAAATAGAATTTATTGTTCATTTTTTTAGGATATAATCAATTCTATTTAGGTTTTATTCCATTTCTGAAAGTTGTGGTTTTCGCAGGTAAAAAACTGCCCAAAATCCTTTAATAAACGTTGGTGATTTATTATATTCGCCAATATTAATTTTACTTCATAAATAGCACAATATATTATGTCAAAAACAGCGATTTTAGAGATCGATGGAAAAAGGTTTGAGTTGCCTACAACTGTAGGTACAGAGAATGAGGTAGCCATCGATATAGCCAAACTAAGAGCCTTAACTGGGGCTATCACTATTGATCCTGGATACAAAAACACGGGGTCATGTTTTAGTGCCATTACGTACCTAGACGGGGAACAAGGGATTTTAAATTATAGAGGATATGCCATTGATGAGTTAGCCGAGAAAGCTTCGTTTCTTGAAGTTTCTTATTTGTTGATATTTGGCGAATTACCAACCGCAGCTCAATTAGAGCAATTTGAAAATGATATTCGTAAACATTCCTTAGTGGATGAAGAAGTAAAAGATATTTTGCACGGATTTCCAAGATCGGCGCATCCTATGGGGATTTTATCTTCTTTAACAAGTGCTTTAACAGCGTTTTATCCACGTAGAGTAAACGTAAATGACGATAAACATTTATACCAAGCTGTTTGTAAGGTAATGGCTAAATTTTTAGTAATCTCTTGCTGGGTGTATCGTAAGTTAGAAGGGGAACCAATGAATTACTATGATAATTCAAAATCGTATGTAGGAAACTTCTTACAAATGATGTTTGCCTTGCCAACTGAGAAATACCACATTGATCCCGTTATAGAAAAAGCATTGAATAAGTTATTCATCTTACACGCTGATCACGAACAAAACTGTTCAACATCTACGGTAAGAATAGTAGGATCTTCACATGCAGGTATGTTTGCATCTGTAGCTTCTGGGGTATCAGCACTATGGGGGCCACTTCATGGAGGAGCCAATCAAGCGGTGTTAGAAATGTTAGAAGAGATTAAAGCTGATGGTGGTGATGTAGATAAGTATTTGGCGAAAGCAAAAGACAAATCAGACCCTTTCCGTTTGATGGGCTTTGGACATAGAGTGTACAAAAACTTTGATCCACGTGCTAAAATCATCAAACAATCAGCAGATGAAGTATTGGCTAAGTTAGGAGTAGAAGACCCTATTTTGGAAATAGCCAAAAAGCTAGAACAAGCAGCACTTAATGATGATTATTTCAAAGAAAGAAATTTGTATCCAAACGTAGATTTCTATTCAGGTATTATCTATCGTGCGATGGGAATTCCAACAGACATGTTTACAGTAATGTTTGCCATTGGACGTTTACCAGGTTGGGTAGCGCATTGGATTGAAATGAGAAAGAACAACGAGCCTATCGGAAGACCTAGACAAATTTATACAGGAAAAACCCTACGTGATTTTGTACCTGTTTCGGAGAGATAGTAAAAAACATATTTTGAAAACAATCCCGAGCAGCAATGTTCGGGATTTTTGTTTAATATTGAATGTATTTTTTTAGCATAAGTGAAAGACACTAACAAACATCAAGGATTAAGGAACCAATTGGTCAAGTTGCTAGCTGATAAAGGAATAAAAGACACTAATGTATTGGGGGCTATAGCCAAAATCCCTAGACATTTGTTTTTGAATTCAAGCTTTGAGAGTTTTGCTTATGAAGACAAAGCTTTCCCTATAGGTGCAGACCAAACTATTTCTCAACCCTACACAGTAGCTTTCCAAAGTGAATTATTAGCGGTAAAGCCTGGCGATAAAATACTGGAAATAGGAACAGGTTCAGGTTATCAAACTTCTGTTTTATGTCTGTTGGGTGCAAAAGTATACAGTATAGAACGTCAAAATGAATTGTTCAAAAAGACCTCATTGCTTCTGAATAAATTGGGGATACGTCCTAAACATCTTTCTTTTGGTGATGGTTATAAAGGATTGCCGACGCATGCACCTTTCGATAGCATTATCGTAACAGCTGGAGCTCCTTTTATTCCTAAACCACTAATGAGTCAATTAAAGGTAGGAGGTAAGCTTGTTATTCCTTTGGGCGAAGACCCGCAAATCATGACTATGCTCATTCGTAAATCGGCAACAGAATTCGAAAAACACGAATACGGTGAGTTTCGTTTTGTACCGATGTTAGAGGATAAGAATTAGGGGATCTTTTCTAAATCATCCAAAGCATTATTATGAAATTAAAGAAAGACAACCACGAGCATTTTATGCAACGCGCTATTGCTTTAGCAGAGGAGGGAATGAATTCTAATGCGGGAGGTCCTTTTGGTTGTGTGGTTGTAAAAGACAACAAAATTATAGCTGAAGGATATAACAGAGTGACTTCAACTAACGATCCAACAGCACATGCTGAGATTGTGGCCATTCGTCGCGCTTGCGAAAAACTCAATTCATTTCAACTGGAAGATTGTATTATATACACTTCTTGTGAACCTTGTCCTATGTGTTTTGGAGCCATTTATTGGGCGAGACCCAAGATGGTGTATTTTGCTTGTGACAAAAAAGATGCGGCAAATATCCAATTTGATGATCAGTTCATTTACGAAGAACTCGATAAAGAATTTGTAGATAGAGAAATTCCGTTTGCTCGACTATTAAGAAAAGATGCTGTGAAAGTGTTTGAAAAATGGGCTGGTAAAAATGATAAAACCGAGTATTAATATGAATAAATATATTTTTGTAAAAGTTACTTTTTTGTTGCTCGTAGCATTGAGTAGTTGCAATGAGAAAATAAAACAGGAGTCCATAGATACAGAGACTCAGAAAACGGAAATAGATACATTAAAAAGAAAAACAGACTATACCAAATCAGGTTTACAAATTGCCCAAAAATCAAAAAAGGTATTAGGGAAAAATTTAATGAATGCAATCAGCAAAAGCGGATTTGAAGGAGCCATAGGGTTTTGTAGTGAAAAAGCAATTACATTGACGGATAGCATTTCTTTAGCACTTAACGCCAAAGTTGAGAGAGTTTCTGATAAAAACAGAAATCCCAATAATCGTCCTAACGAAGAACAATTACAATATATTGAGCAGGCTAAAATACAACTGGCCAAAAAGCATCAACCTGTTCCTAAGGTTGTAGAGAAGGGTAATAAAATGGTAGGTTTTTATCCGATTGTGTCCAATGCGATGTGTTTGAAATGTCATGGAGTCCCAGAGAAAGATATTGAACCTAAGACTTACGAAAGGATACAAGCACTTTATCCTGAAGATAAAGCCATTGGTTATAAAACCAATGAGTTAAGAGGTATTTGGGTCGTGACCATGGATAAATAAGTACTTTAGGGATAGATATAATGAAAGTAAAATCCTATCAATCTAAATTTATACAGGAACTCGGAAGTATTTACGATACGCAGGAGTCTAATACTATATTCTTTATGCTTTTGCAAAAGCTTAAAGGTTTGGCTCGTGTTGATTTAGCACTGAACCCAGATATTGAGTTAGTGACTGAAGAAGTTGAGCAATTCAACGCTTATTTAAAAAGGCTTCTAGAGCACGAACCGATTCAATATATAATAGGAAAAACACACTTTTACGGTTTAGAATTCGAAGTCAATTCGAGTGTTTTAATTCCACGGACAGAAACTGAAGATTTGATCAATTGGATTGTTGAAGATTATAAATATAATTCAAAGATTGAGTTGTTAGATATAGGTACAGGAAGTGGCTGTATTGCTATTTCTTTGGCTAAACATTTAGAAGCGTCTGTAAGTGCCATAGATGTGTCTGATGGGGCTTTGGCTGTAGCCAAAAAAAATGCATCAAATTGTAATGTAAATATAGATTTCATTCAAAAGGATATATTGACCACTAATACCTTAGAAGGTAAGTTTGATGTCATAGTTTCTAATCCTCCTTATGTGCGTAATTTAGAAAAAACAGAAATGCGAGGCAATGTGCTAGAACATGAACCTCATTTAGCTCTATTTGTTGAGGATACAAATCCTTTAATTTTTTACGATAAAATTGCACGATTGGCATTGCAAAGTTTAAAAGAAGGAGGGAAGTTGTATTTTGAAATTAACCAATATTTGCCTGAAGAAATGAAAAAGCTATTGGTTGACTTAGGGTATAAGGATGTTACACTCAAAAAAGACATCTATGACAATTATAGAATGATCTCAGGGACTAAATAATGTATCACAAGAACAACTTTCATAAATACACATTTTGCGTGTTTCAAGAAGTATCTCTAGAGGATATCGAAGGACTGACTTTACATTATACCAGTAAATCAGGTAGTTCATATTACGTCACCAAAGAAGGCGTTTATCGCAAATCCAATCATTGGGGACGTGTAGCCAATTGCAGATGGAGACTGAAAACTTTGGCGAATGATCAAATTTCTAAAACTAAAGTAGGGTATGCGAAATGGGCTGATTTTTATAGAGATAATGAATCCGAAACTCTTTATTTTATAGAGATAGAATCATTAGAAAATCAAGAAATCTATTTGCAACACAAGGATCATCCATCCTATACTTCTCAAATTTTACGCACAGGTAAAGAAACGGCTAAACGAATTAAAACCATTAATGAGGTATTAAGTTCTGATCAGTGGGCAAAATATTTGGATGTGGATAATCTTGAATTGACTAGAAAAAGGGTCGTTGAACAACTATTAGATACGAATTTAAGTTTTCAGGAAATTAGAAGAAATCTGTATTGATTGAGTAGATTACATTTTATATCTTGTAGAATTCAAATCTACCGAAATGGCCTCTAGTCTACAAAATCTATTACCAGGGTTAAAATACCCTATAATCATGGCGCCAATGTTTTTGGTAACCAATACTCGGATGGTAATTGAAGCAACAAAATCAGGTATTGCAGGGTGTATTCCAGCACTTAATTTTAAGAACACAAAGGAACTTGAAAAGGCTATTGTCGAAATGAAATCTAAGTGCGAAGGCCCATTTGGAATTAATCTCATTGTTAATAAATCGAATTTATATTATAAAGAGCAGTTGCGAGTTTGCTGCAAGTATAAAGTAGATTTTATTATTACCTCTTTAGGTTCACCAGCAGAGGTTATAAGAAAAGCACATGAGGTAGGGATAAAAGTTTTTTGTGATGTAACGGATGTAGGGTATGCTGTAAAAGTTGAGGCAGTTGGAGCAGACGCATTGATTGCGGTTAATAATAGAGCAGGAGGTCATGCAGGACAACTCACGCAAAAAGAATTGTTGAAAACATTGAAAGAGAATTGTCGCATTCCAATAATTTCGGCAGGGGGAATTTCTACAGCTAAGGGAGTCAAATTTACATTAGATATTGGTGCTGATGGGTTGTCAATGGGTTCTGTTTTTATCGCATCGGAAGAGGCTGATGTCTCTCAAGAATACAAAGAAGCCTGTGTACAATATGGAGCGGATGACATTGTGATGACGACTAAACTATCAGGAACACCATGTACGGTAATTAACACACCTTATGTACAAACTGTAGGCACAAACCAGAATGGGTTGGAACGTTTTTTAAACCAAAACAAATCACTCAAAAAATGGTTGAAGGCGTTCGTTTTTTATAAGGGAATGAAGTCATTACAAAACGCTGCTTTTAGCACCACCTACAAAACGGTATGGTGTGCTGGACCAAGTATTGAGCACGTTAAGTCAATACGCCCTATTAAAGAAATTGTAAAAGAATTAGTCTCGGAAATAGAATCTATTCAATCGTAGCTGATAAACCCGCATCTAATAAAGCAATGCACTTGTCTTTCAGCTCTTCGATAGCGCCTGTTTTGACGGTACATTTTCCATTATAATGGACAATCATAGCGCATTGCTCCGCTTGTAAAGGGTCGTGATTACACACTTTTACCAACGTATTGATTACATGATCAAAGGTGTTGACATCATCGTTATACAGAACGATTTCGTTCTGTATGGTTTCCAATTCTTCTAAAAGTAATTCTTCTTCTTTTTGATAAAATGGATTCATAAAAACTAGATGTTTGAGTTTAATCTATTGTTTGCTAGTCGATTACAAATTTACGTATTTCATTCCAACCCAGTTATTCTTTTCCCTTTTTTTATCAACAGTTAATCCATTCTTTTGACAGCAGTCATCAATTAATGGAATATCCTCAGTATAAAAACCACTCAATAATACTATGCCGTTTGGGTTTAAGTGTTTAACATAAGTTGGGATATCATTCAAAAGAATGTTTCGGTTGATATTAGCAATGATGACATCGTATTTTTGGTCAACCAAAAAAGAAGCATCACCTTCATAAGCAGTAATGTGTTGGCAATTATTTCGTTCTGTATTTTCAACAGAGTTCAAATAACACCAATTATCTATATCCACTGCATCAATTGGCTGGGCTCCTTTCATTTCAGCTAAAATGGCTAAAATTGCTGTTCCGCATCCCATATCCAAGACCTTTTTGTTCTTTAGATCCAAATCCAGTAAATGTTGAATCATGAGATGAGTAGTCTCGTGATGCCCTGTCCCGAAACTCATTTTTGGTTCAATTACGATTTCGAAAGGAGCATTGGTTTTAGGGTGAAAAGGGGCGCGAACTGCACACAAATCATCTACGAGTATAGGTTGAAAGTTTTTTTCCCATTCTTCATTCCAGTTTACCTGTGCGATGCTTTCGGTGGTATGAGATATAGAGAATCCGTCAGTACTCAAAATACGAATATCACGTAATAAATTGTCGGTTACTAAACTTTCCTGAATATATGCAGAAAGACCGTTTTCAGTTTCTTCAAAACTTTCAAACGGGGTGTTTTCTAATTCTGCTAATAAGATTTCAACGCCAGGGTTAAGAGGTTCAACTGTAAAGTGATAGGCTATGTATTTGGATTCCATAAGGGCTGTTATTATTTACTAGAAGGAGTCCATGTTCTGGTTTGGTAAATCCAACCAATATAGCCTCTTATTTGTAAGTTACCATCTTCGACAAAGATGGTGCTGTCATAGGTTTTGCCTGATTTAGGATCATAAATAGTCCCATCTGTCCAGCGTCCATCATCGTACTTTAAATTTTTAACAATAGTCAACCCTAGTAGAGGTACTTTACGCAATTCAGGCTTTGGATTATGTTTGTCTAGCTTTGGGCTTCCATCGGGTTCATTGGGAGTTTTTAGCCAAATCAATTTTCCAAAAACTTCACCTCCTTGTTTATAGATTTCTATTTTTCCATCTTTTTCTTGGGATAACCAAACCCCTAGTACATTATCTTTTTGAGCAAAAGCACAAGATGAAACCAATACAATTAAAAGAACGATTAGATTTTTCATGAATTATTTTTTTTCAAGGATTACTTGAAGTTTATCCAGTCCTTTATCAAAATCATTACTAATCATAGTTTCAAAATCCATGAACCATAACATAATGTTCATAGGGTAGTCCATTTTACCATCAAAATGCCACTGTACATTAGTTTCATTAGGCAAGATTGATTCAACAGTCATATACGCTGGAGCTGTAGATTCGAAAGGTGTTTTGAAACGCAACTCGTAATCAATTCTCTTGTAAGGATCAATAGCTGTAATCTCTTGTTCTCCCACACCCACATCTTCTTTTTGACTTTCCCATCCAGCGATGAACCCGACTGTGCCATCAGTTCCTTGATAGATTCTTTTCATTTCAGGATCCATTTCGGCCCATGTGCTATAGTTTTCTTGATTTTTAAGTAAAACGATATAATCAAATACATCTTTAATAGGTCTGTTGATATTTACTGAGCCCCAAGCATGATATTCTTTAGTGGTAAATAATGCTGCAATAAAAGGGAGGGCAATGATTACAAGTAGAGCTACAATAATTTTTTTCATGTTTTGTTGTTTGAGTTAATTTATTGCCAAATATAATAATTATAAAATATGTATTTTTAATGCCTAATAACCGAACCTAAAAAAAGTATCATGAAAAATTTTGTTCCAGTATTTATAGTTGTGTTAATTGGACTTACAAGTTGTGAGGACGATGTTTATTCTTCTGACGAAGTGGTGGTAAAAGCGTGTGTAGATGCTAAAATTACCGATTTTGAAGAAAAAAATATTTGTAGCAAAAGTGGAGATGTTAAAGAGTATGTCTTTCAAAATCAGCAAGTTTATGTTTTCAATCCAGGTGATTGTGGTGCTGATATGACTGCTGAGGTTATTGATGCTAATTGTACTACGTTGGGGTACTTAGGAGGTATCACTGGTAATACTAAAATTAACGGTGTTGATTTTTCGAATGCCTCGTATGTAAGAACGCTTTGGCGAAAAGACCCAAACAATAAACAAGCCATACAACAAGACGAAGCTACTCAACTTGCCAATCAAAAATTGGCAATTGAAAATACCGTTGCTAGTTATTCCTGTACAAATGAATCGGATTGGACGTTTATGGCTATCGGTAGTAAAGCCTGTGGTGGCCCAGAGGGATATATTGCATTCCCAAAATCAATTGCTCAAACAGTAATGCCTCAGATAGAGTCTTATACTCAAGCGAGAAAAGAGTTCGATATTAAATGGGGAATGGCCTCAGATTGTGCGTATGCCGTACCACCATCAAAAGTTACTTGTAATAACGGTAAACCAGAGTTGGTGTATTAATGTATTTTTGTACAAGTCAATTATTAAAAAAGAGGCTTTTTTAGGTTTTATCAAATTTTGAAATCTTTATGCATTATTTATTTCTTCTTTTAGCTTGCTTAAAGAAGCTTTAGCATCACCAAATAGCATTTTAGTTTTTTCGCCAAAGAAAAGTGGATTTTGAATACCAGCATATCCTGTGCTCATTGATCGTTTAAATACAACCACACTCTTAGCTAGCTCTACATCGATGATAGGCATTCCGTAGATAGGAGAGGAGCTATCCTCTTTAGCCGCAGGGTTAACCACATCGTTAGCCCCAATAACAAGAACTACGTCTGTGGATGGCATTCCGTCATTGGCTTGTTCTAATTCCATTAATTTATCGTATGATACATCAGACTCAGCAAGTAACACGTTCATGTGACCTGGCATACGGCCTGCAACAGGGTGGATAGCATACTTAACTTCAACACCTTCTGCTTCTAAGACTTGTTCGATTTCATGGCAAATGTGTTGAGCTTGAGCAACTGCTAGTCCATAACCAGGTACAATGGCTACTTTGCTAGCATATTTTAGTTGAATAGCAAGATCAGAAGGGTTAACTTCTTTTACAATTTCTTCACGATCAGAACCTGAACCACCACCAGAAGCACCTAAACCTCCAATAATCACGTTAATCAAAGAGCGATTCATAGCCTCGCACATCATTACTGTCAGTATTATACCCGAAGCACCTACCAAAATACCACCAACAATCATAATGTTGTTGCTGTAAATCAAACCTGCCCCTGTAGCACCAATACCAGTAAATGAGTTTAGCAACGAAATTACTACAGGCATATCGCCACCACCAATTGGTGTAACGAAAGCGACACCATAAAACAAGGAAACAACTAATAATGCATATACTAACATCATATCTTTAGCTGGTTGCATCATAATAAAAGCAGTAAGTCCAATTACACCTGCTAACGTAACTAGGTTAATGATGTGTGGTACAGGCAGTTTTAAATTATCTCTCAAAGAACCATTCAGCTTACCATAAGCGACCAATGAACCTGTAAATGAAATAGAACCAATGAATAAGGCGAATAGATTGACAAATACTTCACCACTTAACATAGGAGCTTGCGTATTGTTCATTTCTACTATACCAATTAACATGGCACAAGCACCACCCAAACCATTAAATAAAGATACCATTTCAGGCATCTTAGTCATAGCTACTTTTTTAGCTGCCACTAATCCAATAACACTACCAATGATCATACCTCCAATAATCCAAAGATAGTTGTTGTCTCCCTTTTCTATTGGTGCAAATAATGCAATAAGAATAGCTGCTCCCATTGAAAAAGCTGCTACTAAGTTACCTTTACGAGATGTTTCAGGGTGAGAAAGCCCTTTTAGACCATAGATAAACACTATGATACTTACGAGATATAGGAAATCTATTATATGTTCCACTTTAATTCTGTTTTTCTGTTAAAAATTAATTGTCTTAATAGCTTATTTTTTGTTCTTCTTTTTGAACATTTCAAGCATACGATTGGTTACCGCAAAACCACCTACTACGTTAATCATAGCCAAAGAGATTCCAACAAAACCTAAAGCAAGGGTCATATAATCAGTCGCTTCTGCTCTACGGATAAGAATGATTGCACCGATTACAACTACACCTGAGATGGCATTAGCACCAGACATCAACGGTGTATGTAAAACGGTAGGCACTTTTCCTATAATTTCCATTCCAAGGAAAGAAGCCAAAACTAGGATTGTAATTATTCCTAAGTTTTCGCTCAAAAATTCAATTATTAATTCCATATTTCTATGTTTATTGTCCTCTTTAGGACACGTTATCTATTAATTTTACTTAGCGCTTAATCTCTTATGCTTCTGATTTTGTTTCTTCTTTTGCAGGAGCAAGACTGTCTGTATTTCCATACACAACATTTCCACCATAAGCGATACAGCTTCCACGAAGTACAGGGCTAGAAAAGTCATGGACAATTTCTCCTTTCGGTGCCAAGAATTTTAAGAAATTCTCCATGTTTCGGCTAAACAATTGAGAAGCTTGTTCTGGAATTTGAGCAGATAACTCAGAGTCACCAATGATGTAAACACCATTTTCTATTACAGTTTGTTGATCTTTGGTATACTCACAGTTTCCTCCAGTTGAAGAAGCCAAATCTACAATTACAGATCCAGGTCTCATCGCATCTACCATCTCTTTTGTGATGATTTTAGGAGCGGGACGACCTCTCAATTGAGCTGTGGTAATTACGATATCAGCCTTTTGTATTTTTTGTGCAACTAGTTCTTGTTGACGTTTTTTGTATTCTTCTGATTGCTCAACTGCATATCCTCCAGCACCTTTGTCATCACTAGCACCTTCAACTTCAACAAATTTTGCTCCTAAAGACATAACCTCTTCTTTGGCAGCAGCTCTCGTATCAAAAGCCTCAACTTGAGCTCCCATACGTTTAGCTGTTGCAATAGCTTGTAGACCTGCTACACCTGCTCCAATAATTAATGCTTTAGCAGGAGGAATAGTACCTGCCGCAGACGAAAGCATTGGCATATATCGTGGGAATACTTCAGTGGCTTTAAGCACCGCTTTGTATCCGGAAATAGAAGCCATCGATGAAAGTACGTCTACTGCTTGCGCAATTGTAGAACGTGGAATCATGTCTAGGCTGTATACTGTTGCTTTATTTTTGTTAAAAGTCTCACAAACCTCTGGGGTATTGAATGGTTGGAACAAAGCCACCAATGTAGCACCTTCTTTGATAGTAGCAGCTTCCGCAGCAGTAATTGGACTGATGGTCATAATCAAATCAGATGATTTAATAATTGAAGCTCTGTCCATTTTTGTGGCACCTGCCTCAGAGTACATCTCGTCTGTGATTAATGCTTTTACGCCTGCTTCACTTTCAAAGACTACTTGATGTGAATCTTTAACTAATTTTTTGATTAAATCAAGAGCGATTGCAACCCGATTGTCGTTTAATTCTTTAAGAACGCCAATTTGCATAGTTTCTTTAGTTATTAATGTGTAACGTTGGTTTAATAATAATATACGTTCAACACGTTTTTCGACGGCAAAGGTAGTAACTTTTGTGGATTATTTGGTTTAGATTTTGTTAGTTTTTTGATGAATAGTATTCAATGAGATTGACCAGACATATTATTTTCAAAATTTAGGAATAAGACAAAAACTAGTTTTAATTTAAACTACTCAATACTATTTGAGAGATGTTGTTTTTGTGATATTTTGTGCCTTCATAAGACAAATGATCATCGTCAAAATAGTATAGATTTTTTCCATTAGAAATTACTACTTTATCATTTTGGGTCATTTTAGCATACACGTCGTAAACTTCCAAATTCAGATATTTTCCTTTAAGCTCTTTGATGTATTCGTTGTCTTTTATAGTCAACAAATTATTAGGATTTTTTATGAATTGATATCCATTTGTAGGATTAATTCCTAAATAAGTAAAATATTGACTTGCATTATTATCTCCTATAAATTCTAAGACTGGAGGCTGATTAAAAAGAATGACTTTAATTGATTGAGAACTTAAGTAATCTAATAGGTTAAGCAACTCTTCTTTATCGTTGTAGCTTGACCATCTGCACGCTATTATGACGACTTTAGGCTGCCATTTTTCGATGTTCTGGATTAAAGAATTGGCATAGTCAATTTTTTCTGTCTTGCTGTAATATAAATTTTCTTTCTGATCACTTATGTTTTTAATATTAAAAAATGGATTTACAGCATTAGAAGTATAGGATGATCTGCTAATTTTGAGAGAATCACAAATTTCATTTACAATCTTACCCCACATAACACCATGCGAATCACCAAAAACTATTAATTCTGGGTCTTTATAATCAATACGTGTGATTATACCTTCTTCTTTATAAGCCGTGTTGTATTTAGAAAGTCTTTTAGGTAAATAAACATCATGAATAAGAGGTTTGTAAGGTTCTAAATCTACTTGTTTTGGTGAAATATCAAAAAACCTAAGGTAATATTTAACTTGATTGTATTGAGAGTTATAGAATATATTGAAGAAGTTAGATTTATAAAAACTAGAAATTGAAATAGTAACAATAATTAATCCTACAACTAATTTTAAAGTATGTTTTCCTTTTCTTGTTTTGTTTTCAATGAAATGATAGGAAAAAACAGAAATCAGTATGGTTATAACTACTATCAAAATATTGATGTAGTGAATATTGTAGTGGGATAATTGCCAAGAATATGCTCCAAAAAAGACAATAATTGGCCAATGCCATAAATACAAAGAATAAGATATTTTACCTAAGTAGACTAGAGGAGGTAATGATAAAACTTGTCCTAAAAAATCTTTTTGACTACAAAACCCCAAAACAAAAGCAGTTCCGAAAACAGAAAGAAAGGTACTCGGTATAGTCAAAAAATTAGGTGCCAAATAGGATATAATTATTGAAACAAATCCAATATATAAGAAGAGGGATTTTAAGAGCTTATTTTTAAAAGTCTGGTTAATGTTTACAATACTTACAATACCACCGATACTTAATTCCCAAATTCTACTAGGTAATAAATAAAAAGCATGGGGTTCATTCGCATTTATTTGATAAGTGTAAACCAAGAAGCTAACAATGGTAATTAGGATTAAAGTAGGGACAAATCGTTTGAAATACTTGTAGCTCAACAATAATACAAATGGATATATAAGATAAAATTGTTCTTCTACAGATAATGACCAAGTGTGTAAAAAAAAGGAGTTTTCCGCTTTAAAGCCCCAATAGTCGCCAAATTGATAGAGCGCATGAAAATTAAAATATGAAAAAATGGCAGGTACTACATCTGAAGCTACAGCTTTTACATTAGGCTTAAAAAGAAGGATAGGAGATAGGATTAAAACGAACAATAGAACGGAAAGTAGTGTAGGCAATAATCTTTTTACTCTTCTTACCCAAAAATGGATCATTTTAAAGTTACTATCAGAGATGTCAGTAACTAATATTTTAGTTATTAGGAAACCTGAAATAACAAAAAACAGGTGTAATGGACAAAAATTAGGCTATTTTTTAGACGATTCTCTCTAATGGACATTTATTAGGCTCTATTTTTTGCCATTTTTTGTGTTTAAAAAATTATTGTTCCAATTTTGTTTATCTGTACAAACGGAAACAAGCTCTGCTGGAGAGCAACTTGGATAGGGATACTATAGATGACCGACAAAAATGTCAATCCAATGGACTACTTTTTTTGTAGTCCATTGGTGTTTTTAGAGGTCTTCATGCCTTTAAAAACTCATCTATGAATTTCTTTTTTCTTTCGACAGTTAATCCGTTGTGGTTTCGAAGTTTGTTCTTTAAATCAGCAAAGTGACCGTCAATCGCATTGGTTGTATTGGGGATTTCAAGTTCAATATTATCATACCAGATAAAGAGCCAAGGAAGATTGGTTTTTAGGCTTCTATAGGCACTTCGGAGTCTTTTATGAGTATAATTGGATTTCTTTGTAATAGGGTTTATGGTTCTTTCGTTTAGGAAATCTGACCATTTTTCAAACCACAATCCTAATGCTCCTACAAAACTGTCTTTGTCTGTTTGTTTCATCAAATCAACCACTTCCATGAGTTCTTGCGCTGCTTTGAGCTTAGGCTTTTTTGTCAAATATCTGCGAATAATGGCAGATTGATGAAACTGGCACATCTGAACAGGAATGTCTTTAAACAATTGGATAAGTCCTTTTCTGCCATCACACACAATTCCGATGACTTGAAAACCGTAAGATTTCAATTGGTTGATTCCCTGAAGATAAAGAGCGTTTGACTCATTTCTGACATAATATTTCAGCAGATTTTCTTTCGTCAGGGCATCTTTGAAAAGCATAACGCCAAAATTCCGTCCCCAATAAGTGGTGTCCATTAGAACAACTACTTTTCTTGCTTTCTTATTCTTGAGATCATTTTTAACAGTAATTGTATCTAGCTTTCTTTGAATTGTTTTTACAGAACATCCGTGTTTCCGTGATAGCTGTAAATAGGTTTGTTTTCCTTCTACATAGTCTTTCCAAAGAATGTCACTATCAAGTCGGTTTCCACCCAAAAATTGCTTACCACAATGAGAGCATTTGTATAATTGAACACCTTTTACAACTCCGTTTTTCTTCGTAAAATGAGTACCACAATAAAAGCACTTTTTTTATTCATAACCTTTGATTTGCTGCAAAGCTAATCACAATAAGCCTTCTCGAAGATTTTAGCCTAATAAATGTCCATTAAGCCAAAAAACACATCAACACCCAAATAACCACCATCAATCCAGGGATACCCTAAATGGAATAAAATTACAGGAATAACAGCAAATGTCCTGAGTCCATCAATTTCTGGTCTGTACTTCATTTATTTTTTTGTGAATAAGTAAATCGAAAGTGTGAGTTTTCGGTTAAGCACGGACATCCAAATCTCCGTTTGATGGAATAAATTTATTAATAACCTGAACTCGATTAATAATTAGTGATATATAGTTAGCAAAAAAAGGTAAAATTTAGTATATTTAAGTTTATGAAATTCAAATATTTAACTAAATAATACCTTATGATTTGCTTCGATAAAATTACAGATATTTTTTCTATTGTTGATGAGTTTTGTAAAGATTTTGAAAATTATTTCTACCATTCAAAAACATAATTCTTGATTCTCTTTTTGATAGAGGCTTTAGGATCCTTTGGATAAGTGCGTTCTCCCATGAAAATATCTGTCATGGCTTCACAAAGGGATTGACCGTATTTTTTAACCAAAATATTTCGAATCGTTTCTTGTTCATAAAACACTTTGGCGAGTTTAACTCCTGTTCTCAGCTCAGGAAGGATGGTTGTTTCTAATTTATCGTTATATAACTTTGCCGCTTGATCAGCGTCTTTGTTGGCTTCAACAATGGCTTGTGCTGCCAAAACACCACTATAAATAGCATTAGAAATTCCTTCTGCAGTAACAGGATCAGCAAACCCTGCAGCATCTCCAATCAAGAACACATTTTTCTGAACAAATTTGTCTGTCCTTGGTGCCACAGGAATTACAAATCCATGAGCATCTTCTTTAAGGATAGTGGTAATGCCTAATTCTTTTAGGTATTCAGCATAATGTTCTTTAAGGTTGATTTTCTTTTTGTTTTTCAAAAATATACCTACACCCACTGACAAATGGTTCTTTTTAGGGAAACACCATCCGTAACCATAAGGAATCGCATCGATGTCAAATCGCACAGACTTTGATAATCGATCAAAATCTTCTTGAGGAACTTCTAATTCGTATTCCAGAGCAGGAATTACAGAACGGGTATCTTCCCAACCGGCCATTTTTGCCACTGGGCTTAAAGCACCATCAGCTGCAATAATAAATTTAGCTTGTACATCGCCTTGAGAGGTATGAATGATTTGGTTTTCACCAAAAGTAACACCCTCAACTTTGTGGTTTTGCAAAAGCGTCACACCATGTTCTTTCGATTTTTCGACAATCAAATTATCGAATGCATCACGCATAATCATACTAACGATGGGTTGCTCTCTCTTAGAAGTAAGTTTGATTTTCTTTTTAGAAAAATAAGTATCTACTTCATAAAACTCACGTTCTACTACTGAAGACACATCAAAAGGCATGTTTTTTCTGCCTCGGTATACAAATCCACCTCCACACACTTTGTAACGGGGTAAAGTTTCTTTTTCAATAATTACAGTAGAGATTCCATTTTTGGCTAACTCTAATGCTGCTGAAGCTCCTGAAGGACCACTTCCAATTACCGCTACGTCAAATGTTTTCATTGGATTTGCAAATTTTGGTCAAAACTAATCAAAGCTATAATGGGAAGCAAATTTTGATAAAATGTTTAGTATATTTCGTCATCAAATACCTCGACAATAATGACAGAACAAGATTTATATAAACTCCGGTTTCCTATTGGTGCATTTCAAAAGCCTGATCAGTTGACTACTCAGCAATTGGACGAATGGATCAATACCCTGCGTTCTTTTCCTGAAAAGTTAAAGTATGCGATTAAAGGTTTGGGGAAAAAAGAAATGAACTGGAAATACCGACCTAATGGTTGGACGATTAAACAAGTAATTCATCATTGTGCGGACAGTCACATGAACAGTTTTATTCGGTTTAAATTAGCCTTGACCGAAAACAAGCCCAAGATTAGACCCTACTTTGAGGATCGTTGGGCTGAGTTACCAGACTCTTTGAATGATGATGTTATGGATTCAATAGAGCTCATAACATCACTTCATAAAAAATGGGTGTATTTATTAAATTCTTTGGACGAAGAACAATTAAAAAGAGAATTTATCCATCCCGAACATGGTAAAGTTTATGTGTTATCGGAGGTTATTGGTTTTTATGCCTGGCATTGCACGCACCACTTGACTCATATTCGTTTAGCTATAGATTTTCAAGGAAAGTTTAATTAACTCTTTTTAGGCAATTGAGCAATTAGGTCGTCAATGGCTTTTTCTAAAAAATAATAATAAGGAATAGATTCCGCATCGTTTTCTAATTGAAAAAACCAACCGAACTGACCTAAACTTTCAGAGTTGATTTCTATTTTTTCGTTGTGACGGTATTTTCCTTTTACTTTTTCTGTGTTGCTTCCTGAAGCATCTGCAAATTTCATGACGATTTTGAATTCTGGTTTTACCTTAACCTTTTCTTCAACATAGTCAACTGGGCCACTAACTGTCGTTGTAGTTGTTGAACGTTGTGCTCCTGTTATGTAATATCAATACTTACGTATTGTTTTGCTACGCCTGACTTTCCCGCTTTTTTCAATGTTCCGATAGGATATCCCATTTTAGAATATTTGGTATGCTCTTTTAGGGTTTCGATAGGTGCAAGTTGAATAGCTGTTTCTGTATTAATCTTTTCATAGATCAAGTCCAAAGTGTTTTGCATCAGTTTCTTGGCTTCTGGTTTGTCTTGTTGAAATAACAGTGCTACGATTGTGTTTGGATCTAAGTCCATGGCCAAATACATATCATCTTCGACGTTAATTCGATAGGCTGATATGGCTGTTGGTTCACTATTGATATTTTGCGCAGCAGCAATCGTAGTAACAAATAATAAAAGAGTTAATAGGGCGGAATGTAATCGTATCATATCAGTAAGATTAATTTTCTTAAAGATATTAATTTCTTTATAACACGTTATTATTTAATCCTCGTAAACCGAATCTTCAAATCATTTTCATAACGATGGAGATGTTTTACCTCTTGTGAAGTTACCAAGCATAACGATATGCCGTTTTTACCAGCACGTGCTGTTCTACCGCTACGATGGGTGAAATATTCTTGATTTTCGGGCAATTGATAATGCACAACATAAGTCAAACCTTCCACATCTATTCCTCTTGCGGCGACATCGGTAGAAACTAAAACTGATAACTTTTTGTTTTTGAAAGCACGCATTACTTTATCACGTTCTTTTTGTGTTAAGTCCCCATGTAAGACGTCAGTCTCTATGTTTTTGGCTTGCATTTGCTTAACTAATAATTTGGCAGCAGCCTTAGTCTTACAAAAAACGATACCTTGATTCCCTTTTTGTGTTTTAAGGAACTGTTGTAAAACATATAGTTTTTCGGTCTCATCCGAAATAACGTATTGATGACTGATATTAGTATTGACAATGTTTTTGGCATTGATAACTATGCGTGGAGCGTCATTTGCAATATGAGTTCTAATAATATCCTGAACACTTTGTGGCATAGTTGCGGAGAACAACCACTTACTATTCACATTAGGCAGTTTATTCATGATTTGATCCAATTCTTTTTTGAATCCCATACTAAGCATTTCGTCCGCTTCGTCCAATACAACAGTTTTTACGTTGTAAAGGTCTACTGCCTTACGGCTAACCAAATCAATCAATCTGCCAGGAGTAGCAACAATAATATGTGTAGGTCTTTCCAAGGCTTTAATTTGTCGGTCAATATGTTCACCACCATAAACAGCTTCTGTAAAGATTTTAGCACTGTATTTTGTGAATTTGAATAATTGTTTAGCCACTTGTTTTCCCAACTCCCGAGTAGGGCATAAGATGAGTCCCTGTACTACTTTTTTATTCGGATCAATTTTATCTAATAAAGGCAAGCCGTAAGCAGCAGTTTTTCCTGTGCCTGTCTGGGCTTGCCCAATGATGTCTGTAGTATTTTGCAAAAGCAAAGGAATAATCTGCTCCTGAATTTCGGTAGGGGTTTTGATGTTTAATTCTTTTAACCCTTTGACAAAATCTTTGTTTACTCCTAATGCCTTAAAATCTTTCACAACCACTTGTTTTTTAGTTGTGACAAAAGTAAGTTTTTTATTGTCGTAATTCTTCCATATCAGCGAGTGTTTGATCTAGTTTCTTTAGAATTTTCCCATAAGTCAATTTTAAGTCGAATAAATATATTTTCTCCCCATAATACCAGCCAGTAAAAATTATTATTGAAAAAATGAATATTTGAATCAGAAAAATTACTGAAGATTCAGTTGAAGAAAAAGTATTTTGAAAATGTTCCCAAGCATCACCACCTAAGTATTTTTTTACACCATGATCATATCCATAACCAAAACCAATTGGAATAGTTACAGCAAAAAGTATTGGGTAAAAATAACGAGCGAGTTTACCGTTAATCTTGATATATTTTTTTAAACAATCATCGAAAGACTTTAGGTATTCATAGCTATTAACATTTTGCTCTAATACCTTAAATTCTTTTGATATTTTTAAACTATATAAGGCTATTATTAAAAACGTTAATGACATAACAGCCCCCATTAAACTAATCTTTAAAATGATTGAAAGAGGAAAAACAACAATCGAAAGAACGAACAAAACGATAATGTTTATTTTGAACATTCGATGAAACTTTTGAACAATCCCAAGTGATTTTTTAGAATATAGATTGTTGATTTTAGGAGCAATAAGTAAGTCTTCTTTCAAGAATCCCTCTTTCCAAATATTTTCAATTGACTTTTCCATGTAATAATTTTTTTAATCGTTCTTTAATTCGTTTAATTCGAACCCCTATATTATTAGGGCTCGTACCAATGATGTCAGCAATTTCTTGATAACTCTTTTCCTCTAGGTAAAGCAATATGACCGCTCGATCAATTTCGGATAATTGCTTAATAGCATCATAAAGATGATTCAAAGATTCGTCAGAAAAAGTTTGACTGTCTTCTACCAATTCTTGAGGTAAATATTCAGTGGCGAAAGTTTTAGTTTTGTTGTTCTTTTTCATCAGAGTCAAACATACGTTTAGGGATAACCGGTAGATCCATGTTGAACGTTTGGACTGATTTTTAAAATTTTCGTGACTGCGCCAGATTTGCAAACATACCTCCTGGTAATAATCTTCAAAATCTTCTTGGGTATTGGTATACGCTCTACAGATCTTGATGATAATGCCTGCATAAGGCAAAATTGAATTGGTGTAAAAATCGCTGCTCAAAATTGTGTTTTCTTATTTAGTGGCAGTTTTTTCAAAATATTACAAGTAAAAGAATAATTTTTTAAAAATTAATGAAAAAATAGGATTGACGAGGATTACCAAATGAATTATTTTATTTTTATAAAGGTTTAAACGAAAAGAATGGCTTACGACGAAGCATTACAAACACTTTGGGAAAATGTACTGGAAAGTATAGAAGACAGAACCTTTGCAAAGTTGACTTTGGCGAAGACCATAGGTAATACCGAAATTAAAAATGTTTTTATGCGTCCAGTAGAGGAAGAAGGTAATCTTCTTTTTGAATGTATTACCAGATATAAAACAGAAGAACAAACAGAGCTGTTGTCTTTTGATGATGCGTTAGAACGAATAAAGGCCTATTTATTAAATCCCTTTTTAAATTTGATATTGTTTACTACAGAATATGATTTAGTATTGAAGGTGAATAAGAAAGGAAATGGAAGTTTGAGTGATAAAGCGCCTACTTTTCAAGATCCTTCTTTGGTTATGCAAGAGTTGATCAATGACAAAAACAGTTAGAGAATATGGATATTAATAAAGAGTTAAAACGTTTACAAGAATTAATAGAAGAACCCAATTCACTTAATTCTAACTATTCTCAAAAACCAACGTACTGGCATATTGATCATTCCTTAAAAGTAATTATGGGAATTAGTACTATGCTTAAGAAATCTCATCCCGAACAGTATAAAAGTAAATTCAATTTAAAGCGATTTGTAATTTTCTTTAAAGGGAGAATACCTCGAGGTGAAGGTCATGCGCCTAAAGGTGTTATGGCAGAGAAGGATGTGTCCAAAGAAGATTTAGTATATCAGTTAAAACGTGCCAAGGTTTTACTCTACGAAGTAAACGAATTACCACCGAACAGTTTTTTTAGACACTCTGTGTTTGGTAATCTAAATGTGAAAAGAAGTCTCTATTTTATGGCTATGCATACCAGACACCATATCCTGATTGTAGAGGATATATTGAATAGTTAGAATATAGATGTTAGATATGAGAAACTAGATATTAGTTGTGTTTCATGCTAAGATAGACTGTGCAAAAAAAGCCAACGCACATTCAAGTACATTTGGTTTTTGCTGACACGCAAAGCCAACGCTGAAAAACCAAAAGAGCTTGAATTTTGCCAACGCTCGACCGAAATGAATGAGAAACGAACGAATTGAAATAAAGAAAACGAATGTTTGAACAAACTTTTAAGAATATAGACGACATACTGCACAAAGATGCTGGTTGTGGAAGCGAATTAGATTATGTAGAGCAAACTTCGTGGGTATTGTTCCTTAAATATTTGGACGATTTGGAGCGTGACCGTGCCACAGCAGCCGAACTGACAGGCAAAACCTACACCACCATAATTGACCAAGCATATCAATGGAATAATTGGGCAGCCCCAAAAATTACAAACGGAAACGGAGCATTAAAAATTGACCATAACGCACTTACTGGCGATGACCTTACCGACTTTGTGAACAACAAACTCTTTCCTTACCTCAAAAAGTTTAAACTAAGTGCCGAGAGTGCCGACACGATTGAATACAAGATTGGCGAGATTTTTAGCGAACTGAAAAACCGCATACAAAGCGGTTACAATTTGCGTGAAGTGATTAATCGTATTGACGAGTTGCGATTCCGTACCCATGCAGAAAAGCACGAAATGAGCCATCTGTATGAAGATAAAATCAAAAATATGGGCAACGCAGGGCGAAACGGAGGCGAATACTATACGCCCCGACCGCTCATTACCACCATTGTAAAAGTGGTTGCCCCAAAAATTGGCGACAAAATTTATGACGGTGCTGTTGGTTCTGCGGGCTTCCTTTGCGAAGCGTTCGACTATTTGCGAAACAGTAAATCACTTTCTACCAAAGAAACCGAGATACTGCAAAAACGCACTTTTTACGGGAAAGAGAAAAAATCATTGGCGTATATCATTGGCATTATGAATATGATTTTGCACGGTGTGGAAGCTCCCAATATCATACACACCAACACGCTTGCCGAAAACCTTGCCGATATACAGGAAAAAGACCGCTATGATGTGGTGCTTGCCAATCCGCCTTTTGGAGGAAAGGAACGTGCCGAAGTGCAACAAAACTTCCCCATTAAAACAGGCGAAACCGCTTCGCTCTTTTTACAGCACTTCATTAAAATATTGAAAGCAGGCGGCAAGGCAGGTGTAGTAATTAAAAACACTTTTTTGAGCAATACCGACAATGCCACCGTTGCCATTCGCAAAACCTTGTTGGAAAACTGCAACCTGCATACCGTGTTGGATTTGCCCGGTGGCACTTTTACCGGTGCAGGTGTAAAAACCGTTGTGTTGTTTTTTGAAAAAGGCAAGCCCACACGCAACGTTTGGTTTTACCAGTTGAACCTTGACCGCAATTTGGGCAAGACCAACCCACTCAACGAAAACGATTTGGCTGAGTTTGTAGAACTGCAAAAAACTTTTGCCGATAGCGAAAACTCTTGGACAGTAAATGTAAAAGACATAGACCAAAGCACCTTTGATTTAAGCGTAAAGAATCCGAACAAAAAACAAGAAGCAGCACTACGCCAACCGCAAGCCATTTTGGAAGAAATGAAAGCATTGGACGAAGAAAGCATCTTAATAATGGATAGTTTACAATTGATAATTGACAATGGCAGATGAAAGAGAACGTAATTAAAAATAAGTCATTTGCTTTTGCTTTGAGAATTGTAAAGGCGTTTCAATTCCTTTCGGATAAGAAAGAATTTATATTAAGCAAACAAATGCTTAGAAGCGGGACGGCAATTGGTGCAATGGTTCGTGAAGCCGAGCAGGCAGAAAGCAGTGCCGATTTTGTACATAAAATGGCTATTGCATTAAAGGAAGCTAATGAAACGGAATATTGGATTGAACTTCTTGCACAATCAAATTATTTGGATGAAAAGGCAAGCGTTTCATTAAAAGAAGATTTGACAGAAATCTTAAAACTTTTAACATCAATAATAAAATCAACAAAAGGCAATGCAAAGAAATAATTATACATTATCAATTGTCAATTATACATTAAACACGTTTTGGAATTAATATGAAGAATTGGGAGAAAAAGAAATTGGGTGATATATGTGAATTTGTTCGTGGGCCTTTTGGTGGCAGTTTAAAGAAGAACATATTTAAGCCAGATGGCTTTGCTGTATATGAACAACAACACGCCATTTATGACCAATTTGACGATATAAGATATTTCATTACTGAAAGGATTGAAAAAAATTTTCTGCAAAATTGTTTCCTCCAAATACGGTTTTATAGCTGTATGAGAACAGCAGGGCAAGTTGAATTTTAAGATTTGAAGCAGCTAAACAAGCCGTTTGTAGGATTTGCCAAATGATAAAACAATTCCAGAGATCTTTTCTATTGTTTCTTGAAAGAAAGTAAAGAATTTTGCACAAGCTAGTTGGTGGAGCACAACCAAATATTTGCCAAATCCTAAATCAAGAATGGCAAAATTCCCTTCCCCTCTCCCGAACAACAGCGCATTGTTTCCATCTTAGATGAAGCCTTTTGCCGCCATAACCAAGGCAAAAACCAATGCCGAACAAAACCTCAAAAACGCCGCAGCATTTTTTGAAAGCTATTTGCAGGGAGTGTTTGAGAATGGGAATTGGGAAATGAAAACTATTGCAATGGTTTGTGATGAAATATTTGCAGGTGGTGACGCACCGAAAGACAACTATTCGTTAGAACCAAATGAAAAACACAATATTCCCATTTATGCAAATGCTGTAAAAGACAGGGGACTTTATGGCTATACAGATTTTGCAAGAGTTACAAAACCTTGTGTTACAATAGCGGCAAGGGGAAGCGGAACAGGGCACACAGAATTAAGAAACGAACACTTTTTACCGATTGTAAGGCTTATTGTTTGTATTCCAGACACTGAACAAATTTCAAACGAGTTTCTAAAATATACCATAGACAATTTAGTAATTCAGAGAAGTGGAAGTGCCATTCCACAATTAACAGTTCCAATGATTAAAGACTATAAAATTCCAGTTCCAAGCATTGAAGAACAGAAACTGATAATTGAAAAAGCAGAAACACTAAAGCAACAAAAAGAAAATCTTGATAGTGTGTATTTGCAGAAAATTGAAGGACTTGAAGAATTGAAAAAATCAATCTTGCAAAAGGCGTTTGCAGGAGAATTGAAAACTGAAAAAGCAGTAGCATTATGAAAAAACTAACCGACCAATATTTTGCCATTTATACTTCTATGCTTGATATAAACATAGAGGAAGCATTTGCTCAAATTAAAAAGCGGGAATGGACTGTTGAGAGTTTTCGTTTCTTCACAGCAGTTTCGGTAATGTCATCATCTCGCATTGAAGGCGAGCAAATGGAAATAGACAGCTACCTGAAACATAAACTTCAAAACATAGAATACCTGTCCAACCTTACCGAAAAACCAAACGATTTATTTGAAGCCTATGAATATGCAAGGGATAATGCATTAACGCTGAAAAATTTCCTAACGGCACATCAAATTGCCACCAAACATTTATTGCCCGAAAGTCAAAGGGGCGTGGTAAGAACAGGCAATATGCTGATTATGGAACAGCAAACACAAAGAGTTCAATACGAAGCAGCCATTGCTTCGATAGTTGCCAAAGAGTTTGACGATTTTTGGGTGGAGTTGCACACCCTACTGGAAAAAGAGTTAAGCATTCAAGAAGTATTTTATTACGCCTCTCTTATCCATTTAGTGTTTGTAAAAATTCATCCATTTAATGATGGTAATGGCAGAACAGGGCGACTATTAGAAAAGTGGTTTTTAAACGCCAAACTTGGTGAGCAAGCTTGGTATATTGGCAGTGAGCACTACTACTATAAAAATTTGCAAACCTATTACAACAGTTTAGCAAGGGTTGGTTTATTCTATGATGATTTGAATTACGAAAAATCAATTCCATTTCTGTTAATGCTGCCTAATGTTCTAAAACAAGATTAAATATGAACGAAGCAGAAACAAGAGCAGAACTCATAGACCCAAAGCTAAAGGCTTGTGGTTGGGGAGTTGTGGAAGATTCTAAAATCCTTCGTGAATACAACATAACGGCAGGTAAAATTCAAACAGGCGGTGGCAGGGGTAAAAGAGAAATTGCCGATTATGTGTTGGTTTACAAAGGCATCAAATTGGCAGTGGTTGAAGCCAAAAGCTCTGCATTGGAGGTGGGCGAAGGCGTAATGCAAGCCAAGAAATATGCGGAAAAATTAAAATTAGAAACAACATACAGCACCAACGGAAAAGCCATTTACCAAATCTGTATGAAATCAGGTGAAGAAGGTTTGGTAACAGATTTTCTAAGTCCTGAAGAACTCTGGAATAAGACCTTTTCGGAGCAAAACGATTGGAGAGAAAAGTTTGCCAATGTTCCGTTTGAAGACAAAAGCGGAAGTTGGCAGTTACGATACTATCAGGAAATAGCAGTTCAACGAACCGTTGAAGCCATTGCACAAAGCAAAGAAAGAATTTTGCTAACCCTTGCCACAGGAACAGGAAAAACGGCAATCGCTTTTCAAATAGCTTGGAAATTGTTTCAAACCCGCTGGAACCTTTCAGCAATGGATAATGGAAAATTGACAATGGACAATGAAGGCAGTACTGAAAATAATTATCCATTATCAACTGTCAATTATCAATTAAGAAGACCGAGAATTTTATTTTTAGCAGACAGAAACATATTAGCCGACCAAGCCTACAACTCATTTTCGGCATTTCCCGAAGATGCTTTGGTGCGGATAAAACCCAATGAGATAAAGAAAAGTGGAAAAGTGCCAACCAACGGCAGCGTTTTCTTTACCATTTTTCAAACCTTTATGTCATCAATGGACAATGGAGAATTGAAAATGGACAATGAATCTGAAGAAAATAATTTTCAATTGTCCACTGTCAATTATCAATTATATCCAGCCGACTATTTTGATTTTATCATTATTGACGAGTGCCACCGTGGTGGAGCAAATGACGAAAGCAATTGGCGAAGCATTTTAGAGTATTTCAGTCTGTCAGTGCAATTGGGTTTAACAGCCACACCCAAGCGAAAAGACAATGTGGACACTTACAAATACTTTGGAGAACCTGTTTACATCTATTCGCTGAAAGAAGGCATCAATGACGGCTTTTTAACGCCTTTCAAAGTAAAACGCATCAAAACCACTTTAGACGATTACCGCTATACTTCAGACGACACGATTGTAGAAGGAGAAATTGAAGAAGGCAAATTGTATGAAGAAAAAGACTTTAACCGCACCATTGAAATTGTAGAACGAGAAGCGAAACGGGTAAACATCTTTTTAGATGAAGCCAACCAAAGCGAAAAGACAATTATCTTTTGTGCCAATCAAGAACACGCAGCATTGATAAGAGATTTGGTAAATCAAAATGCCAAGAGCAAAGACCCTATTTATTGCGTTCGTGTAACTGCCAATGACGGAGAAGAAGGCGAAAGATTATTGAGAGAATTTCAAGACAACGAAAAAACAATTCCAACCATTCTGACAACTTCGCAAAAACTTTCAACGGGAGTTGATGCACGAAACATTCGGAATATCGTTTTGCTTCGTCCAGTAAATTCAATGATTGAGTTTAAACAAATCGTTGGTCGTGGCACACGTTTGTTTGACGGAAAAGAATTTTTTACCATTTACGACTTTGTAGATGCTTACAAACACTTTTCAGACCCTGAATGGGACGGTGAACCTTTGGAAGAAGAACCAAGCGGAGTGAAAGAACCTAAAGGCGAGTATAAACCCAGAGAACCTAAAGAGCAGACAGAAATCGAACGCAAACCGAAAATCAAAATCAAATTGCGAAATGGAAAAGAGAGAGAAATTCAATCAATGATTTCAACCTCTTTTTGGAGTGCAGACGGGAAACCCATTTCGGCAGAAGAATTTTTAAATAACCTGTTTGGCGAGTTGCCTAAACTTTTCAAAGACGAAGAAGAATTGCGGAAACTTTGGAGCAATCCAATTACCCGAAAAGTTTTGTTGGAGAATTTGGAATCAGCAGGTTTTCCAAAAGACGATTTATTGACTTTACAAAAGTTGGTAGATATGGAAAAGAGCGACTTATATGATGTGTTGGAATACGTTTTCAATGGCGACTATATCGCAATGACAAGAGAAGCCAGAGCCAAAGCAGCCGAAGCGACCATTTTTGCATTACTCAACGACAAACAAAAAGAGTTTATCACTTTCGTTTTGAGCAAATACATAGAAACAGGTGTGGACGAACTCGACCAAGAAAAATTACCAATTTTGCTTCAAAACAAGTATCAATCATTGGAAGATGCAAAAGAAATTTTGGGAGACGTGGCAAACATCAGCAGACTGTTTATAGAATTTCAAGAACATCTTTACAAACAGAAAGCAGCGTAATGACAGAAAATGTGCAGCAAATTGAAAGGTAAAATTACTGAAAAATTAAACACCAGGCGGTAACAAGTTGTATATGTCATATCCTGATTGTGGAGGATATATTGAATAGTTAGAATATAGATGTTAGATATGAGAAACTAGATATTAGACTTCTAGAATCTCAAATCTAATATCTATTATCTCATATCTACAGCATTAATCCGTAAATTTGTCCTAAAATTTTTAATATAGTTATGAGAAAGATACTGATCGTATTAGGAGGTGTTTTATTAATCGGTTTAGGGGTATATATCAAGAATGTATTTGCTAACAGTAAAAAGTCACCAGAGCTTAAAACAGAGGAAGTTGTAAAAACGGCTTTTGTGGAAACGGTTAAGAACCAAATAGTACCGATTATTATAAAAGAAAGTGGAAATTTACAAGCCAAAAACAAAGTAGAACTTTTTTCTGAAGTACAAGGAGTTTTACAATCTACAGGCAAAAGCTACAAGCCAGGGGTTAGATATAATAAAGGAGAGGTGCTATTACATATTAACAATGAGGAGTACTTAGCTTCGATTAAGGCGCAACGTAGTTCATTTCAGAGTTTGATAGCCTCTGTTTTACCTGATTTGCAATTGGATTATCCTACATCTTACGGAAGATGGAATACATATCTCCAATCGTTTGATGTAGATCAAATAGTTAAGTCTTTACCAGAACCATTATCTGATCAGGAGCGTTACTTTATTACAGGAAGAAACATCTATTCAACGTATCATTCAATTAAAAATTCAGAAACGCGATTGGCCAAATACAAAATTAAAGCCCCATTTGATGGAATTTTGACGGAAACATTAGTTACAGAGGGATCTTTGGTAAGAGTGGGGCAAAAAATGGGAGAATTTATCAATAGTGACAGTTTTGAATTACCAATAGCTGTTAACGCTTCCATGTTATCTTATCTACAAATAGGCAAGGAAGTAATGGTAAATGATTTGGAAAACACTTTTTCTGTAAAAGGAGAGGTTGTCCGAATTAACGGTAAGATAGAATCAGCTACTCAAACCGTTCAATTATTCATAGAATTAAAAGGAAGTTTTCTTAAAGAAGGAATGTTTTTAGAAGCACAAATTCCAGTACAAGAAGCTAAGGAATCAATAAAAACAGATCGAAAATTAATTGTAAATAATAACTTCATCTATATTGTTAAAGACGGAAAGTTGACTTTAGAGAAGGTTGAGGTACTGCATTATGATGATCAATCAGCTATAGTTAGAGGATTAAAAGACGGCTCGAATAGGTTAATTAAAGCAATACCAGGAGCTTATGAAGGAATGTCTGTAAAGTTGTATTCTTCAAACGAAAAGAAGTAGAATATGAGAAAAGCAATAGCATATTTCATAAAATACCCTGTAGCAGTCAATAGTATTATTCTGGCTTTTGTTTTTTTAGGTTGGTTTGGTTATTCCGATTTAAAATCATCATTTTTTCCATTGACGGATGCTAATCTCATTTCAATAGTTATTGTGTATCCAGGAGCGTCTCCACAGGAGATGGAAGAAGGAGTAGTGCTCAAAATAGAAGATAACCTCAAGGGTATAGTGGGAGTCGATCGAGTGACTTCAAAGTCGATGGAAAATTCAGCGACAATTTTAGTAGAAATAATAGAAGACTATGATATTAACGTAGTCTTGCCTGATGTAAAAAATGCAGTAGACAAAGTGCCTAATTTTCCTAAAGGCATGGAACCTCCTGTAATTTCTAAAATAGAGAAGATAAGAGAAACTATAGGATTTGTAGTAACAGGAGAGACGATTTCATTAAAAGCATTAAAAGATGAGGCACGTGAGATAGAATACGATTTAAGACGTATGGATGGAGTTTCTCAAATTGAGCTATCTGGTTTTCCTGATGAAGAAATAGAAATAGCTGTACGAGAAAATGACTTAAGGGCTTATGATCTTACTTTCCAAGATGTTGCTAATGCTGTGGCAACATCAAATATACTAACGACAGGAGGATCTGTTAAGACAGAAGCAGAGGAATATTTGATAAGAGCCAATAATCGATCGTATCATGGAGACGAGTTAGTGCAATTAGTTGTTAAATCAATGCCTTCAGGACAAATCGTAAGGTTAAAGGATGTGGCAAATGTTACTGATAAATGGAATGAAACACCTAACCAGAGTTTTTATAACGGGAATTTATCGGTTCATATCGAAGTCCGAAATACAAACAATGAAGATTTAATTTCTACGGCAGCAAAAGTAAATGAGTATATACAAACCTATAACTCGACTCATCAAAACATACAATTGGCAGTAACTAAGGACAACTCTATTACGTTGAATCAAAGGACAGAGTTACTCTTAAAAAATGCATGGCAAGGGATGCTTTTAGTATTATTGTTTTTGTCCTTGTTTTTGAGGCCTCGATTAGCCTTTTGGGTAGCTGCAGGTTTGCCTGTGGCGTTTTTTGGAATGTTTATGTTAGCAGGTTATTTTAATGTGACTATCAATGTGTTATCTCTGTTTGGGATGATTATAGTAATTGGTATTTTGGTTGACGATGGGATCGTAATATCAGAGAATATTTATCATCATTTTGAAAAAGGTAAAACACCTATTCGTGCGGCCATTGATGGCACCATCGAAGTAATACCTCCGATACTGTCAGCAATTACAACAACGGTATTAGCGTTTTCTATGTTTTTTTTCTTGGACGGTATGATTGGTTCCTTCTTTAGTGAAGTAGCTACAATAGTAACTTTAACTTTGGTACTCTCGTTGATAGAAGCAGTAATCATATTACCCGCTCACGTAGCACATTCCAGAGCATTAGATCGAACGGTTAAGGTTAACAAACTAAACATAAAGGCAGAAAAAGTGATGGATTATATGCGGGACAAGTTATATGCTCCAGCATTACATTTTGTTTTAGAAAACAAGCTTTTTGGATTGGCCATACCGATTGCATTTTTACTTATTACCATAGGAGCTTTTCAGGGAGGAATAATAAGAGGGTCATTTTTTCCTGTAATAGCAAGTGATAGAGTAGCTGTTGAGATTACAATGCCACAAGGTACTAACGAAAAGATTACCGATTCGATTATATCTATCATTGAACAAAAGGCGTGGCGTGTTGGGGATATTTTCACTCAAAAGCAAACAGACAAAATACCAGTAGTAGAGAATATAATCAAAACTATAGGGCCAGGCTCATCCTCAGCTTCCTTAGAAATAAATTTATTACCTGGCGAATTACGTGACTTTAGTGCCAAAGAAATTAGTAATGCATTAAGGGATAGTGTAGGTACTATTTATGGTATCGAAACGTTAACGTTTGGTTCAGGAACAAATTTTGGAGGAAGTCCCGTTTCTGTTTCATTATTAAGTAACAATATAGAAGAATTGAAAGCCGCAAAGAGTGAGCTTAAAGCAGAAATGCTAAAAAACAAAGCACTGAAAGATGTTACGGATAATGATCCCCAAGGAATCAAAGAAATCAATATAAAGCTTAAGGATAAAGCTCATGTTTTGGGTTTAACCCTGAACGATGTAATGGCACAAGTACGAAGTGGTTTTTTTGGTAATCAAGTACAGCGTTTTCAACGGGGACAAGATGAAATAAAAGTTTGGGTGCGTTATACCAGAGAGGAACGGTCGTCAATAAAAAAATTAGATGACATGCGTATTGTAACTCGTCAAGGTAATCGTATTGCTTTTTCTGAAATTGCCGATTATCACATTGAAAGAGGAGAAATTACCATTAATCACCTCGAAGGGCAAAGGGAAATTAAAGTAGAAGCAGATTTACAAGATGCTAAAGGAAGTGCTACGGATCAGATAGAAGATATTAAGAATAGGTTAATGCCAAAAATAACAGCAAAATATCCATCGGTTTCTGCTTTATATGAAGGACAAAATAGAGAAGCTTCAAAAGTAATGGGTTCTGCAAAAACAGTATTTCCAATCATACTATTTTTAATCTATTTAGTAATTGTATTTACCTTCAGGTCTTATGGTCAACCTCTGATGTTACTTGTTATGGTACCTTTTAGTTTGATAGGTGTGGGATGGGGACATTATATTCATGGTTTTCCGGTCAATATTCTTTCTATGTTAGGAATAATAGCCTTAATAGGAATTATGGTCAACGATGGATTGGTTTTGATTAGTAAATTTAACACATATCTGAAACAAGGGATGCTTTACGAAGAGGCTATTATAGCCGCTGGGAAATCCAGATTTAGAGCTATATTTTTAACTACAGTAACTACTGTGGCAGGTTTGACTCCTCTTATTTTTGAAACCAGCCGTCAAGCACAATTTTTAATACCGATGGCTATTTCTATAGCTTACGGAATTACTATTGCTACACTTTTGACCTTGTTGACTTTACCCGTATTATTGTCTTTGTCCAATACGGTAAAAGTATACCTGACATGGTTATGGACAGGAACAAAACCAACTCAGGAAGAAGTTGAACGAGCCATAAAGGAATTGGAGTCAGAAAACGAAGAATTAGATGTATAAACTAGAAGAAATGAAACCGTTCAAAATACTTTTGTCAAGCCTTATTGTAGTCAGTTGTTCTACTGTTTATTCACAATCAGTATTAACCAAAGAAGAGGCTCTAAGTTTAACCTTAGAAAACAACTATGATATTCGAAAGACAGTCAATACCAAAGCTATTTCTGAAAATAATGCAAGTCTAAAAAATACAGGTTTTTTACCCTCAGTAGTAGTTAGTGGAGGAGGTTCTTATAAAAACCAAAACTCTGAAACAGAGTTTCAGGGAGGGAATATAAACAAAGTAGAGGGAGCAGAATCAAAAGCCTATTCAGCTGCAGTGGGATTAAACTATACTTTGTTTAGTGGTTTTAGTAGGGTTAATGTGTTGCGTAAGTTGAAAGAAACCTACCAATTAACAGAGTTACAAGCACAACAAGTAATGGAACAAACCATTATCGCACTGTTTTCGGCATATTACGAGGTAGCTCGTTTGAGTGAGGAAAATAAAAATAGGGAAGAGGCCTTGCTAATATCGAAAAGAAGGTTAGAACGTGCTCGTTCTCAATTTAAATTTGGACAAACTACAAAATTACAGGTACTTAACGCTGAGGTGGACGTAGACAGTGATGAACTGGCTTTGCGCCAAAGTCATCAGCAACTAGAGAATGCCAAAAGGGATTTAAATCTTATCCTAGGAAGAGCAATTGAAGAAGAGGTACAAGTAGATGGACAGGTAGACTTTATACCTAATCTGAATCGAGAGGAATTATTAGAAATGCTCAAAAACAATAACGCTGTATTATTACAAACTCAGCGTAATATAGCCATTAGTCAATTCGATATTAAAATGGGTAGAGCAGGATGGATGCCTAATGTAGGTTTGACAAGTTCGTATGCATGGAATAGAAATGTAAGTGATCCTGTTAATCCTTTTAGTCCCATTAGTGCTACCCAGACTGGTATTAATGCGGGTTTAAATTTATCATGGAATTTGTTTGACGGAGGAAAAACATCCGTTGTTGTTCAAAACGCAAAAATAGCATTAGACAATCAAAAAATAGAACAAGAAAAACAAGAGGCACAATTACAAAGAAATTTATCGAATGTGTGGGAGTTATATCAAAATCAGTTGTTTAATTACCAATCTCAAGAAAAACTAATTGAGACGGCACAGCAGAATTTTGATCGGACAAAAACAAGCTATGAATTAGGACAAGTTACATCCGTAGAATTTAGACAAGCACAATTGAATCTTTTAAATGCCAAATTAAGAGGGAATACGTCTAAATTTCGAGCTAAAAATACAGAGTTACAATTGTTGCAATTAGCGGGAAATTTGCTAGAAAATAAGGTGTATTAACAAACCTTTTGTTAAAGTGTTACGAACAAATCACAGTTCCAATTTTTTTCCCTCTAATCACAGCATTCAATTGCTCGGGTTTTTTACCGTTTACGATGGTAAGTTTAGATTGTGGTGCAGCATTGACCATATCACGGAATATTTTCAGTTTATTTCTCATTCCACCAGTACCGTCATTGGTTTTGTCGGCTCCGCATATAGCTTCTATGTAGTCATCGGATAATTGACTACTTTTTATTTTGGACAAAAGTTTTCCATTATCTAATACACCATCCGAAGAGGTGTTTACAATAACCTCAACTTCTTCAAAAACATTTTGGCATAAAATGGTTAATAAGGCCGTAGTTTCGTCATTATCACCAAATTCACCATGACGGATTTCAATCAAAGCCTCGTCTGTGATAAAATCATTGTCATTCACTTGTATGACCACATTATCAGTTCCTTTATAGTCAAATAAGGCGTGGATTATTTCTGCAATTTTTTCTTTTGAATCTTCAAAAGTCAAATCACGATGTGTAATTAAACTTTGTAGTACTTGTTTGTCTTGTATTACTTTATCCCAATTGATAGACAAATGAGGATTTCCTAATGCGGCAAAAACTCTCTTTCTAATAATGTTATCTTCGATATAATCAAAAGAACTTCCCAAGGATTTACCAAAAGCAACAGCTCCCGAACTCACAATGATAACAGGGTTTTTTATCGCACTAATAAGTAACCCATGATTTTTCATGTTATTTTGATCAATGGTAATCTCACCATTAACGTCAGTGGTTACTAGGGTGTTAGTTCCGTATTTAATGATGGTCAGTTTTTTAGCCAATTTTTCCATGTACTCCTTGATTAAAAATCGAAGCTAAGGTACTATAACTTCTTTAATTTTTGTGGTGCTAATGTATTTAGAATATTTCCATTTTTTTCATCAGGAAAGTGGCACTTTTGTTTTTACAAATGCCATCCCTTAATTTATAATCAAAGTGTAGGTTGTCGTTTACAATTTCTACTTCAAAACATTTGTTAGTCAAGACATCGGGATACTCATTTGTAGTTAAACAAACTTCCAAATCATGTGTTGCAATGGCTCCAATAGCATCTTGTTCTATGATTTTTTTAATGACATTGATGGTTCCGGACCTTTTATCGTCGGAGTTGGTTCCTCTTAGGATTTCATCCAATAACACAAAACTTTTTTGTCCTTTTAATTGAGTGATTATTTCTTTCAATCTTTTGACCTCAGCAAAAAAGTAGGATTCACTATCATTTAACGAATCAGACAAACGCATAGAAACTAAAACAGGTAATGGGTGGATTGTAGCTGACGAGGCACAGATGGGAGAGCCAATACCCGTAAGTACCATATTTATCCCTAAAGTTCTTAAAAAGGTACTTTTTCCAGACATATTAGAACCTGTCAGAATAATGAATTGTTGTTTGCTAAAATCAACTGAGTTCGTAATTCGTGATGTTGATTTTAACAAAGGATGACCAAGGTTATTCATGTTAATTTTATATCCTGAATTAAGGTCTGGAAAAGTAAAATCCTGATTGTTGTAGGAGAAGTTTGCCAAACTGTTTAGTGTCTCTATTTCGCCTATGCAGTCTAACCAAGATGTAATCTCAGAGGCGTGTTCCTTTTTCCAAAGTAAGAGATGTTTGAGAATGTGCACGTGATATTGGAACAGACCATTAAACACTACTAATCCCACAACATTATGAATGCTGTCCATATCAGAAAACAATCTGGATAAGGATTGGATTTGAATGCTTGCCGTTTCGGATTTATAAATGAGCTGTTGTTGTAACTGTTTGAGTCGTTCTGACTGAAACCCTTGTTGTTCTATGGATTGAATAATTAAACTGTAATGTTTTAAGATTTCATGGATTTTTCCCGAATCCATTATCTCTCGTTCGATTCTTTTTTTCTGTGCACCAAGACTAGCCAAATTAAAAATGAATAAGGCCAATATCAAATTGCCAAAAACACTATGGTAACTCATAAAATAACCAATAATAGAAAGTCCTAGTAGGATAGGAGCTATCAAACTGAACCACTGCGCTTTTTTAGAAGGACCGTCACTATTATTATTAGCCCAAAACAATAGTTTTTCAAAAGAGGACTTAGAGTCTTTTGAGATTTTGGCTAGAGCCAAAATAGATTGCCTCCATTCCACTTTATCAGAAAGTTCTTTGATGGCTTCTTGATTTTGTTTGATTTCTTTTTGAGACAATAGAGACAATAGCAATTGAGCTAATTTCTTTTGACCAATATAAGTAGCGGTTCGATTAATGTTTTGATACAGGGAATTACTTCCAAAAATATCCAAGTCATGCGCATAAAAATGGGAGTGATCGTTATACTCTATACCGTCGTAAAACGAAATGGAATTACCTTCTACAAAATCAATTTCATTCTGATTAATTTCAATTAAAGTCTGGGTCAATTGGATATCCCAAGAGATTTTTTGATGCCTCTTCATCAAAACAATAAATCCGATTAATGAAATACCTAAAGGAATGAATAACAATCCGTTTTCAAGACTGAAATATTGATATCCCGAAAACAAAAATGTAACAGCTATCAACAAGCGCACAGCACTAATTTGTCGGTGTTGCTTTTTTAGTTTTTTGAGGGATGAAGTGTGTTGTTTTTTTAGTGCCTTATATGAACTCATTTAATTTTTGAAGCAAGTATTTTTCGTTAAACAAGGAAAGAATAGGTAGGTTAATGTTAGTTCTTCCATACTAACAGTGCTTACACAAAAGTACTATTTTCGAGTATTAGAATGGTAAGGGACGTTATTAATCAAATTGATATGTTTGATGTTTTTCATGATTTCTATACGGTTAATGATAGAATCAATGATGGTTTCGTACAATTCGTCCTTTAAGATTTCATCCTCTACACCAGCATCAATATTAGGATTGTCATTTACTTCGATAACGTATACTTTATCCTGAACAAATTTTAAATCTACACCATACAAACCGTCGCCAATTAAAGAAGCTGCTTTTAATGCCATGTTGAGAACCGGCTCTGGCACTTGGTTTATGGACACGGTTTCGTGATTGCCTGATTTGTCCTGGTCGTTGCTATTCCAGTTATAAATCTGCCAATGATTTTGAGTCATGTAGTATTTACATGCATAAATGACTTTATTATCAAGGATACCGACCCTCCAGTCAAAGTCTGAATACAAAAACTCTTGACATATCACCATATCGGTTTTTTTGAATAAAGAGGAGAGTTCCTTTTTGGCTTCAGCTTTATCTTTGACTTTGATGACACCTAAGGAAAAGGCGCTATCGGGTTGTTTTAGTACAGCTGGGTAATTGATGTCTTCCAATATTTTGTCATCAGACATGTTTTTGGTTAACGCAATAGTATTGGGGGTTCTTATCTTATTCTTTTTAAATAATTCGTGTTGATAGATTTTGTTAGAACACCTCAAAATAGACCAAGGATCATCAATGACAACCAATCCTTCGGCAAAAGCCAATCGAGAAAGCTCATACGTGTAATGGTTGACATTAGTTGTTTCTCGAATAAACAAAGCATCAAATTCATTTATTTTATCTCTGTCATTTTTATTGATATACTCAACATAAACCCCTTTTTTGTTGGCTATTTTTCTAAACTTATTGAGTGCCTCCTTATTTGATGGAGGATATTCTTCAAAAGGATTAATTAATATAGCAACATCGTAACGGTAATTGTTTAGTTTAGGGAAGTTGTACCTTTTTTTGTTGAAGTATTTTTGACTAAAATGATAGAGTTCTTCTTTTTGATAATCGTTTAGGTTTTTAAGTGTTAATACCTTTATACTTTTGATAATCCACTTTTCGGATTTTACAAAATTCACTGTAAATAAAGGTGCTTCAAACACCTGAAATAACTTCGAAGCGAGTGCTTTGTATTCTTTTATTGAGGATTGACCAAAATAAATATCCAAAGCTAAACTATTGCCCTTTTCCTTATAAAGAACACGATTGATTTGGTCGTTTAATTCGAAAGACAAAGACTGCACCACATTGGCCAACTGAACGTCTTTAATGGTTGATGTACTAGGAACTACGCGTTGCCCTCGTGCAGATGCTAAAAGCGATACATAATATCCATAACTCTGATATTTGTATGAGCTACAAAGATTAAAAATTCTAAAGTTAGAATTGTTTTGATACAACGGGTTATTAATATAATCCCTCACAGAAATTACAGTTGCTTTTATTTCAGTATTTCCCCAAGTGTAGGGTTGGTCTATAACAATAAGGTTTTTGCTTTCAGGTTCTTCGTTTGCTGTACCAATACGCAAGCCCATTTTGTGTGCATCTTCATCAACTTGGTAATAATCTTTTATGGTTTTGAGTAGGATAAAACCATGTGATAGATACCAGTCAATCAGTCTTGTGTTTTTGGCTCTAGCCTCTAAGGTTAAACTGGTGAAATGATTGCTTAAAGCAAAATCTTTAATGTATTCTAACAACTGGTTTCCTATACCAGAATTTTGATGCTCCTTTGTTATACCAATAGAATAAATGCGCAACATGTGTTTGTATTTAAACAATACTGCTGCGCCTATAGCTTCGGTCTTAGGTTTTTTGGTTTCGACAATAATAACTTTCTGAAAGCCGCTTTTTATCCCTTTTTTCAGATTGTTTTTGGAGGTTTGTTGAAATTCAGGAAATATTTCTTGCTCAAGTTTTACAAGAAAATCAACATCTTCGATGGTTGCATTACGAAAATGTAATTTCATTTATCCATTACTTTTTATAGTCTTCAAAGGCTTCGAGGATTAATTTGTTTTCGACGGTTTGGTTAATCGCGATTTTACCAATGCCATCTAATAACGCAAATTGAATTGTTCCGTACTCGTTCTTTTTATCATGAATCAACAATTCCTGAATTTGTTCAATATCTTTTTTGTCAAAGCTAACACGATCATATACTTTGTTAATCAAGTTTTTGATTTCAAGATATTCTTCGCCAGTTAATAGATCTTTTTTCATTCCTATATAACCTTCGAGTATCATCCCAGCAGCAATAGCTTCTCCATGCAATAAAGTTGTCTTTTTAGTGTTTTCTAAAAAATACGATTCGATAGCATGACCCAATGTATGTCCGTAATTAAGAGATTTACGCAATCCATTTTCTCTAGGGTCTTGAGTTACAACATCATTTTTGATGGCTACAGAACGATGAATCAATTCGTCTAAGTTTTCAATTTGAGTGAAGTTTTCCTTGGTTAAGTTGCTGAATTTGTCCCAGTATTCCTTGTCATAAATCAAACCGTGTTTTAGCATTTCGGCCATTCCTGAACGAATCTCATCGGAGGGTAAGGTTTTAACATAAGTAGAGTCCACAATTACCATCAACGGATTAACAATTACACCGATTTGATTTTTTAGGTTGCCTAAATCAACGCCATTTTTCCCCCCAACAGAAGCATCTACCATAGACAGTAGAGTAGTAGGTACGTGGATAAAGTCTATACCTCTTTTGAATGTAGAAGCGACAAAGCCTCCTAAATCTGTAACAACACCTCCACCTACATTAATGATTAAACTTTTTCGGTCTCCACCTAATTCTGTCAAGATTTTCCAAATCTGGATACACGTTTCAATGTTTTTATTGATTTCTCCAGGTTCAAACTCGATGATTTCGAACGCTACAGTAGTTTCTAATAAAGGCAAAAAATGAGGCAAACAGTTTTCATGTGTGTTGGTGTCACAAATGATAAATATTTTAGAATACTTCTTTTCTGCAATTTTTTTGTTCAAATGGGAGTAGGCCTCTTGATTGAAATGAATGTGGTAGTTACTCGCTGTTATTGATGTCATTCTTGTTTTTTTTGACTACTTCGTTAAATGCAGCGTAAAAGTACAGGATTTTTTAAAATTTTGAGATAAAAATTGGGGGATTGTTGGGGTAGTGGGGTGTTGTGAGGTAGCTTCGTTTTCAAATAGAGTTGTGTGGTGTTCGGAAGTCAGGTTGTCCACTAATGGGATTGGCTAGCGCCCATCCCTCTGAACACGTTTGAAAATAATGCATAAAAAAAGAGAGCGCTTCAAAAACACTCTCTCTTAACTTTTACCTGACAGCCACTGGCTGTCCTCCTTATATATTATCACGAAAGGGATTGACTTCGTCCATCCCTTGCGCTCACGCGCTGAAAATAAAAAAGTCCAAAAAACGAAATTTCAAACAAGTTTGATTCCATTTTTTGGACTTTTTTATTTATTCGTGGGCGATGAGGGATTCGAACCCCCGACCCTCTGGGTGTAAACCAGATGCTCTGAACCAACTGAGCTAATCGCCCGAATGCGGATGCAAATATAAGTCAAGTTATCAATTAGACAAGTCTTTTTTAATTTTTTTCATAAAAAAATGACAAGCACATTTTTCTGCTTACATTTGACCAAATTTTCATCGTTGAGCATCCATCAATACACTCAAGAATTCAGTTATAACATGCGTTTAGCTTATCCTATCATACTCAGTATGTTAGGGCATTCGATGGTGGGTTTGATTGATAATGTAATGGTAGGTCAGATAGGCCCCACTGAATTGGCTGCGGTGTCTTTAGGAAATAGTTTTGTTTTTATTGCGATGTCTTTAGGAATAGGGTTTTCGACGGCAATCACTCCTCTAGTGGCAGAAAATCATGGTGATGATCGTATTGAAAAGAACAAGAATGTATTTTACAATGGTGTCTTTTTATGTACTCTTTTAGGTACCTTGCTTTTTGTTACATTGTATTTGTCAAAGCCAATAATGGCCTATATGGGACAACCTCAGGAAGTCGTTGAGTTGGCAAGACCTTATTTAGATATTGTTGCTTTTTCATTGATTCCATTGATTATTTTCCAGGGGTATAAGCAGTTTGCGGATGGCGAATCAGAGACCAAATACTCTATGTATGCTACGGTTTCATCCAATGTGGTTAATGTTGTAGTAAATTATGTATTCATATTTGGTGTATGGTTTTTCCCAAGATTAGGTGTTGTTGGTGCAGCTATAGGGACCATTACCTCGAGAGTTAGTATGTTGTTGATTCTTCATTTATTACTTAAAGGACATAAAAAATTCAAGCCGTATTTTGAATCATTTGATTTTTCGGTGGTGAGTCAAAGAATGATGAAGAAAATCATAAATCTAGGTTTTCCATCAGCCTTGCAAATGTTATTTGAGGTTGCACTTTTTACTGGCGCTATTTGGTTGTCTGGTAGTATTGGGGTGTTTGAACAGGCGGCTAATCAGGTGGCACTCAGTATTGCGGCCTTGACGTATATGGTAGGAATGGGGTTCAGTGTAGCGGCTATGATTCGTGTAGGCAATCAAAAAGGTAAAGAAGATTATAAAAAGTTACGAGTGGTAGCTCATTCTATTTTTATGTTGTCTATGCTATTTGCAGCATTATTTGCCTTGACATACGTTCTTTTCCATGATTTTCTTCCAACCTTGTATTTTGATATGGATGATTTGGTTAAACTAGAAGACAATCAAAAAGTAATACACATTGCATCTAATCTACTTTTAATAGCTTCTATATTTCAGTTTTCGGACATATTACAAATAGTAGTGCTAGGAGCACTTAGGGGCTTGCAAGATGTAAAAGTACCGATGGTTATATCGTTTGTGTCCTACTGGTTGATTGGGTTTCCTATTTCGGCGTACTTGGGGTTATTTACAGATTTGAAAGCAGAAGGGATTTGGTGTGGCTTGTTGATTGGATTAACTTTTTCTTCGACGTTGTTGTATCTTCGCTTTGACAGAATTACTAAAAAAGAATTAAACGCAATAAAATAGATTACATATGGAATTACCTAAGTTTTTGTTAGGCGACAATACTGATTTCCCAGATGATATTTTTGTCATTCATCTTGATTATCCTCGATTTATAATCAATTTAGCAAATGATGAAGTAGAAATTCTAGAAGAGCCTGAAGATTTGGACGAAAATGAATTATCACAGGAAATGGAAGGTCTTATCGAAGAGGCTAATGATTTTTACGACAGAGAAATAAGTAAATACGATGCTTAACAAAGCTTGGATCGAAGCCGCGAGACTACGCACATTGCCCTTATCTGTTTCAGGTATTCTAGTGGGGAGTTTTGCTGCTAAAGCACAAGGAAGATTTGATTGGGGTGTTTTTGCGTTAGGGATTTTAACTACGATTGGTTTACAAGTATTGTCCAATTTTGCCAATGATTATGGAGATGGGGTGAAAGGGACTGATAACGAAAATAGAGTAGGTCCTAAACGAGCAATACAGAGTGGAGCAATATCTCCCACTCAAATGAAAAAAGGGGTAATTATCACCACAATTATTACTTTTTTGTTAGCCCTTGGTTTGATTAGTAAAGCCTTTTGGTATAGTACTATAGGGTATGCGCTATTCTTTTTCTTTTTGGGGATTTTGGCAATTGTGGCAGCAATTAAGTACACCGTAGGAGATAAGGCTTATGGCTATAACGGTTTAGGAGATGTTTTTGTTTTTTTGTTTTTCGGTTTAGTGAGTGTGATGGGGATGCATTTTTTGTTTACCAAAGAAATAGATTTGCTATTATTTCTACCAGCTACGGCTATTGGATTGTTGAGTGCTGGAGTACTTAATCTTAACAATCTAAGAGACTACGAATCGGATAAATTGTCTCAAAAAAACACTTTAGTAGTAAAAATGGGTTTAAATAAAGCGAAGCTCTACCATTATTTCTTACTTGTTGGAGCAATACTATGTGTTTTGATTTTTTCAGTTTTAAAAGGCTTTAAAATGGAGCAATATGTTTTTGTTGTTGCTTTTTTACCTGTCTTGAAACACTTAAAGACGGTAATAAATAATAAAGATTCTAAGTTGTTGGATCCTGAATTGAAGAAACTGGCGTTGAGTACTTTCCTGCTTTCCATATTGTTATCAATTGCTTTTGTATTATAAATACCGATGAAAGCTCACTATAAAAAACACCTACTTAACTTCAAAAGACCGAGTGGAACTTCTAGAGGTGTTTTGACTCAGAAGGAGACATGGTATATCATCATAGAGAAAGAGGGTAAAATTGGAGTAGGAGAGTGCGGAATTTTGAGAGGATTGAGTTATGATGATCGTTCAGATTATGAAAATAAGCTGCAATGGGTTTGCGAAAATATCTCTCTTGGTAAAGAAAAATTATGGGAAGAATTGAAAGAGTTTCCTTCCATTCAGTTTGGTGTAGAAATGGCTTTTTTGTCTTTAGGAAGTGAAAATATGTTCGAATTATTTCCGTCTGATTTTACACGAAAAGAAGCTAAAATCCCAATAAACGGACTTATTTGGATGGGGGATATCCCGTATATGAAGCAACAAATCAAAGAGAAGATAGAAGCTGGTTTTACGTGTGTAAAAATGAAGATTGGAGCTATAAATTTTGATCAGGAATTGGCTGTTATTGGAGCAATTAGAGAGCAATATTCTGCTGATGAGATTGAAATTAGAGTAGATGCAAACGAGTCCTTTGATTACACAATTGCTTTAGATAGATTAATTCAGTTGTCTGAAAAACAAATACATAGTATAGAACAACCTTCCAAAAAAAACAATACTGACAGCATGTCACGTCTCTGTAAATTAAGTCCATTGGATATTGCTTTGGATGAGGAGTTGATTGGTGTGGTAAATTATCAAGATAAAGAAAATCTATTGCGAAAAATAGCTCCAAAATACATTATTTTGAAGCCTAGTTTGATAGGTGGGTTTAGAGGTGCTGAAGAATGGATAGAAATTGCTGAAAAGTTAGCTATTGGATGGTGGATAACTTCAGCTTTAGAAAGTAATATAGGGCTTAATGCAATTGCTCAATGGACGTTTTCGCTTAACACAAAAATGCCACAAGGTTTGGGTACGGGCAGTTTGTATACTAATAATATTGAGTCTCCTTTAACAGTAGGAAAAGGTTTCCTGTATTATGATTTAAAAAAGTCTTGGGACTTTAGATTAGTCTAAAATAGCCGCATTTAGGATTGGTTCTTTGTGCGTTATTTTTTATCTATTTGATTATAGCTTAATTGACAATTCTAAATGTCCGCCCAAACCAAGCTCTACAATTTTTTGTAACGTTGAAAATCTTGCTTCTTTTATATTATTCTCTATTTTGGAAATATAAGATTTTGTTGTCCCAGATTTTTCGGCAAGTTGTTCTTGGGTTAGGCCTTTTTCAAGTCGTGCCTCATGAATCATAGCTCCGATTTTGAAGTTTTCAAAACCACTATCAAGTTCATCACGTTTTACAGTACCAACTTTTCCGTAATGTTTATCCTTGAATTGATCAAGTGTCCGAGTGTTTTTATTTTTCGCTTTCATATTCATTTTTTATTTTAATTGCTTTTTCTATTTCTTTTTTCGGTGTTTTTTGTGTTTTCTTCTGAAATCCATTTGCCAATATGATTAGCTGACCTTGATCGAAAAAACAAAAGATTCTAAAAATGTCGCTTCCCTGTTGAATCCTAATTTCATATAGACCGTCAGTGTTTTCATTATGTTTAAGATAAGTTTCAGAAATTCATTCTAATTCTGAATTAATTCTAATGTCCAAATAATCTTGTCTTTAACTTTATCACGTTGCTTGATAAAGAATTCTTCAAAGTAATCTTTGTAAAAAATAATTGTACGTATCTTTTGGTCATGATTCATTACACAAATATACAAAAGTTGCCTGAAAGTGAAACTGTGATTTTTGAAGAATTTCTCCCCTTAGCTGGGGTGAGCGTCTCGCTCGTATCCTCTCAATTGTCTTGTCCTGAAATAGGTTTACATATTTCAGGACAAGACAATTTTTAAAATTCATCTTGATTAGGGTTATGGCTGTAATAATTCCCTCAATTGGTGTGAGCATTTTTTGCTCGTGTTTTAGGTCTAAAATAGCCGCATTTAGGATTGGTTCTTTATGCGTTATTTTTTTATTAAAACTGATATCTTGCACTTAATGCAATATCGAAATTGTTGTTGTTTCCGTAGTTGATAATTCCTATTTGAGGTCTAAAATCTAAGGAAACAAGTAATGGAAAATCAAAGTCGTATTCCACTCCAATATTTCCCGCAATAAAGGCAAAAAATTGTGTTTGAGTTGTTGGTGCCCAGATGTAGTTATCTAGGTATCTCCATGTACCAACACCTGCGCCAGGGCCAGCATACCAATGGAACGAGCTTTCTATTTTCCATACCCATTGATAAATACCGGCTAATTGAGTAGTGTGGGTAGAATTAGAACGATAAATTCCTAAATCCGCTTCCAGTCTGTTTTTATCTCCCATGGCTCTTTGATAAGTGATTTCAGAACCAAATAATCTATTGCCACCCAAACGAAGTCCTATGGCGTGATCTGCGATTTTTTGTGCTTGTATTGTAGTTGTTAGAAAAAAGGCTGTAGCTATTATAAAAATCTTTTTCATGATGATTTAATTAGTGGTTAAGTTAATTTTTTTTTACATGATGCTAAAGATAGCATAGCCGTAAATAATATAGCGCAAGAAGCGAATTAATGAGAATAAAATAAAGTTTCTGAAAGGAAAACGAATCATCCCTGCAGCAAAACAAGCTATGGCAAAGGGTAATGGTAACAAGGCTCCAACAGCAATCAAAAAGCCACCCCATTTTCTCATGTTTCCAATGTGAGCACTCGCTTTCTCTTCCATGTAAGTCTTAAAACTTGGAATTAAAAGCATGGCTTTACCGCTAATATAAGAGACTACACCGCCTAAAAAGGATAAAGTAGCTAAAATGCTCAAATAGGTTATTGGTGCTGACGTGTTTTTAGTCCAAGCAATGAAAAAATCAGGGGGAATTAATCCCAAAAAAGACTCCGATAAAAAGAAAACAGTAAATATTGTTGTGTCACTGTAGTTTTGAGTCAGTAATTTTAATAAATCATTGATGTTGATCACGTATTTATTGACAACAACTAAAACAGCTATAAAGACAACTATCGGTAGTGTCGCTTTTTTAATGTTTTCCCAAAGATATTTGTAGAATCCAGTGCGCTTATAGTAGTAATGGATTCTTTTCCAACGATTTGTAGTATTACTTTTGATATTACTTGCCATGTATTTAATCAACCGAACAAAAATGCTATTTCTGCATACAAAAATGGTGTTGGGCGCGCCCGCTAATATAGGATATTTTTTTTAACAACCATGGGGTATTCGACGAAAATAAAACATTTCAAAAAATTAAGTTAAGTCCCTTTAAGTATCTAAATAAATCAAGTAAATTTGTCGTCTCAATTTTTAAAAAATGCTGCAAACCTCAACAGAAACTGTCCAAGAAAAGAAAGAATTATACAAATACCAGATTGGAGACTTGGATAAGATTTTCGAAAGATTGGATAAACATCAAACAGATTACAACTTACTGTATCAGTTGCCTACTGGCGGAGGTAAGACGGTAATTTTTTCAGAAATTGTACGTCGTTATGTTGAGTCTCTTGATAAAAAGGTGGTAGTGTTGACACACCGTATAGAGTTGTGCAAGCAAACGTCTAAAATGTTGGATGGATTTGGAGTCAGAAACAAAATCATCAACAGTAAAATTAAAGATTTACCAGATCAAGATGACTATGATTGTTTTGTAGCCATGGTAGAAACGCTAAAAAATCGTTTAGAAGACGGAAAACTAGAAATCGACAATGTGGGTCTGGTTATTATTGATGAGGCTCATTACAATTCATTCAGAAAGCTGTTTGGTTCTTTTCAAGGTTGTTTCATACTGGGAGTAACGGCTACTCCTTTAAGTTCCAATGCTAAGCTTCCTATGAAGAATGTGTATGACGAGCTTATTGTTGGAAACACAATACAGTCTCTAATCGAACATGGCTTTTTGGCGAAAGCCAACATGCACTCTTACAACGTAGGATTAAGGAGTTTAAAGATTGGCGCAAACGGGGATTACACGATCAAATCCTCTGATGAGTTATACTCTAACTTAGAGATGTTGGACAAGTTGAAATTTTCGTATGAGGAACATGCTAAAGGAAAAAAGACACTAATCTTTAATAATGGTATAAAGACTTCCTTACAGGTTTATAAAGTATTCGCGCAAGCAGGCTATCCTATTAAACATCTAGATAATTCATTTGGTAGTCAAGAAAGAAAGGAAATATTAGACTGGTTTAAACATACTCCTGATGCGATTTTGACCTCGGTAAGTTTATTGACTACAGGATTTGATGAACCTACGGTTGAAGCTATTATTTTGAATAGAGCTACTAAATCCTTGACGTTATATTTTCAAATGATTGGAAGAGGGTCACGTGTTTTGCCACACAAAAAGACGTTTGAGGTAATTGATCTAGGAAATAATGCGGCTCGATTTGGTTACTGGGATGAGCCGGTGAATTGGCAATTGGTTTTTAAATCACCAGATTTTTATTTAGAATCCATACGCTCAGATGATGAAATAGAAAACAACTTTAGGTACGAATTGCCTGTAGAAACTAAACGCAGATTCAATAAAAGTTTAAATCTTTCTTTTGATGTAGAAGAGGTATATAAGGATGTGATTGCCAAAGGTCTTAAGACAAAAACGGTTCTTGATTTATCCATTGAACAACACGCCAAGAATTGTGTGGAGAGTGCAGATTCTGCTTTTGAAGCAAAACAATTAGCAAAGGAATTAAGGGAGGAAATATTGTATCGCATACAGAGATATACTTATTGTTTAGCCAATTGTACTAAAAACTACAAAGATTGGTTAGAGGAAGATTATAGAATGAAACTGAATACCACAATCACAAAGTTATTTGCTCAAAAACCAACTCATTAGATTATGTTTACCTCGGTTAATCCCTTTACCAATCAGATAGTCGGTAACTATGCAAAACATACTGATTATGAGGTTAAGGGAATAATAGAAGAGTCGGCTAAAAGGCAAAATCAATGGAAGAATAGTACTCTTAACGACCGATTAGATCGTATAAAAAAAATTGCAGTTGTACTGTTGGATTTCAAAGAGGAATTGGCTTTACTCGTTACGGAGGAAATGGGAAAGACCATTACAGAGGCTCATCAAGAGATTGATAAGTGTATTACCTTGTGTGATTACTATATTGAAAATAGTCAAGATTTTTTACAGCCTAAATCCATTGCAACCGAGGCGACATACAGTGGTGTCGAATATCATCCTTTAGGAATAGTTTTTGGGATAATGCCTTGGAATTTTCCTGTTTGGCAAGTGTTTCGATTTGCTATACCTGCGTTAGTAGCGGGTAATACGGTAGTACTAAAACATGCCCCTAATGTTATTGGGACAGCACAATTGATAGAACGTATTTTTGAGAAAGCATTACCGGAAAACACTTTTCGATTACTAAAAATTACTCATGATCAGGTAGAATTAGTTATTGGTCACGATGCTGTACAATTTGTTTCCTTTACAGGTAGTGAAGCAGGTGGAAGTATAGTAGCTCAGTTGGCTGCTAAGTATATTAAACGTTCAGTGTTAGAGCTAGGAGGGAGTAATGCATTTGTGATATTAGATGATGCCAACATAGAAAAGGCGGCGGTAGAGGGTGCAAAATCAAGATTACTCAACACGGGGCAAAGTTGCATTGCGGCTAAACGTTTTATTGTGCAGACCGATGTTGCGAAACAATTTCAAGAGCGTTTAGTGGAGGAATTTGTGAAGTACGAGGTAAGTAATCCTAAAGATTTAAATACAAAACTTGGAGTCATTGCGAGAGCAGATTTATCGGATAAATTAGAAGCTCAAATCAAAACGGCTATCAGTGAAGGAGCTCAGTTAGTTGTTGGAGGAGAAAGAAATAATAATGCATTTTTACCTACTATTTTGTCTAGTATCACTCGCGAAATGCGGATCAGTCAAGAGGAAATTTTTGGACCTGTTGTATTGCTGTATGTAGTTGATAGTGACCAAGAGGCTGTTTCTTTAGTGAATAATACAAGGTTTGGATTAGGTGTAAGTGTTTATACTGCTAATCGAGATAGGGCAAACTATTTTATCAAAGAGGCAAGAGATGGGGCTGTCTTTGTAAATTCGATGGTGTTTTCGGATCCTAGATTACCTTTTGGAGGAACTAAAAAATCGGGCTATGGTCGAGAATTGGCAGAGCTAGGCTTGAAAGAGTTCGTGAATGTGAAAACGGTCTTTTGGAAGTAGTTCCCGAAAGACCGTTTTGCATATAGTAATACCTATGATTATTGTATTTATCGAATCAACTTCTTGTATTTGATTCGAGTAGGAGTGATGTCTTTACCTAGGCGTTTCTTTTTGTTTTCTTCATAATCCGAGAAACTTCCCTCAAAGAAATACACTTGAGAGTCCCCTTCAAAAGCGAGGATATGCGTACAAATACGATCCAAGAACCAGCGATCGTGAGAGATTATTACAGCACAACCAGCAAAGTTTTCAAGACCTTCTTCCAGCGCTCGCAGGGTATTGATGTCCAAATCATTGGTAGGCTCATCTAACAGCAATACGTTTCCTTCTTCACGTAGGGTCATGGCTAGATGTAATCGGTTTCGTTCTCCTCCTGATAATGTAGAAACTTTTTTGTTTTGATCGCTTCCGCCAAAGTTAAAACGAGAAAGATAAGCTCTTGAATTGACTTGACGACCTCCCATCATAATCAACTCTTGTCCATCACAGAAGTTTTCCCAAATACTTTTTTCAGGATTGATATCTTGATGAGACTGATCTACGTAGGCAATCTTGGCAGTTTCACCAATAGTAAAACTTCCTGAATCGGGTTGTTGTTCACCCATAATCATCCTAAATATGGTAGACTTACCCGCACCATTTGGTCCAATAATGCCAACAATACCCGCTTGTGGTAATGTAAAGTTTAAATTTTCGTAAAGCAATTTATCACCAAATGCCTTTGATACATTTTTTGCTTCAAGAACATTTGTTCCTAAACGTGGCCCATTAGGAATGTATATTTCTAACTTTTCGTCTAATTGTTTTTGGTCTTCGTTCAAGAGTTTGTCATAATTCTGTAAACGGGCTTTTTGTTTGGTTTGACGTCCTTTTGCACCTTGACGCACCCATTCTAACTCTCGTTCAAGTGTTTTTCTACGCTTTGAAGCTACCTTTTCTTCTTGTTCCATACGTTTAGATTTTTGATCCAACCAAGAAGAATAATTGCCTTTCCACGGAATACCTTCTCCACGATCCAATTCTAAAATCCAACCGGCTACGTTATCTAAGAAATACCTATCGTGAGTAACGGCAATGACTGTACCGCTATACTGTTGAAGATGTTGCTCTAACCACAATACGGATTCAGCATCTAAGTGGTTGGTAGGCTCATCTAGGAGTAACACATCAGGTTGTTGTAACAATAATCTACAAAGGGCAACACGACGTCTTTCTCCTCCTGATAAAACTTTTATCGGAGTGTCTCCATCTGGAGTTCTAAGAGCGTCCATGGCTATTTCTAACTTTGTGTCGATTTCCCAAGCACCGCAAGCATCAATTTTATCTTGTAGTTCGGCTTGTTGATCCATTAGTTTCTGCATTTTATCAGCATCTTCATAAACTTCTGGCAAACCAAACATGTCATTAATTTCATTAAATCGATCCAGTAGTGCTGTGATTTCAGCAACCCCTTCTTTGACGATTTCTACAACTGTTTTTTCTTCATCTAATTGAGGTTCTTGTTCTAAATAACCAACAGTGTATCCTGGGGCAAAAACAAGATCTCCCTGAAAGTTTTTGTCAACTCCAGCAATTATTTTTAACAAAGAGGATTTACCTGAACCATTAAGACCTAAAATCCCAATCTTAGCTCCATAAAAGAAGCTTAGGTATATGTCTTTTAAAACCTGTTTATTGGTGCTAGAGTAAGTCTTACTTACCTTAGACATAGAAAATATTACTTTCTTATCGTCCGACATAAATAAAAAAATATAAAGTGAATTATTTGAAAGAAGAGAAGTTGTATGCAGTGAGATACCTTTTGTAGATGTATTGTAAAGAGTCATTTTGCTCAACATCACCTAAGTATACAGCACCTAGATACAACAATAAAACCCCAAATAACATTAGAATGAAAAAGAACTTTCCAAATCTGTTGGTGCTTGTTTTTTCTTGAATGTACGGGTTTACTATGTCTCTAGAATAATAACCGTTCATGATAATTATCTCAGTGGTTAATAAGGTGATTTATTTGAGTGCAAATATCGTTAATTTAATTTTAAATTATTGTCAAATTTGTGATTTTTTAACAGTTTTTTTAAAAAACAGTAATCAATAGGTCTTTTAATAAATCTTGATGAGATAGATTGTGTGCATTTACTCCTTTACTATGGAGATCAGTTGCTCTTAGTTGGGTAATAATTTGACTAACCTTTTTTAACGGGTAGTTTTGAGCGGCTATTTCATACTCTTTTATAAAGTATGCATTCCCTACTTTTAGTTGTTTCATGACATTGGATGTGGATTTATCACTAAGTCCATGATATTGCATGATTTGTATAAAAAAATTAAATAGTAGACCGACGGTAACAACAACAGGATGTTCTTTGGGATTAGCAGCAAAATAATTTATAATAAGTGCTGCTTTGGCTTTGTTTTTTTCGCCGATTGCTTTTCGTAATTCAAAGTTGTTGAAATCTTTACTGATGCCAATGTTCTTTTCTATGTCTAACGGGGTAATTGTGACTCCTTTTGGGATAATCAATCTCAGTTTTTCTAGTTCATTATTGATTTTACCTAAATCATTTCCTAAAAACTCAACTAACATATTGCTAGCGACTGGATCGATTTTGTATCCTTTTCCGGCAAGGACTTTTTTAATCCAATCTCCCACTTGATATTCTTTGATTTTTTGACTTTCAAAAAAAACGCCTTGTTTCTGGATACTTTTATATAGACTTTTTCTTTTATCTAATTTTTTATACTTGTAACAAATCACTAATACCGTAGTAGGTTGAATATTTTTAACATAAGAATCTAAATTTTCAATGGTGCGTGATAAATCCTGAGCTTCTTTGATAATGATAACTTGACGTTCAGCCATCATTGGGAAACGCTTGGCATGTGAAACGATTTCTTCAATACTTACATCACGTCCATACAATACCATTTGATTAAAACCCCGTTCTTCTTCTGTCAAGATATTGTGCTGCATAAATTCAGCTAGTTTGTCCACATAATAAGGTTCGTCTCCAGTCAAAAAATAAATAGGAGCAATTTTTTTGTCTTTAATGTCTTGTACAATTTGTGATACGGCTTCCACTTACTATGATTTTTAGATTACCTTTGCTTCATGCAGGTATTGAACTTTTCAACCTTTGAGTTTCGTTTCAAAAGTAGCGAAAATAAAACGCTTATTTTTGATGTTATTCGTAAAAAATATATTCTCCTTACTCCAGAAGAATGGGTAAGGCAACATGTTGTACATTTCTTGATAAACGAGAAAGGGTATTCTCAATCATTAATAAATGTGGAGAAAAAATTAGCGGTTAACGGTCGATTAAAAAGATATGATGTGGTTGTGTTTAATAGCGATGGGTCAGTCGAATTATTGGTCGAATGCAAGGCGCCTGTCGTACCTGTTACTCAAGATACCTTTGATCAAATTGCCCGTTATAATATGGTTTTAAATGCTCGTTTTTTGATGGTTACCAATGGGATAGATCATTACTATTGCAGTATGGATTTTACGCACAAGAGATACAATTTTCTTAGAGAAATTCCATCTTTTTCTAAATCAAGATAAGTATGCGGATAGCGGTAGTTGTTTTGAATTGGAATGGAAGGAAGTTGCTTGAGCAATTTTTGCCTTCCGTAATACGTTATTCAGTTGGAACAGAAATATATGTTGCTGATAACAACTCTCAAGATGATTCGGTTGATTATCTAAAGCAAAATTTCCCTTCGGTTCAGATTATTCAAAATACTTCAAATGGAGGTTTTGCCAAAGGGTATAATGATGCTTTAAAACACATAGAAGCGGATGTTTATGCGTTGATTAATTCTGATATTGAGGTAACAGAAAATTGGTTAGTACCCATAATAGAACATTTGGAACAGCATTCAGATACAGCTATAATTCAACCCAAAATTTTGGATTATACCCATAGACATCTATTTGAATATGCTGGTGCAGCAGGAGGTTTTATTGATACTTATGGTTATCCTTTTTGCAGAGGACGTTTGTTTGAGTTTTTGGAGGAGGATAAAGGGCAATATGATGACAATATTCCTGTTTTTTGGGCTTCGGGAGCTTGTTTTATAATTAGAAAAGAAGTCTTTGATGAGCTCCATGGATTTGATGAAGATTTTTTTGCTCATCAAGAAGAAATTGATTTATGCTGGCGCTCTTTTAATAAAGGTTATAGGTCTTATTATATAGGAGACTCCACGGTGTATCATCTAGGAGGAGCAACACTAGAGAAAGGGAGCTATAAAAAAATCTATCTCAATTTTAGAAACAGTTTATTTATGTTGGTCAAAAACGTACCTAAAAGCAGGTTGTTTGGAATTGTTTTTATGAGAATGGTCTTGGACGGTTTGGCGGGCATTCGATTTTTGTTAAAAGGAGAAATAAAGGGTCTAGTAGCAGTATTGCATGCTCATTTTGATTTGTATTGTAATGGGGTAAAAATGTACAAGAAGAGAGACGGCCAACAATTAAAAAACTATGCTTTGGTTCCATCCATAGTTAAAGCCTATTTTATTAAAGGTCAAAAACGATTTTCAGAACTTAAAATCAATTAAATGTATATCGAGCAAGCCATAAAAGGAACTAATCCTTTTTACAAATATATTTTAGGAATTTTTATTATTGCGTTAGCTTTTGGCGTAGGACAAATACCGTTGACAGTTTACGTTGGGTATTTGATTACAAATGAGGGATATCCTGCTCCGGCAAACGAATTAGAGGTTATTCAAATGATGGATTCGACATTGTTTGTTTTTTTAATGATGTTGTCTTTTGTAGTCGTTTTTGTACAATTTCCATTATTGATTCGAGCATTACACAAAATGAAGTTTGTGGAGATGATAACTTCTCGCAAAACTATTGATTATAAAAGGTTATTATTTAGTTTTTCAATTTGGGGAGGGTTTCTTGTCGTTTCGACTCTATTGCTGTATGTTATTTTTCCAGATGATTTTGAAGTTCAATTTGATGTACAAAAGTTTCTGTTGTTAAGTGTCGTTGCTGTAGTAATGATTCCCATTCAGTCAGCTACCGAAGAGTTTATTTTTAGGGGGTATTTGATGCAGGGTTTGGGTTTATTAGTAAAGAATAGACTGTTTCCACTAATTATGACTTCAGTGCTTTTTGGGTTGATGCACGGAATGAATCCAGAGGTAGATAAAATGGGGAGTGAAATTATGTTGTTTTATATCGGAACAGGACTTATGTTAGGTGTGGTTACACTGATGGATGAGGGTATGGAATTGGCCTTAGGTTTCCACATTGCCAATAATCTAATAACGGTATTATTAGTTACCACAGATTGGGGTGCACTGCAAACAAATTCAGTGTTTAAGGACGTTTCGGAGCCTGATTTTTTTATCTCAATTTTATTTCCTCTAATTGTCGCATATCCCATTCTTTTAATTATTTTTGCTAGAAAGTACCAATGGTCTCATTGGACAGAAAAACTGACAGGAACTATAAAAAATGATATAGCTAATGAATAAGATAACCTATCACAATGTTCATAATAAATTCAAACTTAACGGTTTTGAATTTAAGAAAGATGACTTACAACGTGTAGCGTATAGTTTTATTAAAGAAGGAGAGGATTTTGAAAAATCAGTAGGAAGTTTCTTATTGGATTGGTTTGATGAAAAACCTTATTTAGAAATTGAAACTTCTGGGACAACAGGTCAACCAAAAATCATACAAGTAGATAAACAAGCTATGGTAAGCTCTGCTTTAGCGACAGGTGATTTTTTTGGATTATCATCAGGAGATAGAGTATTACATTGTTTGCCTACTAAATACGTAGCTGGTAAGATGATGTTTGTACGTGGTTTTATATTAGGTTTAGACATGGATTTTGTTGCGCCTAGTTTAAAACCATTGGATGGAGTTGAGGGAGAATATGATTTTTGCGCCATGGTGCCTATGCAGTTGAAGTATTCGATAGATCAATTGGATCGTGTAAAAAAGGTAATCACAGGAGGAGTTAAGGTACATAAAACATTAGAAGACCTTATAAAAGATTCGGGAGTTAAGACCGAAATTTACGAGACCTACGGAATGTCTGAAACGATTACTCACGTGGCCGCCAAAAGATTAGGAGAGGAAGCATTTACATTATTACCTAATATTGAAATATCTCAAGATGACAGAGAATGTTTAGAGATTGTGGCGCCTAGTATTTCTAGCGAAAAAATTGTAACGAATGATATCGTTAAGATATTACCAGATAATACGTTTGTATGGATTGGTCGTTATGATAACATCATAAACTCTGGTGGGATAAAAATGATACCGGAACAGTTAGAAGAAAAACTAACAGATCGTATTCCTCGTCGTTATATTATTGCTGGATTACCTGATTCATTACTGGGACATAGAGTAGTATTAGCAATTGAGGGAGAGCCTTATGAATTAGATAAAAAAGAAGTATTCAAAGGATTCAAAAAATACGAAATACCAAAAGAGATTTTCTTTATAAGACATTTTGCTGAAACAGCAACAGGTAAGATTATTAGAAACGAGTCTTTGGAAAAATTTAGATACTAGAGTCTAGATATTAGATTTTAGATGTGAGATTTTAGATTAAGGGTTAACGAAAGTTAGCCCTTTTTTTGTTTGAATTTGGGTTTACTCGAACTCTTGTAATGTCTTTGTGATAATATCCACGCAATCCAACAATTGCTCTTCAGTCATCACTAGAGGGGGAGCAAAACGAATGATGTTGCCATGAGTGGGTTTAGCTAATAAACCATTGTTTTTTAAAGCTACACAGATATTCCAGGCTGTATCGCTTTGTTCTGTATCATTAATAACAATAGCGTTCAAAAGACCTTTTCCTCTTACTAAAGAAACTATTGAACTATTTATAATGTATTTGTTTAACTGTTCTCGGAATAGCTTTCCTAATCTATCCGCATTCTCGGCAAGTTTTTCTTCTTTAATCACTTCAAGTGCAGCAATGGCCACTTCAGCAGCGACAGGATTTCCACCAAAAGTGCTTCCGTGGTTTCCAGGTTTAATCACGTTCATGATACAATTGTCAGCCAAAACTGCACTCACAGGATAAACGCCTCCACTGATGGCTTTGCCTAATATTAGTACATCTGGTTTTACATTTTCGTGATCAACTGCCAATAATTTACCTGTGCGTCCTATTCCAGTTTGTACTTCGTCTGCAATAAACAATACATTGTGTTTTTCACATAATGCTTTGGCTTGAGCCAAATAACCTTCGGAAGGAACGTACACACCCGCTTCTCCTTGAATAGGTTCTACCAAGAAGCCAGCTATATTAGGATTAGATTGTAAAGTTTTCTCTAACGCTTGTAGGTTATCGTATTCTATCCTAATAAAACCATTGGTGTAGGGGCCAAAATTAGTATTGGCTACAGGGTCATTGGAAAAGGAAATTATAGTTGTTGTTCTTCCATGAAAGTTATTGTTACAAACTGTTATTTGTGCTTGATTTTCAGGAATGTTTTTTACTTCGTATGCCCATTTGCGACAGATTTTTAAGGCGGTTTCTACTGCTTCGGCACCAGTATTCATGGGCAGCACTTTGTCAAAACCAAAAAAATCACATACAAAATTTTCGTATCGTCCCAATTTATCGTTATAGAAAGCTCTGGAGGTCAAAGTCAGTTGTTGTGCCTGATCAATTAAGGCTTGAGTGATTTTTGGGTGACAATGACCTTGATTAACCGCAGAATAGGCAGATAAGAAGTCATAATATTTTTTTTCTTCTACATCCCATACAAAAACACCCTCTCCTTTTTTGAGTACTACAGGTAAGGGATGGTAATTGTGTGCGCCATATTTTTCTTCTAACTCAATGAATGATAATGAGTTATTGTTTTTTAATGCAAGCATAGTATAGAAATAAAAAAATAGAGTTTCAAAGGTACTTATTTTTTTGTCAAAGAATTGTGAATAACCTGATATTTGTCAGGCTGATACGCTAGAATTATATAGTATTTTTGTATAAAATTTTAAAAAAAGAAAGTTATGTCAGATTCTAGAACATATTCTATGAAGCAACTCACAAAAATCGAATTGAGAGTGGCTAGACAAAGTAAAATAATTCAATTTATGATGACAGGGATTGTATCACTGTTGTTAACATTTGTCCTAAAAGATTCAAGTTTTACAGAAACCCAAATTTATTTGCTGTTTCTATTGTTTTTTGCCATTGGGTTATGGGTAACCGAGGCAATACCTCCATTTGCCGTAGGTATTTTGATTATTGGATTTATTGTTTTTGCCTTGGGTAGGCAGAGTGATATAGAAGTAAAAAAATACGTCCAGATGTGGTCAGATGGTGTAATTTGGTTGTTTTTGGGAGGATTTTTCCTAGCCGAAGGGATGAAAAAGACCAAACTAGATACCGCATTTATGAAAATTGCCTTACCTAAATTTGGTACTAAAGCGAAGTATATCCTATTGGGATTAATGATTATTACGGCTGGCATTTCAGCATTGATGAGTAACACGGCTAGTACAGCTTTAATGATTGCAACAGTATCTCCAATTTTTGCCAAATTGGGGAAAGAAGCTCCTTTTACTAAAGCGTTGTTGTTGGGGATACCAGCGGCGGCTTCGTTTGGAGGTATGGCAACCATCATAGGTTCAGCCCCTAACGCTATTGCTGTCGGTGCATTAGAAGGTATTGGAATTAAAATTAGTTTCTTGGATTGGATGATTGCAGGTGTACCCATTGCAATATTATTAACGGTTCTGCTTTGGCGCGTTTTATTAATAAAATACCAATTGAAGGTAAGTAATTTATCGCTAGACTTTTTAGACGAAGTAGACGAAGAAGTACAGGAAGGACATGCTGAGGAAGAACGAATCAAGAAAAGAATTGTGATTGGTTTTTTCATTTTAACTTTTGCTTTGTGGCTTACTTCTACACTTACAGGTATTCCTAATTCGGCAATATCAGGTATCCCGATTGTGGCTTTTACAATGTTAGGGATTATTGATGCGGACGATGTGCGTAAATTACCATGGGACACGTTGATGTTAGTTGCGGGAGGTTTAGCTCTTGGTTTGGCTATAAAAGAGCAAGGATTAGCGGATTATTTTGTGAGTCAAATTAGTCATGTTCAGGTTGATTTTTATTTATTATTGGTTGTTTTTGGGGTAATTACTGTAGTGCTATCTAATTTTATGAGTAATACGGCTGCCGCTTCTATTTTGATTCCAGTAGCTATTACTTTGTTAAGTGTTGCTGGAGATTATAGCCCAATGATTTTTCCTTTGGTAATTGGTTTATCTGCTTCATGTGCTTTGTTTTTACCAGTGTCTACACCACCCAATGCGATTGCCTACAGTACAGGTAAATTGGATCAAAAAGATTTTAGGTTGGGAGGTATTGTAGCAGGATTAGCAGGGCCTATTTTGATAATCGGATGGATATTGGTTATCGTATGGTTTATCCTATAAATTAGTACATTTGATCCGAATTAAAACGATGTGATTATGATTAGTTCGGATCAAATTAAAGATTTGAAAGAAAGAGTGGGGGCCTTAGGGCACTATCTTTGACTTGGATAATAAAAAGATAGAGATAGCCAATGAGGAGGAGCAGACTTTAGCCCCCGACTTTTGGAATGATTCCAAAAACGCAGAAGCACTTTTAAAAGTGTTGCGTACCAAGAAAAAATGGGTAGAAGATTTTGATGAGGTACAGGAAAACTTAGAGGAATTAATTCTTGCGGCTGATTTTCACAAAGAAGGTTTGATGACCGAAGATGAAGTAGAAAATCAATATCAATTGACTCTTGATTTACTGGAAGCTATTGAGTTTAGAAATATGCTTTCGGAAGAGGGCGATGTAATGAGTGCCGTCATTCAGATAACAGCTGGGGCTGGTGGTACCGAAAGTTGTGATTGGGTAGCCATGTTAATGCGTATGTATATCATGTGGGCCGAAAAGAAAGGCTACAAAATCAAAGAATTGAATTATCAAGGAGGAGAGGTAGCTGGAATTAAAACAGTTACTCTTGAGATTGATGGAGATTATGCCTTTGGTTATCTTAAAGGAGAAAATGGAGTCCATCGATTGGTGAGAATATCACCATTTGATAGTAATGCTAAGAGACACACTTCTTTTGGATCCGTATATGTATATCCGTTAGTTGATGACACGATTGAGATAGAAATTAGTCCTAATGACATTTCTTGGGAAACCATGCGTTCCAGTGGCGCAGGAGGTCAGAATGTAAACAAGGTAGAAACTGCTGTTCGTTTACGTCATGAGCCGACAGGAATTATTATTGAAAACTCCGAAACCCGTTCGCAATTAGATAACAAAACTAAAGCCATGCAGCTTTTACGCTCTCAATTGTATCAAATAGAACTACAAAAAAGATTGGCTAAAAGAGAAGAAATCGAAGCTAATAAAATGAAAATTGAATGGGGTTCACAGATTCGCAATTATGTGATGCACCCTTATAAACTAGTTAAAGATTTAAGAACCAGTTATGAGTCTCGTGATGTAGATGCAGTTATGAATGGCTTTATTGACGAATTTTTGAAATCATATTTAATGTTTATGGGGCAAAAACAATAAAACTTATAATAAAATTGATATATTCGTAAACGTTAATAAAAACTTAAATTAAATTATACCATGAAAAAAATTGCAGTATTAGCATTTGTGTTAGTTTCTACTTTCACAATGGCCCAAAGGATTAAAGTCGTTTCAGGAGATGCAAGTGTACTAAAAGGACAAGAAAAAGTTAATGTTGAGTTTGATTACTCTAAATTAACGCTTATGAAAGATGAATTACCTGAAGAACGATATGTTGCAGAAAGAAAAGCCGATTTAAATGAAAAAAATGCAGGAGTAGGAGATAAATGGGAAAAAGAATGGAATGGTGCAAAAAAACTTATTTGGGAAGAAAAATTTCTTGCTTTAATGCAAAAATATTGCACTGAAAAGAAAGGTGTGGATTTTGAAACAGGACATACTGGAACTAAATACACATTAGTAGTTGAGGTGTTGTGGATTTACCCAGGATGGGATGTTTACGTACAAAAACAACCTGCTAAGATGACGTGTAATTTGAAAATTGTGGAAACTGATAACAAAGGAAATGTGGTTTTTGAAATGTCTGCAAAAGATGCTCCAGGTGCTCAATTTGGAAGTCAGTTTAACAACGAAACAAGAATTGGAGAGAGTTTTGCAAAATGCGGCAAAACATTTGCGGGGTATTTAGTTAAGAAAGTATTGTAGTAAAGTAATAATTAATAGCTAAAAAGGGCGATAGAATTAAATTCTGTCGCCCTTTTTAGTTGAATTTATTTCAGTAGGAAATTACATTTGACTATTAATCATATACGCCATATTCTTAATTACGTTGCTGTGTTTTTTTACAAAAGGATTTTCTAAATCCCACACATAACCCGCTAATACTGCACAAATCTTACGTTTGATATCTGGATTTTCTGGTTGATGGAAAAATAGGGTTTGTAAATTTCCGGTATACCATTCTTTCACGTAAGTTTTAAATACTTCTACGCCCTGTTTGATATAGTCTGAGTATTCTGTCTCCCAATTCACCGTTTCTCCTTGTAATTCTTTGGCGATAAGCTTAGCGGCCAAAATACCAGATTCAGTAGCAAAGCAGACACCAGACGAAAATACAGGATCTAAAAACTCTGAACTATTACCTGTTAACACAAATCCATCACCGTACATTTTTTTTACAGAACGAGAGTAGTTTTGCAGATTGACAGGTTCAAATAAAAACTCTAATCCACCGAAACGTTTCACGTAATAATCAGATTTAGAAATAGCATTTCTTAAGGCCTCAGCATTATCTCCATTTTCTGACAAGGAATTAATGTATTCGGTGGGACCTACAATTCCAACACTTGTTTTGCCATTTGAAAAAGGAATTACCCACAACCACACCTGAGTCTCCAAAATATCAAAAGATATCATCGTCCCTTCCTGACCTTCGGGTCTTCTACTATCATCCACATGTGTGAATATTGACGAGTGGGGATCCAGTCCAGAGGGAGAATCTAAGTCCAATAAACGAGGAAGAACTCGTCCATATCCACTAGAATCAATGATATGTTTAGCATGGATAGTTTTTAGTATACCATTTTTGTCTTTTACGGTAGTAATTGAATTTGAACCTTCAAATTCTACAGCAATGACCTCTGTTTCAAATTCCAAATCAATGCCCTTATTGATTACTTCTTGAGCTAAGGTATTATCAAAATCAGCACGAGGCACTTGCCATGTCCAATCCCAACCTTCGCCAAATTTTTGACTAAAATCAAAAACACAAATCTCATTACCCCTAATAAATCGAGCACCCCATTTCTTTTCGTAGTTTCTGGCTTTTAAAGCAGGCAATAAACCCGCTTCGTCAAAATGATCCATTACACGAGGAATTAGGCTTTCACCAACTACTAATCTTGGAAACTTAGTTTTTTCGACAACTTTAACGGTAACGTTATTTTGATGTAAATAAGAGGACGATACACAGCCCGAAGGGCCTGCACCTATGACAAGAACATCCACAAATTCTGTAGTCATAAATACTTAGATTTTATTATTATTTATATTACATTTGCGACTTCAAATAAACTACATATATTTCATATATAAAACAGTTTAATAGAATTATAAATAAAAATTATACTACTAAACAGCTATGAACACGATTAACGAGTTTTTGAATTTAAAAGATTTTGAATCTATTGTTTTTAAAGGAAAGAAGGTGTCTTTGAGCGATGCGGTAATCAATAGAGTCGAAAAGAGTTTTAATTTCTTAAAGTCGTTTTCTCAAAACAAAGTGATTTATGGTGTTAATACGGGATTTGGCCCTATGGCTCAATACCGTATAAAAGATGAAGATCGTCTTCAATTGCAGTATAATTTAATTAGAAGTCATGCTTCAGGTATTGGAAAACCTTTGGATCCAGTACATGTAAAATCAGCTATTTTAGCACGTTTAAATACGTTGTCTTTAGGGAATTCGGGAGTTCATCCATCGGCGATTAATTTGATGAAGGAGTTGATTAATCGTGATATTACGCCTCTGATTTTTGAACATGGAGGAGTGGGTGCAAGCGGGGATTTAGTGCAATTGGCGCACTTGGCGTTGGTTTTGATTGGCGAAGGAGAGGTTTTTTATAAAGGAGAAAGACGCAATACAGAAGACGTTTTTAAAATAGAAGGGTTGTCACCAATGAAGGTTGAGGTGCGCGAAGGATTGGCATTGATGAACGGAACCTCAGTCATGACAGGAGTTGGTATAGTGAATACCTATTATGCAGAAAAATTAATTGACTGGTCGGTAAAAATGTCTTGCGCGATTAACGAAATTGTTCAAGCCTATGATGATCACTATTCGGTAGAATTGAATAGAACCAAAAGACATTTTGGTCAGCAAGAAATTGCTAAAAGAATGAGAGAGAATCTGTCTGATAGTAAATTAGTCAGAAAAAGAGAAGATCACTTGTATTCAGGGGACAACACAGAAGAAGTATTTAAAGACAAAGTTCAAGAATATTACTCATTACGTTGTGTTCCTCAGATTTTAGGTCCCGTTTTAGATACAGTAAACAATGTAAATAAGGTTCTTGAGAATGAGATAAATTCTGCAAACGACAATCCCATTGTAGATGTTGAAAATGAACACGTATATCACGGAGGTAATTTCCACGGAGATTACATTTCATTAGAAATGGATAAACTTAAGATTGTTATTACAAAACTGACCATGTTGGCAGAACGTCAATTGAATTACTTATTAAATTCAAAATTGAACGAGATTTTACCTCCATTTGTGAATTTAGGTACATTAGGCTTTAATTTTGGAATGCAAGGGGTTCAGTTTACGGCAACTTCAACAACTGCTGAAAATCAAATGTTGTCTAACCCGATGTATGTTCATAGTATTCCTAACAACAATGACAACCAAGATATTGTTAGTATGGGAACAAATTCAGCGGTTATTGCTCAAAAAGTTATTGAAAATGCTTTTCAGGTGTTGAGTATAGAATTGATCACCATTGTACAAGCGATTGATATTTTAGAACAAAAAGATGTCGTTTCCTCAACTACACGCAAAATGTATGATGATGTTAGGGCAATTATACCTACTTTTAAGGAAGATCAAGTGATGTATCCTTTTTTGGAAAAAGTTAAAAATTACTTGATCAAAGAACAGTAGTTTTTAGCTTAACTCATTCCGTATGAAAAAATGGTATTTGTTATTTCTTTGTATTAGTTATATAGGTTTTTCACAAGAGCTAGCACTCGTTATGCTTGATGGAAAATACGGATACATAAATAAACAAGGAGACATTCAAATTCAACCTACATTCTATGATGCGAACAGTTTTTCTGAGGGTTTAGCTTCCGTAAAATTGGATAAAAAAGGACAATGGGGCTTTATTAACACTAAGGGAGAAGTTGTTGTAGAACCTGCTTTTGAGCGTGTTAAAAGTTTTTCACAAGGACTGTGTGTCATTTTCGAAAATAAAGAGTGGAAATATATTGATCAAAAAGGGGACTTTGTGTCAAGTCCTGATACTCACAAAATTTATGAATATCAAGAAGGAGGGGTAGCTTTAATCTCAAAATATAACAAATACGGTTTAACTGATATCAATAGAAAAACAATTGTTGAACCAACGTATAATTCAATTAAGGATTTTGAGGGAGGTATTGCTGTTGCTCAAACAGATATGGGTGCAGGTGCCATAAATCAAAAAGGCGAAATTGTCGTGGATTTTGTGTATCAAAAGTTGTATTCGTTTATTGATGGTTTTGCAAGAGCAAAGAAAAATGACAAATGGGGAATAATTGATGAAACGGGTAAGGTAATCGTACCCTTTGATTATGATGATATTGGGGATTATTCTAATGGAGTTGTTTGGGTAAAAAAGGTCGAAGAGTTTGGGATTGTAACCGATGGAGTATATACACCTATTTTAGGAGCTACAAAGATGTATGACTTTATGGGAGAAGAGTATGCGATGGTTAAAGTTGTAGACAAAATGGGATTTATCGATCGAACAGGAAAATGGATTATAGAACCTCGATTTGACAAGGTTAAACCATTTGAAAATGGAGTAGCGGCTGTATTTGAGAATAATGCTTGGGGTTTTATGCATTCAGGAGGTAAGTTTGTCATTCAACCAGAGTATCGAGACGTTTTACCTTTTTCAAAGGAAGGTTTAGCGGGAGTAAAAAAGGAGTTGTGGGGATTTATAAACAAAGAAGGAAAACTAATTGTCCCAACGGAATACAAGGTCAAAACAAAAATATTTGGTATTAAAAAAAAGGAATCTAGTTTTGTTGATGGATTGGTAATGATAGGTAAAGATAAAAAGTGGGCTTTTATGAAGCTCGATGGAACCATTTTAGGAAATAAATGGTTTGATAAAATCGAATTGTTTCAATAACCATAAAAGAATAAAATAACGAGTATGAAGTGTGCAATAGTAACAGGTGGTTCAAGAGGGATAGGAAGAGCAATTTGTGAGAAGTTGGCCCAAGAAAGCGACTATCATATATTGATTAATTATCAGTCAAATCAACAAGCTGCAGAGGAGACATTGGCAGCCGTTAAGGCCTATGGAGCAACAGGAGAATTAGTACAATTTGATGTAGCTGATGCCGAAAATGTTACTCAGGTTTTGACGCAATGGCAAGAAGAAAATCCGAAAGCTGTAGTTGAAGTGATTGTCAACAATGCAGGTATCACACGTGATGGTATGTTTATGTGGATGACACATAAAGATTGGAATGATGTGATTAACACTAGTTTGAATGGTTTTTTTAATGTGACCAACTTCTTTATGCAGAAATTGTTGCGTAACAGATATGGACGAATAGTAAATATGGTTTCAGTTTCAGGAGTAAAAGGTACACCAGGACAAACCAACTATTCTGCCGCTAAGGCTGCTATTATAGGAGCAACAAAAGCTCTTGCTCAAGAGGTAGCTAAACGAAAAATCACGGTAAATGCTGTGGCGCCAGGATTTATCAGAACGGATATGACCAGTGAGTTAGACGAAAGTGAATTGATTAAAATGGTGCCTGTTAATCGGTTTGGAGAAGCAGAAGAAGTAGCTGATTTAGTGAGTTTTTTGGTTTCTAAAAAGTCAGGTTACATTACAGGAGAAGTGATAAACATAAACGGGGGAATATATTCATAAGGTACACGCAATATCATGAATAATAGAGTTGTAATTACAGGAATGGGAATTTACTCTTGTTTGGGTTTATCCTTAGAAGAAGTAAAAGAGTCATTATACCAAGGAAAATCAGGAATTGTTGCCGATTTAGAACGCAAGGAGTTTGGATTTCAATCGTGTTTGACAGGAATGGTGCCTCGTCCAGATTTAAAGGATAAATTGACCAGACGACAACGCATTAGCATTGGAGAGGAAACAGAATATGCCTATATGGCTACTGTCGAAGCTCTGGAAAATGCAAAAATGACTCAAGAATATATTGATGCCAATGAGGTAGGAATGCTTTACGGAAATGATAGTGTGTCCAGATCAATAATAGAAGCAACGGATATTATCAGAGAAAAGAAGGATACGTCATTAGTAGGTTCGGGTGCTATTTTTAAGTCGATGAATTCTACTGTCAATATGAATTTATCCACCATTTTTAGACTAAGAGGAATTAATATAGCGATTAGCGCGGCTTGTGCCAGTGGTTCACATTCTATAGGTTTAGCTTACTTTTTGATAAAAAACGGATTGCAAGAGGCTATAGTGTGTGGTGGAGCGCAGGAGATTAATAAATACGCTATGAGTACTTTTGATGGTTTAGGAGTGTTTGCTTCAGACGAAGGAGATCCTACCAAAGCTTCAAAACCATTTGATGCCGCTAGAGGGGGGTTAATTCCAAGTGGAGGAGCAGCCACTTTAATTCTTGAAAGTTACGAATCAGCAGTAAAAAGGGGAGCACCAATTATTGCTGAAGTTGTAGGATATGGTTTTTCATCTAATGGAGGACATATATCTACTCCTAATGTAGAAGGCCCTTCTATTGCTATGCAACGTGCTTTGGATGATGCTGGATTACCAGCAGACGCAATTGATTATATTAATGCTCATGCGACATCTACTCCAGTTGGTGATGCCAATGAGGCTAAAGCGATTTTTAATGTGTTTGGAGAAAATATGCCTTTAGTGAGTTCTACTAAATCCATGACAGGTCATGAGTGTTGGATGGCAGGTGCTAGCGAAATAATCTACTCAACGATTATGATGCAAAATTCATTTGTTGCGCCTAACATTAATTTTGAAAGTCCTGATGACAATTCAGCCAAATTAAATTTAGCGACAACTACCGTAAATAAAAAAATTGACATATTTTTGTCAAATTCTTTCGGATTTGGAGGAACAAATTCAGCGTTAGTGGTTAAAAAAATTGAATAAGGATGGAAAAAACTAAAATGATTGAGATAGTAAACGGTTTTTTGGTAGATGAGTTTGAGGTGGATGGAGATTTAATTAGTCCTGAAGCTAACTTAAGAGAAACCCTAGGTTTAGACAGTTTAGATTATGTTGATTTAGTGGTTACCATCGAGTCTAATTTAGGAGTAAAATTAGGAGAAGCCGATTTTACAGGAATAGTGTCTTTTCAAGACTTTTACGACTTATTGGAGAACAAAATCCTTCAACTCAAGGGCTAAACCATGAGTAGTTGGGATGGGAAATCTAAGGGAACTCTACTAGGGTACAAGATTTTTGTTTTCTGTATCAAAAAACTAGGAATCAAAACGGCGTATTTGGTTCTTTTTTTTGTGGCTACCTATTATTTTCTGTTTTTGAAGGAAAGTAATCGTTGTGTTTTCTATTATTTTCATAACCGCTTAGGATATCCTTACTTTAAAGCTAAAGCACACGTTTTTAAGAACTATTTTACATTTGGGCAAACCCTTATTGACAAAACGGCAATATCAGCAGGTATGCTAAACAGGTTTACCTACGAATGTGAGGGTGTCGAAATATTGCATGATTTATTAGAAAAGAAAAAAGGAGGGGTTCTTATTAGCGCTCATATCGGAAATTTTGAGATAGCAGAATATTTTTTCGAAGAAATTGATTTAGATTGTCAAATAAATCTAGTAACCACAGATCAAGAACGACACGTTATTAAGGAGTATCTCGAAAGTGTCGGAAAAAAGTCAACTATCAAATTTGTTATTGTAAAAGAAGACATGTCCCATATCTACAGAATAAACGAAGTGTTAGCGAATAACGAATTAATATGTTTTACAGGTGATCGGTATTTTGAAGGGGTCAAATCAATGAAAGAGATATTTTTAGGAAAAGAAGCCAATTTCCCAGCAGGTCCTTTTTTGTTAGCCAGCCGATTACGTGTGCCTGTAGCTTTTGTCTATGTGATGAAAGAGGATAATATGCATTATCATTTATCGACTGAGTTGGCCGAATCAAAACATAGAGATGCTCAAGCTTTATTACATTCTTATGTAAAAAGTTTAGAACGCAAGTTAGAACAATACCCGTTGCAGTGGTTTAACTACTTTGATTTTTGGGACGACCTAAAAAAATAAACCAAATGAAAAATGTTCTTGTAGCCTATTATTCCCAATCAGGGCAATTAGAAGAGATTGTAAAAAACGTAGTCGCTCCGCTTGAGATGAATGAGCAAGTTAGTGTTACGTACTACAAAATAGAAATGGAAAAGGAATTTCCCTTTCCATGGGACAAAGCCTCATTCTTTGATGCTTTCCCTGAATCAAGATTACAGATTCCAGCATCGATAGTTGCTCCTCCAGAAGAAGTTTTGTCACAAAAATATGATTTGGTAGTATTGGGTGCACAAGTATGGTATCTGTCTCCTTCAATTCCATTGAATTCGTTTTTGAAGAGCGAATACGTTTCTCGCTTATTAAAAGATACACCCGTGGTAACGGTTTACGGTTGTAGGAATATGTGGGTAATGGCACAAGAAAAGGTAAAAATCCTATTGAATGGTCTAAACGCTAGATTGGTTGGGAATATAGTTCTGGAAGATAAAGCACCTAACCATATTAGCGTCATTACGATTGTACAGTGGATGTTTACTGGAGAGAAGAAAAGATTCTTAGGTTTTTTCCCTAAACCAGGTGTTGCCGATGAAGAGATTGTAGGATCTAAAAAGTTTGGAGAAGTAATTTTACCCTATTTGAAAAAAGGTAGTTATGAGGGGATGCAGGAGGAGTTAGTAAAAAAAGGAGCAGTTGTGATTCATTGGTTTACCGTAAAAATGGAAAAAACGGGACACAGGACATTTGGAATATGGGCTAACCTTATCAGTAAGAAAAATCAATCGAGAAAGACTTGGTTGAAGGTGTTTAATAAGTATTTGTTAGTGGCTATTTGGTTAATTGCTCCACTAGTACAAATTATACAAACCGTATTATATCCTCTTAATTATAAGGGAATTAGGAGAGATGACAAATATTATAAGGGAGTAGGGTTAAGAGAATAATACATTTGCAAGGCAGGAATACTTAATTAAAAGTTAAATTTTAGCTGTTTATTTTAGGTAATCAAGTTGGGGAAATTCGTTAAATGTGCATATCTTGCGCCTTGTTTCTTGAGTAAAATTAATACTTGATTTTTTTAAGAGAATTCAGATGATTTAAGGAGGATAAAGGATTTATAGAAAAATATGTTCGAAGTTTATATTACAAAATCATCTAAGTATTTGCCAAATGAGTCCATTTCTAATGACGAAATGGAGAATTATTTAGGAATGATTAATAATACTGCGTCAAAAGCAAGAAGGATTGTTCTAAGGAATAATGGAATTACGTCAAGATATTATGCTTTGGACAAAAATGGATTACCGACTCATAATAACTCGGAATTAACTGCTAAGGCTATTGAGGGGTTATATGATGATTTGTTCACTTCAAAAGATGTTGAGTTATTGTCATGCGGTACTTCTACACCAGATAATCTTTTGCCTTCTCACGCTGCTATGGTACATGGGTTAATGAAAAACCAGACCATCGAAATTAATTCTGCTTCTGGAGTGTGTTGCTCAGGAATGAGCGCCTTAAAATACGGTTATATGTCTGTAATGACTGGTAACACTAATAACGCTGTTTGTACAGGTTCAGAACGTGTTTCTGCTTTATTGTTGGCAGAAAAATTTGAGAATGAAATAATTAATTTAAAGGAACTAGAAGAGCAACCTATCTTGGCTTTTAAGAAAGACTTTTTACGCTGGATGTTGTCGGATGGAGCAGGGGCATTTTTGTTAGAAAATAAGCCTAGAGGAGAAAATCCTTTAAAAATAGAGTGGATGAAAGCTTTTTCATATGCTCATGAGATTGAAGCGTGTATGTATTCAGGAGGAGATAAATTGGAAAATGGGCAAATAAAACCATGGGCTGACTATCGTTCTAATGAATGGTTGTCTCAATCCGTTTTTTCAATAAAACAAGACGTAAAAATATTGGATGAATTTATTTTAGAAAAAGGAGCGGATAGTATGAGGGCAGCAATGGATGATAAGGGCATAACCGCAGATGACATTACCTATTTTTTACCTCATGTTTCTTCGCACTATTTTGTAAAGGGACTAAACGAAAGTCTACAGAAAAGAGGAATTGATTTACCGTCAGAAAAATGGTTTATGAATCTTAAAGATGTCGGTAATGTAGGATCTGCTTCCATATACTTGATGTTGGAAGAGTTGATGAACTCAGGAAAGCTTAAAAAAGGAGATAAAGTGTTATTATCCGTACCCGAAAGTGGAAGATTCTCCTATGCTTATGCCTATTTAACGGTGTGTTAATGATTGAAACAAAACTCCCCATAACCGATAAAACAATAATAGGTAATCTAATTCCGCAAAAACACCCTTTTGCTATGGTTGATTACCTGCAATCTTATTCCGAAACTCATATCGAAGCAGGAATAACTGTAAAGCCAGAAAATATCTTTGTCAAAGAAGGTGTTTTTGAGGAGCCTGGTGTCATTGAACACATGGCACAATCGGTAGCTTTACATACAGGATATAAGTATTATTTAATGGAGAAAGAGGCTCCAGTTGGTTATATAGGTTCAATAAAGGATGTAACTGTTGTGCGACTACCATTATTGGGAGAAAAACTACTGTCAAACGTGACGATTCTTCAGGAATTCATGGGCGTAACTATGGTTAAAATTCAGACAACAATTGACGGAGAAGTCATTGCAAATGCTGAAATGAAAACAATTATAGCCAATCAAGATGAGTAACCCGAGTACCGAAAAAATACTGATTCATAAATATTTACCACATCGAGAACCGATGTTAATGGTAGATTATATTTCAGAAGAAAATCTTGAAAATGTCACTACCGAATTTACGATTGCTGAAAGTAACTTATTTGTAGAAAATGGTGAGTTGGTAGAAGCAGGACTAATCGAAAATGCGGCACAATCTTGTTCTGCAATTGTTGCCAAAGAATTTTTCTTTGACGATAACAGAAATATTAATGAAGATGTCAAAGTGGTCGGATTTATTAGCGGCATTAAGAATTCTACGATTTATAGATTACCACATGTGGGAGATACTATAGAAATGAAAGGTGTATTAGGTAGTCGATTTGATGCCGAAGGATATAGTATTTGTACCATTTCATGCCAAACATACCTTAAAAAAGAACTATTATTTGAGGCAACCATAAATATGTTTATCCAACAAATCAACCAATAATGAAAAAGGAAGAAGTACCACAAGACGAAAGTAATTTGTCTAAGACAGATTTAAAAGAATTGTGTTATGCCACCGATTCAGAAGGTAATTACACGACCGCATTAAGTACAGGTTGGGAACCTAAAACTATTGCACTTAACAATTCTATTAAAGATATTGAGGAGCGTGTAGAAAATGCAAGAATGGCTGTCAAAGAAGGCAAATCAAGTCCAATAGTATACTTTATGGAATTGACTAAGATGGATTGGATGACTTTGGCAGATTATGTTGATATGTGGCAATGGCGCGTAAAAAGACATTGCAAACCTTCGATTTTTAAAAAATTAAGTGATGCTAAGTTGGCCAAATATGCAGAAGCTTTTGATATCACGGTTGATGAATTAAAAAACTTTAAAGGAGAATAATGGAAATGGATTTTACACATCATCAGTCAGCACATTGTGAGAATGGAGTAGCATCCAATTTATTGAAGCACCAAGGGATTGATATCAGTGAGCCAATGGTTTTTGGGATTGGTTCGGGCTTGTTCTTTTTTTATTTTCCTTTGTTAAAGGTAAATCATGCGCCAGCCATTAGTTATCGACCAATGCCAGGTTTAATTTTTAACCGTACAGCTAAACGATTAGGAATCAAAGTAAAAAGAACAAAATTTTCCAGTCCGAAAAGTGCTCAAGAAGCATTAGAGCAAAACTTATCTAACAATATCCCGACAGGATTACAGGTAGGAGTATATAATTTAACCTATTTTCCTGACGAATATCGTTTTCATTTTAACGCACACAACCTAGTAGTGTATGGTAAAGAAGGAGATACTTTTTTAATTAGTGACCCTGTAATGGAAAAGGTAACGACACTTACCGAAAAGGAGTTAGAAAAAGTAAGGTTTGCCAAAGGAGCGTTAGCTCCTAAAGGACAAATGTATTATCCAACATACATTCCTACTGACTTACATTGGGAATCAGCCATCAAAAAAGCAATCAAGAGTACTTGTCGAGATATGCTAGCTCCTGTCCCAATGGTTGGAATAAAAGCAATGAAACGCTTGGCAAACGATATTAGAAAATGGCCTAACAAGAAAGGAACTAAGGTTGCTAATCATTATTTAGCACAGTTAGTTCGTATGCAGGAAGAAATAGGAACAGGAGGTGGAGGTTTCCGTTTTATATACGCGGCCTTTTTACAGGAAGCAGCCAAAAAAATAAATAACGAAGCATTAATTCCTTTGAGCAAAGAGTTGACCAATGTAGGTGATCAATGGAGAGATTTTGCGGTGAATGCTTCAAGGGTATACAAAAACAGAAGTAATCAAACGGATGTTTATAATGCCCTAGCCGATGAGCTCGTAGGGATTGCTAATCAAGAAGAAGCCTTTTATAAGAAATTAAGAAAAGCCATATAATAGTTTGATTAAGACCATGTTGCATATCAATAAAATTAGTAAAAAGTACAAAGGTGCTGATACTTTTTCTGTCAATGATTTGAGCTTGGAAATAAGAAAAAATGAAATATACGGTTTGTTGGGACCTAATGGAGCAGGAAAAACAACGTTGATTTCTGTTTTGTGTGGTTTAATAAAACCTACAAGTGGCGATTTTACCATTGATGGTTTAACCTATGCTGATAATGCTCAATCCATTAAAGAAAGGATAGGAGTCGTCCCTCAGGAATATGCCTTATACCCAACGCTTACCGCCAAAGAAAATTTGATGTATTTTGGGAGTATGTATGGGATTCAAAAACAGGAATTGCATCAGAAGATAGATCAGGGATTAGAACGATTGGGGTTAGAAAAATTTTCAGGAAAAAAGGTGGAAACCTTTTCTGGAGGTATGAAAAGACGTGTCAATTTGTTAGCAGGAATTCTTCATAATCCCAAAGTACTTTTTTTAGATGAACCTACTGTAGGAGTTGATGTTCAGTCAAAAAATGTCATTATCGAGTACTTGAAAGAGCTTAATGCAAATGATACTACAATAGTATATACCTCACATCATTTAACTGAAGCTCAAGATTTTTGTACTCATATAGCCGTAATTGACAGGGGACGAGTATTTGCTCAAGGAACTCCCAAAGGATTAATTGAAAATACCCCTAATGCTCACAATCTAGAAGATGTTTTTATCGCTTTAACCGGAAAAGAATTGAGAGATGATGTATAAGTTCTGGATGACCGTATTAAAAGAAATGCTGTTACTCAAAAGAGATTTTGGGGGCTTAATCATTCTTTTTGTAATGCCTTTAGTATTAATCATTACTATAACATTGATTCAGGATAGTGCTTTTAAAGCGGTAGGTAAAAATAAAATTCCAATTTTGTTGGTGGATAATGATCATGGCACCATATCAGAAACGGTACTAAATAATTTACATTCCAATAATTCTTTTGAGATAATTACTGAACTTGATGGTCAACCAGTAGATGACGCTACTGCACAAGAGGCTGTATTTAGAGGGGATTATCAATTAGCCATCTCAATTCCAGAAAATTTGAGTAAAGATTTGGAATATAAGGTCAATCAAAACGTCAGTAAAATAACTGAAAGGTTAGGCTTGTCAGAAGAAGAAAGTACCCCACAACAAGAAAGAGTGCTTACTCAAAAAGAAATACGATTGTACTTTGATCCAGCTACTCAGTTAACCTTTAAAAATGCAGTAAAAAATGCTATAGATAAAATGCTATCTCAGATTGAGACGAAATCTATTTACAGTAGTTTTCAAGATCAATTTGATATGGGAGAGGAGCCTTTGTTTGATCAAAATAATTTTATTGTTTTTAAAGAAGTAGTGCCTTCTGTTAATGATAAAGAAGTTTTACCCAATTCGGTACAACACAACGTACCAGCATGGTCTCTTTTTGCCATATTTTTTATTATAGTTCCTTTGTCCATTAATATTGTAAAAGAGAAGAGTCAGGGCACCATGACTCGATTAATCATTAACCCTACACCGTACTACTTGCTAGTTTTAGGAAAGACAGCTACCTACTTGGTAATTTGTTTGATTCAATTTTTACTGATGGTACTCATTGGGGTATATGTTTTTCCGCATATAGGACTGCCTCAATTGGATGTTTCTAATGCTTTATTGGTGTTATGTTTGGTGGCGAGTTTTGCGGGATTAGCAGCCATTGGTTTAGGGATTTTGTTGGGAACAATTGCCAAAACACAAGAGCAAGCTGCACCCTTTGGAGCTACCTTAGTAGTTATATTAGCTGCCATTGGAGGTGTATGGGTACCTGTTTTTGCTATGCCTAAAGTTATGCAGGTAGTTTCTACTATTTCGCCAATGAACTGGGGATTAAGTGCGTTCTATGATATTTTGCTAAGGAACGGAGGAATCACGGCTGTTTTTCCAGAGCTTATTTTTTTATTTTTGTTTTTCTTGATAACCATACTTATTGCCGTAGCCTATGAGAAGAAAGAAAGAGCAGTATAAAGAAGCCACGGAATTAACGGTTACTTCCGAGATTAGAGTGCGTTTTAATGAAACGGATCCACTAGGTATTGTTTGGCATGGAATCTATATAACGTATTTTGAAGACGGTCGCGAAGCATTTGGACGTCAACACGGAATATCCTATTTGGATGTTCATGATCACGGATATACGACACCAATTGTAAAATCATCCTGCGAGCACAAGTTGTCATTGAGGTATGGAGATGTAGCCACTATTAAAACAACAATCGTCGATACGCCAGCGGCAAAGCTGATATTTAGATATAAAATTTATACTCCCCAAGGAGAATTAGCTTGTGAGGGAGAAACTATACAAGTATTTGTAGATGCTAACGGAGACTTGTCATTAAACAGTCCGGTATTTCATCAAGAATGGAAAAAGAAAGTAGGTTTAGGTAATTAATGGAAAAACGTAAGGTTTATATAACGGATACCAATTGCATCACGCCTTTAGGGCTTGATGTGAAATCTACTATGGATCAATTGATTCAAGGAAAGTCGGGTATACAATCTTATGAGAATAAAACATTAAACGAATCTTTTTATGTGTCAAAATTAGATTGGAATCTGATTAATGAGTCTTTTGAGAGATTACCGTCAAACGGAGTATTTACACCTCTGGAAAAACTCATGATTCTAACACTTAAACCGTTAGTTGATTCATATGGAATACAATCTGCAAAAACAGGATTGATTATTTCAACCACCAAAGGAAATATAGATGTATTACAGTCAGGACAAGAACAAGGCGTCTTATTGTCTAATTTATCAAAAAAAATTGCCCATTATTTTGGATTTGAACAAGAGGCTATTGTAGTCTCAAACGCTTGTGTTTCAGGGATATTAGCAGTTGCTGTGGCCAAACGAATGATTCAGGCTGGTGTATATGATAATTTTTATGTTTTGGCAGGGGATTTAGTGTCGGATTTTGTGGTGTCTGGTTTTAATTCGTTCCAAGCCTTGAGTGATGAACCTTGTAAGCCGTATGATGAGACACGTAAAGGAGTGACATTGGGAGAAGCAGGAGTAGCAGTGTATGTAACGGCTGACGCTACCCAATTGAAAAAAGGTTCAGTTGCAGTAATAGGAGATGGAGCTGTTAATGATGCCAACCACATATCAGGACCATCACGTACAGGAGAAGGTTTGTATCAAAGTATAGAGAGTGCCTTTAATGAGGCTCAAATCAATAAAGGAGAATTAGACTATATTTCAGCTCATGGTACCGCGACGTTATACAACGACGAGATGGAATCCATAGCCTTTAATCGTTCAGGAATCCATCACACATCTCTTAATAGTTTGAAAGGTTATTTTGGTCATACCTTGGGAGCTTCGGGGTTATTAGAAACGGTTATAGCCATGGCTAGTGCACAACGAGGAATTGTATTAGGTTCGAAGGGTTTTGAAAAGATTGGGGTTACTAATGAAATTACTGTTTCGGCTCAGCATAATGAAAAGAAAATAAGGTATTTTTTAAAAACAGCATCAGGTTTTGGAGGCTGTAATACAGCTGTTTTATTTGAAACATTTTAAATTACATCAATATAAATAAAAAGAATATGAGTAAACAAACATCAAAAGCGATAGATGCTATCCAAGAGGCTCAAAAAATAGCAGTTGCCCCATTTTTATTTCAAGCAGTTGTCTCTTTACGTAAGTTGGGCATATTTGATATTATCTTTTCTATGAGAAGAAAAGGAGGAATAGGCATTGCGGCTATCGCAGAACAAGCCAAAGTTTCCGAATATGGAGTAGGTGTATTATTAGAAATAGCCGAAACAGGAGGAATTGTAGATCAAGATGAAAATGGAAATTTTGAATTGACCAAAACAGGGTACTTCTTAGCCTATAATGAAACTGTTTCAGTTAATCTTAACTTTACTCAAGATGTTTGCTACAAAGGTTTGTACCACTTAAATGATGCCATATTAAATGGAAAACCAGAAGGATTAAAAGAGCTCGGCAATTGGCCTACCATTTATGAGGGACTTTCTCAATTGACTCCCGAAGTTCAGAAAGCATGGTTTGAGTTTGATCATCATTATTCTGACGGAAGTTTTCAGGAAGCATTGGATACAGTGTTGAGAGGCAATCCTAAACACGTTTTTGACGTAGGAGCTAATACCGGTAAGTTTGCTATTGCTGCTTGTAAAACCAATCCAGACGTAAATGTAAAAATGGTTGATTTGCCAGGTCAACTGAAAAAAGCAATCAAAAACGTAGAAAATGCGGGTTATAAAGATCGAGTAACTACACATGAGATTGATAGGTTGTCTGATAATCCACAAATTCCGGCAGGAGCAGATGTGATATGGATGAGTCAATTTTTAGATTGTTTCTCTAAGGAAGAAATTATCAAAATTGTATCGACTTGTGCCGCAAAGATGACTGACGATACAGAATTGTTTATCATGGAAACCTTTACCGACAGACAACAATTTGAGAATGCACGCTATATTTTGGAAGCTACTTCATTATATTTTACCGTAATGGCGAATGGTAACAGTAAAATGTATCAAGCAGGCGTGATGAAAGAGTTGGTAGAGCAAGCAGGGTTGGTGGTTAAAGAAGATATTCAGGTAGGATTATACCACACTATCTTCGTGTGTAAAAAGAAATAAACAATGACAACTTCTCCATTATATATTCAAACGTATTGTAAGATTGAAAACAACACTATAGTGTTGAAAGGGGATACTGTATTTGTAGAAGAAGCTGTTGATTTTAAGTCGTTTATGAAATCTTCCTATAAAGAGTTTGAGGTAAACTATCCCAAGTTTTTTAAGATGGACAGTTTGAGTAAGTTGGCTTTGATGGCAGCTGAATTGGTATTAAAAGAGGTTTCTGAATTAGAAAAGGAGAACATAGGATTAGTGTTTGCTAATTCCTCATCGAGTTTAGACACAGATATTGCTCATCAGGAGTCGATTCAGGATAGTGCTAATTATTTTCCGAGTCCTGCAGTATTTGTTTATACGTTACCTAATATTTGTTTAGGAGAAATAAGTATAAAACAGCAGTTGAAATCTGAACATGCTTTTTTTATTTTTGATACCTTTAACGCCGAATTTATCAACCAATACGCTGAGGCTTTAATTATGGAACAAAAATCCAATCAAGTAGTATGTGGTTGGGTAGACTATTTAAAAGGAACATATAAAGCATTTGTTTATTTGGTAGGAACCAAAGGAACAATAGAATTGACAAAAGAAAACGTAGAAAAATTATATACATAACATTATGGAAGCATTAAAAGCAGAACTAAAAGCAAAGATTATTGACGCTTTAAACTTAGAAGAAATTACAGTTGAGGAAATTGGAGATAATGATACTTTATTTGGCGATGGTTTAGGTTTAGATTCAATTGACGCTTTAGAATTGATTGTTTTATTAGATAAGGATTATGGTATTAAATTAACTGATCCTAAAGAAGGGAAAAGTATTTTTCATTCTATTGAAACAATGGCTGCTTATATAGAAGCTAACAGAACGAAGTAATTTCATGGCAAAAAAAGTTGCGATAACAGGAATGGGAATAATTTCCTCAATTGGTAATACAGTGCAGGAAAATTATGAGGCTTTGATAAATGCTCGACCCGGTATCTCTACCATAGAAAATATGCAGACTCATCATAAGGATGCTATTAAAGTAGGAGAAATCAAACTCACCAACGCAGCGTTAGAGCAACAATTAAATTTACCCTCTGATCACAACTTTTCAAGAACACCATTGTTGGGGGCTATTGCGGCCAAACAAGCTGTTGAAAACGCTGGGATTAAAAATATCAATCAGTATAAGACTGGTTTGATATCAGCCACCAGTGTTGGGGGAATGGATATGACAGAAAAATACTTTTTTGAATATGTAGATGACCCCACAAATCGTCGGTTCATAACTAGCCATGATGCCGGTGATTCTACACACAAAATAGCGGATATTCTTGGGCTGAAAGGTTTTGTTTCGACTATAAGCACCGCATGCTCTTCGGCTGCTAACTCTATCATGTTAGGAGCACGTTTGATTCAATCAGGAAAGTTAGATCGAGTAATTGTGGGAGGGACAGATGCTTTGTCAAAATTTACCATTAATGGATTCAATTCCTTAATGATCTTGTCAGATACCTATAATACACCATTTGACGCTAACAGAAAAGGGTTAAATCTTGGAGAAGCTGCCGCATTTATAGTGTTGGAATCTGATGAATTGGTTATAAAGGAAAATAAGAAGGTTTTGGCCTATGTTTCGGGTTATGGTAATGCCAATGATGCCTATCATCAAACAGCTTCTTCCGAAAATGGAGATGGAGCGTATTTAGCCATGCAAAAAGCATTTAAAGTTTCGGGGTTAACCCCTAGTGATATTGATTATATCAACGCGCATGGTACAGCCACCGCAAATAATGATTTGTCTGAAGGTAGAGCGATAGAACGCGTTTTTGGAAACCATGTGCCTGAGTTTAGCTCTACTAAGCCATTCACTGGACATACGTTAGCAGCAGCAGCAGGAGTAGAGGCTGTGTACTCCATTTTGGCTCTTCAAAACAACGTTGTTTTTCCTAATTTGAATTTTAAAGAACCGATGCCAGAATTTGATTTAAAACCTCAAACTACGTTGAAGAAAAAAGAAATCAATCATGTTCTTTCTAATTCGTTTGGTTTTGGAGGAAATTGTTCCACATTAATCTTCTCAAAATAATGAAAGGATGTTTTATCAATGGTTTAGGTTGTGTTGCAACGCAAAAAACTGACGAAAAAGGTCAATTTATTGAAGTAGCCATTAATACTACAGACAATGTGCTTGAAGCGATTGAACCGTCTTATAGCGGTTTGTTTCCTCCTGCAGCAGGTCGTCGAATGGCCAAAGGTGTGAAAATGGGAATTTACGCATCAACTAAAGCGTTAGCACAAGCAGGTGTGGCAGTTCCAGATGCCATCATTACAGGAACAGGGATGGGGTGTCTAAAAGATTCTGAGAAATTCCTGAAGGCATTAATAGCCAATGATGAGCAGTTTTTGACTCCGACTAATTTTATCCAATCCACACATAACACGGTTGGCGGACAAATAGCATTAGGACTTAAATGTAACGGGTACAATTTTACGTATGTCAATGGAGCAGTATCCTTTGAGTCTGCTTTGTATGATGCGAAGCTGCAATTAGAAAGTGGAGAGGAAAACTCAATTCTTATTGGTGGTGTTGATGAAATGTCTGACCATACTTTAGAATTGTTTAAGATTGCTGGCTTGATTAAAAAGGAAGAAGATAAACCTTACGACATTTTACATCCTACTAGTGTGGGGATTGTTCAAGGTGAAGGAGCTGCGTTTTTTGTGGTAGAGAGTCAACAAAAAGAAAACAGCTACGCGCAAGTCGTTGATGTAGAAATTAGGAACGTTTTGAGCTTGGATAAAGTGGAAGATTTCATCTTGAGTTTTTTGTCAGAAAATAAATTAGAAGTATCAGATATAGATGCTATTCTATTAGGTAATAATGGAGACGCAAACTATGATTCTTTTTATGAGTCTCCCAAAGAATTGTTTAAAAACACACAACAACTATATTATAAACATCTCACTGGAGAGTTCAATACAGCTTCTTCTGTAGGTTTAAGTGTAGTCTCTCAAATAATTAAAAATCAACATATTGAAGAAGTTTTCAAAATAAATGATGTTCAAACTTCAGGGATTAATACCGTGTTGATATACAACCAATACCGAGGCATTGATCATAGCTTGGTATTGTTGAAAAAATGCTAAAACATAAATACATATCTGCTTTACTAATAGGTTTGATTACGGTAGTAGTCGGACTGTATTTTTTGCAAGGAGTTGCATTGTGGTATACTGGAATTCTACTTTTACTTTGGTTAGGTTTTACGAGTTGGGGTTCTTTTGATATTCGACTTAATTACTTTATAAAAGCCTATTCTAAAAGTACCACAGAGGTAAAACAATTATCCATTACGTTTGATGATGGTCCTCATGAATTTACCCAAGACGTTTTAACACTATTAAGCAAATACAACGCGAAGGCTACTTTTTTTTGTATTGGTACTCAGATCGAAAAACATCCAGAAATTCTGAAACAAATCATCGCGGAAGGGCACGTAGTGGGAAATCATACCTATTCTCATGCTAATTCCATCGGCTTTGCCAAGACAGAAGAGGTAATTGATGAGATTCGTAAGAATGATGTGATTATAAAATCTATAATTGACAAAACACCTAAGTTGTTTCGCCCACCTTTTGGGGTAACCAATCCAAGAATAGCTAAAGCCGTTAATCATACTAAACACAATGTTATTGGATGGAATGTAAGGTCTTTAGATACAGTACTTAAAAATCATGAAAGCATATTCAATAGAATAAAACCAAAAGTTAAACCGGGTTGTATTATTTTGTTTCATGATACGTCAAAGGAATCTGTTTTGGCTTTGGAACAATTGTTGGTATTTTTGGACAAAAATCAATATACATCCATAACAGTAGATCAGCTACTGAATCTAAAAGCCTATGAGTAATAGAATTATTCTGTTTGTTTTCCTTTTTATGGGATTGTCAATTTGGCCACAGGAAGTGCCAATGTCGTCTAGTGAAGCCGCTAATTTTAAAGCTAAAGTAGAGAAGGCTAATCAAAATATATCCAATATCAAAACCGATTTTATTCAAAAGAAGCATTTGGCTTTTTTGACCAATGATATTGAGAGTTCTGGAAAGATGTTGTTTAAAGCCCCTAATTATCTAAAATGGTCATATAGTAAGCCTTTTCAATACAGTATTGAGTTTAAGAATAATAAAGTGTTGATTGATGATCAGGGAAAGAAAAGCTCAATTGATATTGGTAATAGTAAGGTTTTTGAAAAAATCAACAAAATGATTGTAGGCAGCGTAAGTGGGCAAATGTTTGATGAAAAGGAGTTTGAGATCAGTTATTTTAAAGTACCTAACGGAGTTTTGGTAAAGCTTATTTCGATAACCGAAATGAAAAAATACATCAAGGAAGTTAACTTGTTATTTCCGGTGTCTAGTTATACCGTATCTGAAGTGAAACTGGTAGAGTCTTCGGATGATTACACGCTGATTCAATTCAAAAACAAACAGCAAAATGTCAACATGGACTAAGACATTAATAGTTGCTTTTTTGGCGACAGCTTGCCAATCGTATAAACCTGAATCTGTCGTTCAAAAAGAAGAGGGAATAACTACCACTTTCAGTAATACTTATTTCTCTGACTCGCAAACTGATTATGTGTATAAATCCAATATCAAAGTATATGGACATGACCTGAGTGGTTTGATGATTATAAAAAAGACATCAGATGTTACGCACAGATTGGTGTTTACCACGGAGTTTGGCAATAAATTATTGGATTTAGAATTTTCTAAAGGAGAAATGATAGTGAATTACGTTGTAGAAGAATTGAACAAAAAAATACTTCTCAATACTTTGAAAAAGGATTTTTTGGTGTTATTACAACAGGATTTTGTGATTAATACTAACTATGTGTCAGCGACTCATTGTATATACGAATCATCGTTAGGAAAGCAGAGGCTCTTTTTTAAAGAAGCTAAAACAGATAAGGTCTTAGCGCAAATTCTAAAAACTTCTCGATATAAAGAAAAAGTAAGTTATAACTTTCAAAGCAAAAGCTCTATTTTTGCAGATAGAATTTGGATAGAGCATTACGATATGAAATTAACTTATGAGTTTAATTATATCGGTCAACCAAAACCATAAAAACCCATTACCATGAAAAAAACACTCATCATTATTTTTGTTGTCATTTTAGGATTACCCTCACTAAAAGCACAAGTTTCTTTTAACCCGACAGTCAGAGGAGGATTGCATTATTCCCGATTAGTAAATATTTCAAACGACGGTCGAGCCGAATATTATTTAGGAATAGCAGGAAGTCTAAATCTGTCCAAAAAATATTCCTTTCAGCCAGAAATCACATACATCAGACAAGGGTCTAAAAACATCAATTACACCTTTCGTTATTACAATTATATCAGGGGATATACAGTTGAAAAAGAAGTCAACGAATCTTTTGTGGCGGATTATCTCTCTTTGAGTTTGTCAAATAAATTTTGGTTTGGGAGAGCGTGTTTTCAGTTTGGTCCTTATTTCGATTTGTTAAAGTCGGATTTCTTAAATAGAGACAATGAAGTAGACTTAGGACTAAACATAGGATCGGAAATAAAAATCACAAAAAACATAAGAGCAGAAATCCGTGCTCGGATAGGAACGTTAGAACCTTATGAGAAAGAAACGGATTCTGATTTATATGAGTTTTTTGCCCCTTTGGACAACCTTCAAACCTATGCTTCAATTCAAATGGGATTGGTTTATGCATTTAATGTTGGGGGTGACAAAGAACAAAAAGAGACAAACGAATAATTATTAAAGCCAGACAAACAATGCTACTAAAAGATTTTTACCAATTAGATGAACTAAACAAAATTTCAGATACGCAATACGAAGCATTCGTTACATTAAATAAGAACCACGAAATATTTGATGGTCATTTTCCAGGAAACCCTGTGACACCAGGAGTTTGTATGATGCAAATTATTAAGGAGTTAACGGAGGAGATCATAGGTTCGACTCTATTTATGAAGCAGTCGTCTAACGTAAAGTTTATGGCGATTATCAACCCCAATACGAATCCAAAATTGAAATTGAATTTGGATGTTGTAGGAGATGTTTCTAGCGAGTTCAAAATTAAGAATGCTACTTATTTTGAAGATACTCTAGCTTTAAAAATGACTAATACCTACGAAGTTAAATAATTTGAAAAAGCTGATTTACATATTTTTATTTATTTCTTCTATCAGTTTTTCACAATCGTTAGAAACTATACGTTCGGCTTATATTGAAGCTTCTCAATCCAAAGAGAAAACAGAAGCTTTTTATCGTCTAGTAAATACAAGTAAGATTGGAAACAAAGAGTTGATGGCTTACAAAGGAGCAGCTTTAACCATGAAGTCCAAGTACACCAAATTGGTCAAAGAAAAAGTACGTTTGTTCAAAGAAGGTGCTCGTTTATTAGACGGTGTAATTTCAGAAAACCCCAATAACCTAGAAATGCGCGTGATCCGTTTGAGTATTCAAGAAAATGTACCTAAGTTTTTGAAATACCAATCCAACATACAAGAGGATAAGCAAATCATATTAGATAATTTTGCAAAACAATCTCCTGCGCTCAAAAAATTCATTAGAGGTTATGTTCAAACCTCTAGTGGGTTTTCAGAAGAGGAGAAGAGGGTGTTGAGGTGATGTATCGTTGAATTAGAATACCTACAACAAGTAGGGGCTATGCCAATCGAGGTTTTAAATAGGCACATTCAGAAGTACGCTCACTTTTTTAAAAATACAGATATAAAAACCGATTTTGATTTTTTCAAAGTCGGTTTTTGTTTTTCCTGAGTTCCGCACTATTTTGAGGCAAAAAATCTTAAAACACACATAATCAATTACATAAGTACATTTGTTTGGGTGTTTTGGGTGTCCCAGACGTATATTTGCATCATGTTTGTCAGAAAAAAGAAGAATAAAAGCGGGGTTGTTAGTATCCAAGTCATAGATAAAAGTTTAGGGAAGTATAAAATGATAAAAACCATTGGTTGCTCTTCCGATATAATAGAGATAGATGCTCTTTATCAACAAGGTCTGGATTATATTCAACACTATGAAGGACAAAAAACACTTGAGTTTACCAATCAAGATTTCAAGGATACTGTCAAACAAAGTATACGCAATATATCCATTGAAGGAATTTCTCTTTTACTTGGTAAAATTTATTCAGAAATTGGTTTTGATAAGGTTTGCGATGACTTGCTAAAGCAGTTGGTATTGGTACGTTTGTCTCATCCGGCAAGTAAACTTAAGACGTCTCAAAATTTACATCGTTATTTTTCAGTTAATATAAAAGAAGATCGGATTTACAGGTATCTAGACAAAATTTATTCTTCCCAAAAGGAAAGGCTTCAACAAATTAGTTATACTCATACTAAGAAAATACTGGGTGGTGTTATTAGTGTTGTTTTTTATGATGTGACAACCCTCTATTTTCAGATTGATAATGAAGATGAAATAAGAAGACGAGGTTTTTCTAAGGAAGGGAAACACCAAAATCCCCAAATTGTATTAGGATTACTTGTTGGCGTCGAAGGGTATCCTTTAGCTTACGAGATTCATCAAGGCAATACGTTTGAAGGACATACAATGCTTCCCATAATTGATACATTCAAAAGCAAATATGACTTAAAAAAGTTAATTGTTGTTGCGGACTCTGGCTTGCTTTCATCAGCTAACGTTAAAGAACTACAAGACAAAGGTTATGAGTTTATTCTCGGAGCGCGTATCAAAAACGAAAGTGAGAAGATTAAAGGAAAAATACTTGCTCAAAAACTGGAAGATAAATCCAGTACGATTATTGATAAAGAAGACGGGACAAAGCTAATTTTAGGATATACAGAAAGAAGAGCACAAAAGGACAAGTATAACAGAGACAGAGGGTTGATAAAACTGGAGCAAAAAGTAAAATCTGGAAAACTAACGAAGTCCTCAATAAATAATAGAGGATACAACAAATACTTAAAATTAGATGGTCAAATCTCCATTGAAGTTGACTATGATAAATTCAATCAAGACGCCGTATGGGACGGACTCAAGGGATATTTGACCAACACTTCTTTAACTAAAGACGAAATAATCAATAATTATGGGCAATTATGGAAAATTGAAAAAGCTTTTAGAATATCAAAACACGACTTAAAAATCAGACCAATATATCATAGATTACAGAAAAGAATCGAGTCCCACATAACCATCAATTTTGTCGCATACAAGGTGTACAAGGAACTTGAGAGGCAACTCAAACTAAAAAAAGCCAACATGAGCCCTGAAAAAGCCATAGATATTGCCAAAACAATATACGCAATTCAAATCAACGACCCAATCAATGGTCAAGAATTTAAAGAGACTCTTCTGCTAAATGAGGAACAAAAAAATTTAGCCAAATTATTCAATTTTTAATTTGGGTGTCCCAGCGCGGAACTCAGGAGATATAAAAACCGATTTTGATTTTTTCAAAGTCGGTTTTTGTTTTTTTGTTACTATTTTTTGTTAGAAAATATCGTTTTGAGTAACAACAACACACACCTATCCCAACGAAGTTAGTTTTCGGTTTTTAAGCAGCTGAATTTTCAAATTGCGCAATGTAAATTCTTCGTCCGATTTCTAGGGCATTTGCTGTATGGATGCCGAAGAATATCCATAAAATTTCGCTCTTCTTGGTTCTGGCTTTGATTTTTCTCAAGTTGTAATGTTCTTTTTCATTGCCAAAGCTACCTTCAAGCCTTGTGGCTCTTTCTTTTTTTATGGCAGAAGCCAATATTTTACGTTGCTCCTCATGTTTCCCAGCTTTTCCTTTACGTACGAAGTCGGTATGAATCTGATTTGAAGAAGTAAATGTTCTGTTTTTGTTGGTGGCATAGATAGCATCGGCTCCTACTATTTTAATTTTTGTTTTAGTAAGCCATTGCGCAAAATGAACGCTATTTATCAGCCTAGTTCCTTCGTTAAAAGCCCTGTATTCAAGGTGTTCAATAAAATTAATTCCGTCTATTTGAATCTTGTTTACTTTGGCTCCAAACTCTACCTGTTTAACTTCTTTACCACGAACAATAGGACGGACATAGCTTTTATGGATGCTTACAATTCTGTCCTGAACCGACTTACCTGTTTCAAAGATGGTTCGCTGTTGTTTGTATACTTTTGCTATAACCGCTCTTTGGGTTTTGTATTTTTGGGTAGCTTCAAAGGGATGAAGATTTTCTATTTTGGAGAGTTCACCATTGAGTTTGTATAAAAGTTTCAATAATCCACGGGTTACTTTGTTACGGTGTTTGGATAGCTTTTTTCGTTTTCTAGAATAACTATTGTATCGCTCAGACCAGTCCAAGAATTTGGTTCTAGGTAATTTGATTTTAAAGATTCTGCATAAATCAACCATTTGACTATAGCACCACTTCACGCACTCCCAAAGTAGTTTTTGATTGGTCGGATAACGCAAGTCGCTTTCATAGCAAGTCGCATCGGCAAGTACTTTGTCAAGATTTCCCATGTAAGGTAGCCAATTTGCTGCTAATACTTTTTGCGCTTGACTAAGCGGTAATTTTTCAGATAATTCCATGCGGATTTGACTGACTATTTTGGAGTTAATCAGCGGTTTTTCAATAGGAATTACAATATCACAAAAGAATTGCATATAAACATTACCGTTGAGCATCTCAATGAGCATCTGATCGGAACATCCATAATAATTCTTGAGCATCATCAGGGCTATTTTACCCCGCGGACTAAAAATACTTTTTGGTCCCTTGGTATACTCTTTTATCTTAAAAGACTTTGACAGCTCGGAAAAAGGTGTAGAAAGGTATTTCCTTTGAAATATCAATTTCAGCACCTAAGTAGTCCGAAATAGAATTAATGTTTTTGTCCTTAACTTGGTTTAGTATTTCATATTGAATACTTGATATTGACAAATTAATGTCCTGCTGTATCCCAAAGATGTTTTGGTTGTTAATTATCCAGTCGCTTTTAACTTGTTGCGCCATTTGTCTTTTATGTTTTAAGTGGTTACATATCCAGTTTTATTTTGTTGGCTGCTGTTCGTTTGGCTTCATCAACTATTTTGGCGTAAACCTGCGTTGTTTTTAGGTCTTTATGTCCTAACATTTTGGAAACGGTGTAAATGTCCGTGCCGTTAAACAGTTGCAAGGTGGCAAACGTATGTCTGAAACAATGAAATGTAATATCTTTTGTAATTCCTGCTGCTCCAATCCATTGAAATAGGTGTTTGTTATGGTAGGCTGAATATTTAAGCCCCTCAAATACGTTTTTATCCTGTGGCATATCCTTTGGATTTTCTGCACCCTCTGTAAAGCTGTACGCCTGTTCTGAAATTGGCAATACCTCAACGCCTTTGGTTTTCTTTTGGTTGAAGTTCAGGAAATACCCTTGCCCGTTAATGTATTCCAGTTCGCCCCAAGTCATTTTTTGAATATCTGAAAACCTCAACCCTGTAAGTGCTGAAAATAGGGCTGCACGTTTCAATAAAGGGTTGTTGCAATCGGTCTTTGCAAGTTTGTTGAGTTCGTCAAGTGTTAAGTATTCACGCCTTGTTTCGGCTGCTTTTATGGGTTTTACTTTGGCGTTTAGGTCGGTTTGTAAAATACCGTCTTTGTAGGCTTGTTTTAGTGCAGCTTTTACCTTGTTGAAATACGAAACGGCTGAATTTTGTGAAAGGGTTGTTTTGTTGCTCCTATTGCTTTTGGTATTCAATAGGTATTCTTTGAAGTCCTCTAAAAACTTTTGGTTGAGGTCGGCAAACTTCAAACTGCCATTTGTAAAGGTGTCAAGGTAATTGAGTGCTGAAACCCAGTTATCGTGGTTACTGGCTTTACGTTTGTTGGCTAACTTAGTGAAGTATTCAATAAAACATTGTTCGCCTAATTCCTTTAACCTTAATTGCTCCTTTTCGTACTGGCTGTAAATTTCAGGCTTGTTAAGAAAGTTTTCACGCTTTTGGCGTATGCTTTCGCCTATTTTCAAGGTTTCAGTATTGTGCTGTTTGTCAATAGGTGTTTTAGGTTTCTCAAAAATGTAAAGCCCTAAAAATTCCCTGCGTGTGGGTTCGCCTGTTTCGGGGTGTGGTATCGGTGGGTAAAAGTCAAGGTACAGGCTTTTACGCCCCTTGCTTATTTTCTTTTGTCTTAAACTTACTTTTGTTGCCATTGTCTTTTATGCTATTTGTGAAAACCGTGAAAAATGTGAACGGCTGAAAAAAACTTTTTTTACGTCAATAATTCATTAATCATCTTTTTGGGTACAAATACGAATTTCCCTTTGTTGATTTTAGGTACATTATTTCTTTTGATAATATTGTATAAAGCACCGCTTGAGATATTAAATTTTTCCTGTATTTCTGAAATCGTATAACAGTCCTCAATATTGTGTTGTATAGGTTGGGATTCATTTGATACGGGCTTAGTATTGTTTTGGAAAAGATTGTCAATTTCAGACCGTTTAATTCTTGTCATTCTTTGCCCTATGTTCACGGCTGAAATTGTACCGTTTTCTATGTAGTAATATGCTGAACGTACTGAACAGTTCAATAATTGGGCTACTTCACGAACAGTTAAAAACTCTTTTGCTTTCAGTTGCTCAATAGGTAGGCTCTTTATCCGTGTGGTTTCAGTATTTGACTGCTTAACCTTTTCGGCTCGTTTACGGGCTTTGTATGCTGCCTTACTGCATTTGTCCGAACAGTATTTAGTAACCGTTGTACGGGCTGTAAACTCCTTACTGCAATGTTGACAAATTCGTTTTACTTTAATGTTACTACTCATTTCGTGCCTGTGCGTGCCTTAGTGTGTCATTATGTGCCTATGTGTGCCACAATTACCCTAAAAAAACGTTTTTAGGTACAAATACGCCCTGCAAAACGTAATAAGGTACAACAAAGGTACAAATTTGTACCGAAAAAACGCATAACATCACAAAATAAATAATAACTTTGCACCAATAAATAAGTCCTTATTTCAGGGCTTTAAGTGGGTTTAATACTCGTTTGGCGTTTGGTTGTTTTGTAGTGGTTACTTCCCGATACAAAAATTAGCAAAAATATTCCCTAATAACTCGTCGTTTGTGACTTCACCGGTGATACTACCAAAATGATAGAGGGCCTCTCTAATATCAATGGCTAATAAATCACTGGAGAGATTTGATTCTGTTCCTTCTTTTACTTTTTGAATTTCTTCCAAAGCCTTAAGTAAAGAGTCATAATGTCTCGTGTTAGTTACAATGGTTTCATTATTTCGTAAAGCACCCGTGTTGACAAATGAGATAAGCTTTTCTTTTAATTCGTCAATGCCGGTTTTGTTCTTAGCTGAGATAAAAATTAAATTTGAGATTTGAGATTTGAAGTTTGAGATTTCAAAATCTGAAAGTTTATCTGTTTTATTAATTATTGTAAGAATAACTTTTAAAGGATATTGATTTTTTAATTTTTCAATTTCAAACTTCAAATTTTGAATTTCTAATTCTTCTGCATTTTGTAGGAGAAGCACTACCTGCGCCTGCTCAATTTTTTCGAAGGTCTTTTTGATACCGATGCTCTCTACTACATCGACTGTGTCACGTATACCTGCGGTATCAATAAAACGAAAACCAATCCCATTGATGATCAATTCATCTTCGATAGTGTCTCGAGTCGTGCCTGCAATATCAGAAACAATGGCACGTTCTTCATTTAATAATGCATTGAGTAAAGTAGACTTTCCAACGTTAGGTTCACCCACAATCGCAACAGGAATTCCATTTTTGATTACATTACCAACAGCAAAGGAATCAATTAACCTCTTAAGTACCATTTCAATACGATCTAACAATTCTATGAATTGCGAACGATCCGCAAACTCAACATCTTCTTCGGCAAAGTCCAATTCCAATTCTATCAATGAAGCAAAGTTCAATAGTTCTTCACGAAGTTTAGCAATTTCTGAACTGAATCCTCCACGCATTTGTTGCATAGCGATTTGATGAGCTGCTTCGTTGTCCGAAGCAATTAAATCCGCTACAGCTTCTGCTTGCGAAAGGTCTATTTTTCCGTTTAAGAAAGCACGTAAAGTAAATTCTCCAGGTTCAGCAGTTCTTGCTCCTTGCTGAAGTATCAACTGAATGATTTGTTGTTGAATGTATGTAGAGCCATGGCATGAGATTTCAATAGTGTCTTCGCCAGTATACGAGTTAGGCCCTTTGAATAATGAAACCAAAACTTGATCAATTTCTCGTGCTTTATCTACGATATGTCCTAAATGAATAGTATGACTCTTTTGTTGAGTTAGATCTTTATTGTGAATGGACTTAAACACAGATTGCCCTATGACAATAGCGTTATTTCCAGAAATTCGAATTATAGCAATCGCTCCTGCACCTGAAGGAGTAGCCAAAGCAACAATAGTATCTTGAGGAATCATATATAGGAATTACAGAGCAAAAATACTCACAAAATAATTAGGCTACAAATGTTAAGTTGTATGACAATTATCACCTTTGAAGGAATATTTTTTGTATATTTTCATCAACATTAAAATACGACCGATTATGAAAAAGATTTTATTTCCAACAGACTTTTCAGAAACCTCAAGAAACGCATTTATCTATGCTTTGAGATTGGCAGAAAATATTGGTGCAGAGGTGGTTACGCTTCATGTGTATGATTTGCCGACGTTGAGTTTACGAGGGATGCCGAGTTCTATCAAAGAAATATATGACTCAATTGAATTGGAGAATTTTGAAAATTATAAAGACGAAATACCATATCTCAGAAACATAGCCGAAGAAAATGGACTTGGTCATATTAAACTTTCCAACATATTGAAACATGGAGATTTTATATGGACATTAAATCATGTGGCTAAAGATGAGGATGCAGATCTAATTGTGATGGGAACCAATGGAGCCAGAGGATTAAAAGAAATATTAGTTGGTTCAGTATCGGGAAGTGTTTTGGTAGAAAGTAATACCAATGTTTTAATCGTTCCAGATGAAGCAAAATATGAATCTTTAAAGAATATCGCCTTCACTACTAGATTTAGAGAAAAGGACTACAAGGGGTTAAAGCAAATCATAAAGATTGCACAAGGCTTCGATGCTCATGTACATTGTTTATATGTGAGGACTCCTTCTTCTGATGTAAATGAAGAAGAAATAAAAAAATGGCAGAAAAAATTTAAGAAAGAAAAAGTTGAATTTCATATTGTGGAAGCCAGTAATGTTAAAGAAACGATTCGCATCTTTAATAAGTTGATGAAAATTGATTTAATGGCTATTGTCTCTTACAAAAGATCATTTTTTCAAGAGTTGCTAGAGCAAAGTTTGGCGCAAAAACTATCGTATCAAGCGCGTGTTCCTATTTTGACTTTCAAAGAATAATAGGAAGTTTTATTCTATAGTTGTAATTTCACGGTCTAATTCAATTAATAGTCCTGTTTTTAATAATAAGAACAGGACGTTTTTTTGATTATTGTAAAACGTAAAATCGCATAATGAATTTATTGACTACCAAACAGAAAAATGATGTTTTGCAATCAATGATAACCATCATTGATAAAAACAGAAAAGAAATACTAGCCGCTAATCAAAAAGATTTAGTTGCCTTTACTAATAATGATCAAGCTCTTTATGATCGACTAGTGGTAACTGACGCTATGATTGACGGAATGATTAAAGCGGTCGATCAAGTCAAAAGTCAAGAAGATCCTGTGGATCAAATCATTTCGGAGGTACACACAGAAAATGGTCTGAGAGTAATTAATAGAACAGCTCCATTTGGGACAATTATGATCATTTATGAATCGCGTCCAGATGTGACTATTGAGGCAGCAGTTTTGGCTTTTAAAGCTAATAGCAAAATATTACTTAAAGGAGGAAAAGAGGCTGTTCATAGTAATATGGCGTTAGTCAACTGTTGGCATGAGGCATTAGAAGAAAACGGATTAGACAAGAATTGGATTGAGTTGTTTACTTTAAATAGAGAACAAACTCAAGAGTTTTTACGAAATCCATCTGAAAAGTTAGACTTAATTGTACCGCGTGGAGGAGAGAATCTAATTGCTTTTGTCAAAGAACATGCACAGTGTGCTGTTTTAATTTCTGGAAGAGGTAACAACTTTGCGTACGTAGCAGAAGATGCGGATTGGGAACAAGCCAAAAAAGTTATGATTAACGCTAAAACTAACAAGATTAGTGGATGTAATGCTTTGGACAAGATCTTGTTTAACAAAAACATTCCAGATTTAGAGGCTAAGTTGAAGGATTTGGAAAGTGCTCTAGGTCAGTATAAGGTACAATTGTATGCGGATTCCGCTTCAACTTCGATAATGAGTAGTGCCCAAGAAATTACAAGTGATGCGATTTGGTATGAGGAATTTTTGGCACTCAAAGCGTGCGTTGGTCAAGTGGATTCTATGGAAGAAGCTATTGATAAAATAAACCAATACAGTGGAGGGCACTCAAGTGTCATTTTGTCAACAAGTCAAGAGAAAGCGAAACAGTTTATGGAACAAGTAGATAGTGCTGCGGTGTATCACAATGCTTCTACACGTTTTACAGATGGTGGACAAATGGGAGTAGGAGCTGAATTGGCTATCAGTACAGATAAGCTACACCATAGAGGGCCATTAGGACTGAAACAATTAGTGACTAATAAGTACTATGTTTTTGGAGATGGACAAATACGTTAAATATGAAGTAGTAAGGCGTAAGTAGTAAGTCTTAATTTGGATATAAAAAAAAGCTCAAGTTTGTAATTTAAACTGATTAAGAGATTTTAGGCACGAGATTTTAGATGTGAGACTTTAGATATTAGACTTTAGATATGAGATTATAGACATTAGATATTAGGCACATTCGCAAATCAATAAACACTTGTATATCAGCAGAATAAGTGCTATTTTTAAAAGTAACAAACCCCGAAATTGCTCAAAATGAGTTAAAAACGGGGTTTACTTTTAAATACCAATGCCAAAAATAGTACGTTTAAGCGAATTTACTTCGTCTGTTCGGCTAAAGCCTCGGGTCAACACGAAATTCCTTTTTTTACATTTAACGAAAATTTTGATGCTTTTTACGCGCAATTTTTAAAGACTGATTTAGGGAAAATTTACCTTTCTACACCTTTTTCCGAGCTGTCAAAGTCTTTTAAGATAAAAGAGTATACCAAGGGACCAAAAAGTATTTTTAGTCCGCGGGGTAAAATAGCCCTGATGATGCTCAAGAATTATTATGGATGTTCCGATCAGATGCTCATTGAGATGCTCAACGGTAATGTTTATATGCAATTCTTTTGTGATATTGTAATTCCTATTGAAAAACCGCTGATTAACTCCAAAATAGTCAGTCAAATCCGCATGGAATTATCTGAAAAATTACCGCTTAGTCAAGCGCAAAAAGTATTAGCAGCAAATTGGCTACCTTACATGGGAAATCTTGACAAAGTACTTGCCGATGCGACTTGCTATGAAAGCGACTTGCGTTATCCGACCAATCAAAAACTACTTTGGGAGTGCGTGAAGTGGTGCTATAGTCAAATGGTTGATTTATGCAGAATCTTTAAAATCAAATTACCTAGAACCAAATTCTTGGACTGGTCTGAGCGATACAATAGTTATTCTAGAAAACGAAAAAAGCTATCCAAACACCGTAACAAAGTAACCCGTGGATTATTGAAACTTTTATACAAACTCAATGGTGAACTCTCCAAAATAGAAAATCTTCATCCCTTTGAAGCTACCCAAAAATACAAAACCCAAAGAGCGGTTATAGCAAAAGTATACAAACAACAGCGAACCATCTTTGAAACAGGTAAGTCGGTTCAGGACAGAATTGTAAGCATCCATAAAAGCTATGTCCGTCCTATTGTTCGTGGTAAAGAAGTTAAACAGGTAGAGTTTGGAGCCAAAGTAAACAAGATTCAAATAGACGGAATTAATTTTATTGAACACCTTGAATACAGGGCTTTTAACGAAGGAACTAGGCTGATAAATAGCGTTCATTTTGCGCAATGGCTTACTAAAACAAAAATTAAAATAGTAGGAGCCGATGCTATCTATGCCACCAACAAAAACAGAACATTTACTTCTTCAAATCAGATTCATACCGACTTCGTACGTAAAGGAAAAGCTGGGAAACATGAGGAGCAACGTAAAATATTGGCTTCTGCCATAAAAAAAGAAAGAGCCACAAGGCTTGAAGGTAGCTTTGGCAATGAAAAAGAACATTACAACTTGAGAAAAATCAAAGCCAGAACCAAGAAGAGCGAAATTTTATGGATATTCTTCGGCATCCATACGGCAAATGCCCTAGAAATAGGACGAAGAATTTACATTGCGCAATCTGAAAATTTAGCTGCTTAAAAACCGAAAACTAACTTCGTTGGGATAGGTGTGTGTTGTTGTTACTCAAAACGATATTTTCTAACAAAAAATAGTAACAAAAAAACAAAAACCGACTTTGAAAAAATCAAAATCGGTTTTTATATCTGTATTTTTAAAAAAGTGAGCGTACTTCTGAATGTGCCATATTAGACCTAGATGCAAGATAATAGAAACCTCAAACCTCAAATCTAGCATCTGATATCTAAAGTCTAACATCTCACGTCTAACACCTCAAATCTACTTCAAATACTCTTTAAACCAAAGTCCAGAATCCTTTACAATGCGTTTTTGAGATTTGTAGTCCGTATAGATGAGTCCAAACCTTGGATCAGTACCTTCGCTCCATTCAAAATTATCATTGAGTGACCAGTTGAAATAGCCGCGGACATCAATGCCTAGTTTTTGAGCTTTGCGAATTTTTCTGAGGTAGGCCTTGTGGTAATTGATACGAGCTTTATCTTTTACCCTATTATCGATTAGTTTGTCGTCAAGACAAACTCCACTTTCTGTAATGTAAATAGGAGGTAGGTTCTTGTATTGGTGAAACTGTTGTAGTATTTTAAGCATTCCGTCAGGATATATTTCCATATCGAGTGTGTTGATAGGAACATTTCGGTGTCTTGCAGGAACTTCTTTGGCCCACAGGATGGGAGGGCAAGGGCTATATCTGGCAACTACCCTAAAATAGTATTGTAGACCAACAAAATTAAAGTCGAATTGCGCTTGCTCCATATCTCCTTCCTTAACGAATCGATTGATGAATTTTAGATTAGGGACTTTGTCTAGTGGATAACCCATGCCTAAAATAGGTTCTACATAAAACCGATTCATAAGCGCATCCAATCGTAGAGCTGCTTGTTGATGTCTTTTTGTTTTTGCTTTTGGCTTTATAGCCGAAACAGAATAAGTAGTTCCTATATGGCTGTCTTTTACTTCATTGCGAATAATACGACCGCCTATGCCTTGACACAGCATTGCATGATGTGCAGCAGGTAAAAAGTTCAACAAACCTTTTTTTTGAGGCGCATGATACCCCATGAAGTATCCTAATCCCGTAAAGCTCATAGGTTCGTTAAGTACCATCCAATCTTTTACTTTGTCGCCATATTGTTTTGTGGTAGCATAAGTAAATTCTGCAAACCAATCTAAGATGTCTCGATTTTTCCAACCTCCTTTGTCTTGAAGTATTTGGGGTAAATCCCAATGGTATAAGGTAAGCCAAGGTTTAATGTCTTTTTTTAAACAATAATCAATCACACGATGGTAATAGTCAGTTCCTTTAGTATTTATTTTTCCTGTGCCATTAGGTAAAATACGAGGCCATGAGAGAGAAAATCTAAAATGATTAAAATTTAATTCTTTGATTAAATCAATGTCTTGTTTGTATCTATGGTAAAAGTTGGGCGTGTCAATTTCGCCGTTACGATCAGATAAATGGGATTTTTTTACATAAGTGTCCCAAATGGATGCACTTTTACCAGCAACAAAAGGGGCTCCTTCTGCTTGAAAAGCTGACGAAGCAACGCCCCAAATAAAGTCTTCTCCAAACTTTTTGGCTTCGGGCAACTTCAGCTTAGAAGTGAAAATCTTTTTGGCTTTCAAGATTAGCGTTCAGAATTAACAACGGATTCATCTGATTGTGCAGAACATAAAACGTCTTGAGCTACGTGAATGTGATAATTCAGAATATCATCTATAATCGCTTCGGTGCAATCAGGATAGTTAACAGTAATTTTTTCTGTGCTGTTAATCCAAGTTTTGATTTTTTCGGAATGTTTCTTTTTTAGAGATTTTAATACAGGTATTCCCATTAGTTCTAAGGATCTGGCATTGCATTGTTGTTCATATTGTCCTTTCATGGGTATCACCATCAGTTTCTTTTGTAAAAAAAGTGCTTCAGCAGGTGTTTCAAAACCTGCTCCACAAAGTACCCCTGTACAAGAAACTAAACTGTTAACAAAGGTGCTGTTTTCAATTTTTCGAATGATGATATTTTTTTTTCGGTATCCTTTTTTAGTGTGTTTTGAATAGACTTCCCATAGTGTATTTTCAAAAGGAGATAACATCTTTATTATTTTTTTATCACTATACGCGGGCAGATAAACAACATATCTATTTTCTTCTTTTACCGTTAGATTACGAATTTCTGATCTAATTACGGGAGTATAAATATCTTCTGAATAGGATTGAAAATGAAAAGCTCTTTTGATGGTACTTGGTGCGTAATATTTCAAAATTTGTTTTCCAATGATGTCTGATTTTTTGGGTTTAGGAGCTTTTGGGTCTAACACAGCTGCTTGGTGACTCAAAGCGATACAAGGTATCTTTGCTTTTTGGGCAGCCCAAGCCGATACAGGTTCAAAGTCATTTAGAATCAAATCATAATCCTGCACAGGTAAGTTATGGATGTCTTTTTTTAATAACTTAAGGTTAGAATTAGTAAAGGTTTTGAGTAGATCGACTCCACCTTTTTTACCAAAAATGAAACTTAAACCTTTAAAACGGTATTTGATTGGGTGATCCAAATGCACATCTGCTTGATTACCACTAATCAGTATATCTAAATCACATTTTTTATTGAGTATAGGAATGATTTCTCTTGCTCTGCTCAAATGTCCATTTCCTGTTCCTTGTATGGCATATAATACTCGCATACTCTTTTAAAATTTAAATTCTGTGATTAATCGCTCAAACAATTGTTTATGATTAAGATCCACAATAGCTGTTGCGTCATCCTCATCGTCTTCAATTGATTCGTCACTATTTTCTTCTTCACGAATAGGGTAGGTGTAAATACTCCATTGCTTTTCGTGATATTCCAGAGCAGTGAGGTTTTCAATCCAATCACCAGAATTTAAATAAAGAATATCTCGATTCTCCTGAGTGATGGTTCTGAACTGTGGCTGATGAATATGTCCACAGATGACGGTATCCATATTTTTTTGTATCGCTACTTGAACGGCAGCGTGCTCAAAATCTCCTATATATTTGACGGCTTTTTTGACATTGTCTTTTATCATTTTCGACAATGATATTTTCTTTTGTCCAAGGATATTGCTGCAAAAGTTGATGAAAGAATTTAGGACAATAAGAAAATCATAACTGATACCCCCAATTTTGGCCAACCATTTGGAATTTTGAATGACTACGTCAAATACATCTCCATGAAAGAACCATGTTTTTTTTCCATCCAGATCCATTTGAACCTGATTGACAATTTGAAAATTCCCCATTTGTAAACCTTCAAATTTTCTGAGCATTTCATCATGATTGCCCGTGATGTAATAAATTTTAGTATCTGAAGCCAGATAACTAATTATTTGTTTAATCACTTTCATGTGTGACTTAGGCCAGTATCTTTTGCTGAATTGCCAGATATCAATGATATCTCCGTTTAGGATAAGTATTTTGGGTTGTACAGTCTTTAAATATTTAAAGAGTTCTTTGGCGTGACAGCCAAAAGTGCCTAAGTGTACATCGGATACGACGACTACATCTACCTTTCGTCGTTTGTTCTTTTTCATACAGACTATTTAGTTAGGGTAAACTAAAAGTATAGGCGTTTCGTTTAGCTTAATTCTGTATTATTAAATTTTTAATTAAATGATTGAAAAGGAGATAGAGTGTTACTTTTGAGTTAAGTAGATGTTAGCTTTTAGAAGCTAGATATTAGACATTAGATATTAGACATTAGACATTAGATATTAGACATTAGAAACCTCAAATTTCAAATTTCAAACCTCAAACCTCAAACCTCAAATCTAACATCTGATATCTAACATCTAATGTCTAATCCGTAATAACTTTTACATTTGGCAATAAGGCTTTAGCTTCTGATTTAGTAGCATCGTTCCATTCTGGTATATCGCTTACGTTTACTTCTTCCAGGCTGGAAACTTCTTGTAGTATTTTTGGTAGTTTAGCCAAATAGCGATTACCCATTAAATTAAGGTGTTTCAATTTTGTACACTTTTTAATTTCGGTAGGGATTGTGGCTATTCGATTGAAAGACACATCAAGACATACTAAGTTTGGGAATAGCCCTACTTCTTTAGGAATAGATGTCAGTTTAGGGTGGTGCATAGCCAAATCTAGATAGATGACTTTTTCGGGTTCTTTCAGCGCTTCTTCCAGAGAGGTGTAAGCTATGATATCTTCGCAAGCTGTAGGTGGTGCTTGTGCTTTAAGTGATGGGACAACAAATGAAAGTAGTAGAAATGTATAAATGATTTTCATAATAATGATTTTTTAATAGCTTAAAAGTATCAAATTTGATAGTTTTGAGCAAGCTATTAACACGTCAAATATGGAGCTTGATTTTATCCCCAATGTTAACGAATACGATGAGCACGTGGTGCGGTTGTACAATTTTAGTAAAGCAGATGCCCAACGGTTCAGAGATTTAATTGAGGAATCGATAATTAGAAATAGAAGAGCCATTGATTTATCTAAAATTGATTTTATCAAACCCCGTAACTGTAACCTTATTATGGGTTTGTTCAAAACTGATGAAGGAATTTTTACACAGGATGAAAAAACCTTTTATTGTGCGTTAACGTTAGAGAGTTATTACGAAATGATACGTCTCATTGAACCTTTTTGTGACAACAAAGAAAATGGGTATCAATACCTCTATGAGGTCGATAATCCTATAGATTTATTATTTGCTCCTTCGGGAGTTTGGGAATAGTTAGATCCTCGCTTGATAAGTAAATAGTTCGTGGTAGCGACCTTTTGAGGCAATTAACTCATCGTGGTTTCCACGCTCTTTTATTTCTCCGTTTTCGATAACCAAAATTTGATCAGCCTTACGAATAGTACTCAATCTGTGTGCGATTACAAAGGTAGTACGTCCTTGCATTAATTTGGCTAAACTCTCCTGAATCAAAGCTTCACTTTCTGTATCAAGATTAGAAGTAGCTTCATCCAGAATCAGTATTTTTGGATCGGCCAAAATCGCTCTGGCAATGGCAATGCGTTGACGTTGTCCACCTGATAGTTTAACTCCTCGTTCTCCAATAACGGTTTCTAATCCATCCTCGAATCGATCAGAAAATTCATTGACATAAGCTGCTTTTACTGCCTCCTGAATAGCTTCTTCTGTAGCATGAGGTCTTGGGAAAATGATGTTTTCTCTAATGGTTCCTTCAAACAAAAAGTCATCTTGTAACACGACTCCTAGATATTGTCTGTAGCTACTTAATTTGGCGTAAGCTAAATCATGTCCATCAATGGTAATTTTCCCAGAATCGGGAATCAAAAAAGAAGATACTAATCCAGCAATGGTACTTTTACCTGATCCTGATGATCCTACCAGAGCAGTAACAGAACCGTGAGGAGCATTTATAGTGATATTTTTTATGACTTCTTTACCTTCATTGTATGAGAAGGAAACATCTTCAAATTGGATATCTCCTTTGATATCATATAGTTCGTTAACTCGTTGTTCCAGATCATGTTCTGATTCCATATTCATTAATTCTTCTGTTCTGTCCAATCCTGCGATTCCTTCTGTTAATTGACTACCGATATTACTCATTTGAACAATAGGAGCAATCATAAATCCCAATAACAACGTGAAAGATAAAAAGTCTCCCGTTGTGATTGACTTATCAATTATCATGAAGCCACCGATTCCCATTATTCCGGCAGAGGCTAAACCTAAAAGAAAAGTAGCAGAACTAGTAACCAGTGCTGTTGAAGTCAAACTTTTCTTAATATTCTCATACAATTTGTGAACACCACTTTCAAAGGCATCAATTTCTTGTTTTTCTGCATTAAAACCTTTTACCACACGTACTCCATTAAGTGATTCTGTCAAACGTCCCGTAACATCGGCTTTAATTTTACCCCTTTCTCTAAAAATAGGGCGGATGAATCCAAAGGCTTTCATGGCAATTACAGCAAAAATTACAACTGGAATCAATACGTAAGCGGTTAGTTTTCCACTTATTCGTATCATTAGAACTAATGAAATAATGGATGTTAAAGAACCTCCAATTAATTGGACTAAACCTGTTCCTACTATATTACGAACACCTTCCACATCGGTCATAATACGCGAGACTAATTCTCCCGATTTACTATTATCAAAAAAATTGACAGGTAAGCTTAATATTTTTTGTTGCACCTTAACACGGAGTTGAGCAATAAGATGCTGTGCCTCAACGCTAAGCAATCTGGTTAATAAAAATGAAGTAATGGCTTGAACGACAATTGCTACTAGGATACCTATCAAAAGGTAATATAACATGTCAATGTCTTTTTTTACGATAACGTCATCCATTAAATATTTTGAACCTACAGGAAGTGCTAATCCAGCAATGCGGCTGATCACAATTAAGATAAGTCCAATAAACAGCAATTGTTTTCTTGGCCAAATAATAGTTTTAAAAACGCTTATTAAGGATACTTTGGTTTTGCTCATAAGGTTGTTTGTTGAGGTTTCAAAAATACCGAAATAACTTGGAAGTAAACCCGACAAAATCTTAGTGTTAATCTCAATTTGTTTTTTTTCTTTTTAGGATAAAATCCAAATATGGTTTCATAACTGCCACTTGTGAGTTGAAAACCGCCATTTGTAAGAAGCGTGAATTAATCAATAGAACTGTGACGTACATTTGCGCCACACACGACCATTTACAGATGGGGGATAAATTGTGTTGGGGTATTCTTTGAATGCCCCGCACAATTTTCTTTTTTTACTTCAATTTTTTTCTCATTTATGATTTTGGCTTCTTAGAAAGAAGAAAATCAAAGTTTTACCCTATTTGTATCTTAAAAATTTGTTAATAGTAGTATCTTTAGCTTTTTAAATAAGTTATAATGGTACGTATACTTTTTTCTTTTTTGTTGTTTTTATCAGTTGGATTAGTTAATGCTCAGGTTATTGAATTTAAGGACCCGAAGTTTAAGGAGAAGGTTTTAAAAACGGCTATTCATGATGATAATGGGAAATATATATCTAATGTAGATGTTAATGGAAATGGAGAAGTTGAATTTTCCGAAGCTATGAGTGTTAAATTGCTAAGTGTTCAGTACACTGATATTAGTGATATTAGTGAAATAAGGTACTTTGTTAATTTGGATACTCTATACTGTAATAACAATAAGTTAACAAGTCTAAATTTATCTAATAACAAAAAACTTAAAGTAATACGTTGTAGCAAAAATGAATTAGTAAGTCTAGATGTATCTAATTGTCCTTTATTAACAAAGCTTAATTGTAACTATAATTCATTAAGTTACTTAAACCTATCCAACAATGCGGAGTTAACAAACCTTGATTGTAGTGGTAATAAATTAAATAGTTTGGATGTTTCCAATACTACAAAGATTGAAGAATTGAGTTGCAGAAATAATTTATTGTCGAGTTTAAACATAACAAATAATACTAACTTAAAATACTTATACTGTTCTAGTAATTTGTTAAACACCTTAGATTGTAGTAGTAATAAAAATTTAAATAGTCTGGATTGTAAAATCAACCCTTTATTGAGTTTAAATCTAAAAAACGGAAGCTTAGAAACGGAAGTTGATATAAACGATATTCCTACTTTAAAAAATATTTGTTTAGATCGAACGGATAATATACTTAGTATTCAAAATGAAATAGAGAGACTCGGATATAACGATGTTTCTATTAACTCATGGGGTTCATATGATCCTTCTCAAGATATTTATACTTTCAAAGGAATGAATTTTCATTGTCAAGATGATACAAAAAAATCTATTTTTTTAAAGTATACTATATCTGATGGAACACGTAATGGATTTATAATGCCTGATTCCAATGGAAATTTTATCGTACGGTTAAATTCAGGAAATTATAAAATAACCGCGCAACTAGAGAGTTTTTCTGTTTCTCCTCAAAATGTTGATGTTTCTTTTCCTAATGGTGAAAATTTAATAAATCAAGATTTTTGTTTAACACTAGATCCAAATGTAAAAGTTATAGATTTCGTGGATGAGAAGTTTAAAAGAAAATTAGTTGAAGCAAGTACTTTAAATAGTATAGCAAAAGACAAAGACGATAACAATATTATTATAGATTTAAATAAAAATGGAGAAATAGAGATATCGGAAGCTTTAGAAACAACCGTTTTAAATATTAGTGATCCAAGGTGGTTTGTTGAAAAAGAAGATATTATAGATTTAAGTGGTATTGAGTACTTCAAGAACTTAACTAGTTTATTTTGTTCAAATAATAAAATAAAGTATTTGAATTTATCCGAAAATATATTACTTGACTACCTTGATTGTGGCTATAATGAATTGGCAAGTTTAAACCTATCAAAGAATCACAAGTTGGAGACATTGTTGTGTAGTAATAATATGATTACAAGTCTTGATTTATCCAATAATTCCAATTTAAAGACTATTATGGTTTATTCCAATCCACCATTGGAATTTTTGAATATTAAAAATGGAAGTGTACAAGACATTTGGGAAAGTTTTGCATATACAAACCTTAAGCATATTTGTATTGATGAAGAAGACCTTCCCTCAGTTTTAAGAATAGCTAATAGGTCAAATAGCATTGATTGGACTTACAATACCTATTGCTCATTTGTTCCAGGGGGCGGTTACAATACAATAAAAGGTAAAAATAGATTTTGTTCAGACAATTCAATTGCTATACCTCATTTGAAGTATACTATTAATGATGGAACAACGGAAGGCTTATTGGTTTCAAACGAAAAGGGAGCTTATAGTGTTCCTGTACAAACAGGGTCGTTTACGATAACGCCACAGTCAGATGATTATACTTTTCAACCCTCAAGTGTTACTGTAAAATTCGACGAGTTGAATAAAGAAGAAGTTCATAATTTTTGTGCTACACCTGTTTCAGAAAAGAATGATGTTGAAGTTGTTTACTCATCTATAATTCCAGCGCGACCAGGATTTGATGCGAAGTACAAAATTGTGTATCAAAATAAGGGGATTATCACACAGTCTGGTATGATTAGTTTGACGTATTTTGACGATGTTTTGGACTATGTAGGAGCATCAATTCAACCTGATGAGTTTAAGGATTACGAATTTGTTTGGAATTATTCAGGCTTAAAACCATTCGAGAAAAGAGAAATTACGGTAGAGTTCAACGTAAATTCACCACAAGAGACACCTGCGGTTAATAATGATGATTTATTGAATTTTACTGCTTCAATAACTACTTCAGGAATTGATGCGACGCCTTCTAATAATACTTTTGAGCTTCGACAAACTGTGGTAGGTTCATATGATCCTAACGATAAAACATGTTTGGAAGGAACGGATGTCCTTGAAGACATGATAGGAGAGTATGTGCATTACCGTATTCGTTTTGAGAACGAAGGGACATTTTATGCTGAGAATGTGGTTGTTGCGGATGAAATAGATGAGAGTAAGTTTGATATTTCTACATTAGAGCCGATTGATGCGAGTCATGATTTTGAAACCCGAATAAAAGGCAATAAAGTGGAGTTTATTTTTGAAGGAATAAAATTACCAACAGATGATGCTAATAATGATGGATATGTGATTTTCAAAATCAAAACCTTGCCGTCTCTTAAATTAGGCGATAGCTTTAGTAATCAAGCCAGTATTTATTTTGATTTTAATTTACCGATTATCACTAATAATGAAACGACTACAATTGTTCAAGAGCATCTAGGAGTAAGTGATTTTGAATTCAACGAAGAATTAACACTATACCCTAACCCAATTGTAGAGAGATTAAATATTTCTTCAAAAAATCAAACACAAATCAATTCAATAGAAATATACAACATACAAGGACAATTAATACTTTCTGTACCACAGTTTACCTCTGGAAGTATTGATATATCTCATTTACCCAAAGGAATGTATTTGGTAAAAACCAAAACAGATAAAGGTGTAGCTACAACAAAAGTGGTTAAGGAGTAAATTACTTCAATTTTTTTCTCATATAAAAAGCTATCCCAAAACCAATCAAAGGTAGGAGAGAAGCGCCATGGAAAAGATATTTTTCGATGTAGGTATATACTAGAGCTGATATTACAGGGAAGACCGCCATACTAAATGAATTGATGGATTCACTGATACCCATAATTTCTCCTTTGCTCTTGTCTGGGGCATTAATCGCAAGAATCGCATTAAACGTAGGGAAGCAAAGCGAAAGACCTAAATTCATTATATAATAACAAGCAATAAATAGATACATATTGTTTGTGAGAGTAATGGAAAACAAACCAAAAAAACAGAAGAAAAGACCTAACATTAAGGTTTTGAATTCGCCTAGTTTATCAATTAATCTTTTCGATACAAAAGCCTGATTAAACGCTAAAAATACTCCAACAACTAACATAAAAGTCCCCAATTCTTTTTCGTTAAAATCAAATAAATCAATCAGGAATAAAGCAATCGAACCAATATAAATACCCACCATAGCCGTAAAGAGCATTTTCATGGTAAAAATGGTTATGATGGTTTTGTTAGGATTAACTTCTTTTATTCGTAAAGGAATATTAATCATTTTCCAAATCGATTCTTTCACTCTAGGTGCTCTACTTGTTATAGGAAGCGACTCTTTTAACCAAAGAAAAATAGCCACTAGTGTTACAACTGATATGAGAATTGAAACTACAATGGTTCCTACATACCCATAACTGGAACTGGCACTGAATCCACCTATACCTGGGCCTAAAATCATGGCTAAACCCGTTACAGCCCCCAAATAACCAAAGATGTATGATTTTTCTTTTAAGGTTGTAATGTCAGCTACATAAGCATTGGCTACGGAAGTATTTCCTCCTGTAATACCATCTAATATTCGTGACAAAGCAATAATCCATAAGGGTAACATAAATCCCCATACTTCTGTTTTGGGTAAATACAGCGCAAATAAGAAAACAAACCAGCTTAATAAAGTACCGCCGTGACTGATTAACAAAATAGGCTTTCGCCCGTGAGCGTCAGAAAGCCTACCCAACAAAGGAGAGCCAATGAATTGAAAACTAGAGTACAAGGTCAATAATAAACCAAAAACCCATTTAGGAGCATCATAGGCCGCTACCACAAACGGCAACACAGGGAACAATATACTCGCACTTAATGTATTGACAAAGGATAATAAAAAGGCAGGTATAAGTTTAGTGTTCAAAATAGTGCTTTGTTAAGAGGGCAAAGATAGTACATCTATAGGGGACTATTTTTACAAAAGTAAAATCAACTGCAACCTTTTTGTTTTTTTGACTCTTATATATAAAGACCGACAAAAGTTCCTGAGATTTATTCAAAAGAATTGGTTGATTTAGCTTGAAATAGTGGTAAATTATACCCAGTTTATCGTAAGAAAGTGTATTAACTCGGTTTTTTAAAATGTAGAATATGGGTAGAGTAGATTGGGATTTGACCTATCAGCAATCGGCGGCTAAATTAATTGGTATCTGTCGTCGATACGTTAAAGAAAGAGCTATTGCAGAGGATATAGTTCAAGAGTCTTTTATTGTTGCCATTCAAAAGGAAGATACTTTAAAAGACATCAAAGCTTTAGATGGTTGGCTGAGTCGAATCGTGGTAAATATGGCGCTACATCATATTAAAAAGGCAAAAGAAACAGTATTCTCTATTAATGACCAATTTGATACGGTCGATAAAACGAGCCTTATGAGTAACTTAACATTAGATAATAAAAGCCAATTGTTAGCTTCTGGGATAGAGGTCAAGGATATTTTGGCGGCCATGGATAGATTACCTGATCATCACCGTGCGGTGTTTAACATGTATATCATGGATAATTTTTCTCATAAGGAAATTGCCGAAGCTTTAAATATTTCGGAAGGAACGTCCAAATCGCATTTATCCCGTGCCAGAAAAACAGTACAAACTTATTTGATAGAACGTTTGGGCAACCAAAAAGTAAATGAAAATAAAAGGAGAGTTATGGCTGTTTTGATTTTTATGGGCTTTGGCGACAGCCTATTTGCTTCAAATTGTAAAAATGCGTTTGAAAATTTTGAAATTGAACCTCTAAATCCAACGCTCGAATTAAATAAGAAAATTAATACCCCTAATACGTTTGTTGGGCTTAATCAGTCTAGCAACATGGTAACTGGTCTTGTTATAGGATCAACAGTTGCCGTAGTACTCGCAGGTGCATGGTTATATCAGAAGCAAAACACGGATGATATAACCAACCGCCCTGTTGTTATTGAAAACAAGATGGATGACAAAACGGATGTAGTTAAGTTAGATTCTGTTATTTATAATCCTGATAATACTCCTGAAAAGGTGCAAAATATAGAAAAAAAGCCTATACTTGAGGTTGAAAACGATAATCCGGTCAAGGAGAAAGATTTTGTTTCTACTCCTGTGATTACCTCAACCCCAATTGCGGATTCAGCTGCTGAAAAAGAAGACAGTTTACAAAGCAAAAAAACAAAGGTTGTAGTAGTCAAACGACAAGAGATTACTAGGGATACCGTTTATGTTACGAAATAGCATTGTTGTATTATTTCTTTTATGGGTTGGTGTTGGCTTTTCGCAAAAGCAATATGACCCAGCATTAACTAATGAGGAAAACAACGCCAGTGTTGATACAGTATTTATCATTGAAACAGTTCATGTACGTGATACTGTTTATGTAATTGAAGAAAAGAAACAAGATATCCCAACTCCCAAAAAAAGTTTCAAGAAAGAACTCGAAACAGAGAAGGTTAGTGAAGAAAAGTCTTCAAAAAAGAAATCAAAAAGTAAATTGTATTGGTTGGCCTTACGGCTAAAATTAAAAGGGAAAGATATTCTTTCTACTCCTACTATATTAAATGATTCAGGAATAAGAGACGACGTCTTTGCCTATGAACCTATGGACAAGGATTGGTACTATGGTGTTAAGACAAATGCAGGTATCGAAGAAAATACATTTTTTAGGGAGTTTGCAATTCAACAAAGGAAAACGTTTGGACTGGGGATTTGGACACGCAGAAAAATTTTTAATTCAAAATTTGCCTTAGGCTTAGGTGTTGATTCATATTTCTATTATAGTCAGAATACATCTCTTTCGTTACCTAATGGCAGTGTCTACAATGGAGTGTTTTTTACGGATGATGGAGTTCCTCTAACATTTAGATATGTAAAAGGTAATAGTTATCAAATACAAGCACCGATTCAACTGAGTTTTTCTCCAGGGAGATTTGTGGTTTCTGCTGGGGCTTATGTGAGTTATTGTGAGTATTCCATTGGGATGTTTGGGATTTCTCAAGCTACAGGATTGAGCGAATTACAAGACTTTGTGGCTGACGTTGTGCAAATTGGTTATTCTGGAGAAGTACAGTTCAAACTACTTACCCATTTTTCCATAGGAGTGGCGGCGACCTATGGAGGCTTTGAAAATTTACTATTTATAAATAAACAAGAACAGTTTTTTAAATCAATTGACTCTTTTAAAGAGCTTAAATCGACAGTCAACGTAGTATATACTTTCTAGTACTTATTTCAAAAGTGTTAAAAAAAACCAAAAATTACTTATATTTAGTGGGTGGCTACCTAATTGATAAGATATTTGGTTCAGCTGATGTTAAGTTTAAATTAACATTAAATTGACAAATTTATTTGGCGAATCATTTATTTTTGCGAACCTTATTGTGCCTAACTAATTATGAATCAGTTAAAAATTGTAATACTATTTCTATTTATTTGTGTTTTGGGTTTTGCCCAAGGCAAAGTTAAGACCGAACTGAATGATGTCGAAGGAGAGGTACAAATAAAAGGAGATTCTATTTTTGTTTTTGAGAGCGTTCGAGATACTGTTTACGAAATTGAAATTGAGCGACCTGCTCCCACACCAGCCCAAAAGAAAAAATTTATACATCATACCGAAAAAAAGAAAGAAGAAGTGTCTAAACCGAAAGAGCATTGGTTTGGGCTCAGAATGCGTTTATTAGCTCAACGAGCCTCTGAGATCGAAACTGTTTTTAACAGCAGTAGAGTGAGGGATGAGGTTTTTTCCTATGAGCCTATTGATAAATCCTTGTTGATGGGAATTAAAACACATCTTGGCAAGGAAGAAAACAGTTTCTTGAAAGAATATCAGATAATAGATCAAACCATAGTGGGAGCAGGTTTTTGGACGCGCAAAAAACTCTTTCGTTCCAATTTTTGTTTAGGGATTGGTTTAGATGCCTTTTTTTATGCTCACAACAATACCTATCGAGGATTGGGACAAGGCAACAATAATAAAGATTATTACACTCGTGGAGGTAAACAGTTGGTTTTTAGTGATGTTAAGAGCAATAGTTATCAGATTCAAGCACCATTACAAATCGGCTTTTCGCCTGGGCGTTTTGTCATAACGGCAGGAGCTTACACCAGTTATTGTGAATATGAACTTGGCATGTTTAGAGTAAATTCAGGAGCCGTTGATTTTTCTACAATAGACTATTTCAGGGCTGAGGTAATTCAGTTTGGCTATACTGCCGAAGTTCAATACCACTTATTCACTCATTTATCGTTAGGTATCATGGCAAGTCATGGAGGTTTTGAAAATTTAGCCTTTATTAACGACAATAACGAGTCATTTTCATCAGTTGATGAGTTTAAAGAAACCAAAGGAATGATTCAATTGGTGTACACTTTTTAGTTTTTGGATGTGTCCAAAATGAAGGAGTATTAATCGGAACTTCAATCGCGTAAAAAAAACAAAGGTTTAGCGTTTTTGATTAAGAAGACTTTTACCTTTGTAAATCTACAATCTTGCTTTTATCATTATGGAAACAGTTTTATTTATTCTTATTGGATTGGTTTTTGGGATTATACCCACTTATTTATGGTTAAATAACAAAAAATCAGAGGCAATTGATACCGAAGAAGTAACTATTCTTAAAAATAAAATTCAAGAGCTTGAAGTAGCTTTAAAGACAAAAGAAGATACTTGTAATAGAATAGAAAAAGAATTGGATACCTTCAAGGAAAAGGTAGATAGTAAGGTTGCCGAATTACGAGAGTTGAGTGTCGAAAAAGCTATGGCTGATGCCAAAATACAGGAGTTGAAGCAGGATCTAACAGACCTGAAAGTACAGAATGTAAGTTTTGCTGAAAACAATAAAGTCTTGAATGACGAGATAAACGCTTTAAAAACTCAAAAGGCAGAAATTACAGTTCACAGTGAAAGCCGAGCAAAAACCATAACTGAATTACAAGAAGAAGTAGAAAAAAGAAAAGGAGAATTGGAGGTTTTAACTCAAAAATACAATCAAAAGAACGAGGAATTAGCTATACAGTCGGCAAACAATAAAGCGCTGCAAGAAAAGTTGACCACTCAGAAAGAAGAAATCGAAGCAATGGGTGAGAAGTTCAATAGGGAGTTTAAGAATATTGCTTCAGAAATCTTAAAATCAAACACAGAATCTTTCTCTGAGACAAATAAAGAAAAGCTAAAAGTACTTTTGGATCCTTTGGCTAAAAATATAGATGAGTTTAAAACCAAAGTACAAGACGTATACGAAAAAGAAGCAAAGGAACGTTTCTCTCTAGGTGAAGAAGTGAAAAGACTAGCCGAACAAAGTAATAAAATCAGTCAGGATGCGATTAATTTAACCAATGCGCTAAAAGGAGAGGCTAAGACGCAAGGGAATTGGGGGGAAATGATTTTGGAAAGCATTCTAGAGAAATCAGGTTTGCGTAAGGATGAGGAGTACTTTATGGAACATCAGCTAATGGACGAAAATAATAAACCTTTACGTTCCGATTCTGAGGGTAAAAAAATGCGTCCTGATGCCGTCATTAAATATCCAGATAATCGTAATGTAATTATAGACTCAAAGGTGTCGTTGAATGCCTATACTCGTTACATGAATGCTATAGATGTAGACCAACAAAAAGTGGAGTTAGATGCCCATGTGGCGGCGATTAAAATACATATAGATACGTTGAGCTCAAAAGGGTATGACGATTATGATAAAACACTTGATTTTGTCATGATGTTTATTCCAAGTGAACCGGCTTATATTGCGGCGATGCAAGCTAATTCGGACTTATGGAGTTATGCTTATAACAAAAGGATTTTATTGATGAATCCTACCAATTTAATCACTTCTTTAAAATTGATTGTTGACCTATGGAAACGGGAGTATCAAAATCAAAATGCAATAGCTATTGCAGAAAGAGGAGCTAAATTGTACGACAAATTTGTAGGGTTTACTGAAAATTTGGAGAAATTAGGAAAACAACTAAGTAGTGCCCAATCCTCTTATGATGATGCCTACAATCAACTCGCTTCAGGGAATGACAATCTAGTTTTACAAGCTACCAAATTGAAAAAGTTGGGCGTTAAAAACAAAAAAGAACTCAAAAGTTCTTTAGAGAACGATTCGGAGATATTTAATTTGACGGAGTAGGGGACTTACGATTTGTGTAAAAACAATTGAGCGTTTGCCGTGCGGCAACTGCGAAGCAATCATGAACTCAATTTATGCTAAATAGGCACATTCGCAAATCAATAAACACTTGTATATCAGCAGAACTTTTTCCGATCAGATAGCTCGGATTTGCACCTTAATTCCGTAGGTCTATATTAAAAAATAACCGCAAACTATTTGTTTACAAAGGTTTGCGGTTTTGTGTGTTTTCACCTAAATTGGTGTTGCGACAAAACACATCATGAAAGTAATAAAATCCCAAAACATTAACCCTTTTGATGGGTTAAATTTTGTTATTAATGAGTTTGAACAGCTTGATTTAGGCTCATTGTTAGATGATAATTTACCCGATTGCGCGGAAATGTTTTCCGTGCCGACAAGAGTAAGCAAATACAGTATATACATTCAATTTAGATATACAAAAACGGATTACAAATCCGCACTATCGTGATCACAAATCCTCTTTATCCTAATCCTCAATTTAACCCAAAAATTTCTCCCTAGAATCTCTATATTTGCGCAGTCTAAAATAAGCTTGTAAACCTTCAAGATTCAAGATAAACGCCTAAAGGGAATATGACTGAGACAGCTGATACATTTTTTAAAATTGAATCATCAGAAAAATCTGATGTTAAGGTTTGCGTTATCATTCCTACGTACAATAACGAAAGGACATTGGCTCGGGTTATTGATGGGGTTTTGGTACATACAAACGAGGTGATTATTGTTAATGATGGAGCCACAGACAGTACGCCAGAAATCTTAAAGAGTTACCAATCACTACAGCAAATTCACTTCAAAAAGAATATAGGCAAAGGAAAAGCTTTACGTGAGGGTTTCAAGAAGGCCATAGAATTGGGGTATAATTACGCTGTCACAATAGATTCGGACGGGCAACATTTCCCTGACGATATTCCTTCTTTTTTGAAAGAAATAGAAATATCAAGTGATCCTATTTTGTTGATTGGAAGCCGCAATATGGAGCAAGACGGTATTCCTAAAAAAAGCAGTTTCGGGAATAAATTTTCTAACTTTTGGTTTTGGTTCGAAACCGGAATAAAACTAGAGGACACACAATCGGGATATAGAGTATATCCTTTGGACATTTTGCCTAAAAAATTCTTTACCAAAAAGTTTGAGTTCGAAATAGAGTCCATAGTTCGAGTGGCTTGGAAAGGAGTAACAGTCAAAAATATTCCCATTAATATTTCCTATAACCCCGAAGAACGTGTTACACACTTTAGACCTTTCAAAGATTTTACAAGAATAAGTATACTAAATACAGTTTTAGTGGTTATCGCTCTGCTGTATATCAAACCAAGGGACTTATTTAAAAACTTCAAAAAAAAAAGTCTTAAGCGTTTTATCCAGGAAGATTTAATAGGCAGTGGAGATTCCAATCTTAAAATATCATTATCACTGGCACTAGGTGTTTTTATTGGCATAGCTCCCTTGTGGGGGGTGCAGACTTTATTAGCCATTTCTTTGGCTGTTTTTCTTAATCTCAACAAACTGATCACTTTTATAGGTTCTAATATTAGTATACCGCCAATGATACCTTTTATCATTTATGGTTCGTTACAGATAGGGGCATTATTTGTTTCTTCAAAAACATTTACTTTTTCTCAGAATAAAAGTACCTTTGAAACTATTGCCGAACATTTTACTCAGTATATAGTAGGGAGTATACTATTGGCTTTAATTAGTTCTATTGTTTTAGGGCTAGTGTGTTATATCACATTGTTAATAACCAGAAAAAAAAGCGTGTAAGCGGTTTATGCACAGATTTTTTATAAAAACATATTATTTAATTCGGAAAAATAGATTGCTATCTCTTGGGATAGCTTTTCTGTTTTTAGCATTGGGAATTTTTTTTACCACAAGAATCAAGTTCGAAGAAGATATTTCTCAAATCATCCCGAAAAGCGAAAATGCTGATGTCACGGCAAAAGTGCTTAAACAACTGAATTTTTCGGACAAAATCACGGTCTTAATCGAAAGAAAGCAAGAGGGGCAAACAACAGACTTGTCTGTTATGGCTACTCAGTTTGTGGATAGTCTAGAGCGTTGTAAACCGTACATAAAAGACATACAAGGGGTGGTTGCTCAGGAGAATATTACCGAGACGTTTGATTTTGTGTACGATAATTTACCCTTGTTTTTAGATGAGCAAGATTATAAAGCGATTGAACAAAAATTAGTAGCCGATAGCATTACTCAACAAGTTCAATCTAACTATAGGTCGTTGATTGCTCCATCTGGTATGATTTCCAGAGATTTTATTTTGAAGGATCCTTTGGGGCTCACCTTCATAGCACTCAAAAAATTACGCCAATTAAATCTAGGAGATGATTTTGAACTCAAAAATGGGTATCTCACTACCAAGGATGGTAATAGTTTATTACTGTTTATTAACCCTAAATTAAAAGGTAGCGAGACACAACAAAACACGTTGTTTGTTAATCAACTTCATTCGATTAAAGAGAATCTGAATACGACTTTTAAAGGAAAGGTGGAGCTTTCTTATTTTGGTTCGACTTTAATTGCTGTCGCCAATGCCAATCAAATTAAAAACGATATCCATTATACCGTAGCGATTTCGATGTGTGTGTTGATGCTGTTGTTGATTTTGTTTTATCGAAAACTTACAATACCACTTTTGTTGTTTTTACCTCCTTTGTCGGGCACTTTGGCAGGTTTGACAACACTATATTTTTTAAAGGATGCTATATCAGCTATTTCGTTAGGGATTGGAGCTGTTTTGTTGGGTGTAACCATAGATTATTCCTTACACATTCTTACTCACTACAAAAAGGGAGAAAGTATTGAGGGCTTGTACAAGGATATTACCAAACCTTTATTAATCAGTAGTAGTACCACAGCAATTGCATTTTTATGTCTGGTGTTTGTACATTCCGAAGCGTTAAAGGACTTAGGCGTTTTTGCGGCAGTAAGTGTAATGGTGTCGGCATTGGTGTCTTTATTGGTTATTCCACAGTTGTATACACCCAAAGAAGATAAAGAACGCAACACTCTTGTTGATCGTATTGCAGGTTTTTCTTTTGACAAAAATAAAATTGTCATTGGTACAGTAGCTGTAGTCACGGTGGCAGGTGCTTTTTTTGCAACAGATATACAATACAATACAGATTTATCTACTTTAAATTATGTTCCTCAAGACATCAAACAAACTCAGGATAAACTAGAAAAAACAAGCAGTGTGGCTTCTAAATCCATTTACACGGTGGCCTACGGTAAAACTATCGAAGAAGCCTTACAACACAACAGCATTTTGTTTGATAGTTTGGTAAAAAAGAAGAACGAAGGAACCATAAAAAACTTTAGTTCGATAGGAGGTATAGTTTTATCAAGGTCTGAACAAGAGGAAAAAATAGAGCAATGGAATAGGTTTTGGACAAGTGATCGTCAGCAATTTATTGAGCACGAATTGGTGGCTCAAACATCTGTCATCGGTTTTAGACCCGAAACGCATACTGCCTTTTATCAATTACTCAAAAAAGAATTTACACCATTGAGTTTAGCTCAATATAGTGCCTTAAAGACCTTATTCATTGATGAATTTGTTTCTCAAAAGGAAGGACTAGTGACTTTAACATCAGTGGTAAAAGTAGATTCAAATGAACAACGCGACCATTATATAAAAGATATTTCGAATATTGAGCAGATCATTCCAATAGACAGACAACAGCTTAATGAAACCTTTTTAGGGAAATTGAAGTTAGATTTTGAGCGATTGATCAATTATTCCTTTATCGCCATTCTGCTTGTTCTTTTTTATTTTTTCAGAAGAATTGAATTGGTTTTAATAGGAGCTTTACCTATTGTAATCACAGGTTTTGTAGTGACAGGATTAATGGTTTTATTCCACATTGAACTCAATATTTTCAGTACTATAGTGTGTACCTTAATATTTGGTCATGGGGTGGATTTTAGCATTTTTATGACGAGCGCAATGATTAAAGAATACACGTATGGTAAGGATGATATAAAAACGTATCGAGCTTCCATACTATTGGCGGTATTGACTACTGTTTTGGCCGTGGGTGTATTAGTCTTCGCAAAACATCCAGCCCTGTTGTCTATTTCAATTGTTTCTTTGATTGGTATACTTACAGCAGTGGTGGTAACGTTTGTTTTTTACCCCATTTTATTCCGATTTTTTATCTCTAACCGTCCTAAAAAAGGTAAGATGCCTGTAGGAGTGGGGATGTTTATATATTCGACTATCTTATTCATTTACTATGGTTTTGGTGGTGCTGCCTTGTCGATTTTTGGTCAGTTGATATTAAAGTTAGCACCGGTAAAGAAAACCACAAGGATGACTTGGTTTAGGAAGTTAATGTCAAGTTTTGTAAAATCAGTGTTATATGGAAATCCATTGGTTAAGAAAACAGTGATTAATGAACATCATGAAACTTTTGATAAACCTGCTGTTATCATTGCCAATCACACGTCCTTTTTAGACACCTTGGCAGTAGGTATGATTACGCATAAAATGATTTTCTTAGTCAATGATTGGGTATACAATTCACCTGTTTTTGGTCGGGCTGTAAAACTTGCAGGGTTTTATCCAGTATCAAAAGGTTTAGACGGGAGTGTCGATCATCTCAAGCCAAAAATTGAAGAAGGCTATTCATTGATGATTTTTCCAGAAGGTCAACGTTCATACACTAACGCAATGGGACGTTTTCACAAAGGAGCCTTCTTTTTAGCAGAGCAATTGAACTTGGATGTTTTACCCGTTTATATTCATGGAAATTCTGAGGTATTGCCAAAAGGCAATCATATTATTTATCACGGAGAGCAAATCACTGTCAAAGTAGGTAAAAGAATTAAGGCGGATGATTTGTCTTTTGGCAAAAATTATACTGAAAGAACAAAAAAAATCAGCACGTATTTTAAAAGCCAGTTTGCAGAGATAAGAGAACAAGTTGAGGATGAGGATTACTTTAAACGTAAGTTGTTGATGAGTTTTATGTACAAGGACAGAGAAATTCAACAGCTCATTAAAGAAGATTTTCATACGAACAAAGGATTGTATCACGCGATAAATAAATACCTTCCTAAGGAGGCAAAAATCGCTAATATATCTAACGATTACGGTCAATTGGATGTGCTATTAACCCTACAAGAACCCCAACGAAAAGTATACACTTTCATCACTGACCAAGAAAAGAAAGGAATCGCCAAGAACAATTATTGGGTAGGTAAAAGGAACATCTATTATGTGGATTCCTTGTCAGAGATCTTTGAGCGATCAACCTGTCTAGTGAGCAATTGTTTAACCGAAGAGTTTATTGCTAATTGCCAATTCGAAAAAATCGAAACGGTTATAACAGTAACGAATTGTGATGCCAAGAATCAATTGATTCAAATGGGTTATGCTGTTTTTAAAGAAGAAAAAGAACTAGTAATCTTTAAGAAACAGTCGTGATGGAAAAAAAGTATGATGTTGTCATTACGGGAAGCGGCTTAGGAGGATTGGTTTCTGCTGTCATTTTGGCAAAAGAAGGCAAAAAGGTTTGTGTACTCGAAAAGAACAATCAATACGGCGGTAATTTACAGACCTTTGTTAGGGAGAAACATATTTTTGATACAGGAGTTCATTATATTGGAGGATTGGCTCAAGGCCAAAATTTGCACCGCTATTTTTCCTATTTGGGCATAATGGATGGTCTTAGGTTACAACAACTCGATAAAGACGCTTTTGATGTCATTTCATTTGAGGGAGACGACACGAATTATCCTCACGCTCAAGGATTTGATAATTTTGTGCAACAATTGACTCAGTATTTTCCAGAAGAAGAGGAGGTTATTAAAGCCTATTGTGATAAAATAAGATTTACCTGTAACTCTTTCCCAATGTACAACTTACGAGAGGGGAAAGGGTATCAATCAGAGGTTTTATCCCTAAATACCAAAAAGTTTTTGGACGAATTGACCGACAATGAAAAATTAAAGGCCGTTTTAGTAGGGAGCAACTTTTTATATGCAGGAGATGAAAAAACACCATTGTATGTTCATTCGTTATCGGTTAATTCATATATACAGAGTTCGTGGCGTTGTATAAATGGAGGGAGTCAAATCACAAAACTATTGATTAAACAAATCCGTAAATATGGGGGGGATGTTTTTAAACATCGTGAAGTAATAGGTTTTGAAAGTGAAGAGAATAGAGTAGTGGCTGCCCAAACCAAAAATGGAGAGACGTATTATGGAGATATATTTATTTCTAATATGGAACCTAAAATTACGTTACAATTAATAGGAGAGGATAAGTTTAGAAAGTCATTCTATAAAAGAGTACAGGATTTAGAAGTGATGTCATCTTCCTTTAGTCTGTTTATCATATTTAAACCAGAAACGTTTAAGTACTATAACCATAATTTTTATCATTTTACCGATTATAAAAGAGTTTGGAAAGCAAGTAAATACACACAGGAAACATGGCCAGAGGCATTTATGATATTCATGAATATTTCTGAAGAGAATCAGGTGTGGGCAGAAAGCATGACGGCAATTACCTATATGGATTATGATGAAATGAAGCCATGGGAGCAGACCAAAAATACCGTGTCGGAGAAAGAAGATAGAGGGGTTTCCTATGAGGCGTTCAAAGAAGAAAAAACAGAAATTTTCCTGAAAAAGTTAGAACAAAAGTTCCCTAATATCAGAGAATGTATACAATCCATCTATACAGCTACACCACTGTCTTATAGAGATTATATTGGAGTACATCGTGGTAATTTATATGGTTATGTGAAAGACTCTGACAATCCGATGAGGACTTTTATTCCGGCCAAAACCCGCATGGAAAATCTGTATCTCACTGGGCAAAGCGTGAACATGCACGGTATATTGGGAGTAACTATCGGTGCGGTTGTAACTTGTGCAGAAATTGTAGGTAAAGACTACTTAATCAATAAAATTATTAACAATTAGGGTTTTGAACAGTTGGATTAAAATAGTAGTTGGACTTCTTTTATTTACTGGTCTATCGTGTGTTTCTACCAAAAAGGCAAGTATTCCTCCAGAAAGCACAAAAGAGATAACCCAATTACCAGATGTAGTTCGTCATTCTGATACTTTAATTACCGCTGGGGCTAATTTTTTGATTAAAAATCATGAAGGTTTGTGGGAACTATACGTGGAAGGATCGCCTTATGAAAGAGGTCAAATCATAGGTGCTTTAACTCAACCTCTATATCATCAACAAGAAGCTATTTTTTTCAATAAAATAAAAGACATAATACCTTCTGAAAACAAACAGAAATTACTGCGTTTCTTTTTGAAGTTTTATAATCGGAAATTACACGAGCATATTTCAGATGAGTACAAAGCAGAGATTTACGGCTTGTCTCAGTACGGCTCTTCAGCACATGATTATGTGGCACCTAATTATTTGAGAAGCATGTATTTACACGGTGCTCATGATATAGGACATGCGCTACAAGACTTGATGTTAGTCGGTTGTTCATCTATGGCGGTATGGGGAGATAAAACGGTTGATGGGGACCTATTAATTGGAAGAAATTTTGACTTTTATGCAGGAGATGAATTTGCCAAAAACAAGATTGTAGCATTTATTAGACCAGATCAAGGTATACCTTTTATGATGGTAACCTGGGGTGGAATGATAGGCGCGGTATCAGGAATGAATTACGAAGGATTAACAGTTACTATTAATGCAGGAAAATCTAAAATCCCATTAAAAGCAAAGACCCCAATTTCAATACTGGCACGAGAGATTTTACAATATGCGACAACTATTGACGAAGCGCTTGCTATTGCTAAAAAAAGAGAGGTTTTTGTTTCTGAGTCGATTTTAGTTGGAAGTGCTAAGGATAAAAAGGCAGTATTAATAGAGGTTTCTCCAAAGAATTTTGGTGTCTATCAAGTAGAAAACTCTAATCAATTGATTTGTACCAATCATTTTCAAAGTGAAGCCTACAAGGAGGATAAAAAGAACAATAAACATAAAGCGGAAAGCCACAGTCAATACCGTTATTTAAGAATTCAAGAGTTGCTTAACGAGACTCAAAAATTAAATGAAGAAGATATCGTTGCGATACTTCGTGAGAAAGAAGGATTAGCCGATAAAAAGATTGGGTATGGAAATGAGAAGGCATTAAATCAATTGTTAGCACATCATGGGATTGTGTTCAGTCCAGAAAAGAAAAAGGTGTGGGTGTCATCGAGTCCCTATCAATTGGGCACTTTTGTAGCGTATGATCTAAATGCTATTTTTGGTTCACCCAAAATACCACGATTATTAAATGCATCAAACGAATTGATAGTTGCTGATTCTTTTAAAGACACAAAAGAGTATTTTGATTACGAGCAATACCGTATCTTGGATCGTGTTGTAGATGACCGTTTGGAAGAAGGAGATTTGAGCGAAGAATTTATTACGAACTATCAATCACTTAATCCAGATTTGTGGATTGTTTATTACAAGATAGGGAAGTATTATTTTGAGAGAGGACACTATGAAAAGGCACAAAACCAGTTTTTAAAAGCACAAGAAAAAGAGATTACGACATTACCTGATAAGGAAGCAATAACTTCGTATTTGAAAAAGGTTACTAAAAAGATAGACAAATGATACCTGAAATAGAGAAAGCACCATTAGGAGAAATCAAACAATTACAGGAAAAAAGGTTGATTGAGCAATTAGCTTATTTGCAACAGCATTCTCCGTACTATAGACAAATGTTTGAACGTGAAGGTATAGATGTGTCTGAAATCAAAACGATTGAAGATCTGCAAAAAATTCCAGTGACCGAAAAAAATGATTTGCAGCAATTCAATGATGATTTCTATAGTGTTCCGATGAATCAAATCATTGATTATGCAACTACTTCGGGGACTTTGGGTAATCCTGTGACTTTTGGCTTGACCGATAAAGACTTGGATAGATTAGCGTATAATGAAGCTATTTCTTTTGCTTGTGCGGGGATTAAAAAGGGAGATGTAGTGCAGTTGATGACCACTATGGATCGTCGTTTTATGGCTGGACTGGCTTATTTTTTAGGTTTGCGAAAGTTGGGAGCAGGTATTATCAGAGTGGGCGCGGGCATTCCTGAACTGCAATGGGATTCGATATTAAAATACAATCCGAAATATCTTATTGCTGTTCCATCGTTTTTGCTCAAACTGATTGAATATGCCGAAAAGAACGATATTGATTACAAGGCTTCGAGTGTTAAAGGTGTGATTTGTATAGGTGAATCGCTCCGGACTCAAGATTTTGAAGAAAGTTTATTGGCGGCTAAGATTACCAAAAAATGGCCTGTTAAATTGTTTTCGACCTATGCTTCTACAGAAATGAGTACTGCCTTTACAGAGTGTGAGGCACAACATGGAGGCCATGAACATCCTGAGTTAATCATTACAGAAGTTTTAGATGACAATAATCAGCCTGTGGTTGAGGGTGAAGCAGGTGAACTGACAATAACTACGTTAGGAGTAGAGGGTGTTCCTTTATTGCGTTTTAAAACAGGAGATATTGTACGTCTGCATAAAGAGCCTTGCTCTTGTGGTAGGAATACTTTACGAGTAGGGCCAGTAATTGGTCGTAAACAACACATGATTAAATATAAGGGAACAACTTTGTATCCACCTGTGATGCATGATTTATTGACCTATTTTGAAGAAGTACACAGTCATGTGATTGAGATTTCTACTAATGATTTAGGTACAGATGAAATACTAATTAAGATTGCGACCAATGATCCTACAAAAGAACTATTGGCCAGAATAAAAGATCATTTTAGAGCAAAATTAAGAGTTGCTCCTAAAGTAGAAGTTGTACCTATGACGGAACTCAAAAAGATCCTATTTCCGCCAATGAGTCGTAAGCCAGTTACCTTTATTGACAAGAGATAATATCTTGTTTTAACTTTTTTTGGTAGTGATAACCAATGACTTTATAGTCTGACTTAACGTAAAACTTATGAGCGGTGTGATTATACACGTAGGCATTTAATTCTACAGAATTAAAATCGTTTTCGTAAGCCCAGTCTTCTATGGAGTTTAATAGAAGTTGTCCGTAACCTTTTTTACGGAAAGGTTCGTCAATCACAAAGTTGTCTACTTCTAATTGTTTGCCAGAATACAATTTTACAGTTATCCAACCACTGGAAACACCAATTAATTGTTCATCCTCCCATAAACCAAAACACAAATAGCTATCAAACATGAACATCTCAGTAAGATATTCGTACAATTGATCCTCTGTATAGTCCTTATTGGACTGGATGGTCAAAGGAATGATTTTTTCAATGTCTTGAGCGGCTAATAAACGTAAATCGACTACCATTTTTATGAATTATGACATAAAGATAGAGAATATAAATTCTTAATTACAAGTATCTTCTGAATACTTAAAGGAGCTCAGTTCTTGAGTTTTTGTAGGCACAAGTTTTTCGTTTGTCCAAACTTCGCCATTAACCAATTCAAACTGGATTACTCCAATGCTTTTAGCTCGATATAAACGTTTGACTTTAGTGTCATCGGTATAAGCAAAATCAAAACGCTCGACATCGTTAATGATAACATCATTAATAGTGTGTTGGTCTAGTTTAGTTTTATGAATTTCATAAAATCCACTTTGCACGTCGTTGATCACTATAAAAACATTTTCTTGAATTTTGTCAGGTTTATCATAGATGTAATTATTCCGATCATTAAACCAAATAGAACCTTTATCAGATGTGGTCAATAGCATTCCTGATAGGTCTCTACATCCACAACCTGTATCAGAAACATATGAAGTACGATGTGCAATGAATTTATCAACCACGGTAAAATCTTTTGTTTGATTGGATGTATTTGTAAATCTGACGGTTTCTCCAGTTTGTTCAGGGAACCATTGCATTTCCCCTTTTAATACGAACGGACGACAGTTAACATCTTTGTACGGAAGGAGGTCACATGAAATAAACGCAAGTGACGATAAGAATAAAATGGATAATTTCTTTAACATAATAATCTTCTTTTTGTTGGATAAAACTACAAGATTAACGGAGTTTTAGTTAGTTTTTTTAGATTCTTTTATACGTGAATTAAACGAGTAAGCAAGGCCGAGTTGATATACAATGTTTGAAATTGTATGCGTTTGAGAAATTGATCCTTGAAAGGGTTGAAGTTCATCATAACTATAGGATGCACCACTTATACTGTGTTTAAATCGAAATTCTAAAGCTAATGATTTGGTTATGTCTACACCTGCACCGCATTCTATAGCTAAATCGACATCATTAAAATATGGTTTTCCAATTGTACTAAACTGGTTACTAATAGTGTTTAAGCGTTTTTTATTGTATCTAACTAAAATATCAATTGAAGGACCAACTAATAAATGGGCTTTGCCAAAATTCCATTTCAAGGTATTGGCTAATGCTACATAGTTTAAGGCATAATTGTTTTCTAGTACATTTCCGTTTGAAATTGCCTCACGATTACCTCCCTGTCTGGAGTATGTTATTGAAGGCATTATGGCAATTTTTCTAGTGAACTGAAATTTTCCAAAGAGTCCAACATAAAAATCATTGTCAAAAGTAAAACGTTCGTTTGTACTTTCGATTTGTGTAAATCTGGAATAATTCGCTCCCGCTCTCAATCCTTGAGTAAACTTTTCTTGGGCATTCAATGTTATTGATGTCAAGATTAGACCTAACACTAAGACTATTTTTTTCATGATAATTATATTTATTGGTTGTTGTATTTATGGGGCAAATATATATACGTTTATTAAATATATTATGCATGAATAGTAAAAACTACCCGTTTTGGGTAGGGCAAAAAGGGTGTTGAAAAGTGTTATTTTAAAGTAAAAAAAAATCCCTATCTCTTTGTTTGAAAGAGGTAGGGATTGTTAAGAAATAATTCTCTCGATTAATTAGAATAGGGTAGGTTTAAAACCTGTAGGCTACCCTAAATGAATTAGGACCAACATCAAAACTTACATTGTCGGTCTTTTTATATTGGTTCATTTTTTTACTTCCGATAGCCCATAATGTAGTACCAGCAATTGTACAAACTCCACCTCCAACGAAGCCAACAGCACCTAATAAAATTTTAAAATCCGATTCAAAGAAACCTGTATCCTTTCTGCTTTCAGAAACAATTAAAGCAGTACTTCCAAGCGCAAGAGGTACTCCAACGGCAGTTAAAATTATTCCCGTTCTACGCATTTTACCATACGTTTTTACTTTCTTCTCATTTGTATTTATGACATAATTAGTGGTTGTTCCTGATAGTTCTGTATACAATAGATTGTTATTACCCAAATAGTTATAATGGCTTGAAGTTATTTTTTGACCATTACAATAATGAATTGAAAATAGAAAAGAAACTAGAAGTAATACAAGGTTTTTCATAATGTATATTTTTAAATTTATAATCAATAATACCAATGAGTTTACAATTCATTAAACTCGGCTTGTTTGTCCTCTAACCATTCTTTCATCAAGTCTGGATATTCCATGATTTCTTGCATTTTTTGCATGGCATTGATGTGAGATTTATCTCCAGCCTTAAACATTTCCATACCGTGCTTTTTGCTTAGTTTAACGATTTCTTTGAACGTTCGGGCTTCAAAAACTTGATTACAAGCACCACCTAACTGCTTACAAGTCATTTTTTTCATCGTAGTAGAATTATTTTGTGTTATTGGATGACAATATCGTAATTATTCAATAAACCAGGAAGACCATTTAACGAAAATTTTGCCTTGTTAATTCTGTTAATTTCAGGGCTGATAGTATAATTATACGCCGTAGACAGATCGGCTTTTTCTAAGTTGGTATTGTCAAAAATTGAATTTGATAAATCACAATTATCTAGTAAAACTCCTGAAAGATCGGCCTCTGAAAAATCAACATCACGTATCATGCAGTTGACAAATTGGGTTTTCTTTAATGATAGGTTATAAAAAGAGGAATGGTTGAGCTGACAATCCTTGAATAAAATAGACAAACCAAAATCGTTTATATTCTCAAAGAGCAACCCTATCATTTTACAATTTGAAAAGCGAACATCTTGGAAAATAGTTTGAGATAAGTTTACGTTGCTTAAATCACAGTCAATGAACTCACACTCTACAAATTGAATGTCTTTAAGACTTGATTTTGAAAAACCACAGTTGATAAACGAACAATTGTTGTACTCACCCACCGAAAGAGGAGAGTTACTAAAATTTTGCTTTTTGAATGTTTGATCGTCTACGAAAGGCATTTGTTGTTTGTTTGATACAGGTTCAAAAATATCTAATTATTTGAAAAGTATTTTTAGTTTTAGGCTAATAAAAAAATAAGATGAACAAATTTTTAATACTACTCCGTGCCGTAAATGTCTCAGGCCAAAACAAAATCAAAATGGTGGAGTTAAAAGAGGCTCTAGAAGTTGCTGGTTTTGTAGAAGTTAAAACCTATATTCAGTCAGGGAATGTGTTTGTTTCTTCAAATGAAAAGCAAGCCAATAAGGTAGAGGAAAAGGTCAAATTGGTAATCTCAGATTCATTTAATCTTGACGTGTATTGTTTGGCTGTAGCCAAAGAAGATTTGCAAGTAAGGATAACGAACAATCCATTTGCTAAGAAACCTGATGTTGATACCAAACAGCTATATGTTGTTTTCACTTCTAGAGAATTAAATGATTCAGATTTGATTGTTTTGGATATGGAAAAGATGAAACCAGATGAAGTTGTTTTTGACCGAAGTCACATTTATATCAAGTACTCCGTTTCTGCAGGCCGAAGCAAACTAACGAACAAGTACATTGAAAATAAACTAAAAGTATTCTCAACCATGCGAAATTGGAATACTGTGAATAAGTTGTTGGAGATGTATTAAGGTCTATAAATAGCTCTTGGATAATCCGACATTCTTACATTTTCTTTTTCTAATTCTTTAATAGCATCAGTAGCAATCCAATTTGGGGCTTTACCTTCTAATTGGAGTATTTCTTTGGCTAATAAAATAGCTTTTCTGTTGAGGTCAATATTGCGTTTTCCGATACTTCGTAAAGCCCAATTGACTGCTTTTTTAACATATAAACGTTCGTCATGACAAGCCTCCAAGATAATAGGGAAGAAGCTAACAAAAACAGAGTTATCTGCTTTTTTGTCCGCCATGCAATAAGCCGCCATAGTCGCAAAGGCTGCCCTTTTTTCAAATTCAGGTTCCCTGGTTGACCATTCATTTATTTTGGCTACAGCCAAATCATTTTTGGCAAACAAAGCCATACAAAAGCTATCACAAATCTCCCAATTATCGAATACTTTAACCCATTGTTCCATTTGCGCTTCTGTAACATCTCGGGGTTTACAGATTTTACTGCACAATAAACGGGCTTCGTAAATCCCACTATCAAAGAGCTGTTGAGCGAGTTCACTGTTTTTGCCGATTTCTCTGGCCAAAGTATTCAAGTCCTTGTGATAAATACCTAAAGAGTTTTGGGTTTTAACCCCAAATTTATTTTCCTTATAAACTATCTTTTCAGGATTAGCGAGTTCGTGAAGTCTTGAGATTATTTGTTCGTAGGTCATTTTATTTAGCTATATAGTTTTGAGCAACCTTGTTGAAGGTATTAATCTGTTCGGCAACCCATTCATTGTTTTGATTCAACTCTAAAGCCATTAATTCCGCAACCTTTGGTGCGACGCTCATCGCTGCTTTAGCATCTAAAAATAATAGGCGAGTACGTCTGGCTAAAAAATCCTCTACCGTTCGTGCCATTTCTTTTTGTATTGCCCATATAACTTCTCCTTCAGTGATAGTATAGTTAGGATGAAGAGGAGTGGAGTAATACGGTTTTTGTTTAAGAAACTCGGCCAATTCAATTTCATCAGACCCATAGTGTTCGAGGTGTGAATATTCTGGTTCGGATTCTTGATAACCATGAATGAGTAAATTTTCCGTAACACAATCTTTTTTTGGAAGTTTACCTAAAGCAATAGCTTGATTAACGACATCCTCAGCCATTTTACGATAAGTCGTCCATTTACCACCTGAAATGGAGATTAATCCACTTTTTGAAATGGTAACTTGATGTTCTCGAGAGATAGAAGAAGTATCCTTTGCATCAGGTTCTTTAACTAGTGGACGTAAGCCTACAAAAATACTTTTGATGTCTTTATGAGTAGGATTTTTGGTTAAATACCGAGCAATATGGGTTAATAAAAATTCAATTTCTTGTTGCTGAGCCTTTGGTTCTAAAGGGTATTCAGTTACAGGAGTATCTGTAGTTCCTACAATAATTTTGTCATGCCAAGGTGTAGCAAAAATAATACGACCATCATCCGTATGAGGTACCATAATTGCATTTTTACCAGGTAAAAAATTCTTGTCCAGAACAATATGAACGCCTTGACTACTAGTCATTATTGGTTCAACGGCATCATTATCCATTTTACGAATGGAGTCTGTGAACACACCAGTGGCGTTGATAATCACTTTGGCTTTGACCGTGTATTTTTCTTGTGTTTCCTGATCTTGTAATAGTAATCCCTCAATATGATCTTCGGTTTTGTGAAGCCCGACAACTTTCATGTAATTAATAAGAGTACCACCTTGTTCTTGTGCTGTTTGAGCAAGGTTAATAAGTAATCGGGTATCGTCAAATTGTCCATCGTGGTATTTAATACCCCCACGTAAGCCTTTGGTTTCGATGGTAGGAATGTGCCTTATAGTTTCTTCTTTGGACAAAAATTCGGAAGTTCCTAATCCTTCCTGACCGGCTAATAAATCATATAACTTTAATCCAATGCCGTAAAAAGGACCTTCCCACCAATCATAGGTAGGTACAACAAAAGATAAATCTTTGACTAGATGAGGGGCATTACGACGCATAATTCCCCTTTCTTTGAGTGCTTCCATGACTAAGCCTATATTACCTTGTTGTAAGTAACGCACTCCTCCATGAGCGAGTTTGGTACTTCTACTGGAGGTACCTTTGCCAAAATCACTTTGCTCTACTAGTAGCGTTTTGTAACCTCTCGAAGCCGCATCAACAGCCGTTCCCATTCCAGTTGCGCCGCCACCAATAATCACTACATCCCATAACGTAGAATAGTCTTTTATTTGTTGAAGGATTGAGTTGCGTTTCATAGGCGTTTGATTCGACCTTTAAAAATACTCAAAAGCAAGTTACGTTGCCGTACAAAAACAAAAAAAGCGATAGAACCCTACCGCTTTATAGAAATCGTATTATAGAGATTAATCTAACGATTGAAGATTAACCAAGTTATTGTAGGTTCCATTCAAAGCAATCAATTCATCGTGTGTGCCTTGCTCAACAATTTTTCCTTTTTGCATTACTACAATTTTATCTGCTTTTTGAATGGTCGAAAGGCGGTGAGCGATTACCACAGAGGTACGATTCTTCATCATATTTTCTAATGCAACCTGAACCAATTTTTCGCTTTCTGTATCTAAGGCAGAAGTGGCTTCATCCAAAATCATAATAGGAGGGTTTTTGAGTACTGCTCTAGCAATGGACAAACGTTGTTTTTGTCCCCCCGACAATTTATTACCACTATCCCCAATATTGGTATGGATACCGTTAGGTAAATCTTTCACAAACTCATACGCATTGGCAATTTTTAGGGCTTCGATGATTTGGTCGTCTGTCGCATCGGGTTTCCCTATTAAGATATTGTTTTTGATAGTATCATTAAACAAAATGGAGTCTTGTGTAACCAATCCCATAAGACCTCTTAAGCAGTGGATATTCATATCTTTTATAGGGGTGCCATCTATTTTAATGGTTCCGTTTTGTACATCATAAAAACGCGTCAATAGATTGGCGATAGTACTCTTACCACTTCCGGACTGTCCGACTAATGCGACACTTTCTCCCTTTTTTACTTCTAGAGAGAAATTAGACAACACATTCTCTTCCTCATATTTGAAACTGATGTTTTCGATAGAAATACTATTTTCGAAACTTTCCTTTTTTATCGCGTCAGGCTTGTTTTGAATAGGATTCGTTTCTTCTAATACTTCCAAAACACGATCAGCAGCAGCATTACCTCTTTTTATGGCATACGATGCTTTAGAGATGTTTTTGGCTGGGACCAAAATATTGTATGCTAATCCCATATAAGCGATGAATTTAGCTCCGTCCAACGTCCTTTCGACCAATACCATATAACCACCGAACCATAGCAATATAGCAATGACCATAATCCCTAAAAATTCACTAGCAGGAGATGCTAAGTTTTGTCGGTTAAACATTTTGTTCGAAACGTTGAAAAACCGCAACGTAGAATCCGAAAATCTTTTAGAGAATAATTTTTCGGCATTGTATCCCTTTACGATTTTAAGACCACTTAGGGTTTCGTCTAATATGGACAAGAATATTCCTTGTTCTATTTGTGCTTGTGTGGATTGTCTTTTTAATGATTTACCGATAAGTGATATAATAAAGCCAGAAATAGGAATAAAGACGAATACAAATAGCGTCAGCTTTACACTTATCATAAACATTAACGCAATAGTGAAAATGATTGTCAAAGGTTCTCTGACGATAAGTTCTAAAATAGACAAAAATGAATTTTGTACTTCGCCTACATCAGAGGCAATACGTGCAATTACATCTCCTTTTCTTTTTTCAGAATAATACGCTAAAGGGAGTTCAACCACTTTTTTATACATGGCGTCTCGTACATCTTTTAGTACACCATTTCGTAGAAAAGTAATGAAATACATGGCCATATAGTTGCTAATATTCTTTAAGAAGAAAAGCAAAATAATGGTTCCAACTATAGCAATTAACGTATATTGAACACCATGCTCAATTTGTGAAGAATAGATAAAATAGTTTAAGTACTCTTCGCCATATTCTTTAATTTCGAACAAGCCACGATATACAGGTTTTTCGGTAGGAACTTGTTCACCACCAAACAATACCTTAAGCATCGGAATTAACGAAATAAAAGAAATGGTTCCAAAAAAAGCGTAAAGTATATTGAAAAATATGTTTAAGAACGCATACCTTTTATACGGTAAGGCAAACTTGAAAATCTTTTTGATATTATCCATTAATTCAAATCTAGTTCTTTTAAAATGGTATCAATTTTTTGATTCAATTGAGCCTCAACTTTCCCTACATTTTCTACGGCATCCAATGGTTCATTTACGCTTATATAAAACTTAATCTTAGGTTCTGTACCACTAGGTCTGGCTGCGATTTGAGTACCTTTATCTGTATAATATATCAATACGTCAGCTTTAGGCATATCAATGGAAGAAACCTCACCTGTGATTACATTTTTAGATTCTGAATGTAAGTAATCTTCGACTTTGAGGACTTTTTCTCCCGCAATGATTTGTATTGGATTGGTACGCCAATCAATCATCATTTGTTTTATTTCTTCTGCACCTGAGATTCCTTTTTTGGTTAATGAAACCAATTTTTCTTTATAGAAACCGTATTTCACGTAACATTTAATCAATTCCTGATACATACTACTTCCGTTAGCTTTGGCGAAAGCTGCAATCTCGCAAGCCAAAAGAGTAGAAGCAACAGCGTCTTTATCCCGTACGGAATCACCTACCATAAAACCGAAACTTTCTTCGCCACCTGCCACAAACTTCAATTCTGGGAAGTCTACAATCATTTTAGCAATCCATTTAAATCCAGTTAATCCCAATTTGCACTCAATACCAAAGGCTTTGGCCACTTTATCAACCATTGGAGTAGAAACAACCGTTGATCCAATGAATTGTTTTCCGTCTAACTTACCGTCTTTTTGCCATTGTGTCAACAAGAAATCGCACATAAGAACCATTACTTGATTTCCATTCAGTAAAGTAAGTTCTCCTTGGTTATTTCTTACAGCAATACCTAAGCGGTCACAATCAGGATCTGTACCTACGACCATATCGGCATTTTCTTTTTCAGCTAATGCTAAAGCCATTTTTAGGGCTTCTGGCTCTTCTGGATTAGGTGATACTACTGTCGGGAAATTGCCATCAGGTATTTTTTGTTCTTCGACTATCAATACATTTTTGTATCCAGCTGCAGCCAAAGTTTGAGGGATAGCTGTTACCGAAGTTCCGTGTAACGGAGTATAGGCAATCTTAAAATTGTCTCTGGCTTCCTTAGTGGTTTTACCACCAGCATTTTCAACCGTTGATTGAACGAAAGCGGCATCAACTTCGCTGTCTATTAATTCGATTAAATCACTGTTAGCATTAAAGTTGACTTGACTATAGTCCAAAGCATCAATAGTTTCTACGACCTTGTCGTCATGAGGAGGAACTAATTGTCCACCATCTTGCCAATACACTTTATATCCGTTGTATTCTGGTGGATTATGAGAGGCTGTTAGAACAATACCGCATTGACAGTTCAAGTATTTAACAGCAAAAGATAATTCTGGCGTTGGTCTCAATTTCGAAAACAGATAAACTTTGATTCCGTTTGCCGAAAATACATCTGCCACTACTTTAGCCAAAGTATCACTGTTGTTTCTGCAATCGTAAGCAATGACAACTTTTATAGTTTCATTGGGGAAAACAGTTTTTAAATAGTTGGATAAACCTTGGGTGTTTTTTCCTAGAGTATATTTATTGATACGATTGGTTCCAACGCCCATGATTCCGCGCATACCACCCGTACCAAATTCTAGATTTTTGTAGAAACTTTCTTTCAGTTCTTCGGGGTTACTGGCAATCATTTCCTGAATTGCCTTGTGTGTATCCACATCAAACGAAGGGGTTAACCATTCGTTAGCTTTGTCCAAAATGTTTTTTTCGATGCTCATAATTTCTGTGTATTAATCCAAATTGGTTTGGGAAATTATTTGATATCTATCAGTATTATTTTTTGTTCTTAAAATGATTTCACCTAAAAACCCTGCTAAGAATAATTGTGATCCAATAATCATAGCGGTTAGTGAAATATAAAACCACGGATTATCCGTAATTAATCGGTAGGGTAAATGATTAAACAAACGATATAGTTTGATATAACCGATGTATCCAGCCGCTATAAAACCTATCGTAAACATGATTACTCCCAACGCGCCAAACAAGTGCATTGGACGTTTGCCAAATTTGCTTAAAAAGCTAATGGTAATCAAATCCAAAAAACCATTAATGAATCGGCTTGCGCCAAATTTTGTGTTTCCGTATTTACGTGCTTGATGTTGTACTACCTTTTCGCCAACTTTAGAAAATCCAGCGTTTTTTGCCAATACAGGAATATAACGATGCATTTCCCCTGAGACTTCTATGGATTTGATGACCTGATTTTTGTAGGCTTTTAATCCACAATTAAAATCATGTAGTTTTAATCCAGACGTACGTCTGGCAACGGAGTTAAATAATTTGGAAGGGATGTTTTTAAAGAGTACAGAGTCGTAGCGTTTCTTTTTCCAACCAGATACTAAATCATAATTCTTTTCTTCGATGAGTTGAATTAAACCAGGAATTTCTTCAGGGCTATCCTGAAGGTCAGCATCCATAGTAATGACATATTTGCCTTGTGCTTGTTTAAATCCAGCATGTAAGGCTTGAGATTTACCAAAATTGGTCGAGAATTTTAGGCCTTTGACATTTTTATTTTCCTTGGCTAACGCTGAGATAATCGACCAAGAATTGTCCGTACTACCGTCATCAATGAATAGAATTTCGTAATCATATCCCTGTTTGTTCATCACCTCAACAATCCATTGATGTAACTCTCTCAGAGATTCTTCTTCATTTAATAAAGGAATGACGATTGAGATGTCTATCATTGGTTGTTGGATTTTAAAAAATTACTGGTAACCAATGAGATGATAAAACCTAAAAGGATAAAACGAATGATTGAAATAAAAATCCCAATAGGGTTATCACTAAATTGATACTCTTGGGGAGAATCTGAGTTTTTTTGAGAGACTTCAAAGACTAGTTTTTGGTATTCGGGATTAATGTAAGTATCATGAATATATGATCCGATTGAATATAAGCTACCTATGACTAACATGATTATTAATCCAATTTTTAACCCATCCTCAATGGTTAAAAGGTTATTGTTTTCGGTTTTATATTTTTTGGTAATTAATATAATAAATACCACTTCTAAAACTAAGCATAATAAAAAAGAAAATCTATATACAAGAATGTTCTCAAACCCGAGTTTAGCTATGAAGTCTATGATTACTCGAATAACTGCCGCACCAAAGGCAAAGGGTAATACAAAGCTTTGTAGGCTTTTGTGAGTTGTTGTCATTATTTTGTTTAAAATCGAAAACACAAATATACTAATTAACTATGGCTTAGATTATAATATTTGATCTGTATGTTCTTTCGTTTTTACTTTGTCAATTATCTGTTCAATGATTCCTTTTTCGTCAATAACGAAAGTTACTCTATGAATACCATCAAATTCACGTCCCATAAACTTTTTAGGTCCCCACACACCAAAGGCATTGATAAACGTTTTGTCCTCATCTGCTACTAACGGAAAAGGAAAATTATACTTGGATTGGAAATTTTTCTGACGGGCAGGACTGTCTGTGCTAACGCCTATAATAGCGTAATTTTGACTGGTAAAGCGGTCGTAATTTTCACTTAAATTGCAAGCCTCAGCAGTACAGCCTGGAGTATTGGCTTTTGGATAAAAGAAAACGACTAGTTTCTTTCCTAAAAAATTGGCAATTGCTATTGGGCTTTCGTCTTGATCTATTCCGGCTACTTGAGGAGCTTGGTCTCCAACTTTTAGTGAAGTCATAATTGTCTATATTTGTTTGACCTCAAAAATACGTAAAATGAATAAGAAGGATAAAGTCGAATTTGTAATAAAAACGTTAAATGATTTATATCCCGAAATTCCGATTCCTTTAGATCATAAAGATCCTTATACTTTACTCGTTGCCGTTTTACTTTCGGCACAATGTACTGACGTTAGAGTGAATCAGATTACACCTCTTTTGTTTGCCAAAGCGGATAATCCGTACGATATGGTCAAACTATCTGTGGAAGAAATCAAAGCCATTATCAAGCCTTGTGGTTTATCTCCAATGAAATCAAAAGGAATTTATGGTTTGTCACAAATTTTAATTGAAAAATACAATGGAGAAGTGCCATGTGATTTTGAGGCTCTCGAAGAATTACCTGCCGTAGGGCATAAAACAGCTAGTGTAGTGATGTCTCAGGCTTTTGGCGTCCCAGCCTTTCCTGTAGACACGCATATTCATCGTTTAATGTATCGTTGGGGTTTATCGAATGGAAAGAATGTGCAGCAAACGGAAAAAGACGCTAAACGATTATTCCCAAAAGAATTATGGAATGATCTCCATCTTCAAATTATTTGGTACGGTAGAGAATATTCTCCAGCCCGTGGATGGAATTTAGAAAAGGATGTTATAACTAAGACAGTAGGGAGGAGGTCTATTCTTCCTTAATTCGTATCTTCCTTTGATTTATAAAAATTAAAGTTCAATTTTACATTCGTTAAAAAGTAGGGTACTATTGCACTTCCAGGGCTTTCGTTAAGTGTATCTATATCAATAAATAGAATATCGTCTTCATAATTGTTTTCTCTTAATTCAAAAACATGATGTTTAACAATTCGATATTTTAGCCCAATCCCACTAACAAACTCAATATCAAACAACTTCGAAAAAGGTAATTTAAAGCCATAAAGTATAGCTGCCTTGAAATGCTTTATTGAAATGGAAGAAGCAGTATATTCATAGTCCTTTCCTTCATAATAGAAGTCACCGTAATCGCGATTATAATTAATCGGAGTATACGAAATATTAAAACCATAAAATTGTTTTACTCTATTATTTTTTCTGTAGTATTTTAAACCAAGTCTAGATCTAAAATAACTAGAGTTTTTTTTAAAATCAGTGTCGGAACCGTCATAACTTCCTGTAGCGATGTGAGATTTAAAACCATGATTATACTCAATACCAAATTTTCCGAATTTGTATTCAATTTCAAATGGTAATGTAGGAATGTCCGGGTGTTTGAGGTTTTGTGGAATAATTTTCAAACTCCATTCACTTTGACCAAAAATTGATGAAATAGAGAAAAAAGCTAAAAGAGGAACTAAAAAAATGGTTTTTTGCATTGGAGAGTAAGTCTAATCGTTGGTGGATTTTTCTTTATTTTTTGAATTATAAATTCTGAAATTGAATTTGACATTCATAAGTACATACGGAACAAAAGCATCTCCAGGATTCTCAATTAATGTAGGACCATAATTTCTTCCAGTCCAACTATTTGAATCTTCTGGTAAAATTATTTTTAATCCTAAGGAGTTATGATAAACATGTCTATATTTTATTCCTAGACCACTAACAACTTCAATATCAGTAATTTTATATATGGGGAATTTAAAACCATACAGTAAAGCAATTTTATAATGTTTAATAGCAATATCGGATGATTGGTATGCGTAATAATCACCTTTATAGTAAAATTCATCATTATGCCTCGTAAAACTAATAGGAGTGTACGAAATATTTAACCCAATAAATTGTTTGATGTTTAAATCTCTTCGGTAATACTTAAAACCTAAACGACTTCTGAAATAATTGAAGTTTATTTTAGTGATAATTTCGTTCATATCCATATCTAAGTCAGGTGATGGATTGTATTGAAACCCATGATTGTATTCAATACCAAATTTCCTGTATTTATATTCAATTTCGAATGGTATTGTCGGAATATCTGGGTGTTGCGTGTTTTGAGGAATTACCTTTATACTAATCTCTTTTTGGCTAAAGCCTGATGAAAAGAAAAGAAAAAAGAGTATTGAAAAGTAAAAGTGAGTTTTTTGCATGGGTTGGGTTGGGTACAGAGAAAGAAACTATCACTCAAACTCAGATTCCGTAAAGAAAATACGTTTGATTAAGATACCTAGTGAACGTTGACTAATAGCAGCAATAAAATTTCTGTCGTTAGACAAAGTGGGCTCAAAGTCCTGTGCATTAAAAAATAAATAACGCTCATTTAACTCGAGGTCAACTACTCCTGTTGCTGGACCTGGAAAAGTGGTAAATAACTCATTATCTACTAAAAACATACGTGTAGCAAACAACTTACGGTTGTAAATTTTCTTTACCGTTTGTTCTTCGTAATCCAATAGATACACATTGTTTAGGGATTTTAAAAGTAACTTTTTGCCTTCAAACTGCATGGCTTCGATAGGAAATTCTACCGTATAGAAAGGAGTAACTTCACCCGTATTAATATTTAGTTTAAGAATGTTTTTGGAATCACCAGCCTTAAGAAATAACATGTGTTGGTTGTCGATAAAATCAAACAATTGAACTTGTCCTTTATAAACAATCCGAGTTTTTTTATGCTCAAAATCATATACCCTAATATCGTGGTCAAAGAAATTATTTGGACTGTACTTAAAGTTGGTTTGATAAGCTACCATGTTACTGTTAGGTAAGCATATAGGGTAATTTACTTCACGTTCTCGTTCAAATGTGATTTGTTTTACAGGAGAAGGAATAGTGGGATCTAAAAGGTAATTAGCTACAAAGAAATTTTCTTGAATTTCTGTCAGTTCTAATTTATCAATTGGAATTTCAAAAAGATTAATTGTTCCTGAGGAGGGCGTGATAAAAAAAATTCTTTTGTCATCAGCAGACCAATCAATCCACGAGATGTGTTCTGATCTAGTAATCAGGCAAACGTCATCAGCATCCGTTTGATAGATGTACTTAGGGGATTTTTTATTGGATTGTCCATAAGAACAAAAAACCAATAGCAAAGTCAATATGGTAACAATGTGTAGTTTCATGACGCCAACAAAGTTAATTTTTTATCTAATTATTATAGGCTTTATTTATTAACAGTTTGCTGATATTATTTTAGTACACAAGTGATGTCGATTTTGACCGTATCACTGACCATAAATCGACTGGTGTCGTTACCTAAATTATAGTCAAATCGATTGATAGAAAAGGTACCTTTGATGACTTTGTTTTCTTGGTATAGCTCTATAATTACAGGCTTGGTAATGCCATGTAAGGATAGGTTTCCTTCTACGACATACGTGTTGATTTTTTTTGTGATTTTGTGAGAAACAATACAGATATTGGGATATTTTTCAATCTCAAAAAAACCTCCTTTTCGTAAATTTTCATCTCTCTTAGTGTTGTTTGTGTTGATAGTTTTTACCGCTAGACAGATATCCAAAATGGGGTTTCTGGGTAAATCAGGTGAGAGTAATACGGTTCCTGTCATTTGGGACAAACTACCCTTTACAGCATTAAATCCCATGTTTTTTACTTCAAAGCTAACATAGGAAAGAGAAGAGTCGACATTCTGAGCTGTGAGGATACAACTAAACAACAGAAGAACAACATAAACGAATAGTTTTTTTATCAGCATAGGCTAAGTATGGTTCATATAAAAGCAAGAAAACTTAGTTGTTCTATTTTTTAATTAATCCAGATGGTAAATTTCCATTACGTTCTCTAAAATTTTATTGAAGTCGATTTTTAAATCAATCAGTTTTCCTGAATGAATATCGAATACCCATCCGTGGACAGAAATACCACGGTCTCTGTAGGCTCTTTGCACTTCAGCCGTTTTGATGACGTTAATGCACTGTTCTTGTACATTTAGTTCTACTAGTCTCTTGTATTTTTGTTCTTCATCTTGTATTTTGTTGAGCTCTTCCTTATGAATCCTGTATACATCTCGGATGTTTCTTAACCATGGATTAAGTATTCCTAAATCTTGGGATTGCATGGCTGCTTTTACTCCACCACAATTGTAATGTCCGCAAACTACGACGTGATTTACCTTTAAATGAAGTACTGCGAAGTCAATCACAGACATGACATTTAAATCTGTATTAGGAACCATATTAGCGATGTTACGATGTACAAAAGCCTCTCCTGGTGAAATACCCATAAGTTCTTCGGCTGTTACACGGCTGTCAGAACAACCTATATAAAGAATATCGGGACTTTGTCCTTCGACTAGATTTTTGAAATAGTCAGCATCTATATTTAGTTTACTTTGAACCCAATTTTGATTGTTTTCGAATATCTTTTGAATGTCCATATATTGATTTTTTGTATATAGCATAAAAGTTCTATACTATATACAGGTTTATAAAATTTGGCCTAAATATAAGTAATATAAATTGGTTCACGGAAATAGAATAGACAATGTGAATTATCTCGTTGAAGGATTTATTTTTTTGATTTTTCTACTAACAAATGAATTACATTTGCTCACTTTTTTTGATGAATTGGAAAATTACCATAAGCAGGAGGATTGGTTGTCTTGGATGGACGAACTATCTTTAAATGATTACGTTATTGTCGATAATTTTTTAGATGTTCACGGACTGAACACGATTCAATCTTTTTTTCAATCTCATCTGGATAGTTTTACCAAAGCAGGAATTGGAGCGTTGGGCGATAATGTTATTCGTCAGGATATACGTGGAGATTATACCTTTTGGCTTGACCGAAAAAGAGATACAGCTTTAGATGATTTCTGGAATTTAGTGGATGAGACGATGTATGTATACAATCGGTATTGCTTTCTTGGTTTATCAGGGTATGAATTTCATCTGGCTCATTATCCCAAAGGTGGGCACTATGACAAACACTTAGATCAATTTAATAATAGAAATAATCGTACCATTAGCATGGTTATGTATTTGAATAGAAATTGGCAAAAAGGAGATGGGGGAGAGTTAGAGATTTTCTTGAAAGACGGGACGTCTTTACTGGTAGAGCCTATAGAGGCAAGATGTGTGATGTTTAAAAGTGCAGTAGTGCCACATGGCGTACGAGCATCTAATAAGCCTCGATACAGTTTAACGGGCTGGTTGTTGCACTATCCGTCTGCAGTAGGTAAATTTTTGGGTTAGTATATATTGTAGTGCCGAATAATGAAAATTCTTATTTAAAAAGATTTCCTGATGGTACTGTAATAAAAATAGAATGATTGTAATATACAGCAAGTCTACATAATTTATTAGGTTATTTCGCTAAACCATATGTTTGTACTATAATGTCCTGCGTTATGTAACTTTGCTTTGGAAAAAGCGTTTTCCTAAGCACTTCACTTTATAGATTTTTTTCTTCACGAATTTTCTTAGCGATTTAATGGAATATTCTTTTTGCTGAAAGGGCAGAAGGAGTGGGGGCAAAATGTGTATGGAATGGTTTAAAACCACAAATTCATTTTGTTAATAAAAACACTCAAAAATATTTTTTTGAAAATAAAAAATTAATGTTTTGTGAATTTCGGGCAATTGTTATATAATTGAAATTATCCCTTAAAAATCTAATATTCAGTAGAGTATAATTTTAATTTAATAATCATGTCAAAATTAAATATCCCAGTTAAGCCAAAAGATTGGTGTTTAACTTATGAAGATTTAAAACAGGAAGCAAAATCAGGAAAAAGAAAAACAATTAGACGTTATGAGATTGAGTGGGCAAATGAATATGAAAAAAGTCTTATACCAAAAGGTTACAGATATCCTCATATAGATGATGTTTATGTTTTCAATCAAGAATTGACGCTTTTTTTTTCAAGTCAATGGTCTGGACCATGGGGTAGTGGAGATTATTATACTTTCCAAAAAGGAATGAAGTGTCAAATTACCTATGGTGATAACATTATCAGACCTGAACGATTTTATTTGAGGCCATTCAATTATGAAGAAATATTAGATGACTATAGAAGAAAATATGATCCGTTTAGACCATATAGATGCACAAATATAAGTTTTAATATATATAAAGAAGAGTTTGATAAATACTTTGAATTATACAATTCAGACTCTCATTAATTATGAAGCTATGAAAATTAGGGGACATAAAAGAAGATGGAGAAAAATTGAGAGCTCTATTAAATCTAATCTTACTCTAGATATGGATGCAGTAAAAAGATATAAACGTGGACAGTTTGCTTATTATGTATTTCCATGGGGAGGTAGCACAATTTCAATGAATCCTGGAAAGTTCAAACAACCTAGAGGTAAAACCAAAGCTAAAATGATTCTTGGGTTTATAAATATTTATAATTCGTGGAAAGCACAATTAGAATCTTTAAACGAACCTTATTATTTGAAGATATGGATTTGTGAACCAAACTTTTCAAATTCAAGAGTTGTATATGGACTCGGAAATTGTATTGAGGGATTCGAAAGGGACATATTAATTGATGAGGAAAAACTACATGAATGGACAAATTACGGTAATGAAGTAAGGGCAGAATTGTCAAAATTTGATTGGGCAACTCATGTAGATGAAGAAATTGTAGAAATTGATTCTGAAATAATTAAGTTGAAAACAGATAAGAATCGGACTTTTAGAAAAGGTGAGTACGTTGATGAGGATGGAGAGGTGAAGGAATTGTTGTATTTTGGAAAGGGATTAGTTTATAAAGGGTTTAATCAAAAGAAATTATAATATGAAAAATCAATTAATTGAAGTTAAACATCAGTTTAAAAATGAGGACTTTTATATTCCAAATTGGAAAATAAAATATTTGTTTTTGGGGACATTTAATCCATCAGGAGGTGAAATGGTCAATTATTTTTACGGAAGGTCAAGGAATCAAACATGGCCTTTGCTAAGTCATATTTTTGGTGTTGACTTTAATCTAAATGATAAAGTTGATTTTTTTAATCAATTACGAAAGCAAGGGATTGCTTGTATGGATATAATTGATACCGTAATAATTAATGAAGTCGATAAAGACAAGGTAGTGGGAAAAGGATACAAGGATGGAAATATTATAAATAAGAAAGTTAAACGTTTATATAATACGGATTTGATTAATGAAACAATTGAAAAAAATTCAAATGTAAAAGTGTTTACAACTTGGGGTAAAGGTTCAGAGCTTAAGGAATGGAGAGATGAAATATCCAAGGTTAACCAATTAAATTCTTTAGTTTCACCTAGTATGGCGGCAAGGGTTCCAAAAGGAATGAAAAAATATGAATATATGCTTGATAATTGGAAATCTGCTATTAACAATGACTAATTATTATGAAAAATTAAACTGGCGTAATTGACATTAACGCACATAAAATTTAATAACCAAAAAAGAAATAGAATGTTTGAAAATCAATATAAAAGAATATACATAAGTCTATTAGTCATTTTCATAGGTGCACTAATTATATCTTGTTCAAAGAATGATGACTCTAATATAAGTGAAACCACAAATACTAATCTTAATTCAATAAATCATACTTATTGGAAGGAAAGTCAGGAATTTGGGAGTCCAGCTATTTACTTTTCAAAAAACAGCAATGAAGTTGAAATTACGCAACCAGCATTAGATGGAAGTAATTCATATGACTTAATCAAAGGTACTTTTACATATACAGCACCAACAGTCAATATTGTGTTCACTGGAAAATGTATTAATAATGGATTTATTTTCTCTAATTGTAACATAAGTGGAATTGTATCAAAAGAATCAATAACTATTTCGGACAATGGCAAACTACATGTTTTTTATTGGGCTATACCACCAACAGTTGTAACACCAGACAGTAGAAAATAAAAATATCAGCCCAAATAGTATCGATATCCAGCAGGTCTACAGAATTTATCTCGTAGAGTAAATTTGTTGTCTTGCGGTTGGCAAACAGAATCTTCTGAAAAAAATCCAGCAGATAATTTTATTATAAACGTGAGTTTTATTGATAGAAGGGTTAAAGCTTTTTAGAGCGATGGCCAAGCGTTGGCAAATTGTGTATTAAATAAATTGCCTGAGCAATTTGATTTAATAAAACAATCAAAGCCGCTGGGCGCGGCAATTTTACATAGCGACTAATTATAGGGCAAATTGCAGGATTTTCTAGCCAGTAATAAATTCAGCGACGATAATTTAAGGTCTGAGACCAAATCTTCAATATTAGCAGATAACTCCAATTGACTATTTTACATAATAGACAATTATAGCTGTCAAACGTATTTATTTGTTATTTCTCATAACTATATGTTTGACCTATAATGGTCTGCATTATGTTAATATAGCTTTGGTTTTTAAAGAATTAATTCTTTAAAAAGGGCAAAAAAAATTATTAAAAAAATTCATGTAAGGGTTGAAAATTTGCGGTTCACTTAAAGCAAATTTTTAACGCTTATATACCGCTTTCTTTTAGCGAAAAATGGGTAAAGACCAAACACTACAGTAAAAATAGAAACGGTGATTGGGCTTTACTTATTTTTTAGCAGCGTGAGGGATAGAAGCGATACCCCACAGCGTAGCGAGGAGTATAAGCGGATAGCCCGACCTTTAGGGCACGCCCAACAAATCTTACTTTACCTTAATACTAAAAAAAATGGAGTTAATCATAAATGTTCAAGATTGGCTTGCTTTTTTATTATTACTCCCTTTATTTATAAGATAAAGGGGTATTTGTTTCAAGATCAAAATAATAATCTATTTTAAATTGATAATAATTTTCATAGTAATTATATATTGATTTTATTACATCTTTTCGTTCATCTCTTTAGCAATATTGTATGTAAATAGAGTTTGTTTTGTCAATTCTTTCAAATAATTATACTCTTCTTTTACCTAGTAAATTTTTTCCATCAGTTAAAAAACAAATTTTGAAATTGATATTTATTTTATTCTGCTTTAACATTTTTATATTCTTAAAAAATAGGTTCTTTAAATTTAGAACTAAATATTTATATTTTCAGCATAAATTATATAGCAAGTTGAATTTTACATTACACTCTTATAGTTTAGTAATAATTTATTAAATCTGTAAATCAATTGATTAGTGTATGTTTTAAAAAAAATAACACTAAAAACTTTTTCAGTTCTTTTAGTTTATGTAGTTTTGCATTGAAAGAACAAAAAATGCATTTTGAAGATCAAATAATAGAAAAAGCTAAAGAACTCTTTTTTAAATATGGGTTAAAAAGTGTTACTATGGATGACCTTGCAAGAGAATTAGGGATTTCTAAAAAAACACTTTATGGTTCTTTTAGTAACAAACAAGAGTTGATTAACATCATTACAATAAAGTTGGTGGAACAACATGAAAGAGATTGTGAAAAAATTATCAATGATGCTGATAATGCTATACAGGAAGTTTTAATGTATATCACTAACCTTAAATCCATTTTTCAACAATTCAACCAAAAAGTGATTTATGAAATGAAGAAATATTATTCCGAATCATGGGAGATATTTAAAAATTATAAAAATGAGTTTTTATCGAAAAGGATCAAGAATAATTTAAACAGGGGAATAAAAGAAGGCTTATACAGGAAAAATATCAATGCAGATATTGCTGTCAAATTAAGAATAGAACAAATGCAAATAGTATCTAATCCCGTTTTGTTCCCTTCCCCTGATTTCAGTAAAAAAGAAGTGTCAAAAGAATTGTTTCTCCAAATTCTGTACGGAATGTCAACAATAAAAGGACATGAGTTGATTAACCACTATTTGGAAATGGACAAAGAATAAAACATAAATGATTGAATTTTTATAAGTAAAATGATAAACAAAAAACAAACAAAGCGTAAAAAGATAGGTTGGTTAATGTTGCTAGCTACTATCTTTATTAGTGTAGAAAGTTTTGCTCAGCAACAAAACTATACCAACCTTGCCTTAAAGGATGTGCTACAAATAGCACTAAACACAAATCATGAAATTAAAAAAGCTCAACTGGAAGTTGAAAATGGTCGTTATAAAACCAAAGAAGCATGGGCTTCAGCATTGCCAAGTGTAGAAGGTGCCGGAGGATTAACGCATAATCCCTTGTTGCAACAAAGTGCTTTACCTGGTGATTTTTTCGGACAACCTGGAACCACCATGTTAGTGGCATTAGGTCAAAAATGGAATACAAACATTGGAGTAAGTGTATCTCAGGTTTTATTTAATCAGGCTGTATTTGCGGGGTTAAAGGCAGCCAAAACTTCTCAAGAATTATTTGAGTTGCAAGCATCACTTACAGAAGAAGTAATTATAGAGCAAGTTACTTCTGCTTATTATGCTATTTTAATTCAGCAAAAGAAACTAAACGTTGTAGATACCACTATCAGCAATACACAAAAAACATTAGATATTGCCATAACCCAGTTTGAAAACGGATTAATAAAAGAGGTGGATAAAAAAGGTTAATGGTAACAGTTTCTAACCTTAAAAGTCAACGACAGCAATTGCAAAATGAATTAGATATCTTAATCAATCAACTAAAATTGATTGCAGGAATACCGGTAGCAGAGCCATTAACACTTTCAAAAACAGAATCGTTTGAAGAAAAAAGAAACTTTTGGCAAATGATGTGAACATCTCGAACAGAACTGAAATGGCATTGTTAGAAACACAACAAAAATTATTGCAAATAGAACTTCAGGCTACTAAAGCCGGCAGATATCCAACCCTTTCATTAAGTGGGAGCTATTCTTATCAAGGATTAAGTAATGAATTTCCATACACGGCTGGAGATCAGGCTAACTGGTTTGATGTAGCTTCTGTTGGTTTAAACTTAAAAATCCCCATATTTAGTGGATTTGCAACCAGTTCCAAAATACAGCAATCTAAAATTGCCAATCAGAAAATACAAGAAGATATTGCATTAACCACTAACCAACTAAATTTTGCCGTTACCAATGCAAAAAATCAGATGGAGAACAGTTTAATTACATTAAATATTCAAAAAGAGAATGTAGAACTGGCAAGAGAAGTGGCATCGAGTATTAAAGTAAATTATAACAACGGACTGGCAAGTTTAAACGACTTATTATCATCAGAAACATCGTTAACAGAATCTGAAAACAATTATTTAATGGCTATGTTAAATTATAAAATAGCCGAAATAGAGCTAATAAAAGCAGCAGGAAATCTAAAAAGTTTAATAAAATAAAAAGTTTGATTTAACAATAATAAAAATGACAAAAAAAGGAAAAAACATAACAATAGTAACCGTATTGGTGGTTCTATTTTTAGCAATTATTGTGGTTGTGCTTAATCACAATAAAAAAGTTAATCAAGAGAAAATCGATATTGCATCTCAGCCTGTTGGCTCTGTAAATGTAGAAGCACATAAAGTAGTAGAGAAACAACTGACTATGAATTATGATGCCAACGGAGTATTTCTAGCCAACAAACAACTCGACTTCTCATCCGAAATATCAGGAAGAATAGTAGATATTTTAGTAGAAGAAGGCGATTTTGTAAAAGAAGGTCAGGTAATGGCAACAATAAAATCGGATAAACTAAGTGTTGAACTGGCTAATGCTCAAGAAGTTTATAACAAAGCATTAAAAGATAAAGAACGTTTTGAAAATTCATTTAAAAACGGAGGCGTTACTCAACAACAATTAGATCAGGCAACATTAGCTTTAGAAAATGCTTCAGCACAATTAGAGCAAGCTAAGATTAAGTATAACGACACTAAAATTAAAGCCTCTATTACGGGGTATGTTAACAAAAGGTATATTGAACCCGGTACTTATGCATCTCCCGGAACACCTCTATTTGAATTGGTAGATATTTCCAAATTAAAATTAAAAGTAGCAGTTAACGAAAGCCAAGTGGCGAATATAAAAGTAGGGGAGACGGTAAAAGTTAAAGCCAGTATTTTACCCGATAAAGAATTTACAGGAAAAGTATCATTTGGCAGCTTATAAAGCAGACCAATCTTTAAATTTTCCGATAGAAGTTGAAGTAGATAACAACAACACGGTAAACCTAAAAGCAGGAATGTACGGTACTGTTGAATTTAATTATAATGAAGGAGATAAAAAACTGATTATTCCGAGAACAGCTTTTGTGGGTAGCGTAAACAATAATAAAGTTTTTGTGATAGAAAACGGAATTGCAAAAATGAAAGATGTAGTATCCGGAAGAATTTTAGGAGAAGAAGTAGAAGTGTTAAAAGGGTTGAAAACTAACGATATAGTAGTTATTACTGGACAAATAAATCTTACAGACGGAACTAATGTAACAATATTAAACAAGACCATTTAACAGCTATCTCAATAGATAGTTAATAAAGTTAAAAAAAAACAAAAATGAAACTAGCTGAAATATCAATAAAACGACCAACTTTAGTAATAGTACTGTTTACGGTGCTTACACTAGGAGGTTTATTAAGTTACTCCTCATTAAATTATGAGCTTATTCCTAAATTTAGTTCATCGGTTATCTCGGTAGTTACAGTATATCCCGGAGCATCGCCAAGTGAGATAGAAAGTACCGTATCAAAAGTAATAGAAGATGCCGTTTCTTCTATGGAGAAAATAAAAAAAATTACCACAAAATCATTCGAGAGTGTTTCGATGGTAACCGTTGAATTAAAAGACGGAGCAGATGTAGATTATGCCATTAATGATGCTCAAAGGAGAATAAATGTGATTTTAAAAGACCTTCCGGAAGATGCAGATCCGCCATCATTAAATAAGTTCTCTATTGATGATTTGCCTATTGTAACACTTGCAGCAACATCAAAAATGAATGCTACTCAATTTTATGATTTAATGGATAAAGAATTGGCACCTCTACTTTCGCGTACAGATGGAGTTGCTCAAATTAACCTGATTGGAGGGCAAGAAAGAGAAATAAAAGTAAGCATCGATGCTTTAAAACTAGAAGGTTATGGATTATCTGTTCTGCAAGTTCAAAATGCCATTTTAAACTCCAATTTAGATTTTCCGACAGGAAGTGTACAAACACGAGAACAATCTGTAATTGTAAGACTATCGGGTAAATTTAAAACAGTAGAAGAATTAAGAAAATTAGTTATTGCCGAAAATAAAGATGGAGTACAAATAAGATTGAAAGATGTTGCTGACGTTCAGGATGGTGAAAAAGAAGTGGAAAAAATAGCAAGAGTAGACCAAAAAAGTGCCATCATTGCTCAGGTAATAAAACAAACTGATGCTAATGCGGTTGAAGTTAGTGCAGTTATTAGAGAGCAAGTAAAGAAAATGGAAAAAGACTATAGCTCTATAGGTTTAAATATAGATGTAGCTAACGATAAATCTACCTATACTTTAGAGTCAGCAGATGCAGTACTTTTTGATTTAATGATAGCAATTGTTTTGGTGGCAATAGTAATGCTTTTCTTTATGCATAGTATCAGAAACTCTATTATTGTAATGGTTTCTATACCTGCATCATTAATAGCCACTTTTATAGGAATTTACTTGTTGGGTTATACACTTAATCTAATGTCGTTACTCGGATTATCGTTAGTAGTAGGAATACTGGTAGATGATGCCATAGTGGTACTCGAAAATATTTATCGACACATGGAAATGGGTAAAAACAGAGTGAAAGCAGCTTTTGATGCAACTTCAGAAATAGGCTTTACCGTTATATCCATTACGCTCGTAATTGTGGTAGTGTTTGTACCTATTGCATTAAGCTCAGGTATTGCAGCAAAAATCCTTAAAGAATTTTGTATCACAGTATCCATAGCAACCTTATTATCATTGCTTTCATCATTTACCATTGTGCCGTGGCTATCATCACGATTTGGTAAACTGGAAAAACTAAGCAATAAAACCCTTTTTGGAAGAATAGTTATTTCGTTTGAAAATGGATTAAAAAAGTTTACTCATTGGGTTACCGGAATACTTGAGTGGTCGTTAAACCATAAAAGAATTACCTTGGGAATAGCTTTAACACTACTTATTTCATCTTTCTATTTGCTTGGAGGTGGATTTATTGGAGGAGAATTTTTTGCCAAAGGAGATGCCGGAGAATTTATTGTTCAGATAGAGATGAAAAAAGATGCATCTATAGAACAAACCAACTTTGCTACCCAAAAAGCTGAGGCATTTTTATCCCAACAAAAAGAAGTTAAAAAACTCATTACAACAGTTGGTCAGTCTAGTGGAGAAATGGGCTCATCACAGTCACCTTCCTATAAATCAGAGATTACAGTTCAGTTAATAGATAAACATTTAAGAGAAGATGAAGCAAGTATTTATGCAGCCAAAATTAAACATAAATTAAAACCACTAATTTATGAAGCAAAAGTAAAAACCATTCCAGTAAGTATATTAGGAACTGCAGAAATGGCTCCTTTATCATTAGTAGTTAGAGGTTCGAGCTTGGATAGTGTTAATTATTATGCCGAACAAGCAATGGCAGCACTAAGAAACATTGATGGAGCAACAGAAGTTAAACTTTCGGTAGAAGCCGGAAATCCTGAAATTAATGTAAAAGTGAATAGAGATAAAATGTCGTCATTAGGTCTATCACTATCAACCGTTGGAGCAACCATGCAAACAGCATTTAATGGGAATACCAAAGGAAAATTCAGGCAAGGAGATTATGAGTACGACATTAATATCCAATACACTAATTTTAATAGAAAGAGTATTGATGATGTAAGAAACATTTTCTTTTACAATAATAAAGGAGAAAAAATAAAACTTACTCAATTTGCAGAAGTAACAGAATCATCAGGACCAAGTCAGCTAGAACGTAGAGATAAAAGTACTTCAATTACCGTTGAGGCACAAGCAGTTGGGCGACCATCAGGAACCATTGCAGCTGAATGGGAAACAAAATTAGAAGAGATAAGAAAGCCTTTAGGTGTAAATTATATTTGGGGAGGAGATAGAGAAAGGCAAAGTGAAGGGTTTGGATCGCTAGGAATAGCATTGTTAGGGGCAATTATATTGGTTTATTTAATTCTAGTGTCGTTATACAACAACTTTGTGTACCCTTTTGTAGTGTTGTTCTCTATACCCTTATCCATAATAGGAGCACTGTTGGCATTAGCACTTACTAACAATACACTTAACATCTTTACCATACTCGGATTAATTATGTTAATTGGTTTGGTAGCTAAAAATGCAATTATACTGGTAGATTTTACCAACCAACGAAAAAAAGAGGGAGCATCTACCCGACAAGCATTAATAGATGCTAACCATGCCAGGTTGCGTCCTATTTTAATGACAACAATCGCTATGGTAATAGGGATGTTGCCCATAGCATTGGCTTCAGGTGCAGGAGCAGAATGGAAAAACGGGTTAGCATGGGTAATTATTGGAGGATTAACCAGTTCACTTTTCCTTACTTTAATTGTGGTACCGGTAGTATATAACATTTTTGACATCATCATTGCGAAATTCTCTAAAAAGAAAGAACAATCAATTGAAGAGTTAATGTATGAAGAAGATAGTTCTCAAGATTTAGAATTAATAGAAGCAGTAAAAATGAATTAAATAAAATCCTTATACCTACACTCATTCATATATAAATACCTATCAATATAAGAGTGTAGGTAGTTAGGCACTAAGTTGGAAATAAATGTTTATAAGCCCTTCTAGTTTCCATGATTTGAGATGAGTAGTTTTTTGGGTTTGTTAGCTAATAATTTTTTCTAAACCAATCATGGAAACGGAAGGCATTTTTTAAATGAAAGAATTTGTATTAAAATATATCGGTAAAAAAGGAATAAGAGAATTATCTATTTTTATTTCATTCTTAATTTTTTATAAAATATCTAGATACATAGCTATTGGCGATGCTAGCACAGCATTTGAAAACGCACGTAAACTAATAGCATTTGAAAAAGATTTAGGAATATTTACTGAGCCAATAGTTCAAGGGTTATTTCTTTCAAAAACAGGTTTAATTAAATTTTTGAACACCTTTTATATGTATGTGCATATCCCTGCAACTACTGTATTTTTTATATGGTTATTTAAAAAACATAATAGCAGATATTATTGGATACGAAATGGCTTTATTGCTGCGAATTGTATAGCCTTAGTATTCTTTATATTTTACCCATGTGCACCTCCAAGAATGTTATTTGAATATGGATTTTCCGACACGTTATTAGAGATAAGTGGAGTGAATTTATACAGTGGATTTTTTTCCAATTTATTTAATCAATATGCTGCAGTTCCTTCCATGCATTTTGGTAATGCTTTTTTAATAGCATTTTCTGTGATTTTATATGCGAAAAAAAGTTATAAATGGCTAGTGCTACTTTACCCTTTATTTGTTTTGTTAGTCATTGTAATAACAGCTAATCACTTTTATTTAGATGCTATTTTAGGAGGCTTAATTGTTATTGCACCTTATCCTTTAATGTGGGTGATTTCAAATTTAGCACAGTATAAAATTATGATTGTAAAAAGGTGTTAAAAAGTTGTTCGATTAAAATTCAGATAGAAACGTAAATAGATTAAAGACTAAAAAAATAAACTAATACAGATAATTTATGAGTCAAAATATAGCAAGTGCTGATGGAAAGTTGGGAATTTTATTACCTGGTTTAGGTGCTGTGGCTACCACTTTAATTGCTGGTGTTCATGCTGTAAATAAAGGTATTTCTAAACCAATTGGTTCAACATCTCAAATGGGAACAATAAGAATTGGTAAAAGAACAGAAAACAAAACACCATTAATTAAAGATTTTATCCCTTTAGCTGATTTAAGCAAAGTTGCTTTTGGTGGATGGGATATTTTTGAAGATAATGTTTATCAATCTGCTATACATGCAGGAGTTTTAGATCGTCACTTATTAGAACAATTAAAACCAGAATTAGAGGCAATTAAGCCAATGAAAGCTGTTTTTGATAAAAAATATGTTACCAAATTAGAAGGTACATATTACAAAAAAGCAGCTACTAAAATGGATTTAGCTGACCAACTAAGAGAAGACATTAGAAACTTTAAAGCAGAAAATAATTGTGATAGATTAGCTATGGTTTGGTGTGGTTCTACAGAAGTATATATTGAAGAATCTGATGTACACCAAACAATTGAAAGTTTAGAAGAAGGTTTAAGAAATAATGATGAGAACATTCCATCAAGTATGATTTATGCTTATGCTGCAATTATGGAAGGTGTGCCTTATGCAAATGGTGCTCCGAACTTATCTGCTGACATTCCTGCATTAATTGCTTTAGCGAAAAGAAACGGTGTACCAATTTGTGGTAAAGATTTTAAAACTGGTCAAACCTTAATGAAAACAATTTTAGCTCCAGGATTAAAAACTCGTTCATTAGGTATCGCTGGATGGTTTTCTACAAACATTTTAGGAAACAGAGATGGTGAAGTATTAGATGACCCTGCAAGTTTTAAAACTAAAGAGATGTCTAAGCTAAGTGTATTAGACAGTATTTTAGAGCCAGAAAAAAACCCAGATTTATATAAAGATTTATACCATAAAGTAAGAATTAACTACTACCCTCCTCATGGTGATAACAAAGAAGGATGGGATAACTTAGATATTTTTGGTTGGTTAGGATATAAAATGCAAATTAAAGTCGATTTCTTATGTAGAGATTCTATTTTAGCTGCACCACTTGTTTTAGATTTAGCAATCTTCTTAGATTTAGCTTCTAGAGCAAACATGAGTGGTATTCAAGAATGGTTATCATTCTTTTTTAAAGCTCCTCAAACACCTACAAAAAATATGCAACCATTGCATGATATTTTTAAACAAGAAATGAAATTAAAAAACACTTTACGTTATTTACAAGGTGAAGACTTAATTACTCATTTAGGTTTAGATTACGAAGATTTATAATTAATTTTGTGCTAATCTATGGAAGATAAGATTATATTAAATACTAACCAAAAAGAACTAATAGATAAAGCTATTGTTATACATGAGCAAATGGGACATACTCCTGCAATGTCTCAAATATTATCTTTGTTACTAATTTCGGATAAAGTAGAGTTAACATTTGACCAAATAAGAAACACGCTTAATTTAAGTAAAAGTGCCACTAGTAATGCGTTAAATGCTCTTATTAAAATGAAAAGAATAGAGTACATTATTAAAATGGGAGACCGTAAAAGATATTTTAGAAGTCAGGTTGTTAGCTGGAAAAGTAAATTAAAAGAGGTCAACCAAAACATGTTTGAATTAAGTACTTTGTTTAGAGAAATTTTAGCAACTAGAACAAAGTCAACGTTAGATTTTAATCATTCTCTACAAGAAATGATTGATTTTATGGACTATATGGAGGTAGAAATGCCTAAACTGTTCAAGCGATGGGAGGAAAAAATGCAAACCCTTAATAAATGATAAAAGAAAACCACAGCTTTTATCTATAATGTTTTTATTGTTATTTTATAATTATACCTAAGGTGGTCTCATAGCATTGGAGATAAATACTATTACTACTTTCTAAACCAAGAGAAAAGGGAAGTAGCTAAGAAATTGACATCCTATAATAATAATGCTATTGATTTTCACCACAGTGTATTTATTGAATCGGATTTTTTTAATGCTTTTGAGTTAAGTAACGATGAATCTGAAGGGGATGATTTATTTAGCGGAAATAAGAATAACAAATTGTTCAAAGCATTAATGAGTGATTTGAATGAGTATTTATTCAGGAAACAAAAGGATTTTATTAGAGGAAATGCAGCTGAGGAATTAGTACAGCGTTTCGAAACAAAAGGAGTGTTTCCAAAATTTGCAAACAATAAGTACGATTTAGAGCGAAAGAAAGATTTAATAAATGTTGTTAAAGAGCTGTATTGTGTACAACCTAAAGTTTTTAAGGGGTTGGGCAAAGAGCAAGAAAAAACTTTTTTAGGGTTTCTAAATCTTTTATTAGATACAGATGAAAGGGAAAATATTCTTGAAATAGTAGAAGGTATTGTACAACTGACAAAAGAAGAAAGGAGTGAACTGGTTAGTGTGTTAAGGAAAAGTAGTTTTTCTAAAATATTGGCAACAATTAAACTAATTGAAAACCGAGCTAAAGTAGTTGCTCTTTTAAAAACATTAGTTTTTGAATTAAAGAAGTTTACAACCGAGAGAAACCACATACAGAAAGCAATTGAAGAAAGTTATTGGTTGTTTGGAGAACAATATCATTTAGCCTCTGCCGACCAGAATTTTCAGCAATTATTAGGCGAGTATCTACATATAATTGACGATGTTAAAGAGCCTCAAAAATTAAAGTCTTACGATTGGAAAAAACGACCTGATATTTTTATGTGTCGAAAGAGAAATATTCCAGATACACATGATTCGGAATATGAATTAGAAGAAAATATCATGGTTGAATTAAAAAGACCTACGGTAATAATTGGAAAAGAGCAATTCAGACAAATTGATGATTATTTAGATTTCATCATGAAGGAAGAACAATTTAACAGTCAAACAAGAAGATGGAAATTTTATGTAATAAGTAACAAGGTTGATGATTACATAGATAAACAGTATGAAGCATTTAAAGATAAAGGAAAAAGATTTTTAGTTCACCAAGCAGGTAAATATGAAATATATGCGATGACTTGGGATGATTTATTTAGAACATTTGAAATCAAACATAGTTATCTTTTAGAAAAATTAGAATTTGATAAAAATGCCATTAAGGAAGAACTACAATTAAAAGGTGTAAAATTAGATGTTGCTTCATCTAATGGTGTTACAAAACAAATTATTGATATATCGGAAAACTAAATGCAAAAACTCTACAAATACGCTCAACACTTTACCAAGCTTGAATTAATGAGAGCTAGGTTAGACGTTTTCCAAAACGAGAGTGGGAGAGAGGGAGTAGATTTTATTGTCAAAACTAAAACGGGTAATTATCACGAGTTGTATTTACAGCCCATCAATTTAGAAACAGAAAGAAGCGTTAAAATCACAAAAACCGTTTTAGGAGAACCAAAAGACAACCTATGGGTGGCGTTGGTGCTGTTTATGAAAGACATTGAACCGGTATTGTATTTAATACCATCAACACAACTCGCAAAGCCCGATGATTACATATTTATCGATAACGAGCAAGGCGAACGCTTCAAGCACTTGTCTAATTGGGAAATCAAAGTATTTACAAAAGCAATTCCAGAGTTGAGCAAGTTTACTTTAGATAATATATTACAAAGTTTATAGTTTTCTATTTAACATAATTATTAGCAGGATTTAAAAAGCGTTGGCAGGAAAGAAATGCGGGCAAGCGTTTGACGTGAATGTACAAATGCTTAGTAATACATTAAAGGCGTTTACGTTTTTCCCGCCTTAGCGGAGGAACTACTTTAATAGAATTACTTGCATTTGTACAGAGAGCGTAGATAGCATATTTCTTTCTTGATTTTTTGGTTCTTTTTTATCAAGAAAAAAGAATAAATCAAACAAATTCAGTGAACGCAGCATAGAAAAATGCGAAATAAGCCTTATTAAGGCAAATAGCATTTTTTGTATGCAAGTGAACTACCACATAATTTTTTTGAGCGATGGCAAAAGAATAAATTTTTTAAAAAAGAAAGGCATGTGCGGCTATTTAATATAATGACTAATTATAGGACAAAATGATATACCGCTTAAAATCTAAACTTCCTGAGAATCGAATATTTTTAAATTTACGGAGAATTACTTTGAATACGAGAATTTAAAGAAGCGTTGGAATGTGTGTTCTATTTACTTTGCTGCCATAAGCAAAGCAAGTGAGGAACGAACGCAGACATAATATCCATTATAGTTGACAAACGCGTTAAAGACTTAAAAAAATAAGAATAGCGTTTTGTCCTATAATTTATATTATGTAAAATAGAATATTTCAGAAATAGGAAATATATTACTTCTAGCCATTAATTACTTCCTACTGATAGATTATATGCAATTACGTATAATTCCTTCTTATATTTTAAAATTATATGTGTTTGCATATAATTAAAAAACTATTTCCCTAAAGTTTTATGAAATACATCTGGATAATTACAGAATACGCCATCAACTTCCCAGGATTTCATTTTTTCTAAATTTTCTGGGTCATTCACTGTATAGGCATAAACATCAAATCCTTCTCTATGGATTTGAATGATTTGTGAGCGGTTCAGATTTTTATACCATGGGTTTATCGCTACAGCTTTTAATTCTTTGGCTATAGCCAAGGCTTCAATTGGATTTTCTTCCGTTAATACAGCGATATTCATTTCAGGGTCTAATTTTCTGTAATCTGTTAATTCGAACCACAAAAAGCTGGAAATGATAAAATCTGATTTTTTGTATCCTTTTTCTAAAAATTCTGAAATGATTTGATGGGTTGATTTTGCTGATCGTTGTCCTTTTAACTCGATATTCAATGGTACTTTACGGTTAATGGTTTCGATTACTTCTTGTAACGTTGGAATTTGATGACCTCCTTTGACTTGTACTTTTCGTAATTCTTCAAAAGTATACTCTTCGATTTTTCCTTTGGCATCAGTCAAAGAATCCAATAACACATCATGAAAAACAACGACTTCGCCTGTTTTGATGACAAATACATCAATTTCAATCATATCTACACCCAACTCTAAAGCCTTTTTAATGGAGGCTATAGTGTTTTCGGTTTCGTACCCCATGGCACCTCTATGACCTATGTTTAGCATGTTGTGATTGTTTTGATGACAGGCATAATTTACTAAAAATAAACCGAGTATAATAAAATAACGCATGGTTTGTTCCGTTTACTGGAGCAAATATCCATGCGTTAGATTATTTAATTATGCTTTAAAGATTATCAAATCTTTAATACTATGGAGACGCGATTAATCGCGTCTCTATACCATAAACATTATGGAAATTTAGGGTATTTCCCAAATTCTGGGTCGCGTTTTTCCAGAAAGGCATGTTTCCCTTCCTGTGCTTCTTCCATTAAATAATACATTAAAGTAGCATCACCCGCTAATTGCATCAATCCGTGTTGTCCGTCCAATTCTGCATTCAAGCTACGTTTGATCATACGCAAGGCTAATGGGGAACGTTTTTGCATTATTTTACACCATTCTACTACAGTGTCTTCCAATTGATCAAATGGAACTACTTTGTTAACCATTCCCATTTGTTCTGCTTCTGCTGCGGTATATTGCTCACACAAGAACCAAATCTCACGCGCTTTCTTTTGACCAACGTGACGTGCCAGATAAGACGAACCAAATCCTCCATCAAAACTTCCTACTTTAGGTCCTGTTTGTCCAAAACGGGCGTTCTCACTCGCAATAGTTAAATCACATACGACGTGTAGAACATGTCCACCTCCAATAGCATATCCATTAACCATAGCGATAACCGGTTTAGGAAGTTCACGTATTTTTTTATGTAAATCCAAGACATTCAAACGAGGTACTCCATCTTCTCCCATGTATCCTCCTACTGCTTTTACGTTTTGGTCTCCTCCAGAACAAAAAGCCTTATCTCCAGCTCCTGTAAAGACCACTACATCAATGTCAGCGCGCTCACGACATACATCCATAGCTTCTAACATCTGGAAGTTAGTTTCTGGTCTAAACGCATTATACACTTGAGGTCTATTGATTGTAATCTTTGCTATTCCTTCAAAGAATTCAAATTTAATATCTGAATATTCTTTTATGGTTTCCCATTGTCTACTCATAATAGTTTGTTTTAATCTGTTAGTTCAAATAGATTCCATCTGACTCTATTCGTATTATTTTCTCTTTATATAACAAGCCTACGGCCTTTTTAAATATTTTTTTGCTCATACCCAACACTGATTTGATGTCTTCTGGATCGCTTTTATCATGTAATCCTATAAAACCTTTATTGGCTTTTAGCTTGTCCAATATTTTTTTGGAATTGGGTTCTACTCTACTATATCCAGGTTTCTCTAATACAATATCCAGCTTTTTGTCTGGTCTAATGTTTTTGATATAGCCCATCATTTTATCTCCAGGACGCAAATTATCATTGGATAAATCCGTAAAATAAATCAATCCTAAATGGTATTTGTTGACCACCACATTATAACCTATATCACTGCGATTACCAATGATTAGCTCTACCTCTTCATTAACTGAAAGAGTAATATCATTGTTGCTCAAAAATTGATTGGTTTTGCTTGATGCTACTAATCGATTCGTTTTATCATCTAAAAAGACATACACAAAATAACGTTTCCCAACTTGCATTTTGTAGGCTTGTTCTTTAAAAGGAACAAACAAGTCTTTTTCTAATCCCCAATTTAAAAAAGCCCCGAACTCATTAATATAACTCACTTCTAAAAAAGCAAAATCATCTACAGTAACATAGGGTTTTAAGGTCGTAGCAACGGGTCTTTCTTCGTGATCTAAGTAAACGAAAACAGTTAAAGTGTCCCCTATTTCGAAGTGTTTAGGTACATATTTGTTAGGCAGTAATACATCATACTCATCATCTCCCAAAAACAACCCTACCTGAGTATCTCTCAGGATTTCCAACGTATTATATTGTCCTATTTCTATCATACTGTAAAATGAGTTACAAATGTATCAAATAAATCACTTTTGAAAGATTAATTATTGGAGATTCACGATAAGCAGTATTTTTCAAAAAAATCAGTAGTAGATATATTCAATTATCCCATTGCAAAGCTTATTTTTGCAGGCAGAAATAATTATACGTAAACGGATGATTTATCCAGAAATTCCTTTGGCACAAGGTGTTATTGACCTGCTACAACACTATGAAATAAAAGATATAGTTATTTCTCCAGGTTCACGTAATGCACCACTTACCATTGGTTTTTCTGAAAATCCTAATTTTAATTGTTTCAGCATAGTAGATGAGCGTTCAGCTGCCTTTTTTGCATTAGGAAGAGCTCAACAAACTGGACAACCCGTTGCCTTAGTTTGCACCTCAGGATCTGCTCTGCTTAATTATTATCCCGCTGTTGCTGAAGCGTTTTATAGTCAAATTCCGCTAGTTATTTTGTCCGCAGACAGACCCCAAGATAAAATTGATATTGGGGACGGACAAACCATCAGACAAGAGAATGTCTTTCAAAATCATTCCTTATACAATGCTAATTTAATGGAAGAGTGGAATAAGGAAAACAACCTGAAAATCAATGAGGCACTCCACTACTCTATTCTCAATAAAGGACCTGTTCATATCAATATTCCATTCGAAGAACCTTTGTACGCTACTGTTGATGTCAGTACGGTTTCCACCGAAAAAATACAATTTGAAACGTTAAAAACAATAGTGCCACAGCGTGAATGGAATCAATGTATAGAGTCATGGTCAGAAGCCCAAAAGAAGTTAATCCTCATTGGAGTCAATACACCTAAAACCATTTCTCAAAAAGTCATTGAATTATGGGCAAATGATCCATCCGTTGTCGTAATGACCGAAACCACTTCCAATTGTACCCATGAGAAATTTATTAATTGTATTGATCAATTAATTACTCCTTTTGACAAAGTAGACTTTGAGCGTTTTCGTCCAGAGATACTGATTACATTTGGAGGTATGGTAGTGTCCAAAAGAATCAAAAGTTTTTTACGAAAATATACCCCAAATGAGCATTGGCATATTGACGAATTAAGAGCTTACGATACGTATGGTTGTTTATCAAAACACCTAAAAACAACACCAGATTATTTCTTTAATGAGTTGTATGAATACGCAGAAGTTGTAGAAAATTCTGATTATCAAACAATGGTATTAAATATTAAATCAATACGAAAATTAAATCACTATAACTACCTAAAAAACAATAGTTTTAACGATTTAAAAACATTTGAAATAGTATTAGATTCTTTACCCCGAAATAGCCAATTACAATTAAGTAACAGTTCTACGGTTCGGTATGCTCAATTGTTTGATGTAGATCCTTCCATTGAGGTGTTTTGCAATCGAGGAACGAGTGGGATTGATGGTTCTACATCTACGGCTGTTGGCGCGGCATCAACCACTCAAAAGCAAACAATAGTAATTACAGGAGACATCAGCTTCTTTTACGATACTAATGCTTTGTGGAACAATTACATTCCTAATACGTTTAAAATTATTGTCATCAACAATGCTGGAGGTGGGATTTTTAGAATTTTACCAGGTCATAAAGAAACGGCTACTTTCAATACATTCTTTGAGACACAACATTCTTTAAATGCTTCTCATTTGGCCGAAATGCATGGGCTTGACTATCAATTCGCTGACAATGAAGATGAGCTTAAAAACGCATTAGAATCCTTTTATTTGATTGATTCTCCGGCTATTTTGGAAGTTTTTACGCCGACTACAGAGAACGATAAAGTCTTATTGGATTACTTCCAATCACTGAAATAATAGTATTTGGGTTTAACCCAAAAAAAAGACCTAGCAAAAGATTACTAGGTCTAAAAAAAATCGATAATTATAATAGTGATAAATATACTACCCAAAAAATCATTTATCCATTACATTATCTTATATATTGTGCTTTGTAAAAGTAGCTTAACTTGATAAAGACCAATCAAATATTTATTTTTCGGTCACTATTACAGGATAAATGGTCATTTTTTGAGATTAATCGGTTTATTTACCTAAAATAATACATCAAAATTACCTATAACCTCACACCCCTCAATATTTTGGTATCGGATATTCTTAAAGTTACCCCCTTCAGTTTTAATTAGTGCAATATTATTTTTTACCACTACTCGATTAAACACTTCGTTATCTCCATAATAAAACTGATTTGTGTACACACCATCTGCTACTCCAATTAGTTCAATGGATATGGTCTTTTGTTCCTTGTTTATTGAGTGAGAAATGTATTTAGGACAAATGGTAAAAGAAGCCTTATGCGTCATGTCTTCCGTTATGTTGGCATTAGAATCGATTACTTTACAGGCCGAAGTGCCCACAATACTGCCGCTTACGGTCATAAACAGTTCCAATTCGTATTTTCCTTCGTCTCTATAAGTTAAATCCTTATGTAAAGAAATTTCCTGAAATTTTTCCCATTTACTTTCATTTGGATCATTTGACATAGTAACGCAATACCCATAGCCATCATCAAATACGTTGGTACCTGCCGCTCCACTACAATGGGTTACAAACAATAAAGAGTGGTTGTAATATTTTCCTAATATTCTATTTGTCAAATCATTTACTCTATAATCAACACTGATCTCACAAACGTTTTGATGCGCTGATTTTTTAACCACTTTTATCTCTGCACCACCGAATTTTAAGGTGCCTGATCTACTTATGTGTTTACCAAAATCAAAACCTCTAAAATAAACACTAGGCGCATCCCATTTCCCTTCTCCTTGTTCAATGGCATTTTTTTGAGCATCATAACCCTCTATTTTGGATGATGTAATATTGTAGAATTGAGTTTTGAATCCTTCACCAGACATCCATATTGCAGAAGCAAATGGTTGAATATCCTGAGCTTGTATAACTGAAATGAAGAATAGGGAAAATAGCAACCACCTTGATTTATTCATGTTTGTTCTTTTTGGGTTTTCAAGAAAAGCTAAATTTAACAAAAAGAAATATGTTTTTAATAGTTTGGGACGATGCACTTTTCACTTTTCTTTTTCAGCACAGCATCATACCTGCTTTACTAGTAATAATCGGAGGAATTATTTTCCGATTTGTCATGGTAGAAGCAGGACAATTAACTCGATATCTCTATTAAAATTTGAAAATTATGAATGATTTTACAAACAATAACCCTCACTCCTACTGGAACCCGTATTTTGGTGGTTTCCTATTAGGACTATTAATCATAGCTACATTCTACCTAACGGGACGTGGATTAGGAGCTAGTGGTGACATGAAAAGTAGTGTAGTCGCCCTAGTGGATACCGTTTCTTCTTCACATGCAGAGAAGAATGCGTACTACAGTCAATTCATTTCTGAGAACCAATCTCCAATGAATACATGGTTGGTGTTCGAAACCTTAGGTGTTTTAATAGGAGCTTTTATCTCTGGAGCACTATCAGGCAGGATCAAATGGAGAGTGCAGCGTTCTCCAAAAATCACCGCAAGACGACGTATTGTGTTTGCCTTGATCGGTGGAATTTTATTTGGATTAGGAGCACAGATTGCACGAGGTTGTACAAGTGGTGCAGCGTTAAGCGGTATGGCTGTTTTGTCAACCGGCGGTTTTATTACCATGTTGGCAATTTTTGGGTCAGCCTACGCTACCGCATACTTTTTTAGAAAAAATTGGATTTAAACTTTTAAATAAACGACTATGGGACCTTTATTACCTAACAATTTAATTCCAATGGAATGGAATAGTATAATTGCCATATTGATAGGAATTGTTTTTGGATTTGTATTAGAATCATCAGGTTTTTCGTCTTCGCGAAAGTTAGCAGGATTGTTTTATGGTTATGACTTTGCCGTGTTAAAAGTGTTTTTTACTGCCGCAGCTGTTTCTGTTATTGGTGTATATTATATGGATTATTTAGGCTATTTAGACATTACTCAATTATATGTACATCCCACTTATATCTGGGGAGCTATCATAGGAGGTGTAATCATGGGAGTAGGATTCGTAACGGGTGGATTTTGTCCTGGAACCAGTTTATGTGCCGTAGCCATAGGCAAATTAGACGCATGGATTTATGTAGTTGGGATTATGGTAGGGGTATTTATTTTCTCCGAATTATTTCCACTATTTGAACCTATATACGATGGTTATTTCCTTGGAAATATTACACTAATGGATTCTTTTGGATGGAATCCGTATTGGGTGATTTTTATCTTTTCGATAATCGCAGTAGTTGCCTTTTATGTCGCGGATTGGGTGCATAAAAAAGTAAAAAAGGTTTTTTATTAATTATAAAAACACAACAATGGTAGATAAACAAACAGCTAAATTTTTAGGATTTAGATACAAGTTCTTAGCTGCTATCTTCATTCTTTTGGCAGGAGGATTGGTCTTGTTGCCTAAGTATAAAAAGAACGAAGGTATCGCTCCCGAAAAATTATTGAGTCATATTATCAGTAGCGAAAGATATATTTCGACGGATGAAGTAGCTACAAAAATTATTGCTCAAGATCCCTCCTTTATACTAGTTGATCTGCGCGACGAACAAAGTTTTGAAAAGTATTCATTGCCTAACGCTGTCAATATTCCTTTGCAAAAGTTATTAAATAAGGATTCAGAAGGGTTATTAAATCAAGATCAGTTTGATATTATCTTTTTTTCGAACGATCACTTTTATGCAGATCAAGCCTGGATGCTTTGTACCCGATTAGGATATAAAAACTTAAAAGTACTTGAAGGTGGACTCAATCGCTGGTTTGAGACAATTATTAATCCACCTCTACCCGACCCAAATATGCCAGAAGAAGCCATAAAGTTATACAATCAAAGAAAAGCGTCAAGTATGTCTTTTGGTGTAAACTATACAGATCAAATACAAGTATCACAGAAGAAAGAAGAACCAAAAAAAGTACAAACCTTTAAAAAGAAAAAGAAAACAGCGGAAGGCGGTTGTTAGTTCAATAATATCTATTTAAGTATGAAAGAATTAGAAAAAACACAGCGGATTTCAGTCGTTTCGACATTATTTATTTTGGCTATAGTTATTGGTTTATTGACCTTCAAAAGACCTAAATACATTTATGATTTTACGCCTATACAAACTTTAGAGAAAATCGTGTCAAATGATTACCTAATTGGTTTAGAACAAATTAATAACCCTAGCAATGTAATCATTGACATTAGAAGTCAATACGAATATGATGCTGCACATTTAGATAAAGCTATTAATATCAATGTAGCTGATTTATTAAGTGATGAAAATTCACAATTGTTTGAAGACATTCAAAATGCAGGAAAGAATATTGTTTTTTACGGTAACTCTCCGGAAGAAGCTAACATTCCTTTTATGATATTGTATCAATTGGGATATACCAATTTAAAAATTGTAACTGCTGTCAATACCTATATCCCCAATACTTGTACGCTAGAAGGTTGTGTACCCGAGACCTCAAAATACGACATTGCAAAGTTTATAGTGGATTCGAGGAGTTGATAGTACTCAATAAACCTAATACATCAAATGTAACTCTTTGCCAAAAGCCTAAACTTTATGAATAATAAAAAGTGTGGGTCTTTTGTGTAGGTCGATTTTTTCGTGCTTCCAATCTTTTGCCCTTTTTGTTTTAATGAATTCAGTGGCTAAAGTTATATCGCAAGCTACACAGAGTAGTGTGTCTGGATGGAGCAATTGTAATAAATCAGCCAATAACTGATTGTTTCTATACGGAGTTTCGATAAACAATTGAGACTGATTGTGATCTAAAGAAAGTCGTTCAAAATTTTTGATCGCTTTCTTTTTATCCGATTTATCAATCGGTAAATAACCATTAAAGGCAAAGCTTTGACCATTCATGCCAGATGCCATCATCGCCATTAAAATAGAGGAAGGTCCTACTAATGGTATAACTTTAATGTTGTTTTGATGCGCCAAAGCTACAATTTCAGCGCCAGGATCCGCTACACCAGGACATCCTGCTTCCGAAATCACACCAACGGATTGCCCGTCTAGACAAGGTTGAATATAAGAAGCGTACTCGGATGGTTCAGTTCTTTTGTTGAGGGGATACAACTTCAAGGAGCTTTGTTGTTTTTCTGGGCTAATATTTTTGATGAACCGACGTGCTGTTTTGTCGTTTTCAACAATAAAATGAGTAAGGCAATCAATGGTGTTTTTGACTGTTTGTGGAAGCACATCAAAGGGGTTGCTTTCTCCCATGGTGGTGGGGATAAGATATAAGCTCCCTTTGTTCATGGTTATTTGTTGTTTTTGAGAAGTCTTTCTGCAATCACATCACAGGCTTGATCTAACATACGAAAAACAGTTTCAAATCCGTTTTGTTGTCCATAATAAGGGTCTGGAATATCCATGTTTTCTCCGGGAAACAACTCATTCAAAATCAAGATTACTTTTTCCTTTGACGCTTCATCAGGAGCCATTTCTAACACTTCCTTGTGTACAGAAAGATCCATGGTATAAATCAAATCAAACTGCAAGAAATCATTTTTTGTAATCTGTCTTCCTTTTTGGTACGTAATGTCAAGACCATTTTTATCGGCAACAGCAATAGATCTTGGATCAGGTTGTTTACCTACGTGCCAATGACCAGTACCAGCAGAATCAACAATAAAATCCTTTTTAGGCAACTTACTGGATAAGATGCTTTCGGCAAGCGGAGAGCGACAAATGTTGCCCAAGCAAACCATTAGGATTCTTGTTTTCATAGCTTGATTTTACGAAAGTTTTGCGCTTAAATCGTCGACAAACTTTTTGAACTGCTTATCTGTTGCTAATAAGTTATCAACGGTTTTACAAGCGTGTAATACTGTAGCGTGATCTCTTTTACCAATTTTAGAACCGATATTAGCCAAAGACGATTTGGTCAATTTCTTAGAGAAATACATGGCCAATTGTCTGGCTTGTACAATGTGTCTTTTACGTGTGGCTGATTGCAATGTTTCTACATCCATTTGGAAGTAGTTAGACACCACTTTTTGGATATAATCAATTGAGATTTCCTTTTTAACGTTTTTGACAAACTTATCGACTATTGATTTGGCTAAGTCTAGGGTGATTTCTTTCTTATTGAAAGAAGATTGTGCAATTAACGAAATAATAGACCCTTCTAATTCCCTGATATTTGTTTTGATGTGTTTGGCCACATACTCAACGGCTTCTTCTGGCAATGTAACCCCGTCACGATACAAGATATTGTTTAAGATGGCAATTCGGGTTTCGTAATCCGGTTGTGTCAATTCAGCAGATAGACCCCACTTGAATCGGGAAAGTAAGCGTTGTTCAATATCTTGCATGTCAACAGGAGCCTTATCGGAAGTCAAAATTACTTGTTTCCCGTTTTGATGCAGATAGTTAAATATGTGGAAGAATGTATCTTGTGTTCCTGTTTTACCGGATAAGAATTGGATATCATCCACAATAAGTACATCTACTAATTGATAGAAATGAATGAAATCATTTCGCGTATTTTTTCTTACCGCCTCTACAAACTGTTGCATGAAAATTTCAGCTGAAATATACAATACAACCTTGTCTGGGTGTTTTTCTTTAATTTCTAAACCAATAGCATGAGCTAGGTGAGTTTTTCCTAAACCAACACCCCCGTAAATCATTAACGGATTGAAAGATGTTCCTCCTGGTTTATTGGCTACAGCCATACCTGCTGAGCGAGCCAATCGGTTAGAATCTCCTTCTAAGAAACTTTCAAAATTGTAGTTGGAATTAAGTTGAGAATCTATGTTGATGTTTCTGATTCCTGGGATGACAAAAGGATTTCTGATTTCAGCACTTTTATTATGAACAGGAACATCAATTTTTTGCGTTGTAACTGTTACTCTGGATGAGCTAGGTAATTGTTCTGTGAAAGGCTGTTTATTACCTATTCCGTTTTCCATCTTGATACGATAAATCAAACGGGCATCATTTCCTAATTCTTTGTTTAAGGCGACTTTTAACAACTTTACATAATGTTCTTCTAGCCACTCGTAAAAAAACTTACTAGGCACCAGTATATGAAGAGCATTATCTTTAAGATCAAGGGCTTGTATTGGTTCAAACCAGGTTTTATACGCCTGTTCAGGTATGTTATCTTTGATAAATAACAAACAATTTTCCCATGCTGATTGAGCAGTCGTATTCATTTATTAAAGTAATTTTTCGGTATATCTTTCTATTTAAATTAGGGGGCGAAATTGAGCAAGTCATGTATCCAATTCCTATGTGACAAAAGTGTGGATAAAATCACTAAAAAAAAAATTTTTTTGGGTTGTATTTTATAAAATTTTACCGTAAGGTTGTTCAAAATATAGGTTATGAAAGAACACATTTATGAGGTACGCGTGAGATATGCTGAAACAGATAAGATGGGTGTAGTGTACCATGCTAATTACGCTATTTACTTTGAAATGGGACGTGTTGAGTGGTTGAGAAGTCTAGGCTTATCCTACCGAGAAATGGAAGATAAGGGGGTGATGTTACCCGTTGTTTCTTTGACTATTGATTACAAACAACCTGCGTATTACGATGATTTGTTAAAAGTGACAACATATCTCAAAGAATTTACAGGTGTAAAAATTGTATTTGGTTACAAAATTCAGAACCAAATGGAGTCCGTTTTGACAACAGGAGAGTCAACACTTGTTTTTGTAGACACGCAAACTAAAAGACCAACTCAAGCTCCAGGTTATGTAAAAGAAAAGTTTGAAATTTTGGAGTAAATCGTATCTATTTAAGTAAGGCATAAGTATTAATTAGTAAGTATTAATTAGTAAGTATTAATTAGTAAGTATTAATTAGTAAGTATTAAGTACTCAGAGTTAATAAAATTTGCAGCAAGAGTAAGCCACTTACTACTTACGCCTTACTAATTAATACTTAAACAATACTACTTAACACTTAAAAAGCCCATTGGGCTTCCGCTCAACAGGCTTTTTTTATAATTAATCTTTAAAAACTTTTAAAGTCCAAGAGTAAGCAAACTTACTACTTACGCCTTATGACTTACTACTTAAAAGAATTATTCTTTCACAATCTTAGTCGTCGCTTCTCCTCTATCCGTCTTAACCTTCACCAAATACGTTCCTTTCGGTAAATGAGAAACCTCAAAACTCATTTTAGACACTTGTGGTACGGATAATACCATTTGTCCTTGTAGGTTGTAGATTTCAAGGGATTGAAGTTGAGCGTTGTTTTTAGATGTGATATATAATCGATCAGCTACAGGATTAGGGTAAACGGTTAATTCATCTGTAAAGTCAAAATCTTCTACTCCTAGATGTTCCTCAACGATAGTTGTGGTTTCGTTATTGGTGATAATCGGAAAGTTAAAATCAAAGTAAATACTGGCTTGATTACTAAAACTATCTCCTAATTTAAGTGTCGGTAAAGTTTTGATTTTAAAAATTACATAGCCATCATTTGTAGCATCCTCAAATGGTAATTGAATGCCTTCAAAAATGAATTCGACTTTATTGCCTGTAATACGAGTTTCAAAGTCATGACTTGCGTCCAAAGGCACCAACGTACTCACATCGAATTTAGATTCATCAATTTCATCAACCACAACAATATTCTCCGCAGGAAAAGTCCCTGTGTTCTCAAATCGAATACGGTAATGAATGTACTCTCCTATCATTTCTGGTAAAACATCAGTTCCTTCCAAACAGGTTTTATCATTAGGGTCGTAAGAGCCTACAACTGTTTGTCGAAGTTCATGAGTATTATCATTTGGAGTTTCATCCGTACCGTCAAAACTAATTGAAGCCGTAAAGTTTAACAAATCTCCATTATTAACTGCAGGATCTTCCATTGGAGAGTTTACGTTAAACCGCACAAGTATTGAACTTGATTCAAAAGGTTTTAAATTGGTAAATTTCCATAGCACTTTACCATCATTGTTTTCAGTTGGCGATTCACTAGATGAATCAAAATCTAATACATCATCCTTATAGTTGAGTTCAACTATTCCTGATAAAGAGGATGTTCCCTTATTCTTATATACAATCTTATATGTAGTATCAAATCCAGGTCGAGCGGGTATACCAATGGGTGCAATTGTAATTTCTAAATCGTTTATATCTCCTATTGGAGTGATACAGAAATCTTGATTAATCTCTTTTAAATAATCCTCACTTGGTAGTTTTACATAAAAACTTTCAGGTTCTATAGAATAATAACTTCCATCCTCAATAATTGGGTAAATTGTATATGATCCTTCCTTTAAAAAAATTTCATAACTATTACTCTTATCATAAATCATTTCAGTTAAGGATAATCTTTCATCAATTTTAAAATCTACTTTTGGCACGAATTGTTCTTCCTCTTTACAGTTAATAATATTTCCTGATATTTTGTGCCATTTACCGATACCATTAAAAGAACAATAAGAATTTATAAGAACATCATCTTTAACTCGAGATTTTACTAATTCATACTCTGACTCATCAACACATATTTTTTCAACGTTTCCAATCAAATATGTAGCTAACCCAGAAATACAATTGTTTGCACCATTTTTTAAATTTAGATATTCTAAATTTGGATTACTTACTTTCCAATTTCTTAAATCAGGATTATTAGAAAAATCTAATTCTTTCAATTTGTTTTCTTGACACTCAATATTCCATAGTCTGTGGTTGTTTGACAAATCTAATGCTGATAATTCATTTGAAGAACAATGCAAAAACTGTAAATTTTTGTTTTTTGATAGATCTAAATAGTTGATTTTATTATTTTTACAATAAATTCCTTCTAGAAATTCTGATGGTATATTTATACTCGTTATAAAATTATCATCACATACTAATGAGACCATCGGATTGTTTGAAAAATCTAATTGAGATAAGCGATTATTGTTACATATAACATGAGATAATTTTAGGTTATTTGAAAAGTCAAAACTTGTCAATTCATTATTATTACATGTAATGGATTTTAGGTTGATATTATCATGAGTATTAATTTCTGACAACTGGTTATTATAAACAATAAGTGAGCTTAATTTTTTTAATTTTTGTATGTTAAGAGTTATTAGTTTACTATTTGCACATTCAAGTTCTTCTAAATTAAGATTTTTTGACAAGTCTAAATTTGTCAATTTGTTTCCACCACAAACTAGTTTCGTAATATTTGTAAAAAATTCTATTCCATGTAAATCCGATATTAAAGAACTTTGAACTTCTAATTTATATGCCAATTTAGCTTCGCTAACTTCAATTTCACCGTTTTTATTTTTATCTAAAGCAATAGCCCTACCAATATTATCAAAGGCAATTGGTTGATATGTGCCAGATTTTAAAAGTCTCTCTTTGAATTTTATGTCATTAAACTCAATAACCTGAGCATTCAAACCCACACAAACAAACAACAACCAAATTGCTATAAAAACTTTTCTCATATCTTAAAAATTTAGATTTCAAAAATACTTAAAAAAAAGTTAATTTTTAAACTAAGTAATAATTATTAAGGCATAAGTATTAAGTATCAATCATACACTAAAAATACTTTGCAACTTTTGACTTTCAACTTTCGACCAAAATAAAAGCCCGCTGGGCTTTTACGCTCAACAGGCTTTCTATTATTAATCTTTCAAAACTTTTCAAGTCCAAGAGTAAGCAACTTACTACTTACGCCTTATGACTTGCTACTTACATCCTTACTTTCGCTTTGGCATTAGCGACAATATCAGAAGTATCATATCCTCCAAATTTCTTTAGGTAGGAACGCATAGGTGTTCCGTAACCGTCTTTAAACCCAGAGTTTCCGTTAGAACGTAAATATTTACGGATGTTTCCTGGGCCTGCGAGATGAGCCGCAGCCAAAATCCCAGATTCAGTAACTATTGTGCCATTGATTACAGTACCAGAATACTTTTCAATTTCCTTACGCAAATACCATTTGTTTAACGACAATAAGGCGTTAAAGGCTTTTTCTTGCATAGATGGATTGTCTAAGAAGTTGTCCGTATTGTAAACCCCTATAGTTTCAAGAGTGGATTTACCAAACTGGTATTTACCCATATACCCTAAAGTATTTACTACATTGTATCTACCTCTTGATTCTTTAAACGCAACAGCTTGTTTAAACGCGACTAAACTTTTTCCTGCAAAAGGAATTTTGGAAGTGAACCCAGCTTCTTCTTTCGTTGGTACAGAGTGTACCAATTCGTTACCAGATTCAACAATGAACCATTTGTAACGCAAATTGTAACTAGCTTTACTTTTTTCAGCCTTAAAACCAGTAATAAAAAAGGCAATTAATGCAACTGATGTAATGTAAAATAATTTCTTACTTCTTACCATGTTATTGTTTTCTTCAGCTTAGAAATCAAACACCATTTTGATATTATACCAAAAATTTGTGTTTATAAAAGTGATAACCTCACTGAAATTTCACAGGGCAAATATATGGGCTTTTTTTTACCGCAACGACAAGAAATATGTTAAATCTTTGATTAGTAGTAAATTGGATGAAAGAGTAATCTTCCGTCAGCCCTTATTTCTAACGTTGGAAATGGGATTTTCAACATATTTAAATTACTCAAAAAAGTTTTCAACAATTGATTTTTGGTTTTGATCTTGGACAAATCCACATCAAGGCTCAAATAATACTGTCTCACACGTTCTTTTTCAGGTAAAAACACATTGTTAATAAATTCTGTATCCCCTGTAATCATGCCTTCTGCACCGTATCCAACAGCCAGGTTTAACCATGTAGGAACGAACTGTTTTTTGATGAACGAATGTAGATTTATGGATAACCAATACGTTTGACCGTTATAATCCTTTAATAATTGCTCGTTTGGTGCGTTTCCTAAAACTGAAGGTCTAATCGTGGCATAAGTGGTCTGATGAAAACTAAATTTAGGTTGTATCCGTTGCTCTTTCCAGAGCAAATCTTGTCCTATATATAAACCCGAACCTATGGCGTCTGCTATTAAATCTCCCTTAGAAGCTCCCCATTCTTGACTAAAACCGTCAAAAACCTCCACTGTGGCAACAAGAGCAAAGCCTAAACCTGCTCCGTAAATCAATTGTTGTTTCTGATTGGCTCCAGTCCAATTGAGCAATTCAGCACCTACCCTGCTCAAATGATATCCTGAATAAAAATGCCCTACTTTATCCATTTGCAACCATTCGTAGTTGTCATTGATAAAATGAAAGTCCGACTTAGGATAATCTTTGTACCACAAATAATATAAGCCTGTAAAAGCGCCTACCGTCGCCACAGACTCTCCAATAACAATTGTACGTAATCTGGGTTTGTGTAAGGAGTCAGACGGTTGCCAAAAAGAAATCTTCTCCGACTCTTGTGCTATGTGTGGAGTGCATACCAATATCATAGCAATTATCAAGATTCGATGAAGGTTTAAGCGCATTACCTGTAAATCTTTTGCTGGTTAATCCAACGTTGGTATTTTCTTCTATTAATGCCGTGTTGAGCAAGGGTTTTGGCAAACTCATGATAACCAAAACGAGTGACACTCGCACAGAAATACAAATAGTCGTGTGGCTCTGGATGTAAGACCGCGTCAATTGCCGAAATATCAGGCATAGCAATTGGCCCAGGGGGTAATCCTTTGATTTTGTAGGTATTATAAGGTGAATCAATGCCTAAATCCTTAAGTAACACTCTTTTTATTTCTTGATCAAAATCGCCAGATTGTAGTTTAACTGCATAAATAACGGTAGGGTCTGCATCTAACTTTATCCCTCTTTTCAAGCGATTGAGGTACACCCCGGCAACCGTTGGTCGTTCTTCAATCATTACGGTCTCTTTATGAACTATAGAAGCCAATGTGGTTACTTGTTTTGGGGTTAAACCCAAATCGTGTGCTTGTTGTTTTCTTTTTTCGTTCCAAAAAATGCGATACTCTTTTGCCATTCTGTTAGCAAATTTCCTTGGGGTAGTGTTCCAATACAACTCATAGGAATTAGGAATAAACATCCCCAACAACTCCTCTTTACTAAATTCATTTTCTTTTAAAAAGTCAGGATCAGTAATAGCGTTGAGGATTTGAATGCTATCAGGTTCAATTTGAGCAGCAATGCGCCCGGCAAATTTTTCTATAGTTTCTTGGTTGTTAAACGATACTTTTTTAGGAAGATTAACCCTTAAAGCTCGAATTATCTCTAGTGTATTCATGCCTTTGGTAATCAAAAAACGGCCTGCCTTTACATTATCGGAATACATAGCTTTTTCAGCTACTATGGATATTCGTTCCGGTTTAACGACATAAGGTGTTAATAGTTGTTGTACCTCGGTAATTGAGCTCCCTGTAGGAATATGAATAAACACCTGAGGTTCTTCAAAGTTAGTATTTGGTGTAAAAATATCTTTATACAATTTATATCCATATACCGAAGCCACGGAAACGATAACAATTAATGTGATGGAGATAATTTTGTTGAGTTTCAAACCTTTTAATTGTTAGTATTGATTAATTGAAAGTGTAATTCGTTGCAATATCCTGAATTGGTTTTTATCCAATCTTTTTTGGTACCTGTGTGCTCAAAATTTAAACTTTTGAACAAATGTAAACTCGCTTGATTTTCTTCTGTTATGCCCACGTAAATTTGATGCAGTTGTAGGGTGTTAAACACATAGTTACTCATTAATTGTATGGCTTCCTTGCCAAAACCTTTTCTTTTGTCCTGGTCTGAATGAATGACGATGCCTAAGCCTACTCTTTTATTGATCGGGTCAAAATCGTATAAATCAATTAAACCTAATCGTGTATCATCGTTAGCGCAAATGACTAGGCGTAATTGTTTAGCTTCAAAGATATCTTGATGTGCGTTTTTGAGGTATTCTGTGAGAATGTATCTGCTAAACGGCTGAATGGTGTTGCTTAAATACCACAAAGACTCATCATTTTCGACTTGATATAAAAAATCAATATCCTCTGGCTCTAATGCTCTCAGGTAGATATGTTCTCCTTTAAACTTTGGCATCAATCGTTCCTTTAAAAACCAATTGTGCTGGTCCTTTCAAAAAGACATTTTTAAAAGCGCCTTCGATTTCTTCAAAAGATACTTGCAATTGACCTCCTTTAGTTTGTAATGAGATTTCATTAGAGATGGCTTGCCCCCTTACTTTCATCGCAATTGCAGCAGCTGTAGCTCCTGTACCGCAAGAAAGGGTTTCATCTTCTACTCCTCTTTCGTAGGTACGAATGGCAAAATTATCAGCCCCTAAAGGACTAACAAAGTTAACGTTAGTGCCTCCATCTGCTTTGTACAACTGACTGTATCGGATATTGGCGCCGTCAATTTTTACATTAACATCATTCACATTTTCAACCTCTTGAACATGATGAGGAGAACCTGTATTCATAAACGTATGTGTTTTGGCTAAACTAATTCCTGCTACATCAATCATTTGTAGGGATACAATTCCGTTTTCTATAGTCGCATGATGTTCTCCATCAACGGCAATGAAAGTGGTTTTATCTTTAATTGCTCCTATTTCTTTGGCGAAAGCTACCAAACAGCGTCCTCCATTACCGCACATAGTTCCTTCGTTACCGTCTGCGTTGTAATATACCATGCGGAAATCATAACCCTCAGCATTTTCTAACAACATTAATCCGTCCGCTCCTATTCCAAATCTTCGGTCACATAAAAAGTGAACCAAATCTGTATTTTCTTTAGGAAAATGTAGGTCTCGATTATCAATAATCACAAAGTCATTTCCTGTCCCCTGGTATTTATAAAAAGTAAGATTCATTGTTTTGTTTTCTGAACACAAAGGTAGGAATATTAGTGACAAAATGAATATAACTGACATCTTTACCATGGGTCTAATTAGGCATACTTTTTGTTTTTCGCATAAAAAAAAGTTAAACACTGTTAAAGTGCGTTAAGCTGTTTTTAAAAAATAATTTTTCATTTTAATTTTAAACCACAAATTTTAAACAATTACTTATGAAAACGTTTACAAAAATCTTAGCTACCTCCTTATTAAGTGGAGCAATTACTTTAGGTTCTTATAAGTTATTCTTTGAAAAACCTAACGAAACAAATAACAATTCTAAAGGTATAACCACAACATCAGCCCTACCCTACACCCATCAAAATGTAGGTTCAGTTGCCAATGCAATTGATTTTACAACGGCTGCAGAGAACACAATTAACACCGTAGTTCACGTTAAGAATGTATCTTACTCTGTGGTTTCTAATCCCATACTAGAATTTTTTTACGGGTATCAAGGAGGTCAACAAAGATCACAAGTCGGAACCGGATCAGGTGTCATAATTTCAGCTGACGGCTATATCGTCACGAATAACCATGTGATTCAAAATGCTTCTGAAATTGAAGTCGCTTTAAACAATAACAAAACCTATAAAGCCAAATTAATTGGTACAGATTCTAAAATGGATATAGCCTTATTAAAGGTAGACGCAGATGAAGAATTACCATTTGCTGTTTTTGGAGACTCAGACAACGTAAAAGTTGGTGAATGGGTTTTGGCTGTTGGTAATCCATACAATCTAAATTCTACAGTTACTGCGGGTATTGTTTCGGCGAAAGCCAGAAGTTTAGATCAATCCAACAGTATTCAATCCTTTATTCAAACGGATGCCGCGGTAAATCCAGGAAACAGCGGTGGCGCTTTGGTAAACACTCGTGGAGAGTTAATTGGAGTAAACACTATGATTTCTTCTAACACGGGTTCTTATGTAGGCTATTCTTTTGCTGTGCCTTCTAATATCACTCGTAAGATTATCGAAGATATTATGGAATACGGTAATGTTCAGCGTGGTATTTTAGGTATTGAAGGTGGTGAATTAAATTCGGCTGCAGCCAAAGAATTAGAGCTTTCACAAACAGAAGGATTCTATGTGGCTAAAGTCTTGAAAAACTCAGGTGCTGAAAAAGGTGGATTAGAAAAAGGAGATGTGATTTTGAAATTGGATAACCAAAAAATTAAATCTTTTGCAGAATTATCGGGATACATCAACACCAAAAGACCGGATGATATTATTAATGTAACTGTATTGCGTAAAGGAAAAGAAAAGGTACTTCCTATTGCTTTATCACGATCTGAAATGGTAACATACGAATACAATGGATTAGAATTACAGTCTATTGACGATGAAATCAAAGAAAAATTTAAAACAGAACACGGTGTACTAATCAAAGATGTAACGGATGAAAGTTATGCTGAATTGAAAGGTAAAATCATATTAAGTATTGATGGTATCAAAATGAAGGATATGGATACAGCCAAAAAAATACTTGCTGACAAAAGTCCTAACCGCTCAACAAAAATTCAGGTGTTAAGTAAAGAAGGGAAAGTGGAATGGTATATTTTTAGATAGGAGTGCTTCTTTCCTATTTAGCTTAAAAGGTTCGATTATGTCGAGCCTTTTTTGTTATTTCGATATCCATTATAAAGTAATACCTTTGCGCTTCAATTATTTGCTCTATGAGATTACATCGCAACTTGGTTTATACAACAATCGATTCCCTTAATTTTATCTTTAACGAAGGTGAATACGCTGACAAAATTGTAGCTCAAGCCTTAAAAAAAGACAAACGCTGGGGCAGCCATGATAGACGTTTTGTAGCGGAGGCGATTTATGATATTGTGCGTTGGAAAAGACTCTATGCGGAAGTAGCTCAAGTAAATGAAGCACCGTATACAAGAGATCAACTGTGGCGCATATTTGCGGTATGGGCGGTAATGAGAGGCTATTCAATTCCTGACTGGAGACAATTAGAAGGAACCCCTACTCGACGAATCAAAGGTCGTTTTGATGAATTATCAAAAACAAGAACACTCAGAGAATCTATTCCTGACTGGATGGACGAATTGGTGGCTGGAGAAATCGGTGAGGCGATTTGGGAAAAGGAAATTAAAGCTCAAAATGAATCTGCCAAAGTGGTGTTGCGTGTTAACACCTTAAAGACCACTAAAAAAGAATTACAGTCTAAGTTATTTGATCTTGATATTGAAACAGAATCTGTTGACGGTTACCCAGATGCTTTGGTATTAAAAGACCGTTCTAATGTTTTTATGACAGATTTATTTAAGCAAGGTTTTTTTGAGGTACAAGACGCTTCGTCACAGTTAGTGGCATATTATCTCGATCTTAAGCCAGGCATGAAAGTGGTTGACACTTGTGCAGGTGCAGGAGGAAAATCCCTTCACATAGCTTCATTATTGGAAAATAAAGGGCAAGTAATTGCTATGGATTTGTACGAAAGTAAACTCAAACAATTGAAACAACGTGCCAAAAGAAATGGGGCTTTCAATATTGATTATCGGGTGATAGATTCAACTAAGGCAATCAAGAAATTATATGGTAAAGCAGATCGGGTATTGATTGATGCACCTTGCAGTGGTTTAGGTGTACTGAAAAGAAATCCTGACGCAAAATGGAAATTACAACCTGAGTTTATCGACAACATCAAAAAAACGCAGCGAGAGATATTAGAGAGCTATTCTAAAATTGTAAAACCTGGAGGTAAATTGGTTTATGCAACTTGTTCCATCTTACCTTCCGAAAATCAAGAACAAGTAGCGTTTTTCTTGAAGAAAAATCCTGATTTTGAATTAGTTAAAGAAAACAGAATACTGGCACATCAATCTGGTTTTGATGGGTTTTATATGGCTCAGCTTCAAAAGAAATAATCCTTTTGTAAATTGTCCCTAATTTATTTAGTCAATTTTAGGATATGACTTATCTTAGTGAACAAATTTTATACAAATGATTAGAAAGTTTTTGTTGTGCGTTGCATTATTGCCCATTTTTGGTTTCAGTCAAATAACAATTAAAATAACTTCAATTCCTGATAACACTCCTAAAGAGGATAAAATTTATCTAGTAGGAAATGTAAATGATTGGAATCCACAAGACGCTAATTATCAACTAAGACCTGATCAGCAAGGTAATTTATCTATACAAATTCCTGAAGGAATCACAGATTTAGAATTTAAATTTACTAGAGGTAGTTGGGAATCTACCGAAGGAAATGCTTCTGGGAAATATTTACACAACAGAGTCTCTCAATTTACAGGAAGCAATCAAGTTTTAGAAGTATCCATCGAATCATGGGAAGATTTAGCGGGAGAAATGAAAAAGACATTTGCTGATAATGTTTCTGTCCTTAGGGAGTCATTTTATATGCCTCAGTTGAATCGTTTCAGAAAAATTTGGGTCTATCTACCTCCTGATTATTATGACACCACTAAAAATTACCCTGTTTTATACATGCAAGACGGTCAAAATCTTTTTGATAATACAACTTCTTATGCGGGCGAATGGAGTGTGGACGAAACCTTAAATGAATTACATAAAAACGGGGATTATGGAGCTATTGTAATTGGAATAGCAAACGGTAATCAAGATCGTAATAAGGAATATTCTCCTTGGAAAAACGTAACCTATAGCGGTGGAGAAGGAAATGATTACCTTCAATTTATCGTTGAAACACTAAAACCCCATGTGGATTCTAAATACAGAACACTAAAAGACCCAGATAATACAGCTTTAATAGGAAGTTCTTTGGGGGCTCTCATTTCTACTTATGGAGCATGTAAATATCCTAGTATTTTTGGTAAAGTTGGTGCTTTAAGTCCTGCTTATTGGTTCTCTTTTAATGAGTTAAATAAATATTTAGAAACGCTCCCAAAAAAGTCTTTAAAAAACTTAAAACTATATGTAGTCGCAGGTCAGGATGAGTATGAAATGATGGTTTCGGATGTAGAGATAGTGAAAGCTAATTTGGAAAAAAAGGGTGTACAGAAAGAGAATATCAAAGTAAAATTTGATGCTGATGGAACTCATACCGAATATTATTGGAAAAGAGAATTTGGTTCTTTATACCAATGGCTTTTTGCTCCTTCTGAAAAAAAGTAGTAGAATACACTTAAGCATTAAAAAAGACGACTACTGAAAAGTAATCGCCTTTTTGTTTTATGTTGACTAAAATTACCTTGAGTAATTAGGAGCTTCTTTTGTGATGGTTACATTATGAGGATGACTCTCCGTAATACCACTTGCCGTGATGCGAACAAATCTACCTGTTTCTTTGAGTGTTTCAATGTCTTTTGCCCCACAGTACCCCATACCTGCTCGTAAACCTCCTATAAATTGAACCATACTTTCAGCTAATTCTCCTTTATAAGGAACTCTACCTTCAATACCTTCTGGAACTAATTTTTTAACATCATCCTCAACATCTTGAAAATAACGATCCTTCGAGCCTTTTTTCATGGCTTCTACCGATCCCATTCCTCTGTATGATTTGAACTTTCGTCCTTCAAAAATAATCGTTTCTCCTGGTGACTCTTTTGTTCCTGCTAACAATGAACCAAGCATCAGACAGTCAGCTCCTGCAGCAATAGCCTTAGGAATATCTCCTGTATAACGAATACCTCCATCCGCAATAACTGGAACTCCTGAGCCTTTTATCGCTGCAGCTACCTCCATTACCGCAGTAAATTGAGGAAATCCAACTCCAGCTACAATACGTGTAGTACAAATAGAACCTGGGCCAATTCCTACTTTTACTGCATCTGCCCCATTTTCAACTAAATATTTGGCAGCCTCTGGTGTAGCTATATTGCCAACAACAACATCTATGTCTGGATATTTGGCTTTAACCTCTTTTAATACTCTAACCACTCCTTCGGTATGTCCGTGAGCTGTATCAATAATGACTGCATCAACTCCAGCCTCTACCAAAGCTCCTGCTCTCTCTACTGCATCTCCTGTCACACCAATCGCTGCCGCAACTTTAAGACGACCATATTTGTCCTTGTTAGACATTGGGTTTTGTGTCAATTTTGTAATATCTCTAAAGGTAATTAAACCTACTAATCGATTATTATCACTAACTACTGGCAATTTTTCAATTTTATTTCCTTGAAGTACAATTTCTGCTTGTTGTAAGGATGTACCCTCAGATACTGTGACAAGGTTTTCGCTAGTCATTACTTCGACAATTGGGCGCGAGTTATTGCTTTCAAAACGCAAATCACGATTAGTTACAATGCCTTTTAATATCATGTTTTCATCCACAATAGGAATACCGCCAATACTATATTCTTGCATGGCAGCTTTTGCGTCTGATACTTTTGCGTCTAAAGATAAAGTAACAGGATCTATAATCATTCCTGATTCAGCCCGTTTTACTTTTCTAACTTTCAGTGCTTGTTTTTCAATAGACATATTTTTATGCAACACACCAATTCCTCCTTCTCTTGCCATAGCAATAGCCATAGCACTTTCTGTAACTGTATCCATAGCCGCAGATACAATTGGCACATTTAATGTGATGTTTCTAGAAAATTTAGTTTGAATACTGACGTCTCTAGGTAAGACACTTGAATAGTTAGGTACTAAAAGTACATCGTCGTAAGTTAACCCTTCACCGACAATTTTTGAGTTCTGAGATATCATTGCAATTTTGTTAAGAATTGCATGCAAATATAGTGCTTTTCTATTAAACCTTAAATTGATTTAGTATTAAATAAATGCAAAAAAAAAGCTATCGATTGACGATAGCTCTTGCAAGTCCTTATAAGAAGAACATTACTCTTCTTTTGTTTTCTTTTTCTTCGCATCCTCACGGTCTCCACGCTCAGGCATAATAGTAGTTACAGAATAAACTGCACCTTCTTTTACTGATAAGAGCCCTACATTAGCTTTACCTTTAACTGAAGCTTGTTCTTCTACAGACAACAATCCAGAAACTGTTAAATCCCCTTCATAACTACCTTTCATAGTTACAGTAGCTGCTGTAATTGCGCCATTGATTTTAGCTGTTTCTCCAACTACTAGAGCGGCTTCTGATGAAAAATTTCCCTTTAATTCACCGTAAATATCAAAATCAGAAACGGCGGTAATATTTCCTGTCACTACAGTTCCTTCTGATATTGTACTTTTTTTACCTTTCTTTTGAGCATAACCCCCACATGCAACAAACAATACTAAAACTGTTATTATTGCTTTCATATTTTTCATCATAATATTTGGATACTTTTTTGATTGTTAGAATTGTAAATTTATTGAATTTATTGAATTGACAAAGGCTCTGTTGTGATTTTTTTAGGAAAAAAACTAGATTACTAAAAATCAGTCTTTTACACATCTACAAGAAAAACCTATTCCTCTGTCGCTATAATCTCGTACAATTTGAGTGGAGTTGTATTCAAACCCTCTATCTCTTGCATCCCATTCATTAATTGGAGTGGATGACCATAAATAGGCTGAACGTCCAGCACTGTTAAAAAATCCATCTTTGTTTCTGGTACCTCCTGGAAGTATGGCTATTTTGCTAGAATTTGTACCTGGTTCTCCACCTAATTTCCATCCCATATCACTCTTTAATTGTTCCCCTGCATATAGACTTCCTCCTAAAATCTCGGTCAGTTTTGTCCATTCCTCATCTGTTGGTATGTGTCATCCTTCGGGACATAGTCCTCTTGAGTCATTGACAGCATGCCAATTATAGAGTCTTCCTAAAACTTTCCCATTTGTTGGATCATTATCATAATAGCACCAAGCTGCCCATCCTTTTTCTCCGTATTCTTCCCACTCTTTATCGGATTCTATTTCAGGAATTTTGTCTCCGTTAGCAAAAGTATTTACATCGAGATTGTTTTGCATCCAAACCATGTCTCCTACATCCACGGTTTTTATTTCCTTTTTACATGATAATATAGTAAATAGTGTTAGAGTAGCTACAATCAAAACCGATTTATTCATGACAGGAACATTTTGGTTACATCAATTATACATTGAATCTAAAATGCATTATGTCGCCATCTTTCACAATATATTCTTTTCCTTCGACCCTAGCTTTACCAGCTTCTTTTGCTTTAGATTCTGATCCAAATTTAATATAATCTTCGTAAGAAATAACCTCTGCTCTAATAAAACCTTTCTCAAAATCGGTATGTATCACACCAGCAGCTTGAGGAGCAGTTGCGCCTACCGGAATAGTCCATGCTCTAACTTCCTTTTTTCCTGCCGTGAAATAGGTCTCTAAGTTTAGTAATTTATAGGCTCCTCTTATTAATTTGGCAGATCCAGGTTCGGTTAAACCTAAGTCTTCCAAAAACATTTGACGTTCTTCGAAAGTGTCTAGTTCTGTGATATCAGCCTCCGTGCCTACAGCCAAAAAGATAACTTCGGCATTTTCATGAGCTACTGCTTGTTTAACTCTTTCTACATATTCATTTCCGTTAACAGCCGCGTCTTCATCAACATTACACACATACATAACAGGCTTGTCTGTGATAAATTGCAACGGTTTTACAAATTCTGCTCTGTCTTCATCGGATAGTTCTACTGCTCTAACAGAAACACCTGCTTCTAGCGCTTCTTTCAGTTTAGTAAGAACCTCTTCTTCTTTTTGAGCCTCCTTGTTACCTGTTTTTGCTGCTCTTTTTACCTTTTCTAATTTTTTTATTACAGTTTCCAAATCTTTTAACTGCAATTCCATATCAATAGTTTCCTTGTCTCTGATTGGATTAACTGAACCATCAACATGTACAATATTGTCATTATTGAAGCATCTAAGCACGTGTAAAATAGCATCTGTCTCTCTAATATTACCTAAGAACTGATTGCCTAAACCTTCTCCTTTACTTGCTCCTTTTACCAATCCAGCAATATCAACTATTTCTACTGTAGCTGGGACTACTCTTTCGGGATTTACCAATGATTCTAGTTTTTCTAATCGAGTATCTGGTACATTTACCACACCTATATTAGGTTCTATCGTACAAAAAGGAAAATTTGCACTTTGTGCTTTGGCATTAGACAAACAATTAAACAATGTTGATTTACCAACATTTGGTAATCCTACAATTCCAGCTTTCATATTTTATAATGTAATTTGTGAGTAATACAAAAAAAGCCCCTCCTTTTGGAGAGGCTTTCATTAGAGTTGAATTATTATTCTTTATGCAAAAAGGCTTGACGTGATAATAAGGTATCTTCGTCCTCAACATGATTTTCGTCAGGCACACAACAATCTACTGGACAAACAGCAGCACATTGTGGCTCATCATGAAATCCTTTACATTCAGTACATTTACTTGGTACTATATAATATAAATCGTCAGAGATTGGCTCTTGCTCTTCGTCTGCATTTGCCGCTACGCCTGAAGGCAAAACTACATTTCCTTTCAGACTGGTTCCGTCGCTATATCTCCATTCTGCTGCGCCTTCGTAAATAGCTGTATTAGGACATTCTGGTTCACAAGCCCCACAGTTGATACACTCGTCAGTAATAATAATTGCCATACCTTTGGATATAAATTTGATTAAACTTTATAAGTTTGCAAAAGTACAATCAAAAGTATTTATATACAAATCATTATGACAATAGAGGATAAAAAAAATGTGTTTTATGATTTAGGTATTTTTTTACAACAGTTTAAAAGTGCTGGATGTAGTAAAAATAAAGATGTAAAACATAATGATGAGTATTTCGATTTGTTTATTGATTTGATTCAATTATCTCAATCTCATAACGGTTGGTATACGCCCGAAAATGTATATTATGCCATAGAGTCATGGACTCAATTACTTACTAAAGAGACAATTAATGAATGGTTGAGTGCGTATCAACCTGTGTCTAATCCCAAAAACATAGGACTCATACTGGCAGGAAACATTCCTCTTGTGGGATTCCATGATTTTATATCTGTTATTTTATCCGGTCACAAAGCCATTATTAAAACCTCTTCAAACGATCAAAAATTATTGCCGTTTTTGGTTCGTTATATGACTTCAGTAGATCCTAGATTTACTAATTGGGTTACTTTTACAGACAAAAAATTAGAAAATTATGACGCAGCTATTGCAACTGGCAGCAATAATACAGCTCGTTATTTTGAGTATTATTTTAAAAATGTTCCTTCTATTATTAGAAAAAACAGAAACTCCGTAGCGGTACTGACTGGGGATGAATCTCAAGAAGAACTAAAACTATTAGGAGAAGATATTTTTAGATACTTTGGATTGGGTTGTAGAAATGTATCTAAGTTAATGGTTCCTGCAGGGTATGATTTTGATATCCTGTTTAAGGCCATTTTTGATTTTAAAGATGTTATCCATTACGAAAAATACAGTAACAATTACGATTACAATAAAGCTGTTTATTTAATGAGTAATTATAAACTTTTGGATAATGGCTTCTTAATTCTACGAGAAGACAATGATAATTACTCCTCACCTATTGCGAGTTTGTCTTATGAATACTACAATTCATTGGAAGATGTAGCTGTTAAATTGACACGTGATGCCGAACAATTACAATGCATTGTTGGGCTAGAAAACAGCACGAATAGCGTTTCTTTTGGACAAACTCAAAAGCCCAACTTAACGGATTACGCCGATGGAATAGACACTATGAAATTTTTAACTGAACTTGGTTGAAAAAAAAATAATTTATCGGTGTTTATTTGAATTTATTTTATGAAATTTGTGCCTTATTTTTTTAAAAATATTTATTTATGAAAAAGCACAATTATAGCGCAGGTCCTTGTGTATTGCCACAAGAGGTATTTCAAGAAGCTTCAAAAGCAGTTATTGACTTCAACGGGATAGGAATGTCTATCCTTGAAATTTCGCACAGAAGCAAGGAATTTATCGCTGTAATGGATGAGGCATGTGATCTTGCCCTTGAGCTTTTAAATCTAAAAGATAAAGGATATAAAGCTATGTTTCTTCAAGGGGGAGCTAGTTTACAATTTTTAATGGTTCCTTATAACTTATTGAAAGAAGGCGGAAAAGCAGCTTATGTTAATACAGGAGCTTGGTCAGGAAAAGCTATGAAAGAGGCTAAACTTTTGGGTGAAGTTCAGGAAATCGCATCATCAAAACAGGCTAATTTTAATTATATCCCAAAAGGTTATGTTGTTCCTTCAGATGTGGATTATGTGCATTTGACAAGTAATAACACAATTTTTGGTACTCAAATAAAAGAGTTTCCTAAAACTAGCGTACCAATGGTATGCGATATGAGTTCAGATATCTTTTCTAGAGTTATCGATTTTACTCAATTTGACCTTATATATGCTGGTGCGCAAAAAAATTTAGGACCAGCTGGAGCCACTCTAGTAGTTATTAAAGAAGATTTAATTGGACAATCAGGAAGAACAATCCCTGCTTTTTTAGATTATAAAACTCATTTAGAGGCAGAAAGTATGTATAATACACCTCCTGTATATGCTGTTTACGTTTCATTATTGAATCTAAGACACATGAAAAAATTGGGTGGTGTTGCGGCTATGCAAAAACGTAATGAAGAGAAAGCAGCATTACTATATAATGAAATCGACAGAAACCCTTTATTTGAAGGTACAGCAGCTGTAGAGGATCGCTCTCCAATGAATGCTACATTTTTATTAAAAGATGAGTCTCTTAAAGAAACATTTGACAAAATGGTAAAAGAGGCAAATATAAGTGGTATCAACGGTCACCGTTCAGTAGGTGGTTATAGAGCATCTATGTATAATGCATTATCTATAGAGAGTGTGCAAGCTTTAGTAGATTGTATGGTTGCTTTAGAAAAAAAAATCAAATAAAACACAATATAAATGAAAGTATTAGCTAACGACGGAATTTCACAAAGTGGTATCGATGATTTAACAGCGGCCGGTTTTGAAGTAATCACTACTAATGTTGCTCAAGAGCAATTAGTAAACTACATCAACGAAAATGGCATTTCTGTTATATTAGTAAGATCGGCTACTAAAGTTAGAAAAGATATTATAGACGGATGTCCATCTATTAAAATTATTGGACGTGGTGGCGTTGGTATGGACAATATAGACGTAGAATACGCCAAAGAAAAAGGAATTAGTGTAATCAACACGCCTGCTGCTTCTTCAGAATCTGTAGCTGAATTAGTATTTGCACATTTGTTTACAGGTGTTCGTTTCTTGTATGACGCTAACAGAAACATGCCATTAGAAGGAGAAGTTAAATTCAACGCATTAAAAAAGGCGTATGCTGATGGTGTAGAGTTAAGAGGTAAGACTTTAGGAATTATTGGAATTGGACGTATTGGTCAGGCTGTAGCCAAAATGGCTTTAGGATTAGGAATGCGTGTTATTGCCACTGATAAGTTCATTAAAGAAGTATCTGTTAAATTAGATTTTTACGGAGGTAAATCACTAGACTTTGACTTGGAATTAGTTCCTTTTGACCAAGTGATTACTGAATCTGATTTTATTACCTTACATGTACCGGCTCAGGATGGATACGTAATTGGTAAAAAAGAATTAGACGCCATGAAGAATACTGCGGGATTAGTAAACGCAGCTCGTGGAGGTGTAGTTGATGAAGTCGCTTTGATTGATGCGTTAAATAATGGAGACATTGCTTTTGCTGGTTTAGACGTTTTTGAAAATGAGCCTACTCCTGCAACTCAAGTATTAATGAATCCTAAAGTATCTTTGACTCCACATATTGGAGCAGCTACTAACGAAGCACAAGACCGTATTGGATCTGAATTAGCAGCTCAAATCATTAGTATTTTAAAATAGGTATATATTACCATAAACAATAAAGGCTTCCCAATCGGGAAGCCTTTATTGTTTGCATTGTTTTTATTAATTATTCCAATAAAACGAATTAGGCGAAACGCCCACTTTTAATTCTCCTGTATAGCCTCCATTTGTACTATAGAAGTACACTGAACCTTCACTGGAAAAATCTTTAGCATCGCCAATATAAATTCTATCTCCTAATACATTAAATCCATAAATAGATTGCACACCTTTTAAAGAGGTATCTAACAACTCTTTTGTAGGTAATCCTGTTGCCGCAGGGTCTAAAGCATAGACTTTAGTTCCAACTGTGTAGTACAATTTGATATTATCCGATTGTAAGTGATTGGGATGTTTTTTTTCAGAAAAATCTAGGGTTGACGAAATAGCGTCAGTGGCTAAATTGATAGTAACCAATTGACCAGCAGTCTCTGCCATTGGATCTGGCCACGAGCCTTTACCTTCACATAACACAAATAAGGTGTTCCCTATTATTTCTAAACCTTTAGGAATATCTCCAACAATTAAATTTCGACTAGATTTAGTATCTAAATCAACAATTGTAATACTATTTCCTTGCCCCCATCCTCCCTGTTGAGCAATGTATAATTTGTTACCATTGGCAACAATGCGTTCTGGGCCTTCTTTCACAGAAATAGTATTACTCGAATTGATCTTGTTTGAACTTAAATCCAACACAGCGATATAATCATCTGTTATATCCAAACCGTCTCCCCAGTTAGTAATATATCCTTTACCGTTGACTATAGTCATATATCTAGGGTTTTTTAGTCCCCCAGTAACTGTTGCGATAGATTCAAAGGTATATCGATTAACCACTTCTATTTTATTGGAGCCGTTTACAATAATATAGGCTTTATCCCCAGAAAAAGCAATACTTTGTCCTGTATCTCCTAATGTTTTATCAGTATTGATTCCTGAAAAAATTCCTTTTTCTACAGTAGATAAATCACTTGAAATGAAGGATACCGTTGAATTTGATTTTCCAAAAGCTCCTTCGTTTAAAACAAATATTCCCCCATCATATTTTCCTGTAACTCTATTTTGTGTAGGAATAAACTCGTCGTCTTTAGAGCATGACGTAAATAACAAGGCTCCTGATAGTAAGCCTAACGCTAACTTGTGTAATTTCATAATTGTTTGCTTAAAATTTAATAGTAAAGTTTGTGATATAATTTCTTCCTGGTGTTGGTCGGTTTTCTACGTTCATATAAACTTGATCTGTTAGATTGTTTATTTTAAAAGCCAATGAATAATTTATTTTCTCTCCCCATCTATAAAAGACTCTAATTGTATGTAGGGTATAATCTTCTAAAAAATCACTTTCATCGGATCTCGTGTATACTTTACCTGTATAACGCGTAATATAATTAAAGCCTAGATGGTTGAATCTATAGGTCAATGATCCCGTTGCTATTTCAAAAGGAACATACGACAATTGATGTCCTGTATTTTTAACTTGTGAAACCGTATAACTATACGCTGCATTCAGCTGAAATTGATGTCTGGCTATTGAATAAGTATATCCATATTTAAGTTCAAAACCTTTAGTAAAAATAGCATCGATATTCTGAGGTTCCCAATAGCCTAAATTAACATTAGGCATCCATCGAATCATCGATTCTATATCGTTGTAAAAAACGGTTCCTGATAGTTTATGATGTTGAATTGAAAAAATATGACTCACTTCAAATTGATGAGACAATTCGGGCACTAACGTGGTATTGCCTCCTGGTGTCCAATACAAATCATTTAAGGTGGGTGTTCTATAATTTTTTGAAGCATTAATTTTCAATTGAAACCAGTTTGAAGGAGTTATTTCTAATCCAGCGGAATACAATAAAGGATTTTTGTAAGTACTGGCTTTCTCGCTGCGTATTCCTACTTCATATAACAACCAACTCTTTGGTTTATGAATCCAAAGTAAGGCTCCTGAAATCGTATTTCGACTTTTATGGGTAATGCTCGTTCCATTTGCATCAGTTCTGTTATAATCAAAAACACCTGTTAATTTTTTATAATTATCAAAAGTATAAACGGCATCATATCGAAACTTTTTTGTTGAGGCTATATTGCCTGTGTATTTGTTTTGAGTCCCATCAGTATAATATCTAAATCGTTCATTTTGATACACCAAATTAAATTTAGAGTTTAGTTTATTTAGTGAATTTGTCCACTGTAATAAATTGTGATAATTTAAATTTTCATATCGATCAGTAGCAGTATTTCCTATGGCAGCCGATAGATTTCGATCATTCCATGAAGACAAATTATAAAATCCTATTGTGTTTTTTTCGTTTAGTCGAAAGGCGTAATTAACCGACCAACTCATATTCTGATAGGAACCATTTTGATTTACAATGTCCTGAAATTTAAAATCATTATCTGAACTATTTCTGTTCATGTTGATTTCTAATGCATGTTTCACTCTTGACATTTTAAACCTAGTGTTTAATTCTAGGGTACTAAAGCTTCCGTAATTTAGCCCAAGGTATTGTTTAATATTTTTGTCGTTGAACTTCAAATTATTATTAAGATGTACTGATCCTCCAACAGCGTCAGAGCCATAAGCTACACTTCCTCCTCCTGACCGCACTTGAATTTCATCAAAATTATTGAGTGCAATGAGATTAAAATCCGTCTGTCCTAAAAGCTTTGAGTTGATTGGAATTCCATTCCAAATAACGGCTGTTTGTGAAGCTGTAGTTCCTCTAAAAGATGGAGAGGCTACCATTCCTCTTCCGTTTTCTTTAAAGAAAATTGAGGTGTTTTCTTGAAGCATTTCCATTGGGGTTACCGCTCTATCCTCAATAATACTATCATTAATAACCTCAAGGGATTGGGTATTAGAATAAACATCTAAGCGTTGGTCTGTAACCACAACTTCGTCAAGGTCTATACTTTTTTGAGACCATAACTTACCTGCTGAAGCAATTAAAACTAAAACTAAAAGTTGCTTATTCAATTGTATACTAATTTAAAATCTCTATTCCCGAAGATTTATTCTATTATTATGAATAAGGCAGGTCTCCTGACTTGCGTCTTGTTGTTTACCTTCCCATCCAAGGACAGTGGTTTGTAGTTAACAACAAGCTTTATAGCTTACAGTTGCGGGTACAGTACAGAATTTTCATCTGTTTCCCTATTAATGTATTCTCTCATGATGAGTAAAACACAACCTTAATCGGTTGCAAATATAAAATATTTACACGTATTACTTGTTTTGATTTCAAGGAAAAGTAGTATTTTTCGAAATACATAAAATACCTGTCCATTACCATAGGTTATGATAAAGAATCTTATTGTTTTACTTTTCTTAGCGATTCCCCTTTCAGTTGCATATACTCAAAACTTTGAAGGCAAAGTCACTTATAAAGTAGTGTATGAAACAAAGAATCCTGAGGTCACTGATCATCTATGGGAAACGCATTTAGGGACTCAACTAGATTTCTATTTTAAGAATGGTAATTATAAAGTCAATAGTAACGGAGCACTAGTAGAATGGCAATTATACTTAAATAAAACTAACAAGATTTATAAGAAGATAAAAGATGAGACCTCTGTATTCGGGACAGATGCGTCTATGGTAGTTGATTCGTTAGTGTCATACGAAACCAAAGAAGAAGTTAAAGCTATTTTAGGTCATACCTGCAAACAGATTGTTTTGACTTGTAAAGAGGGAACCTATGAATACCACTACAGCAATAAATATAAATTAGATTTTAATCAATACAGTAAACATGAATTTGACAATTGGGCGAGCTACCTAAAACTGTCAGGTTCCGTTCCGCTTAAAATAGTAATTGAGAACAAACAATACCGTATGGTAATGACTGCAATCAATATTGAACCGATACCATTGGATGATTCTTTATTTGTTATGCCACCCGAGCTTAAAATTATCAAGGTTGAATGATTTAAAATGCTCGTTTTTGCCAAATAATTATTCCTGTTATTGGCAATGAAAAAGCAATGAAACAAACTATAAAATAGAGTATCGTAGTTAAGGTCCCAAAAATCTCTCCTGTATGTAAAGGTTTGGCAATTAACATGAATTGTTTGTATAAAGGTTGATTTTTAAATAAAATTAATTCTTTAACCTCTCCTTGAGAATTGACTCTAATTTCATCATATAACGATTGGGTGAACAGACTATTCCCAAATCGTTTAATACTGTAATACCCTGTCCCTTCAATCGGAAATTGCACACGAGTTTTTCCTTTAAAATTATATAATAATTTAATTGAATTTAGTGTTTTTCCTAATTTCACTTTAGTTTTTTGATTTGACTTATTCATTAGATTGGAATAAATACTTTCAAATGACGAAGAGAGTGTTTTACTCATTTCGCTTTGCCCTAATTGATCCTCTTCTAATACAATTGAGGGACCACCTAGCGAAACTATGATCGTATTTTTAAACCAATGAAATGAAACATATAAACCCGTAATTGAAATAATTAAAAGAAGAATGAATGAGTAAAATCCTAAAACTTTATGTAAATCATAATTTATTCTTCTAAAATTAGCTTTGGTTTTTATGACTAAACCTTGTTTTATATTTTTAACTCGTTTTGGAAACCACATGATAATTCCACTGAATAACATAAAAACAAACAACAATACCGTTATCCCGATTATTGTTTTCCCTGGTTTTTCAACTAAAAGCCAGCGATGAATTTCTAGAATTATTTGAAAAGTCTTTGTAATCGACTTATTTCTAATCATTACAATCTCTCCCGAATTAGGATGAAAGTAAACATATTCTCCTATTGATTGTTTGCTTTGAGAGCTAATTTCAATAGGATGATTGCTATCTGAAGGAACTATTAGAAATGTAGGGGCACCATATTTTGTGGTAAATTTTTCAAAGGAGAGTTCAACATTAATTTCACCCGAAGTATTCTCTATATCAACATGATAAAGGCAGTTTTCTATTTCGTTTTTAAAAACATACAAACAACCGGTCAAACATATAATGACCAAAATCACCGAAGACGTTAAGCCTATCCATAAATGAAAAAGGGACAAAACGTATTTAAAATAGGTCTCGTCCTTTCTTCTTTTGCGAATCAATGATTTGGATAGTTTATGCATTGCCGTTAGTGTTCACTTTGACCAATTTTATACTCTTTTTCAAGCGATTTATAGGTCTCGTATTGATCCTGAGTCATGATTCGTTTAAAAACTTTTTGCCTATTAAGATCAATTTCTCTGTAGTATTGCCGATACACATCTGGCTTTCCGTGATAATAGTCGTGATTATCAACTAAGGTTGTGTAAAAAGCCTTATTGGCCATGTTGTATTGAACCGTCTGTAAGCTATCTAATTGAAGTTGATTTAAGATTAATTGCATGTTATGCTTTTCTCTTCCTTCACGTTCAATTGCAATTTCCTTTTCATAAATCTTGAATTGCGTATCACTCAAGATGTTTTTTATGGCTTGATCTTGTTCAGCAGAAATAGCTTTAGCCTTTTTGAGCTTTTCAATCTTCGTTCCCTCTCCTTCAAAAACTGTCTTAATCTTGGTTGTATGCTCCTCTTCTATCTTATCAAAAAGTTCTGTTTGGTTTTGATCTAAGTCTAACTTTGATTTTACCAATTCATAATTGAAAGGACCTCCCTTTTTGGATTGACTACAACTTATAATGAGTAAACCCAGAATTGCAAGTAATATTCTTTTATACATTGTTTAAAAAAAAAACAAGGCTTTAAAAAAAATCAGAGCCTTGTTAAAGGTTATTAATATATACCTTCGATATGAACGTTTGCTCCATCAAGTTTTAGTCCTTTAGTGACTTTATCATTTGAGGGATCAAATTCATATACATTGGCCTCACCTGTTTTTGGGCTTATAGCCATATAAAACTTACCATTACGCACTACTCCACTTTCATAAGTGAATAATTGAGAGTTAGGGACATCTAGTTTGACCGCAGTTTTATTATTCAAATCAATCTTAGCTACTGACCATGAATCCTCAGAATAATAATTACCTGCATTTTCCATATGAATTGGCATATATCCTATGCCATTACCTACGTAGAACCATCCAACAGTACCTACATTTGTCGAAAGACCTAGCGCTTCTGAAACGTTAAATACATATGAGGTATCATAGGAACCATTTTTCAATCGCGTAATTACTGTTTTATCACCTTTTGATAAATCAAAGTTATTAGCACTCATGAACCAGTTAGATTGGTAAACATCTCCTTTCTCATCTATGTGCATAGAAGGAGCTCTATATCCTCCTGTGTGTCCATTACTTGCATCAGATTGAGTGATTTTTCCATTCCCAAACGAAGGGTAATCAAACACTAACGTTTCTAAACCAGTCTGCTTTGGTTTTCTAAATGGCGGTGGTGTTGATGGATCAAAAATATCCATATGCATTAACCCAAAATAGATTTTATCTCCAGCAATAACTGGTGAATCTACACGCATTGGATGATATCCAATTGTACCACCAATTTTAGCATTAGCCGATTGAGGAATTACAAATTCTGTTAAATTACTAACTGCTAAGCTTGGTAAATCGATAGATGCTAAACGTAATGTACAAGTGTAATCAGTTACTTCATTTGCATCATTCTTTACCGCTTCGGTAACCACATTGTATACCATTATTGTGTTCTCACCTGCTAGTTTATATCGAGGACGAGTTGTCCCTACAGCCAAACCTACATTGATTTCTTTTAACGTTTCATAAGCACCATCTTTCTTAGCTTGTAGTTGAGACAATAATCCTGTTCCATAGTTTAAAGAATATACGAATCCGCCTGTCGCGATTACCCTAGCTGCTTGGTCTGCATCTAATTGAGTTCCATTATTTACAAAACTTAATGAACCTGATGTTAATTCATTATTGTAAGCGATGTAGTAAGCTCCATCAACGGTTCCCACAAAATTATTTACGGCTTCTACTTCGGGTTGTACCTCTGGAGTCGTCACTTCATCATTATCACATGAAGTAGTCAATACTATGGCTAGAGCTATTGCTCCCAGCGTTTTAAATCTATTTTTCATAATTCAATTTTTACTTATTTAATACTATTGTTTTTATACTCTTATTACTATTTTGGCGTACCATGCTCTTCCGGGTTTTTGAAGTGCATAGTTGTCGAAAGCTTGTTGGTTGGTTAGATTATTACCATTTATACTTAGTGTGGTTTTTTTATTTGGGAAGGTATATGTGATAGAACTATTATGAATAAATTGATCAGGAACAAGTTCTAAATCGTGTTTTCCATATAATGGGGTCGAATGATTGAATTCGGAAACATAATTGGTGGACCACTCAGCCGTAAGACTTGATTTTTTCTTAAAAATTCCATTGATCGTATACGAAATAGAGCCATTTGATGATATTGATGGTATATTAGGTAAATCGAATCCTTTGTTAAGGTTGATGTTACCATCAACATCCACAGAAGAGTTATCTATGGATTTAATATATGAGCTGTTTAAGCCCAATTTTAACTGTTCTTTAAGGTTATAATCGATTGTAAGGTCTATACCATACACATGTGCTCTATTTACATTTTGATATCTAAATACACTTTGATCAAATTGTTGTAATTGAATCAATGATTCTACATCACGGTAGAATCCATTTATTGAAGTATTAATTTTACTTGATTTTATTGTTACAATCCAATTGATACCTGAATTGTAATTCCAACTTTTTTCAGGGTTTAATTCAGTTGATCTCATGATGAACAAACCGTCACCCATAACTTCCTCTGGTTCTGGCAAACGACTCGTGTGTTCTATTGATGCTGTTAATAGGATGTTATTATTTATACTGAAAGAGCTAGATGCTCCGTAACCAGGTGTTGATGATGTTGATGTCTTTGAATAATAAATAGGAACACCATCTAAATAATCAGACACCTTTAATGTCGCATTGTAATTAAAGTATTTAGAAAAAAGACTCAGAAATAAATTGTCGTCAAACCATTTGTTTTCATAGGATACACCCAAAGTATTCTTATTATAGTACTGTGGAGCCCAATATCCATCAGTTTTTTGAGTAACAATAGGATCACTATCCTGCCTTCTTACTCTCGAATGTAAATAATTGAATTTAAATTGTTTATATCCAGCATATAGTCTTTGTACAAAAACGATTTGATTCAAGGTATTGAGTGATTTGAATTGTTCCCCTCCAATAGTTCGTTTCCCTTCAACTTCTCCTCTCCAATTGTAGATATTACGACTGGTATCTATATGCTTCCGTGTCAAATCTGTGATTGAGGTAAATGATTTTAATCGGAAGTCTTTTATTAAGAATGAGCTTTTGTCAACATTTAGATATGGACTAATTACTTTTTGAGTATATATCGCTTCACCATAGGGTACTTCCATACTGGAGCCATGTTGAATCTCTTTATCCATATCCGAAATTATGGCTCCAACTGACAAAGTATTAATCCATTTTAGATTGGTTAGACCAATGCTGGCATTAACTGATTTAGACGCAAATGCATCATGAAATCTTTTAGCCCTTTGGTTTCGTTCAACTACAAATGTTTGTGGATTAGTAATTTGAATTTTATCTCCCCATATTTCATAATCATTATCCGAAGTATTATAAAATGATGAAAATTTAAGAGTTAAACCATTCTTTTTATTTCGATAATTAGAAAACAATGCTACTCTATGGGTATTAAATGATCCTATAGAATAGGAAATATTGGTTTGGTTTTTAATCGTATTGTGTGAAATCAAATTGACAGCACCGCCTAAAGCATCGTTACTTAATTGAATAGGAACAACTCCTTTGAAAATTTCGATTCGACTAATCAAACCAACTGGTATTGTATTAATTGAATATGAAGAACCATAATACTCCATAGGAATACCGTCTATAAAAAAGCGAATAGATCTTCCGCCTAAACCGTTTAAGGATATATCTGAACGTGAACCAAGACCACCAGACTCACGCACATTAACTCCTGAAATTTTGTTCAAGATGTTATTTAAACCTATTGATTGACTTTGAAGTTCTTTAGTGTCCAAACCAATGGCAGCATAACCTTTACTTTTTGTATTGACATCTTTGCTACTTATAACTTCTATCTCGTTCAATTCTTCTACGTCTTCTTCAAGCTTTATACTTATGTGTTCTATTTTACTGTTTACGACAATCGTTTTTGGTATAAAACCCATGGATTGCGTAATTAATGTAATCGGATAAACGAGTTCGTCCTGAAAACAAAACTTACCATCAAAAGCACATATTTCGTAAATGTCTGTGTCAACAATAGAAACAGTAGCAAAAGGCACGGGCTGCTTGTTTTGATCTTCGACTATGCCACATAACCCTGAACCATTAGCATTTTGTGCAATGGAATAAGCTAGAAACAAGAAAAGTATATAAAACAATTTGTACTTCATATAACTGTTTTTTAGCTGACTGTTTTTATTTAGACTCGTTTTAAATTAACTTTGCGAATGTATGGTTAAAAACCACATAGGCGATAACGCAAAAAGAATTAAAAACAACGCAATTGACTAATAATTCAGCAAATCAATACTCCACGACAATAAGTATAGAGCAACCTAACAAAGAGGAGAAAACAATAGATTATCCTATAGATTTTTTTACTCATAAAAAAATTATTTCGCGCCAACGCGAGCTAATAAATGGTTCTACAAAAGGAATTGTAAACGAGTATTTATTTGATGGAATTTGCATTGAAGAAAGAGAAGTACATATTAACTCTCCATTAGAGGTAAATGTTAAACATACGTTCCCATACCTCAAAATGCATTTTGAAATAAATGGTTATTCTACTTATATACCTAATAACGAAAAAAGTCTTCCTGTTATCATTCCTGGAGGAAAGCACCAGTTGTTTTATTTTCCATCAGTAGATGGGCGACTGTTTTATAATGAAAACTCAAAAAGAAAGACATTAGAAATAACACTTTCACTCAAATTTATAAAACAAGCTTTTCAAGAAAATTGGGAGATCCTAGAATCTTTTGGGGATGCCCTATTTGATAATAAACCATTTGTTTTTGGAGAAGAGAGCGAAACAATTACACATGATATTTTAAATATAATAACTCAAATCACATCTTGTAGTCTCCCAGATCATTTGAGAAGAGCATATCTTAAATCAAAGGTAACTGAACTATTAGTATTACAGTTGTATTATCTTAATAAAACAAACACTAATAAATCGAAGAAGAGACCACAACACTATGATAAAATAATTTCAGCAAGAAGCTTCATGCTAGAGCATATGAATCAAAATCTCAATATTGATTTACTTTCAAAACATGTCGGACTCAATTCTAATTTATTCAAGAAGGGATTTAATGATGTGTATGGAATTCCTTTTTTTCAATATCTCACTTCGCTTAGAATGAAGAAAGCAGTTTATCTTCTTGACGAAACGGACAATACTATTTCTGAAATATCAAACAAGGTCGGTTATACCTACTCTCAACACTTTTCAAAGGTTTTTAAAAAACACTTTGGAGTAACTCCTAGTCAGTTTAGACAAAAAGAAAAATAGACTTCGACAGTGCGATTAATTTAGATATCCCGTAATATTATTTTCTTCAAGATTGGATTCAAAATTCATAAGAAATTTTGTCCATGATATTAAATCTTCAAGTTCATCCAAGGTGTTTTCGTCAATTTTAAGACATATATCAATTAAGGGATGAGAAGTCCATATTCTATTACATGGCTGACCTTTACAATGGCTGCAATCACACATTTTAACTGCGTTTTTGATAATAGTGTATAGGTCTGAGAGTTCTTTCTGAGTCATATAGATACCTATCGTACCTATGTAAACTTGAATGTTTCTTTCTGGATTCTTTGTAACAGTTGAGTCTACTTTATAACTTGAACCGTAGTTGTTTTTGTATATAAGATTCATGGTCGAATGTTTTATTAGATCACGAATATAGTTTTTATTTTTAATTATTCTAAATAAAAATAACTAATAACTGTGTTTTTGTATTTTTACTCTTTCGGAATTTTGGAATGAGGTGTTTTACCTATAGTATTTACTTCTTCTTTGTCTTTCTTTTCCTTTTTGCGTTTTATCGTGTATTTGTATCCCAACCCAAGGATATTGGTTGTTTTTGGATAAGTAGCATTTAAATCTCGTTCCATGCGGTAAAAGAACCCCAACTCCCCCATTTTTTTAAATTCATAGTCCATTCCTACTGTTAATCTAAACTTATCTAATTCCACAGGCTCTCCTTTTCTGTCTTTTCTAAATAACTCTGCGGCTACAGAAGGTGTCCACTTCGTTTTTTTAATATTGTAATCAATAGCCGTCATGAATCGTAATCTGGTGTCAGGATAATCCCCTTCTAATTCAGAAACTCCCAACTCGTTCTTATTTTGATAACGCAGACGATACTTTAGACCAAATCGTTGTAATTTATGTTTGTACGACACATCTATGTTATATCTAAAGAAATGATTATAACCTTGTTTTTTACCTTGATTATCATTTTCGGTAATATAACGTCCAGAAAACCCTACATCAAAATGCTTATTAATTTTATACGAAACACCCAATTGTGTAAAATACAAATCCGTTTGTGAGGCGTCTTCTTTGAGTCTAAACTGCTCTTCCAATTCTAAAGAAAATTTCTTGGTAGCCTCCCATTTTATAGCTGTGGATCCCCATGCTTCCAAGTCTCTTACTTGAACTTGCTTTGTTTTTTGGGCTTTTGCCAAAGGACTTATGATTAACGCTGCAATGATAATCGCGAATTGAATTCCTAAAGATTTGGACATACTAATTGTTTGTTGAGTTTGAATTATACGTGAAGCTGATTTGTACCGTCTTTTTGAGAAAATCTACTTTGCCTATGGCTAAATCATCTATTTTAACCTCAAATAAATCTTCTAGTTCTTTGATTAATTTTGGATGATTAGAAGGACTTATGTTTTCAATACTGTCATATACAATTTCTTGTGTTCGAGGACTTACTATTCGATCGGCTAAAATATTTTTTCTTGTCCATTGCCTTTCAATAAAATACATGGTAAGAACGATAATAGTATTGGCTGCTAAAAGCTCTACATAACTCATTTTTTTATTGGCTAAGGCATTGATTACAGAAACACCGATAATGACAAAGAGGTAAGTCATTTCTTTTATTTCAATGGAATTTGTGCGATATCTGATGATACCAAATATGGCAAATAAACCCAATGCCATACCAATATCTAATTCGTACTTCTTTAATGTAAAACACAAAAAGAAAACTATAATACCAATCATGTAGTACGTGAACAAATACTCTATCTTTCGATTGTTATTATAATACAAATACTTAATGACAATGGTTAGAAAAAAAATGTTTACTCCAAAACGGAACACCATTTTATAAAAGTCATCATCAAAAATTGGAATGTTCAAAAACTCCATATTTATTATTATTAGGATAACATTATCTTAATGCTAAATTAATTGCGCTTTCGAATATAATGATAATAAAGCGATTAGAAATTCTAGTTGCGTTTTTTTATGACATATTGGAGCAGAATATCTACATATCGATTAACTTCTGGAGCTATTTGTAAGGTATAATGAATATAAATGTAAAGTGGAGCAAACAGTAGTGTTTTGAGAGCTATATTGATAATCGGATGGAAAGAGAAATCCCAAAAATAAAATACTCCAATAAAAGCAAATAACAGTATCAGGGCGTATACTGTTTTTATTGTAAATGGAAATAGCTTCATTTTTTTTACCACAAACAACCATTTAGACCAACTGTAAATAGTCGCAGCTAACAACGTGGCAAGAGCTGCTCCATTAAGCCCTAAATAAGGTATCAATAGCATATTGAATGCAACAGACAATAAAGCAAGCCCAACACCTAAAAACAACACCAATTTATAATAGGTAGAATTGTATATAATAGAATTGTTGTTCCCCAAAAGTAATTCAAAGTACTTGGAAAATCCGACCATAAAAACGATAGAAATACCCCCACTATATTGCTCAGGAATCAATAAATACAGCTGCTTTATATTTAGTAGTATGCCTAAAAACACTAATCCTCCAGTCACCTGTAGACTTATGGAAGATTTTTTGTACAACGCATCCAATTTATCATATTCATTATCAGCCATCAATTTAGAGGTTACGGGATGCAATATTTGATGCATTGCTCTTGATGGCACATAGATTACTATACAAATAAAAATAGCTACAGAATAATAAGCAATGTTCTCAATACTGATGTATTGTGCGAGCATGAATTTATCTAAATCCAGCATAACCATAGCCACACTACCTGACAAAATGATAAAGGCGCTATATTCAATTATCTGTTTTGCTTCTTTGGGTATAACCAAAGAAAACGAAGGACGTCTTATGCGAAAGGCATACACCATCATCAAAACCATACTTATACCGTATATCAATACAAGTGCATAGATAAAATCAACTGGAGAAAGAAGTTCAAAGTATACTAATAATAACGTAACAGCAACCATAGCGCGTACTACAACTTCCTTGATAAAACTCCCAAATACCGATTGATAATGAGCCTTAACCCAGGCATAGAAAATTTCAAAATAAGCCATTGAAAAACCCACCAAAGGCACTATCCAGGCATAATCATAAATAATAGGGTTTTTAAATGATATTAATTGTGCGATATCATAATAAAAAAATGCTCCAATAACCGTTAGCGGAACAATAAAAAGCAAAGGCAACAAGAGTACAAAACTCAAAAATTGTGTTTTTGACTCTTCGGTGGTGTAGGTCGGAAAATATTTAATCAAACTATTCTGTACACCAAAGGCAATCAAAGGCATTAATAAATTGGCTGAAGACAATATAAAACCCACTAATCCATAATAGGTATCTCCCAATATGTGAGTGTAAAGAAATAACGTATTAGCCGCACCAATGGCAAACCCAATATAGGTAATTATGGCGTTTTTTATGGATTGAGAAGCGATTACACTCATAATTACAACTCTATAAAATATTTAAGTTTTTTGGTTAGGTTACACCTGCTAAACTCCTGTAATCCAACTGGATGAGATTTTAAATCAGCACCCTTATATTGTTTGTAATAATGTACTATCGCTGCTTTTAATTCTTCTTTTTGATGATATTCAAAAAATAATCCAGTATTTGTTTTTCTGATAATTGGCTCAATGTCCGAAGACTCTGGTCCAAGAGCTAAAATAGGTCTTTCAGACACCATGTACTCAAATAATTTACCAGGAATTATCCCTCTTGTTTCTATTGAATCTATTTCAATCAAAAGTAACACTTGAGAGGATTTTTGGTGTTTTATGGCTTCTTCATGAGGTAAATACCTTAGGTTTAATACAGAATCTTTTAATCCAAATGAATCAATAGTATGAATAATTTCATCACTGATTTTACCAATAAGTTTTATTTGTAAATCTTTCCTAAACGATTCATTTTCTTGTGCAATTTCTTTTAAACATTTCCATAATATTAACGGATTTCTGTCTAAGAGAAAGGAACCTATATGCGCTATACTAAATTTTTCATCCAAAGGAGGCTTAACTACTTGTGTAACATCATAACCGTTAGTAATTACCTGGATTGGTTTATTGGTTTTTTTAGAAAACTCCCTTTTTGTAGTATCACTTGTCGTAATTATTTTGTCCGCTTTGTTTAGAATGAGATGCTCTAGGTGTCCATGTCTATAACGCGCATAACGAGATAATTTTAACGCTTTGTGATACCCTATGCTCGTCCAAGGATCTCTAAAGTCAGCGAGCCATTGTATGTTCAATTGTTCCTTTAAGCCAAGTCCAATCAGATGTAAACTATGAGGAGGACCTGTTGTAATAACCGTTTCTATTTTATGTTCTTCTATGAAAGGCTTTAAATACCTCACAGAAGGACTTACCCATAATCGTCTTGCATCAGGAATAAAAATGTTTCCTCTCACCCAAAGTAAAAACTTATCAAACAAAGATTGAGTATGTTTAGGAGGAATGAGTCCTGCACTGATTGTTTTGGTTTTTTTCTTCGAAAAGAAAGAAGCAATTGTATAAGGTTCTAGTATAGGTTTTGATAGTATTGTTACTCCCTCAGGAACCTCATTAATTAGATTATTATCCACGATGGGATAGGTTGGATTATCGGGTATATAAACTATAGGTTCGTAACCGTTTTCAGGCAAATATTTCACAAACTTTAACCAACGTTGAACACCTGGTCCTCCCGCGGGAGGCCAATAGTAGGTTACAATAAGTACTTTTTTCTTCAAACGCTTAAAACAAAGTTGTTGCAAGGTACGAATATTGACTTATTTATAGCCACTTCATTAAATGGTTATATTTTTCTCCAAAACTAAAAACCGACAGTAATCATTGGCTCAAACATAATTTGTGATTCTTTTGTAGGGTCTACGTTAAATCTATAGCTATGTCTCATACCAAGAAAAATATCAAATAAAGTAAATAATCGAGTTTCGATTAAAAATTCTATTCCCATTGAATTCTGCTCTATTCTCTTTTGAGTTACTGTCTCCTTGTAACTTGACACATCCGCAAAGACGCCTCCTATCGCTCGTTTAAAAAAGAATATCCCTCCAAATCCTCCATCTATATTAAACAAGGGCATTTGGTAATCTAAAGAAACTCTAGCTGCTCTGTCACTTCTGATTACATCATAGTATCCTCGTGCGTAAACAAAATTATCTATGTATAAATTTTTATCTTTTTGTGAACTGAATTCTTTTTGATACCCTCCTCCAACTTTAATAGAATGATTGGAATCTACACCAGGAAAATAGAGGTCTAAATAAGTAGTTACTAATTTAGCATCTCTGCTTGTTGATTTATTGTATTGAACACTAAAAGTCTGTCCTCCTCTATAATTCACATTTTGATAAGCGGTACGTTTTAAATTTGAAAAACCTACATACGAGTAAATCGTTTCCATATTCGTAGAAAAAATACTTCTATAATTTTCGAAATACGACTCAAGCTGAACGTCAGTAAAATAATTTCCGTTAACCCAACTTAGAGGTAATGCTACGCCCGCATAATAAGAATCATTCCATATCGTATTATTTCCCTTATATTGTTCTGCTCCTAATCTCAAAATCGGGTAAGCAAAACTGTAGGAAATAGTTGCACCATAATTAAATAGTTTTTGATTTCTTAGGTATTCAGCACTAATACTTGATGAAAGATTATCCAATATATTGGTAAACTGTAAGTTCATTTTATAATTTGAAGCCGCTTGTATTAAATCCCACCCTACCAATCGGTGTCCTCTAAACAATCCTCTATATTTTTTTACTTCATATTCTTTGTTAGGAATGCTATCTAATATGTTTTTATCAGTGATTCCCATCGAAACTTCAAATCGTTTCATTGCTGCTGGAGGCGTTACCTTGACAGATTTGTTTATGCCGTGAAAAAGTTCTAACTCCGTTAGTAATCTCCCCTTTTCAGTTTGTTCGCACATAATTAATGTGGTTCCATCCTCTGACACATCTGGCATGTACGCCCCTATTCTTACTGAGGTAATCTGATTGATTTTACGATCACCGTTCAAGCTTAGTTCATAAATGTTATCAATCCCACTATATGAGGCACTATAATAGATATTTCCATTCCTAATATTGTAATTTCCAATGCTATGTGCTGTCCAATCCGATAGTTGAGTGGTTTCTCTGGTCGTTACATCGTATTCAAAAAACGCTAATTGAGAATTTCTTTTGGCAATAAAAACAATAGCCTGATCGTCCTCAGTCCATTTAGGAAGCACTACAAAATCATTCTCCTTATTCTCAATTACTTCTATAGTTTCTCCTGTTTTAGAGTCAATTAGAATAAGATTATTGATTAATTCTTCGTTTGCCTGAACGGCAACTATTTGAGTTCCTGTGGTATTGAAATGAGGTGAAAAATATTTTCCTTTTTTAGTTACTGTTCGTTTTTCATTCGTATTTAAATCGAATGATTTTATTACAGAATAATTCCTATTACTACGTCTGGCATCAACTCGTAGTTCTGTCCATGCTACTCTGTTGTTATTAATAGTCATGTAACCTTCAGGCTCAATCCCTATTTCGGTAAGTTTGGTTTCGTTTCTATTTTGTAAACGATATAAAGCATGTATTTGATCAAAACTTGATTTTACATACACCATACTACCATCTTCCAGATAATGCGGGTTTCTGTAATTAGTAACAGTTTGTGGTTTTCTGACTAAAGGAATCTGTTGGGTAAGTTCAATCGTATCTAATTCTTTTTCCCAAACCTCTTTCAAATGAGCATTCGACTCTCGATACAAAGCACTAGGAAAATGTCCCGTATGTTTCTTTACAGCAAAGGCAAATGGATAAAAAGGGATTCGATATTGAGAGGCCTCTCTATGAATTTTTTCCCAAACCGTATCTCCATATTCATTACGGGCATAATTAATCATACCATAACCAAAGTTATAGTGGTCAGGCAGTAAATCTTGATAACTGCCATTTCTTACCTTTTTGTATTTATATAGTTTGTTGTTAAGCAAAAGTGCACGTTGCTCACTAAAAAAGTAAGGGGTTCTACCTCTACCTCCATTGGTTAAAGTTGTCTCCATCATTACAGCATCGCCTTCACTATACCAATCAGGTACGCTGAATGCATACATCCAAGACCAACCTGCATGACCTTCTAACCAATACATCAGTTTGGTTAAACCTCTCCGTCCATTGGCAAATTGTTGTACATGACGGTATTCATGAATGGCCAATTGATCCAACCAATCTAAATTTCCTAAATGATGATTATTCTGAAATGCCGTAGCAAAAAACTCACTTTTGAAAGGGCCTAGAGCAACATAGCCATTAGAAAGAACTTGATTGGTTTGCAAAACTAAATCTATACGTTGCTTTTTATCGCCAATGGATGCCGCATGATTTTCTGCCATGACATCAATAATTGTGGCTATTCGGCTTGCTTTTTCTTCTTGTCCCTTAGGGAAGATAACACGTATATTTTTCGTTGTAATAAACTGCCATTCTATCCCAGCTGGATGCCCACCTTCTGCAATTTGAGCTTTTGCGTTTTGAAAGCTAAAAATGGTAATAGTAGCTAGTAGAATTGTGAGCGTTTTTTTCATGGCTGCCAATTTTATGCAACAAAAATAAAATTTTATAAAAGCAACCAACAACAATCTCCATTAAGAATAAATAGTCATTTAGATTTTTTAACTTTGACCTGAATAAAAAAAACACTAACCACATCCTTGTATGTTATCTGAAACTAATAGATTTTACAAAACTTTAGATAATTATCTGGGTGAGTTTGTCTACGGTGGTATTGACGGTTGCGTAACAACATTTGCTGTAGTTGCTGGCTCTGTGGGAGCGGGTTTGGATAGTGGGATTATTATTGTTTTAGGATTTGCAAATCTATTTGCAGACGGTTTCTCAATGTCAGTTGGAGCCTATCTTTCTACAAAATCAACCAATGACAGCTTTAAAAAACACAAAAAACAAGAACATCTTAAAATCAAAGAAAACCCAACAAGAGAAAAAGAAAGGCTGAAAAGTATTTTACATCGAAAAGGATATGAGGGTGAGCTTTTAGAAAAAATAGTTGATTTTACCACTGAAAGCGAATCATTATGGGTGGATACAATTCTATCCGAAGACTTGGATAAAATTGAAGATCAAAAATCCCCTTTAGCCATAGGTCTTACCACTTATGTGTCTTTTATACTTATTGGTTTAATTCCTCTTTCTGTTTATGTATGGGATTATTTTAACCATTCGCTGGAAAACCCTTTCTTTTGGTCTTCTACATTAACCGCCTTAGGGTTTATTATTATAGGAATATTAAAAAGCTTTGTTTCTCACACTAACATATTTAAAAGTATATTTGAAACTTTAATTCTGGGCACGATTGCCGCTTTGGTATCTTATTACGTTGGAGATTTTTTAGAAAATTTTATTGTATCTCATTCTTAATGATTCATTCCTATTCAAATTGCTATATTTGCCCTTAGTTGGTCTTTTAAATCTATGGTTACACGAATAGTTGTTTTTGCTTTATTGGTTAGCACGTTAGGCTGGAGTCAGTTTAGAAACGATGCTCCAATCAAATTTGGCACATCAATATCTGTTAACTATTTCTCGTTAATGGGAGATGAAGTCCTTGAAAGTGCCCACAAACCAAGCTTGGGTACTACAATTGGTGCCGGTCTTAGTTTTCTTATCATTAAGGATACTTTTTTCAACTTAGGGGTATATTATAGCAATAATCAAACTAAATATTACGGAGAGTTTACAGATCTCTATTCTGGAAAAATAGGTAGACGAAAAATTACGCATAACTTTTACTATGTCCATTTCCCCTTTTTGATTCAGCGGTATTTCGACAATAGATTTTATCTAAAATTGGGACCTCAAGTAAGTTTACTGAATAATGTTAAACTCAGTAATTATGAATCTGTTCATACTCTACCTCCCAATTTGGAATCCAATAGAACTGAGTTGTTCGTAAATGCTGCAGTGGGTAGATCTTTTGCATATGATGCAGGAAACGAATTATATCTCGAATTAGCCAATCAATTTGGTGTATTTAATACAGGAAGTCCCAATTTCCCTAGATATAACGCAAATACAATCCTCTTTACTGTTGGATGGTACTTTTATTTATAAAGAAATCTCAAGGTGAAGCATTTCGTTTATACAAGTTTATTCCTTTTGATATTGAGCAATCTTCAGGCACAATTATATAGTGAATATGTAAAAGTTGGTCTCGAAGAATCATTCAATTATTTTGAAATGAGTGGAGACTACAATATTACTCGTGAACACCAATCTAGATTTGGTTATTATTTAGGATTGGTTATAGATATTCACGTCAAAGGAAATACCTCCTTTATTACTGGATTAAATTGGATTAAGAGCAATACGCAAAGTGGATCCAATCTATATGACGTAAACACGCAATCTGTAATTTTTGTACAGCATAAAAACACCTTTCATTATTTGGGGATTCCTTTAATTGCACAGTACACCTTTGATAACAATATTTTTGTTAATGGAGGTGCTTTTGTAAATTATCTTTCCAGGTATCAAACTAATGTGAACAACATTGGATTACCTGCACATAACATAAAAAGAGGCAGATTGGACATAGGTGTGTCTGCTGGTTTTGGTTATAATTTAATTCATACAAGATATACCAATTTGTACATTGCGTTTAGAAACAATCTGGGTCTTAAAAATACAGGTAACCTAGATTTTAATATCAACACAATGAATTTAATTACAGGTTGGAAAGTAACAATTTAGCTTATGTTTTTTAATTCGATTGATTTTGCCGTTTTCTTACCAATAGTTTTTATTCTGTATTGGTTCGTCACACAACGAAACTTGAAGTTGCAAAACTTCCTAATTGTAATTGCTAGTTATTTCTTCTACGGTTGGTGGGATTGGCGGTTTTTATCCTTGATTCTTTTTAGCACTTTTGTTGATTATGTAATTGGTTTAAAATTATCTAAAACTGAAAAAACCAGCACAAGAAAGTATCTGCTCTGGACAAGTATACTAGTTAATCTTGGGTTTTTAGGTTTCTTTAAATACTATAATTTCTTTCTGGATAACTTTGTGACTGCCTTCTCCTTTTTTGGCAATCCTATTACTGCTCAATCCTTAGATATTATATTGCCTGTAGGGATTAGCTTTTATACTTTCCAAACTTTAAGTTATTCCATTGATGTATATAAACGTGAACTGGAACCGACTAAGGATTTTATTGCTTTTGCGGCATTCGTTAGTTTCTTCCCTCAATTGGTAGCAGGGCCTATTGAACGAGCTGTTAATCTTTTACCGCAGTTCTATACAAAAAGAACTTTTGAATACCACAAAGCTGTTGATGGATTAAAGCAAATTTTGTGGGGCTTATTCAAAAAAATGGTTATTGCGGACAATTGCGCAGAATTGGTCAATATTGTTTTTGACAACCCTAGTGAACATTCGGGGAGTACGTTATTATTAGGTGCTATCTTTTTTACCTTTCAAATTTACGGCGATTTCTCTGGTTATTCTGATATCGCTATTGGCACCTCTCGTCTTTTTGGTTTCAATTTGATGCGCAACTTCGCTTATCCATATTTTTCAAGAGATATCGCTGAGTTTTGGAGACGATGGCATATTTCATTGTCCACTTGGTTTAGAGATTATCTGTATATTCCTTTGGGCGGTAGTCGAGGTGGTACATGGATGAAAGTAAGAAATACGTTCATCATTTTTATTGTGAGTGGGTTTTGGCATGGAGCAAACTGGACATACGTCATTTGGGGAGCATTAAACGCTTTTTATTTTTTACCTCTTTTGTTGACCAAGAATAATAGAAACAACATAGATATTGTTGCAAGTAACAGCATGCTTCCTTCGGTTAAGGAAATGAGTAAAATGCTTTTAACTTTTGGTTTAACTGTCTTTGCCTGGATTTTCTTTAGAGCGTCATCATTGGATAATGCGATGGAATTTATTTCTCATCTTTTTAGTACTTCACTTTTGAGTAAACCATATATTCCTCATACTACAATTTTAAGCTTCTTGGTTATTTTTACCGTCATTGAATGGATAGGTAGAAAAGAAGAGTTTGCCATAGCTACCTTAGGGAATAAATGGCCTAGATATTTGAGATGGTGTTTATACTATGGAATTATAATAACACTATACCTAAACGGAGGTCAGGAAGAACAGTTTATTTATTTTCAGTTTTAATTTTAAAAAAGTATGCTCGCTTTTCTTAAAAAAGCAGGATTCTTTTTAAGTCCTATTATCGTTTTTTTGGTTTTTGTAATTTCTTACAATACCATATTGGATCCCTATGGTGTAATTCATGGCAACATGGACAATCAAAAAATGGATTGCAATCAACGGTATTTGAAAATCAAACATTTGATTAATAATCCTAAAAAGTACGACAGCTTTTTATTTGGTTCTTCTAGAGTATCAAGTGTTGATACCAGAAAAATAGGGTTTGGGAAATGGTATAATATGACTTATAGTGAGGGTCTCCCCTATGAGCATTTGGAAGACCTAAAACAAATGCTATCGAATGGTATAGAGGTTAAAAACATATTGATTGGTGTTGATGAAATATCTTATTCCTCTCCACCCGAAAGGCATTTAACCGAATCTCTACGAAAGCCTTATAAATCCGAGTATAATCCACTAATTGATTACTACTTGCTTTTGCCTGATTATGATATCTATAAAAATATCCGAAAGTTTAAGGACAAAGAATTTTTTATAAAATACGACTTATATGAAACAGGAATTCCTTTTATCAATTTAGGTGTAACTGAGGATCATTGGAAATCAGAGGATCATACTACTTCTGACGTATTTGACAAACCGCACCATATGCCGTATTATGTCAATCTTGTAGATCAAACAATTGAAGACTTAAAAGAAATTCAAACGCTCTGCGAACAAAACAATATTAGGCTAACTTTATTTGTTAGTCCTATTCATCCAACCACTTATAAGCACATGAATAAGAGTTGGTATTTTTCTTTCATTGAAAAGCTCAGTCAAATTCAACCTTACTATGATTTTAGTGGATTCAATTCCATGACGTCAAACAATGCCAATTATTTGGAGACTTGTCATTACAGAATGCCTGTTGGAGACGAAATGATAGACATTATGTATAATAATGTAAAACCGTATGATGATGGTTTTGGGCAAACCGTAAATACCAGCAACATAAGCTTGGTAATCCAACAAAAAAAAGCTGATTTAGAAAATAATCAAAAATGAAAGCAGCTTCCGCTAAAGAAATAAAAGACGAACTAAAGCACTCTTCACAACAAGAATTGGTAGATTTGTGTCTTCACTTGTCTCGTTTTAAAAAAGAGAATAAAGAACTCCTTACCTATCTATTATTCGAAGCGCATGATGAAGAAGCTTTTATTGAGGGCGTTAAGTCCGAGATAGATGAATGGTTTGAAGCTATTAATACTTCGAGTTATTTTTTTATCCGTAAAAGTGTTCGAAAGATTCTTTCTCAAATCAAAAAACATATCCGATATTCTAAAAAGACAGAAACAGAGATTGAACTACTACTCTACTTTTGTGTTAAACTAAAAGAACTCAAACCTTCGTATAAAAACAATAAAGTCTTAGTCAATACTTTTGAGAGGCAATTGGTATTAGTTCAAAAGAAAATGGCATCCCTTCATGAAGATTTACAGTACGACTATTTGCAAGAACTTTCTCACCTAAAACGCTAATACCCCAAACGGGTATATTTGAAACAAAAACAACTAAATTTACCTAATGGAAATTTTTAATGTTTACTATATAGTTGCAGGAGCTATTGCTGGTTTACTTGCTGGTCTTTTTGGAGTTGGTGGTGGTATGATCATAGTACCTTCATTGATTTATATTTTTAAAACACAAGGCTTTCCTGAAGCTGCACTTACTCATGTTGGTGTTGGAACTTCATTGGCAACAATAATTGTCACATCTATTAGTTCCCTTAGAGCACATCACAAAAAAGGAGGCGTTAATTGGAACGTCTGGAAACGAATGGCGCCAGGATTGGTAGCTGGTTCGCTGATTGGTGCTGGGATTGCATCTATCATTCGAGGAAACTCCTTACAGACTATAATTGGTATGGGGGCCTTTTTAGTAGGACTAAAAATGCTTTTTATGAAAAACAAAGCTTTAGAAGAAAACGATTTTAGTAGACTACCATCCCCTATTGGACAAACCGGATTAGGTGGTTTTATTGGAATTGTATCTGCTATTTTTGGTATAGGTGGAGGCACATTAACAGTACCACTTTTGAGTCATTATGGATTAAAAATTCAAAATGCAGTTGGAACTTCTGCTGCTTGTGGTTTACCTATTGCAGTTTCTGGCGCTTTAGGTTTTCTCATCTTTGGACAATTCATTGATTCAAATGTGAAAGACGCATTACCTAATGGAGTGTTCGGTTTTGTGCATGTCTATGCTTTTATAAGTGTCAGTCTGGCAAGTTTTTTCACAGCACCACTCGGCGCCAAATTAGCCCACGTATTACCTGCAACAACATTAAAAAAAGCTTTTGCAGTATTATTACTGTTCGTAGGAATTAAGCTTATATGGAATTCGAATATTTTGTGATTCAACACCCTCTCCCACCTACACAATAAATAAATCATATAGAATAATAGAAAAATCTTTCTATACAATAGTTGTATGTACAAGTTTAGCATATACATTTGTATATACAAATTATGTAGAGACAAATATGACATTTGAAGAATTAGTAAAATCAAAAGAAGTGGACGTGCGTAAACGAGCTGTTATCAGTATTGTTTACACTCAAAACATTCTAGGAGATAAATTAAATGAAATGCTTAAGCCCTATGACTTGTCACCTGAACAGTTTAACGTGTTACGAATTTTAAGAGGAAATAAGGGGAAACCTGCTAATATGAGTACCATTCAGGAACGAATGATTGCTAAAACGAGTAATACCACACGATTAATCGATAAACTTTTAGCAAAGGATTTGGTATCACGTCAAGTATGTCCCAATAATCGTAGAAAAATGGAGGTTAATATTACAGATAAAGGGCTATCCCTCCTTCTTGAAATTGATCCCAAAATGAATAAACATGAAGAAAGCTCTACCCGCAATCTAACACAAAAAGAACTAGAACAGTTAATAGACCTACTAGATAAAATTAGAAACTAAACAAAATGAATTTTATAGAAAATCAAAATTGGCGTTACGCTACTAAAAAATTTGATGCTTCTAAAATAGTTGCTTCAAAAGATATTGACTTTTTAAAAGAAGCGGTTCGCTTGGCTGCCACTTCTTATGGGTTGCAACCTTTTCAGGTATTGATTATTGAAACCCAAGAAATTAAAGAGCAATTAAAATCGGCTTCATGGGGTCAGTCACAAATCACAGATGCATCTCATGTATTTGTTTTTGCTAATAAAACCGAAATATCAGATGAGTTTGTGGATGATTATATTAAAAACACCTCTGAAACGCGTGATATTGCTATCGAAAATCTGAAACAGTATGGTGGTTTTGTTAAAAAGACTATTGCTAAAATGGATTCAGAAACTTTGAGTAATTGGACATCTAAACAAACGTATATCGCTTTGGGTAATTTATTGAACGCTGCCGCAGAAATTAAGGTAGATACAACTCCAATTGAAGGATTTGACTCTAAACAGTACAATGAAATTTTGGGCTTGACCCAAAAAGACTTGAACGCTACAGTTGTTGCTGCTGTGGGTTATCGCTCAGAAGAAGATAATACGCAACACCTAGGAAAAATCAGACGTACAACAGAAGAATTATTTATCACTTTATAATAGAAACAATTAACAAACACTAAAATTTTAATTATGAAAAATGTAAAAACAGCTTTATTAGCATTATTCGTTGCCGCAGGAACTTTAACTGCAACAGCACAAAACGTTACCAAAGAAGTAAAAGCAGCCGAAAGCAAAGTCAACTGGAAAGCCTACAAAGTAACGGGATCTCATGAAGGAGATGTAAAACTTCAAAGTGGTACACTTGTATTTAATGGTGACAAATTAGTTGGAGGAACGTTTGTTGTAGATATGACAACCATCAACACTACAGACATGTCTGGAGAATACAAAAATAAACTAGATGGTCACTTGAAGTCGGATGATTTTTTTGGTGTGGCCAAATTTCCAACATCAAAACTACTTATTAAAACAGCTACGGCTAAATCTAAAAATGCCTACACAGTTACAGGTGACTTGACTATAAAAGGAAAAACCTTACCTATTACTTTCGAAATGGCAGTATATGGAAGTAAAGCAAATGCTACTCTGAAAGTGGATCGTACAAAATACGATGTTAGATATGGATCAGGAAGTTTCTTTGATGGATTAGGCGACAAAACAATCTATGATGAGTTTGATTTAGTCGTTGACTTACAGTTCTAACAAAACAAACTGCTCATCAAGGAGAATCCCCTGCACTATGTGTGGGGGATTTTTTTTGTTTAATTCGTTAAAAAATAATTTGATTATGGAGTATTATTTTTAGAAATTAGTGAACTAATCTTAAAAACAAATTCCCCATGACATTAGCTCAATTAAAAGACAAATTAGCCTCAAACCCAAGTAGCATTGAATTTGATGAAGTAATCACACTAATAGGAGATTTGTACAATTTTACACCGACTGCTTTCAAGAATGGAGATACTAGCAATGATGCTGGTCAAAATAACGGATCTTGTAAATTATTTGCTTTTGCTAAAGATCAAAACTTCTCAAAAGAAGATACCTTAGCATGTTTTGGAATTTATTACCATAAGTTTGTTCTGGAAAATCCAGGAGGTAACGACCATCAAAACATTCGTAATTTCATGAAATACGGTTGGGGCGGAATCCAATTTCAAGGACAACCTTTACAAGCTAAGTAGTGAATAAGTTTAATGAAATAAGCAGGTCCGATTTATTAGCCATTGAACGTACTCGTTTAGCTAATGAACGGACTTTCTTGGCTTATTTCAGAACTTTTATCGTTTTTCTAAGTTCTGGATTTGCTATTTTCAAAATCGAAATATTCAGTAGCCTCAAGAGTCTAGGTTATTTTTTTATCGGAGTTTCTTTCGCGCTGTTAATTATGGGAATCGCTCGATTCTTATATGTAAAAAGACAAATCAAAAAGTCTTATTACTAGCTCCTATTTTATCTTAACCAATACCTTATACTCATAAGGTTGTAACATAAATTTAGTGGATTTAGTTATATCCAAATCTTTTCTTTTAAAAAGATCTCTATACTTACCTTCAATTCCTTTTGTATTTATTTTTGTATCAACGTACTCCGTTGACATATTAGCAACAACCACTACTCTATCACCGTTTTTTTGTCTGTAGAAAGCAAACACATTATCATCTTTGGACTCTAATTGAACCATTCGACCACCGTATTTACCATTCCATAAGGCCTGGTTTTTATGTTTTAAATCGAATAACTTTTTATACAGACCTAAATTCTTATGTGCTCTCCATTCGATTTGATCTTTTTCAAAGAATTTCAAAGATTTGCTATTCCCAGCTTCTTGTCCAGAGTAAACCAATGGCATACCATCCATTAAGGCCGACAATACAATAGCTGTTTCATAAAAGTTGCCAAAGTTTTCTTGCGGTGTACCGTCCCATGAATTTTTGTCATGATTATCCGTAAATAGCATTTTATAATGCTCCGTAGGAAATTCGGAATTATGCTTTGCTAACCATGTTGATACAATTTTATTAGTACTATGCGCTTCATCTTTATTCACATGCATAGATTCGTATAAATCCCAATCATAAACCATATCAAATGCCTCAAAATACTTTGATGAATTGCCTTCCGCTAACATAAAAACTTGCTTTATTTTTTCGATTTCTTTTCGAGCATCTATCCAAAAATCTAAAGGCACCATTTCTGCAACATCACAACGATAACCATCAATATTGGTTTCTTTAACCCAATACACTAATGCATCCGTCATAGCTTGGCGCAAACCTGGCTCATCATAATTAAGGTCAGCTACATCGTACCAATCCGTTCCAGGAACAGTAATCGGGGCGTTTCCTTTTTCGTCTTTCGTGTAAAACTCAATATTACTATCCACCCAAACATTATCAGGCGCAGAATGATTGGCAACCCAATCAATGATAACTTTTAAATCCAAATCATGAGCTGTATTGACTAATGATTTGAACTCTTCTAATGTTCCAAATTTTGGGTTAACCGCCGAATAATCTTTTACTGCATAATAACTCCCTTCACCTCCCTTACGATTCTTTTCTCCAATCGGATGAATAGGCATTAACCAGATAATATCAATACCCATCATTTTTAGTTGTGGTAAGCGTTTTTCTACCTCTGCAAACGTTCCCTCTTTGGAATATTGTCTAATATTTACTTCGTAAATCGTTGCGTTTTTTGACCATTCAGGTGTTGTGAATTGTCTTTCTTGGGCAATGCCATTTGTTGAACACAATGCGAAAAGTATAAGTAGATAGTTCTTCATTTTTACACTATTAAGAACATAAAAGTACTAAAATTAAAGTTTGGTTATTTATTAATTGAATGTAATTTGTGCTTGAATAATAAATCTAATCCTCTTATATTTGTAACTCAAAACAGGAAAATGATAACAATCTTAAGAAATAATTGGTGGTGGCACAACTTACGTTCAAACGTCGTGAGCTAAGCCCCTTTTATTTTTAAGAAATACACAACAAAAAAGGCTTGTCAATCACGACAAGTCTTTTTTGTTACTATAAGTTATTATTACATTTACACGGAATAAAATTTACAATGAAATATAAATTACATACTACTTCCAAAAAGATACTTGCAGACACCATTACACCTGTAAGTATATATTTAAAAGTACGCGATAAATTCCCTAACAGTTTTTTGTTAGAAAGTAGTGATTACCACTCTAATGACAACAGTTATTCGTACGTATGTTGTAATCCTATTGCAACCATTAAAGTAGAAAATGAAGTCATTACCAAAACTTTTCCTACTGGAGAAGTGGAAACTGAAAACATCACAAAAGACACTAATGTACCCAATGTAATTCAGGAATTTGCTCAAAATTTTGAAGGAACACCTTCAAAACATAAATTTATCAATAATGGATTGTTTGGTTATATCGCCTACGATGCAGTTAAATACTTTGAACAAGTAGCCATTTCTCAAAAAAATCCTAAAGAAGCTATCCCAGATATTCATTACACGGTCTATCAAAATGTAATTGCGATTGACCATTTTAAAAACGAGGCACATATCTTTAGTCATAATTTGGATGAAAAGGATTCAAATGTGGAAGCTATCTGTCAATTGATTCAATCGTTGAATTTAGCTACTTTCTCGTTTAAAAGAGAAGGAAAACCAACATCTAATTTAACTGATGATGAATTTAGAGAACACGTTGCCTTAGGCAAGAAACACTGCTATCGAGGAGATGTTTTTCAAATTGTTTTATCGCGCAAGTTTATTCAAAAATTTAAAGGCGATGAGTTCAATTTATACCGAGCTTTAAGAAGTATTAATCCTTCTCCTTATTTATTCTTTTTTGATTACGGTGCTTTTAAGATTTTAGGGTCTTCGCCCGAAGCACAATTAGTCATCAAAAACAGAAAAGCAGAAATTCATCCTATTGCAGGAACTTTTAGACGCACAGGAGACGATGAAAAAGATGCTAAACTAGCCAAAAAACTATCTAACGACCCTAAAGAAAATAGTGAGCACGTGATGTTAGTGGACTTAGCTCGTAATGATTTAAGTCGCAACGGACATGAAGTCCAGGTTGAAAATTATAGAGAAGTACAATTCTTCTCTCACGTGATTCACTTAGTATCTAAGGTATCAGGAGTATTGCATCAGCAAGCCAACACCATGCAAGTAGTTGCAGATACTTTCCCTGCGGGAACATTGAGTGGAGCACCTAAACATAAAGCGTTGACTTTGATTGAAAAATATGAAAAGACAAGTCGTGGATTCTATGGTGGCGCTATTGGTTTTATGGACTTTAAAGGCAACTTTAATCATGCGATTATGATTAGAACCTTCATGAGCAAAAATCACGAATTACATTATCAAGCAGGTGCTGGAATTGTTTCAGAATCGAATTTAGATAATGAGACTCAGGAAGTTTACAATAAGTTGAGTGCACTTAATAGTGCTTTAGAAATGGCTGAAAATATTTAATAATTGAAAGATTTAAAGATTGAAATGACAAAGAGTAATTTTTAAATTTTTTAATTCTTAAATTTTTAAATTTTCATTTATGAAAGAAAAAAAAGTATTAGTAATAGACAACTACGATAGTTTCGTATACAATTTGGTTCATTATTTAGAGGAAATGGATTGTGAAGTTGTAGTAAAACGAAACGATCAATTGGATTTGGATGAAGTGGAATCTTTTAACAAAATACTCTTATCTCCTGGACCAGGTATTCCTGATGAAGCCGGTTTATTAAAAGCCATAATCAAAAAATATGCTCCTACCAAAAGTATGTTAGGCGTTTGCTTAGGACAACAAGCTATTGGCGAAGTTTTTGGCGCAAGCCTAGTTAATCTGGACAAAGTATATCATGGGGTAGCCACTAAAGTAAACATCACAGTCGACGACGAAAGTTTATTTGATGGTTTAGATAAAGAAATTGAAGTCGGGAGATACCATTCGTGGGTAGTTAATTCGGAATTGTCCGATGATTTAGAAGCTACTTCATTTGATCATAATGGACAAGTAATGTCATTGAGACACAAAAAATACGATGTGAGAGGAGTTCAATACCACCCAGAATCGGTGCTAACTCCTGATGGGAAAAAAATATTAGCTAATTGGATTAATAACGAGTAGTAAAGTTAAAAAGTTAGAAAGTATAAAAGTTAATTTTGATTACTTGCTAAAACAGAGTGAATGACTTTCAACTTTCCAACTTTTAAACTCTGAATGAAATGAAGAATATATTAAACAGGTTAATTAATCACGAAAAACTAAGCAAAGAAGAGGCTAAAAGCGTGTTGTGCAACATCTCTAATGGTATGTATAACGAAAATCAAATTGCTTCTTTTTTGACTGTTTTCATGATGCGCAGTATTACTGTACAAGAGCTTGAAGGATTTAGAGACGCATTATTAGAACTGTGTCTAGCGGTCGATTTAAATGATTACAACACAGTTGATTTGTGTGGAACGGGTGGTGATGGCAAAGATACGTTTAACATCTCTACCCTATCTTCATTTGTGACAGCAGGTGCTGGTATTCATGTGGCGAAGCACGGAAATTATGGCGTTTCATCCTCTTGTGGATCAAGTAATGTATTGGAAAGTTTAGGAGTCAAATTTTCTAATGAAAATGACTTCCTTAAAAAATGTATGGACGAAGCTGGGATATGTATTTTACACGCCCCTCTCTTTCACCCTGCTATGAAAAACGTTGCGCCAATACGTAAATCCCTAGGCGTAAAAACATTCTTCAATATGCTGGGGCCAATGGTAAACCCATCATTCCCAAAAAATCAAATGGTTGGTGTTTTCAACTTAGAGCTGGCACGTTTATATGGATATTTGTACCAAAATACAGATAAGAACTTTACCATTTTACATGCGTTAGATGGTTATGATGAAATTTCGTTGACTTGTCCTACTAAAGTCCATACGAATAACACAGAAACAATGCTCACAGCAGAAAGTTTCGGTGTAGCACGACTAAACGAAAAAGACATAGCAGGTGGTGATTCCATAGAATCTTCAGCCAACATATTTATGAATGTAATTTCTGGCAAAGGAACAGAAGCGCAAAACAATGTGGTTTGTGCCAATGCAGGTATGGCGATTGCTACGGTAAAACAAATTGAACCGATTCAAGGATTTGAATTAGCGAAAGAATCGCTATTAGGAGGGAAAGCTCTTAAAGGTTTGCAAAGATTACAAGTACTAGGGAAATAATGAATATTTTACTTCTTTAAAAATACCATGAGTTACGAAAATGCTAAAAATAGAATCGATGCTATAAAGACTAAAGTTAAGGGGCTTGGTGTACTCAATGCTGAACAAAAAAAGAAGATTAACTATAAGTTTAGGCTAGAATGGAATTTTAACTCCAATAGCATGGAAGGTAACACTCTTACAATTGAGGAAACTAGAAGTGTAATGATTGGTAATCTTACGGTCAATGACAAACCCTTAAAAGATATTATAGAAATGCAAGGTCATGACCGAGTGGTTAGTGAGATTTTAAGTATAGGAAAAGGGGAATTAAGGCTTTCTGAAAAAAGAATTTGTGACATTCATAAAGCAATAATGTATGAAGATGATGATGCTCTAAAAGATAAAATAGGAAAATGGAAACAAGAGCCTAATATGATTTATAATCATAAAAATGAAAAATATGATTTTGTAGCTCCTGAAGAAGTTCCTACTAGAATTCACGCTCTTTTGAACAAAACTAATGCCTCAATTGATGCTATTTTTGCTACTAAAAAAAATGCACCTCACCCAATAGATGTAGCATTAGAGTTTCATTTAGACTATTTAGAGATTCATCCCTTCTACGATGGAAATGGAAGAACAGCTAGGATACTTACAAACTTATTGCTTATTTCATGTGGTTATAATCCATTTTGGATAAATGAAAAAGATAGGAAGGTGTATTACAAATATATTAGCGATATACAAGGATATGGCGGTTCAAAGGAATTGTTTTTCGAATATTGCGCTGGCTTAATTGAACGTTCGGAACAACTAGTTTTAAACGCTATCCAAGGTATCGATATTGAAGATGATGATGATTTAAACAAAGAAATTAGTTTATTAAAAAGACAGCTCGAAGGTGAAAAATTCACAAAGTCACCAAAAAATATTTATGCTATTTTTCAACAGGTAAATAAAGACTTATGGCAACCTTTGTTTGTTATAATTTCAAAGTTTGATGATTTTTTTAGTGAAAACAAAACAAAACGCTTTGTGAATAATGAAGATGAAATATATCCTACCAAATCAATACTTCCAGAAATATCAAATCCATTTGAAAAATCAACTAAACCTTCAGATTTCAAAATATTTGGACATAATATTTATGAAATAGATGTTTATAAAATAGAATGGTTTCATTCTAAATATGGCTTAAAAAAAGCTAAAAGCAATAACACATATGAGATTAATTTTTCCATTTCTTTCGATACAACTAGTTACTCTTTAAAACTGTCAATCAATTATTTTGAAATTTGGGAAAGTGATTACTTCTACAATGAATTTCCAAATAAGGAAAGTATTGAAAAACTGAAAAAGGAATTAGGAAAAAAATTAATGGAAAATATTAAAAATGACATTAATTAATGAATATTCTAGATAAAATAGTTTTAGATAAACGCAGAGAAGTTGTCTTAAAAAAGAGCGTTATACCTGTATCTCAATTGGAGCAATCTGTTCTTTTTGAACAAAGCAAGCGTTCTGTTGTAGCCAATATGCATAACAGTACTTACGGTATTATTGCAGAACACAAAAGACGATCACCTTCTAAATCGGTTATTAATCAAAGTTTTACGGTTGAAGAAGTAACTCAAGGTTATGAAAAAGCAGGTGTAGCAGGAATTTCAGTATTAACTGACGGTAAATACTTTGGCGGTTCATTAGACGATTTGTTATTAGCTAGAGCCTCGGTGAATACACCGCTATTAAGAAAAGAGTTCGTTATTGATGAATATCAATTGCTTGAAGCGAAAGCCTATGGAGCCGATTTCATCTTATTAATTGCTGCTATTTTAACTCGAGATGAAATCAAACAATTATCTGAGTTCGCACACAGCATTGATTTAGAGGTATTGTTAGAAGTACATAACGAAGAAGAGTTACATAAATCAATTATGCCAAGTTTAGACTTGATAGGTGTAAACAACAGAAACCTAAAAACTTTTGACGTAAGTCTTGAAACAAGTAAATCATTAGCTGAGAAAATCCCTAATGAATTTATCAAAGTTTCCGAAAGCGGAATTAGTTCTGTTGCAGCTATACAGGAGTTACAGCCTTATGGCTACAAAGGTTTCTTGATTGGAGAAAACTTTATGAAAACGAATAATGCAGGATTGAGTTGCCAGGAGTTTATTCAGAATTTGAAATTTGAAATTTGATAATGTTACAGTCTAAAATCTTCTTTTCATGAATCTCAAATCTTCAAGTTGCAAACTGAAAATATGCGGAATGAAATATCCCGAAAATATAATTCAAGTAGGACAACTCCTACCCGATTATATGGGGTTTATCTTTTACGATAAGTCGGCTCGTTTTTTAGATTCAGATATTCCAGAATTACCACAATCAATAAAAAAAACAGGTGTTTTTGTGAATGCGACTTTTGGAGAAATCCAAAACACTATTGAAAAACATGGTCTTAAAGCCGTACAATTACATGGAGAGGAATCTTACGCTTTATGTTCACGAGTACAGGCTCTAAATGTTGAAGTAATCAAAGTATTCAGTGTCAAAGATGAATTTAACTTTGACGTATTGAAACCCTACGAAGGTTATGTTGATTATTTTTTGTTTGACACCAAAGGAAAGCACCCTGGAGGAAATGGGTATACCTTTGATTGGAATACTTTAAAAGAGTACCCCTCAGCTACTCCATTCTTTTTGAGTGGAGGAATAGGAATTGAAGAAATAGAAGCCGTTAAAGCTATTTTAAAGACAGATTTACCAATTTATGCCTTGGATATCAATAGTAAATTTGAAATTGAACCAGGACTAAAAAACATAGAATTATTACAAGAGTTTAAAACTCGTTTAGATTTATAATTATGAAAACATACCACGTAGACGAAAACGGTTATTATGGCCAATTTGGAGGAGCCTACATCCCTGAGATGTTGTATCCTAATGTAGAAGAACTGCGTCAACAGTATCTGAAGCTAACCGCAGAACCTTCATTCAAAGAGGAGTTCAATAAGCTGCTGAAAGATTATGTAGGACGTCCTACTCCTTTATATTTTGCCAAGCGTTTATCCGAAAAATACAACACGAAGATTTATCTGAAAAGAGAAGATTTGTGTCATACGGGGGCACATAAAGTAAATAATACCATTGGGCAAATTCTTTTAGCGAAGAGATTAGGTAAAAACAGGATCATCGCCGAAACTGGTGCGGGACAACACGGTGTAGCTACTGCTACCGTTTGTGCCTTGATGGGAATAAAGTGCGTAGTTTACATGGGAGCAATTGACATTCAGCGTCAAGCGCCAAATGTGGCTCGTATGAAAATGTTAGGCGCTGAAGTAAGACCTGCAACATCAGGATCTAAAACCTTAAAAGACGCAACGAACGAGGCTATTCGCGATTGGATTAACAACCCCGTAGATACGCATTATATCATTGGTTCTGCTATTGGTCCACACCCTTATCCGGATATGGTTTCTCGTTTTCAGAGTGTAATATCTGAAGAAATCAAATCGCAACTTCTAGAACATGAAGGACGCGAAAATCCTGATCACGTAATTGCCTGTGTGGGTGGAGGAAGTAACGCTGCAGGAGCGTTTTATCATTTTGTAGACACTCCCGGAGTGAACATCATCGCAGTTGAAGCCGCTGGAGAAGGAATTCATTCAGGTAAAAGTGCTGCGACAACAGTACTAGGAAAAGAAGGAATTATCCACGGCTGTAAGACTTTATTAATGCAGTCTAATGATGGGCAGATTACGGAACCACATTCCATTTCTGCAGGATTAGATTATCCAGGGATTGGCCCAATGCACGCTCATTTATGTAAAAGTGGACGTGCAGAATTCTTTTCTATCACAGATGAAGACGCTATGCAAGGAGGATTACAACTGTGTCAATTAGAAGGAATCATTCCTGCCATAGAAAGTTCGCATGCTTTGGCTGTATTAGACCATAAAAAGTTTGGTTCAGATGAGATTGTAGTTTTAAATCTTTCTGGACGTGGGGACAAGGATCTAAATACTTATATCAACTATTTCAACTTATAATTCTAGCCTACTAAAAATAGAAACGTAATGAATCGCATTCAACAAAAATTACAAGAAAACAAAAAGTTACTATCGATCTATTTCACGGCTGGATATCCACAAATAGATGATACTGTAACCATAATTGAAAAGCTTCAGGAAAATGGTGTAGACATGATTGAAATTGGATTACCATTCAGTGATCCTTTGGCAGATGGGCCAGTTATTCAAGAGAGTTCGACTAAAGCCTTGAATAATGGAATGACTACAAAAAAACTTTTTGAACAAATACAAAATATTCGTCAAACAGTTGATATTCCGTTAGTTATTATGGGTTACTTCAACCCAATGTTACAGTACGGAATGGAAGCGTTTTGTGCCAAATGTGCATCCATAGGTATTGATGGTTTAATTATTCCTGACCTTCCAGTTGATGTTTATGATCGTGAATACAAAGCTATTTTTGAGAAGTACAATCTATCCAATATCTTTTTGATTACACCACAAACATCAGATGAACGGATTCGATATATTGACAGTGTTTCGGATGCATTCATCTACATGGTAAGCAGTGCTGCTGTAACAGGAGCTAAAGGAAGTTTTGGAGAGATACAACAACAGTATTTTGAGAGAGTGAATGGATTAAAACTAAAGAATCCTCAGATTGTTGGCTTTGGTATCAGTAATAAAATTACTTTTGAGCAAGCTACTACTTATGCAAAGGGAGCCATCATTGGAAGTGCATTTATCAATATGATTACTAAAGATGGTGTGAAAGGCATTGATAACTTTGTTAAAAAAGTACTAAATGGTTAAATATGTTTTTATATCTTCCGACATGGCATTTAATTTGCACTAGATTGACGAAAAAATGATTATGAAAAAAGCATTACTCTTCTTATCACTACTTATCTCCTATCTATCGTTTGCTCAACCTCAAAAAGAAGTTTTGTTAGATGACTTTGACGGCAAGACTGATTACGACTGGACATCAGGTAGTACACCTGAGCATTATAAGACTATTAAAAAAGGTTTTTTTCATATCATTAACAAGAGTAAATCAAAAATTACTTGGAACTCTGTAAGAGTCCCAATAGATACCTCTAATAATTTTTCCATCGAAACTAGTGTTGCTTTATTTCAAGAAAATGAAGGAGAAGCTTTCTTGATTTATGGGGAAGATAAAAACGCTTTGAAATTTCATTTTGTTCGTATTCGTGATGTAAAGAACAAATATTCAATTCAATTTGGAACATTTCAAAATGGAAAATGGGAAGGAGATTGGAGAAACATTACGATCAACCCCCTTAAACAATTCAATCGCATTACCGTTCGCAGAAAAGGAAAGGAAATGTTGTTTCTAATTAATGGGATAATTGAACACAGAGAGTCGTTTAAACCATTCTTTGGCGACACTATTGCTCTTGGAACAGGAGGACCTCAACACGCTGTATTTGATTATATCTTAGTTTTTGACGAAAGAGAAGGAAACTAAAGCAGTTTCTTACGGATCATCTTTGTAACTCCTTCGTTGTTATTATCTAAATCTGTAATAAATTTAGCTGCTTTGATAATTTCTGGATGTGCATTTTTCATAGCATAACTGTGGTGCGCACCCTGAATCATTTCAAGGTCGTTTAACATATCTCCAAAAACCATTGTTTCTTCTGGACGAATTCCTAAATGTTTTTGTATATACCCTAAAGCGATTCCCTTGTGAGCATGGGTTAACGTAATATCAATCCACATATGACTGGAGAGTGCTACTTTATAATCTCCATGATAAGGTAAAAAATGAGGATAACTGTTAGTTGCCGCATTGTTAAAATCACAAACACTTACTTTTAAAAGGGTATCCTTCACTTTTGTTAAATCATCTACTTGGTTTACATTTTTAAAAAAGAATTTAATCGTCGATACAAACTCAGGATCTGAATCTTCTATATAAGCTGCATTTTTAGCACACAAAACAGTAAAACAGGCTGGTACTTGCCGTACTTTCTCAATAAACATATTAGCTGTTGGTTGATCCATAGGATTCACAAATAACTCTTCTCTTCCCTGCCTAACAACTGTTCCGTTATCGGATAAAATCAAAAGACGTTCACTAATGGGTTGTAAAGTTTCGTATAAATTATGATACTGCCTCCCACTCGCTACCGCAAAGGTTATTCCTTTGGCTCTAAGCTGTTCTTCCACTTCAAAGAAGTCTGATGGTAGTTGATGTTGATCATTCAACAAGGTTCCATCCATATCTGAGACCACAAGTTTTATCATGTCAAATTTAATTTACACCAATACTTCAAAAGAGCCTTCTTTTCCTATAAAAACTTCTTTTGTTATCGAATCCATTGAGTTAGTTGTCGAATAACAAGCACATGCCGAAGAATGAACACAAGTGTAGAATATGGTTAATCTGATCTTCTTTCCGTTTTCGGTTTCAGTTTCACTATAAATGATAATGTCTAAAGAAGAAAAATCTGGCCACCCTCCTGTATTACAAAATTCGAACTGATCGAATTTGTTTAAGTTCTTTTTTATTAGAGATATGACGGATTGCTTGTTGAGTATCAAATTGAATATATTATTGTCCAATAACAGAATAAATCATCATCTCACTAACAATGAATCGACTTTTAGTTCTTTGGTAATCCAACCTCTTAAATTATTATTCCTTTTGGCGTTAAGCGAGTCCACCACTTTGAATTTCCATTTTGGAAATATGACCTTAAACGTATCCACTTTAATAAAATTAGATTGCATAATCTCCCCGTATCCTAACTCTGCTAAATCAGGAAAACGAATTTTGGCATCTTTAGCCACAATGTTAAAAGATGTTACTTTTGACGGAGAATTACTAAATCCTTCTGAATTAAGCAATTTCATGTTTAGTTCGCTCACTTTATCCAATAAGATTTTATTTTCAGTTTCCATTCGGTTTATTTCTGCGATATATCGATCATTCGCTTTAGAAATTTGGTCCAAACCTCGTGCATTATTTCCTTTAACAAGTAAAGTAAAACTGGATAACCTTTTGTAATTTTTCAGCTCATTTTGTAAATCGCTAACTGTAGCTTCGGCAATTTCCCCGTCAAAAAACAGTTTAATACTTTGATTATCGTAGTCGTAAAAATCTTTTCTTAAGTACAGGTTTTCGTTAGCTTGAATTTCGTTATTCAAAAATAATTTGTATTCATGCTCTGCTTGACTCTTTTTTAGTATCACATAAAACGTGTATGTTGCAGGAATCATAGCCAAAATTGCTACAAACGAAGCCAACTTTGCAATTCTTTCTCGTTTAACCGAATCCGCATGAACCAACATCGGAAAACGCAAAAATTTTGAAACTACAAAAGTGGATAACGCAATAAAAATAGCGTTGATGAAAAATAAATAGAGCGCACCAATAGCATATTTAACGTTTAAAACGGCAATTCCGTAACCCACTGTGCATAAAGGAGGCATCAAAGCCGTTGCAATAGCTACACCAGCTATAGCGTTAGGCATAGTTCCTCTTTTGGACTTAGCCACAATTAAGGCTAAACCTCCAGATATAGCCACAAACACATCCAAAATTGTGGGTGCTGTACGAGCTTCTAACTCTGGGGTTAATTCTGTAATTGGAGAAAGAGCAAAATAGATGGTTGCTGTAATCACACTCAAACTGACCATTACACCTAAATTCACAAAAGACCGTCTTAATGTTTTTACATCATTTATTGCAATGGATAAACCTATTCCAACAATTGGTGCCATTAAGGGCGAAATTAACATCGCACCGATTACCACTGCTGTAGAACTCACATTTAGTCCAATGGATGCTATAAATATGGAAAATACCAAAATCCAGGCATTGTGACCCTGAAAAGGAATATCCTTCTTAATGGCTTCAATGGTATTTTCTTTATCAGTATCCTCTCGAATATCAAGGAGTTTAGACAAAAACGTTTTTAAACTTGTAAATAGTCCTGCTGCGTCTTTACGTACAGTTTCTTTGATATCCTCATTATTAGGATAGGTGTTTTTTGCAGTGTTTTCCATAATAAACCTTAATTAGGTTGATGGGAACTAATATCTTTCATTTTTTGGCTGTGACCAAAAGAATATAGTGTTTATTCGTTGATTAAGAATTAATCTCCCTGATTTGCATCGAATAGAGGAATTAAGCCTTATAAAATTTTTTATTAGAATTTATCCTCGTTCCATTTTGAAGGGTTATTGATGATGTATTCCGAAATATTTTGAAAAGACTGTTCATTGCGGATAATGTGTTCATAATAATTTCGTTGCCACAATTTACCATCAAACGATTGCCACCCCATTGATTTTACACCACGAATATATTCATTGGTGGTCATGGTTTTGAACCATTGCACCACACGATGTAGGGGCGAACCTGCGTGTTCGCCCATTATTGGGTTTACGTTGTCATCATTTATATTAGGGCAGACACATCGTAGGGGCGAACCTGTGTGTTCGCCCGTTATTGGGGACATATTGTCATCGTTAATATTAGGGCAGACACGCAGGTCTGCCCCTACGGTATCCCCAACGTTTTCCACAATACAATGAAAATGGTTTGGCATTACAATCATTTCATGGCAACGGATATCGGAAAATTTGTTTTCCAATTCATAATACCATTTTTCTACCATCATGCCTGCGTCATTCAAAACCATTTCCCCATTAATAACATCACCAAATATACATTCTCGATTTTGGGTGCATATCGTTATAAAATACAACCCTGCCTGCGAATAATCGTATTCTGGTAATCGGATAGATTTTCGTTGGTGAAAATTGGGGTTGATTTTATTCATTTATCAAAAACATACGTTACGAAGCACTAAAAAAGGCAGTAATTTTTCAATTACTACCTTTTAAATATCTAGAATATATAAATTCTTACTTCTTACTCCTAGCCTTCAACACAGCTTCGATGTCTTTCAGTTTAAAGCCTTTGGCTTGTAAAAGCATGAGGTAGTGGAATAATAAATCCGCAGACTCTTCTTTGAATAAGTGGTCGTTGTTGTCTTTCGCTTCGATTACGACTTCTACTGCTTCTTCCCCTACTTTCTGAGCAACTTTATTGATTCCTTTATTGAATAATGAAGCTACATAACTCTTTTCAGAATCAGCATTCGCAATACGAGATTCGATAGTTTCTTCCAATTCAGATAAAAAACCAAATCGAGATTCATTAACGCCAGCCCAACATGTATCTGTTCCTTTATGACAAGTAGGTCCTACAGGATTTACTTTAATAAGCAATGTATCTTTATCACAATCATTAGCGATGGAAACCAAATTTAAAAAGTTACCACTTTCCTCTCCTTTAGTCCATAAGCGTTGCTTAGAACGACTATAAAAAGTCACCTTGCCTGTTTCTACCGTTTTTTGATAAGCCTCTTCATTCATATATCCCAACATCAAAACCTGCATCGTAGTATTATCCTGAATAATTGCAGGAATTAATCCGTGAGCACTTTTTTTAAAATCTATTTCCATATCGTTATAATCTTACGGCTACACCGTTTTTACGTAATTCTTTTTTAAGGTCTATGATATCAATTTCTTTAAAGTGAAAAACACTTGCAGCCAAAGCCGCATCTGATTTTCCATTAATGAACGTATCAGTAAAGTGTTGCATATTTCCTGCTCCACCAGAAGCAATGATAGGAATATTGACAATCTCTGATAAATGTGCTAAAGCTTCATCAGCAAAACCGTTCTTCGTTCCATCATGATTCATTGAGGTAAACAAAATCTCCCCAGCACCACGTTCCGCTACTTCCACAGCCCAATCAAATAATTTAATATCTGTAGGTACTTTCCCACCAACCAAGTGTACATACCATTCTCCATTAATCATTTTGGCATCAATAGCTACAACCACACATTGACTCCCAAATTTTTGGGATAAATCATTAATCAATTGAGGATTCTTAACTGCCGAAGAATTAATAGACACCTTGTCTGCACCATTCTGTAATAATACATCCACATCTTCCACCGATGAAATTCCTCCACCAACAGTAAATGGTATGTTTACACGCTCCGCTACACGATGCACCAAATCTACCAAGGTTCTTCTACGTTCTTCAGTAGCAGAAATATCCAAAAAGACTAATTCATCAGCTCCTGTTTGTGCATAAATCTCGGCTAACTCTACTGGATCACCAGCATCACGTAAATCAACGAAATTCACACCTTTAACGGTTCTACCGTTTTTTATATCTAAACAAGGAACTATTCTTTTAGTAAGCATATATTTATAAGCATTAAGTATTAAGGCGTAAGTATTAAGTGTTTTTCTTCGTAGATACTATAATACTCTTGATCAACTTAATCACTTCGACTCCATCTTTATTTATACTATTAAACTCATCTATTTTTAAATAATCTGTAACTTTCAATAATTCGAGCCAATACAAAGTTTCATCGGCTTCTTTCTGAGAAATACTCAATTTATGAATAAAATCAGCTTTACTCTCAGCATTTTTTGCTTCTCTAACATTTGCGCCAATCGAAGTACCAGACCTCAATAGCTGTTTGCTCATCACATACTCTCCTCTGCTATTCAACATTTTATAGAGATTTACAATTCTTACAGAAAATTGAAAACTCTTCTCTCTAACTACATCTTTCTTCCCCACAAAAGTACTTACTACTTAATAATTAATACTTACTACTTAAAACGAATTGCTCAATTTGTTTTAAATCTATCTTCCCTTCATAGATAGCTTTTCCAATGATAGTACCCTCACACCCTAGTTCAGCTAGTTTAGGCAATTCATCAAAGGTTGAAATCCCACCCGAGGCAATCAATTTTAAATCTGGACTTGCCGTCAATATCTTTTGATACAAATCAAACGAAGGGCCTTGTAACATACCATCTTTAGCGATATCTGTACAAATCACATAACTCACACCTTCTTTTTGGTAGTGTTGGATAAATGGCACTAGTTCTTCCTCTGATTCTTCTAACCATCCGTTTGTGGCTACTTTCTCATTATTAGCATCCGCACCTAAAATGATTTTGTCTGAACCATACTTTTGCAACCACGAAGTGAACACTGACCTATTCTTTACTGCAATACTCCCTCCTGTAATTTGATTTGCTCCACTTTCAAAAGCAATTCTCAAATCTTCGTCCGATTTTAATCCACCGCCAAAGTCAACTTTCAAGTTAGTTTGTGTAGCGATCGTTTCTAAAATTTTATGGTTCACAATATGACTTGACTTGGCTCCATCCAAGTCTACCAAATGCAAATATTCAATCCCATGATCCTCAAAAGACTTGGCTACTTCCAAAGGGTTTTCGTTGTATATTTTTTTGGTATCATAATCCCCTTTGGACAATCTCACACATTTTCCTTCTATAATATCAATTGCTGGTATTAATCTCATATTGTTACAGTTAAGACATTTAGCCTAAAGTTAAATGGTAAATATTTTAAATTTTATAATTTTAAAAAGTTAGCCAAAATTTGTTCTCCAGCCGTACTGCTTTTTTCTGGGTGAAACTGTACACCATAGAAGTTGTCCTTGTGTAAAGCTGTCGAATAGTCTAACTCATAATGAGTTGTTGCTATCGTCTCTTCGCATAGAGGAACATAATAGCTGTGTACCAAATACATATACTCCTTTTCGTTAATTCCTTCCAATAAAGGTGACTTTAAATTAGCTATCTGATTCCATCCGATTTGAGGAACTTTAACCGCATTCGAAAAACGAATCACTTCTGAATCAAAAATATTCAATCCATAGGTATCTCCTTCCTGTGAGTGTTTGCACATCAGCTGCATTCCTAAACAGATTCCTAAAACAGGTTGTTTCAATGTAGGTATTACTTTATCCAAACCTGTTTCCTTTAACATTTTCATAGCACTACTCGCCTCACCTACACCAGGAAAAATCACTTTATCCGCAGATTTTATTTCCTCCACATCATGTGTCAATACCGCTTCATATCCCAATCTGTTTATCGCAAATTGGATACTTCTGATATTTCCTGCTCCGTAATTTATGATGACAATTCTCACGTTTTAAGTAGTAAGTATTAATTATTAAGTATTAAGTTTTCGCACTCAGTCGTAAATATTCTTCACGCAAAGATGATAAAATACTTACGACTTACGCCTTAATACTTATGACTTATTTATAGCATCCCTTTCGTCGATGGCAAAATCATTTTTGCCGGATCTCTTTTCACTGCTACTTTTATTGCTTTGGCAAAAGCCTTAAAAATAGCCTCAATCTTGTGATGTTCATTATCGCCTTCTGCCTTGATGTTAAGATTGGCTCTCGCGCCGTCTGTAAAAGACTTGAAGAAATGATAGAACATTTCCGTAGGCATTTTACCTACCATTTCTCTCTTAAACTCCGTCTCCCATACTAACCAGTTTCTTCCTCCAAAGTCAATAGCTACTTGGGCTAAACAATCATCCATCGGCAAACAGAAACCGTATCTTTCAATGCCTAGTTTATTACCTAAGGCACTCGCAAATACTTCACCTAACGCAATAGCTGTGTCTTCTATGGTGTGATGTTCATCTACCTCCAAATCACCTATCACTTTGATATTCAAGTCCATTTGACCGTGACGTGCAATTTGATCTAACATGTGATCAAAAAAGGCAATTCCTGTGTCTATATTTGATTTACCAGTACCGTCTAGGTTTAACCAAATGCTAATATCGGTTTCGTGTGTTTTTCGTACAGTAGAAGCCGTGCGATCTGCTAACTTTAAAAATTCGTAGATTTTCTTCCAATCCGTAGTATGTAATGCGATTACATCTACTAAATCTTTTTTGTCAGCTGACAATTCGTCTGCGCCTAAATCCTCATTAGCCCCCAAATAAATAGCTTTAGCACCTAAATTTTTGGCTAATTCTACATCCGTCATACGATCCCCTAATACAAAAGAATTAGCTAAATCGTATGCTGGATTGTTAATGTATTTTCCTAACATTCCTATACGAGGTTTGCGTGTAGGTGCATTATCTGCAGGAAAAGAACGATCTATAAATACTTCATCAAAGATAACCCCTTCATTCTCAAAAGCTTTCATCACTTTATTATGCGCTGGCCAAAAAGTATCCTCAGGAAATGAATCAGTTCCTAAACCGTCTTGATTGGTCACCATAGCCAATTCATAATCTAACTCATCAGCTATTTTAGATAAATATTGAAATACCTTTGGGTAAAACTCCAATTTTTCGAGACTATCCAGTTGATAATCCACAGGTGGTTCCAACACTATAGTACCGTCTCTATCAATAAATAATACCTTTTTCATACTTTAAATACTGCTCAAAGCATTTATTAATTTCTCATTCTCTTCTGGTGTACCCACTGTAAAACGCAAACAATTTTCACATAACTCTTGTGTCGTACGATTACGGATTACCACTCCTTTTTCAATCAATTGATCGTAACGTTTATTGGCATCATCTACTTTAGCTAATACAAAATTAGCTTCGGAAGGATAAATAACCTGTACATACGGCAGTTCAATCAATGCTTCTTCTAATACTTGTTTTTCCCTAATTATTGAAGCTACCTCTTTTTTAATTCCTTCTGTATCAACCACTCTTTCTATTGCTTTCAATTGAGACAATTCGTTGATGTTATAGGGAGGTTTAATTTTATTCAATATGTTTATAACTTCGGCGGAAGCAAAACACAAACCTATACGAATTCCTGCCATTCCATAAGCCTTAGATAAGGTTTGCGAAATGATTAGATTAGGAAACTCATTGATACGTGCTAACCAACTTTGTTTTTCAGAAAAATCAATATATGCCTCGTCAATAACTACAAAACCATCAAACTCATTAAGCAATCGCAACACACTATCAACTGAAAACACATTGCCAGTTGGATTATTAGGCGAACACAAAAAAATCATTTTTGTACGGCTATCAACTGCTTGTAAAATAGCATCAACATTTGGTTCAAAGTTTTCAGTTAACACTACCTCTCTCTCCTCTACATTGTTGATGTTTGCTAACACTTTGTACATCCCATACGTTGGAGGCAATGTTATGACGTTATCTTGTTGAGGCTCACAAAAAGCTCTAAACAATAAATCCAACACCTCGTCGCTTCCGTTACCCAACAAAATTTGATTAGCATTTACTCCTTTTTGATCTGCTAAAATGCTTTTTAAATTGCGCTGTTGCGGATCTGGGTATCGATTCACTCCATTTTCATAAGGATTTTCGTTGGCATCCAAAAATACCATATCCAACGCCGCAAAATCTTTGAACTCATCACGTGCAGAAGAATACGGTTTTAACCGAGCAATATTGGGACGGACAAGCTTTTCTAACGAAAATCTATTGACCATTTTTCAAACTATTTAAACGAATGGTAACAGCGTTTTTGTGACCGTGTAATCCCTCAGCCTCGGCCATGACCTCAATATATTTCCCTATGTTGTGAATTCCTTTACTCGAAATCTTTTGGAAAGTCATTGACTTCATGAAACTATCTAAATTCACACCACTATAGGATTTCGCAAATCCATTCGTTGGTAAGGTGTGATTTGTCCCCGAAACATAGTCTCCTGCACTCTCTGGAGTATAATTACCCAAGAAAGTTGATCCCGCATTTTCGATGCCTTCTACAAAGAAATTTTCGGAAGCGGAACACACAATAAAGTGCTCTGGACCGTATTCATTAGTCAATGCCAAAGCAATTTCGTCACTTTCCACGTAGATTAACTTAGAATTATCTATAGCCTGTGCAGCGATTTCTTTTCTTGGTAAATCCAATAGTTGCTTCTCTACTTCTTTCTCAACTTGTTCCAATAATGGTCTATAGGTTGACACCAAAATCGTTTGACTATCCCCTCCATGTTCTGCTTGTGATAATAAATCAGAGGCTATAAATGCAGGATTAGCTGTCTCATCAGCAACCACTAACACCTCAGAAGGTCCTGCTGGCATATCAATAGAAACTCCATGACGTGTAGCTAACTGCTTAGCTACTGTAACGAATTGGTTACCAGGACCAAATATTTTATACACTCTACGCATAGACTCCGTACCAAAGGTCATTGTAGCAATCGCTTGTATTCCTCCCAGTTTAACAATTTTGGTAACACCACATAAATGTGCTGCAAATAAAATGGCTGGATTAATCTTTCCTTTTTCATCTGGAGGTGTACACAATACGATTTCTTTACATCCTGCGATTTTAGCAGGCACAGCCAACATCAACACTGTAGAAAACAAGGGTGCCGTACCTCCAGGTACATAGAGCCCTACTCTTTGTATAGGTCTTTTTTCTGACCAACATTGCACTCCTTCAGAGGTTGTTACATAAAGGCGTTCTGTTTTTTGAGCCGTATGAAATTTCTTGATATTAGAATGCGCTATTAAAATAGCTTCTTTTAATTCCAAAGAAACCAAATCCAAGGCTTCAATAATTTCCTCAGGTGTTACATAGAAATTGTCCAATTTGACTCCGTCAAATTTTTCTGTCAATTCTACAAGAGCATTATCTCCTCTATTTTGAACATCTTCAAAAACATTATTGACCAAATCTTCAATTTCCCATACTGTTTTAGTGGGTCTTTTTAAGATTTCTGACCATTCTTCTTGTGCTGGATTATAAATCTTTTTCATAACTGTATATTTTATAAAACCATCTTCTCGATTGGACATACCAAAATGTCCTCTGCGCCGTTAGCTTTTAATTCGTCTATTACTTCCCAAAATTTTCCTTCTTCTATTACCGTATGTAAACTACTCCATCCGTCTTTGGCCAAAGGCACAATAGAAGGGCTTTTTAACACAGGCAATATAGAACTGATAGTTGCTATCTTTTGATTAGGAACATTTAATAATATATATTTTGATTTTTTGGCTCTTAGTACAGATTGTACTCTGAACTGTAGTTTGTTTAAAATCACTCTGGCTTCTGCCGAAATCTTAGGTGATGCAGCCAACACTGCCTCACTGGCTAAAATTTGTTCAACTTCTTTCAGCCCATTCTTAAATAAAGTACTGCCGCTTTCTACAATATCAACTATAGCATCAGCTAATCCTATATTAGGAGCAATCTCAACCGAACCTGAAATTTGGTGTAAACCTACATTAACTCCTTTTGAAGCAAAAAACTTATTCACTGTATTAGGGTAAGAAGTTGCTATTTGTTTGCCTTCCAAATCTTGAATTGAATTGTACTTGAAATCTTTTGGTGTAGCAACACATACTCTACATCTAGAAAACCCCAATTTTTCTACGACCTCAATTCCTTCTCCTTTTTCATACAGCAAATTACTTCCAATAATGGCAATATCAATGACTCCGTCCTTTAAATATTGAGGAATATCAGAGTTCCGCAAAAACATAACTTCTAACGGAAAATTGGAAGATTTTACTTTTAGTTGATCAAAACCATTAGATATTGAAATACCACATGATTTCAATAAACTAATCGAATCTTCATTTAGGCGTCCACTCTTTTGAATGGCTATTTTTAGTGTACTCATTTCTATTTTTTAAATATAAAAACCCGCTTGATGTACTCAAACGGGTTCTAAAATATAACGTATTACATCATACTCATAGTTACCTCGCCTGAGCAAAAGTATACAAGTGATGATGATTGTATTTGTTTTCTTTATTCATGTTGTATTAAAACAGTGCAAATTAAATCAAATTCACCGACTTGTAAAAACATCTTAGCATAAATTTAACGTCCTACAACTCCGTACTGTTTTGCAGCCGCTTTAGCTTGAGGAATCGCATTGGTTAAATTTGTTATTCTTGTATCGTGTGACGGATGTGTACTCATAAACTCTGGCGGTGACTGACCACCTGAATTTGCCCCCATTCTTTGCCAAAACGGAACTGCCACTTCTGGATTAAACCCTGCAATAGCCATTAATTTAAGACCAATTACATCTGCTTCAGATTCATGACTTCTGCTAAACGGCAACATCGCCCCATATTGACTACCAATTCCGTAAGCGGTCATCCAAATGGCTTGCGTTTCTTTGGACTTGCCACTAGTAGCTAAGGCAACACCCATTCCAGCAATTTGTTGAATCTGACCAGCACTCATACGTTGTGCACCATGATCCGCTAAAGCATGAGCGACTTCGTGTCCCATAACCACTGCCAAACCATCTAAATCCTTACACACAGGCATAATCCCTGTATAAAAAACAATTTTCCCTCCTGGCATACACCACGCATTCAATGCTTTGTCCTCTACCAACTTATATTCCCATTGGTAATCTTTCAGTATTGCACCTTGCCCATTTGCCGTTAAATAACGTTCAGCAGCAGCGGCAATTCGCTTTCCTACGAGCTCAACATTTTTGGCGTCTTGTGTGCCTGATACCACTTTGTTCTCTTTAAGAAAAGTATCATACTGCTGAAACGACATAGGAAACAACTGGCTGTTAGGCACAAAGTTCAATGTCTTTTTTCCTGTCATTGGATTAGTTGCACAGGCAATAATTATAAGTGAGAATACACCCACCAATAATCTCAACTTGTTATTCATCTTTAATTACTTCTTTTAATTCTTTAATTTCTTTTCCAATAATTTGAACTTGCATAAAGTTTTTGTCAATGACTAACATTTTATCCTTGTTCATTTGGATTAAATCTAACTCAACCTCTTCGTTATCAATTTTCACGTGTTCAATTTCGAAAGGTAAACCATGAAACTCCATTTTGATAGTATCATATTGAGTAGTGTACTTTCCTTCTTTATGTTGCGTGATAATCAACTGATCCTTCTTACCAGACAATTTGAAACGACGTAATGAAAATCTTCCTTTTTTGTAATCGTATCCATCTTGCTCATCTTCATACACATCGGAATTTTCTTTACCATTTTTGTAATACACTTCCAATTTCAACTGTTCGATACGTTTTTCTCCTACGTATTGTTGTATTGGATACTTAGGAATAATAGCTCCTTCTTTTACAAAAATTGGAATTTGATCAAAATCTGTCGGTACATATTGTTCTTTACCACCAACAGTCAACTCATTATTCCACCAGTTGTACCAAGTACCTTTTGGCAAATACAAACGTCTTCCTAATGCATTAGGTTCTAATATTGGACATACAAAAATGTGTTTTCCAAAGATGAACTCATCCGTACGGTTATGCGTTTGCTTATCATGTTGATCAAAATACACGAGAGATTTCAACATTGGAGTACCCTCATTGATATAGTCATAGAACATCGTATATAAATAAGGTAACAATTGATAACGAATCTCAACAAACTTACGTGTAATATCCACGACCTCGTCGTCAAACGCCCAAGGCTCTTGATCTCCATGGTCTCCTGAAGAATGTGTTCTACAAAACGGATGGAATACTCCTAACTGAATCCAACGTGCGTATAATTCACCTGTTGGCTGTTCTGCAAATCCTCCGATATCAGTACCTGTAAAGCTCATCCCACTCAAACACATACGTTGCACCTGAATGTTAGCAATCCAAAGGTGTTCCCATGATGCCACATTATCACCAGTCCATGACGAGCCATAACGCTGTGCGCCTGAATACGCCGAACGTGTAATCACGAAAGGTCTTTTTGGGAAAGCAAAACGTTTCACTCCTTCATACGTGGCTCGTGCCATTTGTGTTCCGTAAATATTGTGTGCCCTTCTGTGACTACTGTGTAGTCCTTCGTAATTATGACGCACATCTAGCGGGAAAGTCTTAGTCGGAACATCCATGATTGCGGGTTCGTTCATATCATTCCATACTCCTCTAACGCCTACATCTGCAATTAATCCTTTGAATAAACCTGCCCACCATTCTCTTACTTTAGGATTGGTATAATCTGGGAAATTACATTCGCCTGGCCACACTTTACCTTTCATGTAAGGTCCATCGGCTCTTTTGCAGAAATAACCATTTTCTACAGCTTCCTGATACACCCAATAATCCTTATCAATTTTAATTCCTGGGTCTATAATAACAACAGTTTTAAAACCATCGGCAGAGAGTTCTTCTACCATTCGTTTAGGCTCTGGGAAATACTCTTTACTCCAAGTAAAACATCTGAACCCTTCCATATAATCGATATCCAAATAAATGGCATCACATGGAATTTTTAATTCTCTGAATTTACTGGTGATTTCTTTTACTTTACTTTCTGGATAATAACTCCATTTACATTGATGATACCCTAACGTCCATAATGGTGGTAGTTCTGGTTTACCTGTTAAGTCAGTGTAATATTCTACAACTTGTGGCATCTCTGGACCATAGATGAAATAGTAATCCATTTCTCCTCCATCTGCCCAAAAACTGGTAATACCTCTTCTCTCATGTGAGAAATCAAAATACGAACGGAAGGTGTTGTCAAAGAAAATACCATACGTGATATCATGGTGTAACCCCATATAAAAAGGAACAATCTTATATAGTGGTTCTTGATCTTTTTGAAACGAATAAGAATCCGTAGCCCAATTCTCTAAACGACGTCCTTTTAAATTGGTATGAGACGCTTTGTCTCCCATTCCATAAATACATTCTCCTTCAGCCGAAAACTTCGTCATTTTAACTACATTCCCTCCGTTTTCATAAGATTCTTCCCAATGGAAACCAATTTCATCCTCTACCACTACGACTCCATTCAAATCTAGGATTGATACTCTCATATCCTCTTTGCGGATACGACATTCTATCTTATTGGTACGAATCGCAAAATAATCTAAGCGATCTTCAAAATTAAGGACATTATATCCTTGCGCATAATTTTCGTCTATTGCATAGGAAAAATCAGGGTGAAAAACCCCCTCAGTAGCATATCTAAAACGAACTACACTATCCCTAAGTATGGTCACTTTTAATATTACATCATTTTTCGCATAGAAGAAAAATGACTCTGAATCTCTTTTAAAATCAACTACTTCCAAAGGAAACTGATTTCCTTTGTACTCCAACTCCGTGTTAATAATCATGAGTGCTTAATTTGTGCTTTGTTTATTTTGTTATTTTAAATACCGAAACCCCTAATGGTGGCAAAGTAATCGCCGCTGAATACGGTCTACCATCCCAAGGTTCTTTTTCTATTTTTACTTTTGGATTATGCGTTCCTGACCCTTCATATTGAGTAGCATCAGAATTGAATATCTCTTTTAATGTACCTCCTTTTTTCACTCCAAAACGGTAGTTTTCACGAGTTACTGGAGTAAAGTTACATACTACGTATATGTCGTTTTCTTCATTGTGACCTTTACGAATGTATGACAATACAGAATTAGCGTTGTCTCCATAATTGATCCATTCAAATCCTTCTTGTGAAAATTGTTTTTCATACAAAGCAGGCTCAGAACGGTACAATCCATTCAAATCACGAATTACGTTTTGTACACCTTTGTGGAAGCCATATTGTAACAAATGCCAATCTAAACTTTGCTCAAAATTCCATTCGCTACTTTGACCAAACTCCCCACCCATAAACAACAACTTAGAACCTGGGTGTGTAAACATATAACCGTATAAAGCTCTAAGATTAGCAAATCGTTGCCATTCATCCCCAGGCATTTTATACAACATAGATTGCTTACCATACACTACCTCGTCATGAGACAAAGGCAACATGAAGTTTTCTGTGAAAGTGTATGTGGCACTAAAGGTAATATCATTCTGATGGTGTGTACGATAAATAGGTTCTTTTGCAAAATACTCTAATGTATCGTGCATCCAACCCATCATCCATTTCATACCAAATCCTAAACCTCCTAAAAATGTCGGTTTAGATACCATAGGATATGACGTTGACTCCTCAGCAATGGTTTGAATTCCGTTAAACGAACCGTATAATGTTTCATTAAATTCTTTTAAGAAATCAATAGCTTCTAGATTTTCTCTACCTCCAAACATATTGGGTTCCCATTCTCCGTCTTCGCGCGAATAATCCAAATACAACATCGATGCTACGGCATCTACACGCAACGCATCAACGTGGAATTGATCCATCCAAAATACCGCATTACTGATCAAAAAGGCTTTTACCTCATTACGGCCATAATTAAAGATTAAACTTTTCCAATCCGGGTGGTATCCTTTTCGCATGTCTGGATGCTCGTACAAGTGTGACCCGTCAAAGAACCCTAATCCATGAGCATCACTCGGAAAATGTGACGGTACCCAATCTAATATTACAGCAATGTCATTTTTGTGTAATTCATCAATTAAAAACTTGAGTTCTTCGGGTTTTCCAAAACGTGAAGTAGGCGCATAATACCCTACTAACTGATAGCCCCATGATGGATCATACGGATATTCCATTACAGGCATAAACTCAACATGAGTAAATTGCATATCCTTAACATAGGCTACTAATTCTTTGGCTAATTCTTTGTAGCTCAAAAAATCCTTCCCTTCATTTTTCTTTTTCCATGAACCTAAATGAAGTTCATACACAGAAAACGGACGATCTAAAGCGTTACGTTCTGCTCTTTTTTGCATCCAATCGTTATCCTTCCAACTGTATTTAGCATCCCAAACAATAGAAGCTGTATTAGGTGGAGTTTCGCAATATCTTGCAAAAGGATCTACTTTTTCTGTTTTTACATTATTGTGATGAGAGTGGATTTTATATTTGTATTTCGCTCCTACTTCTATACCCGGTATAAAACCTTCCCAGATTCCAGAACCATCCCATCTAACATATAATTGATGGTCTCCTTCTAACCAGTAATTAAAATCTCCTACCACTGAAACGTACTTTGCTGATGGCGCCCACACGGCAAAATACACCCCTTTTACACCATCAACTTCAATGATATGTGACCCTAATTTATCGTATAGTCTAAAATGTTTTCCTGATTTAAATAAGCTAATATCAAATTCTGAAAACAATGAATGCGAAATAACATTACTCATAAGCTTGTGTTAATTGTTTAATATTCCATGATGCTTGCAATTCCTTCTAAAGGAATAACCGTCCATTTGGGTCTTGAATTTAATTCGTATCCTAATTCGTAAACTGCTTTTTCGAGCATACAGTAACGTAAGAAAAAGTCGATTTCTGGCATATAACCAATGTCCAAATTATTGGCACGTACTAGATTTATGTAATCGTATAAGAAAACACCAATCATGTATTTATTTAGTATTTCACCTACTTTGAACAATTGTTTTTGATCAAAAGGAAATGCTTCTGGGTTATTAAAAATGGTGGCATAAATACAATAATGAAAAGATCTGAAAAGTCCCGCCACATCTTTTAAAGGAGGTTGTTTTACTTTTCTGTCCATAATGGTATTTTCTGGCTCTCCTTCAAAATCCAATATGATAAAATCATCTTGGTTAACCAAAATCTGTCCTAAGTGATAATCTCCGTGAATACGAATCCTTTCACTTTTCATTTTATGCCAATCAAACTTTAAAAATAAAGCTCTGATTTGATTTTTGTGATCCAAAAATTTATTGGCCAAATCTAAAGCTAGACCATTTAATTTGTGCAGGTTATTTTCTATTAAATTGATTCTGTTTTGAAATTGATAAGTCAATCTATTCTTAAGCCATACCGTATAATCTCCATTATAACGTTCAGGCGTAAAGGCCGTATCATGAATATCTCCACCCAGTGCAATATGCATTTGAGCTGTCCTAACAGCTAAGGTTTTAATTCTTTCAAAGAAACCTTCGCCCACCCAATCTTTAATTTCTTGCGGTACATCTTTCAGTGCAATTCGTTTAAAAAGTTCAGGTTCTGGTAATGCATCAATAGACACCTTCTTTTTATCCAAATTATCAAATACGTCATACATGATTTTATTCATATAATCCCAAGCGTCTCCCTGATTAGGCACCATTTCCTGCATTAATGCCAACGTTACATTGTCATCATTTGAGCTTAAATTGATACTTCCTTTATATTTAGGTGTATGCTGAAACTTCATGGTTTCGGACAAAAAGCGATTTACCTCGTAATCAGGGTTAGTCCCAGAGTATATCCTTCTAAAAAACTTCAAAACAAAATTGTCGTTATAAATAATAGAAGTATTACTCTGCTCTACTCCCATAAAACGAGATGATTTATAAGGTGTTCCCGCTAACGATTGACTCCCGTGATAAATCAATTGACCATTAGACGCTCCATCTGATTTAACAATGTTATCAAAAACTAATTTTCTAAAATCCTCTTCGTGTAAGGCATCAATAACATAACCCTCAACCCCATTTAATACCATTGGCGCAATCACACGATCCGCAGTAGCGTAATCTGCCACAAAAGCTACTGGTAAAAAGTAGTTTTGAAAAAAGGCTTCTTTAAAATTAACCTCTAACATCAAACCGTAATAGGTAGCGTTGTCAGAAACCATTTTAGTAAAATCTGTGATATCAATATACTTTAATGTGCTTGACTTACCTCCAAACCAGCGTTTACCTACAATATATTGTTCCAATACGTTGGAAGCCAAAATATTTTTAAATTCACTGTCTTCAAAGGCCTTTTCCCATGCCGTTTCAAATACATAAGGAACTTTAAAGTTCTCTAATCCTGAGATATCCATTGGTACTAATTTATTTGGGTTTATTTATTGGTTTATTATTGGTGGCTTAATGTACTACTTATTGATTTTGAATAAGTGGAAAGGCAATCCAGGATTCAACTCCACAAAACACCATTCTTTATCCCATGAAAAAGTGTTTCCTGTAATTAAATCTTGCATTTCTAATCTATGCCCTTCGTGAACACCCAATTCATACAACGGTAATTTTACCCAGCCTTGTTGCGTATTATGAGCATCCAAAGAACAAATCATTAAGGTTTCGTTCTCTTTATAATCATCATGCTTGTAATAAGCAATCATCTGATCATTGTCTATATCACAAAACTGAATATTATTAGTTTGTTGTAACGAAGTTTGTGTTTTTCTTATTCTATTTATTTTACCAATAATAGTAGTCAATTTATTTTCAAGGTACCAATTCCAATGTCTGATTTGATATTTTTCAGAATCTTTGTACTCTTCTCTGCCTGGTAATGGTTCAGAAACCATTTGCTCAAATACTGGTCCATAAATACCTGTATTAGAACTTAAAGTAGCCGCTAAGAAATAACGAATCATGTGGATTGATTCATTACCGTGTTGTAAATGACCCGGATTAATATCTGGTGTATTAGGCCAGAAATTAGGTCTAAAGAATTGATTATATGTAGATTTAGTGAGCTCGTTTACATATCCCATCAATTCCCATTTAGACGAACGCCACGCAAAATAGGTATACGACTGTGTAAACCCTTGTTTGGCTAACTCCATCATCGTTTTTTGATCGGTAAACGCTTCTGACAAGAAAATTACATCTGGGTATTTCTTTTGAATCTCTCCAATCAACCAACCCCAAAAATAAAAAGGTTTCGTATGGGGATTATCTACTCTAAATACTCTAATACCACACTCCTCAATCCAGAACATTGTGATATCCAATAATTCTTTCCAAAGATTTTTCCAGTCTTTACTTTCAAAATAAATAGGTTGGATATCTTGGTATTTTTTTGGTGGATTCTCTGCGTACTGAACTGTTCCGTCTGGTCTCCATTTAAACCATTGAGGGTGTTCTTTTACATACGGATGATCCGGAGCTGCCTGTAAGGCATAATCCATGGCTACCTCAATATCATATTCTTTAGCTCTTTGAACCAATGCTTTAAAATCTTCAACGGTTCCTAATTCAGGGTGTGTTGATTTATGTCCACCAAATTGAGACCCAATCCCCCAAGGACATCCTACGTCTCCTGGCTGCGCATTAGTTGTGTTGTTTTTCCCTTTTCTGTTTACCTCTCCAATAGGATGAATTGGAGGGAAATACAAGGTATCAAACCCCATTTCGGCTACCTTAGGAAGGATATGTTCACAATCCTTGAATGTACCATGCCTACCTTCTTCTTGAGATGCTGATCTTGGGAAAAACTCGTACCAAGTACTGAACAAGGCTTTCTTTCTATCCACAAATACGCGGTAATCTTGCGAGGTATTAGCTAGTACCTTTTCTGGATACTTATAGAAAATATTTTTTAAGATTTCTAATTTGTGATGATCAATTCCGTGGTGATATTGATCCTCAGTAGTAAAATAATAAGTCATTTCTTTTAAGAAATTACGCTCATCATCGTTTACTCTTTTAATAATATTTTGGATATACTCAGCACCCTCCAACAACTCTGACTTCACATATTGTCCGTCTGCAATTTTTCTTTGTGTACCATTAGCCCAGCTCAAAGCATAATCAATCCAAGATTCTACATGATAACTATAAAAACCTTGTTTCTCAACGGTAAAATGTCCTTTCCACACTTCATTCCCTACACCATACATTCTTGACTCTCCCCAACTTTTGTCCGACTCATGCTTGAAACGAACTGAACTTTGTAGTGTATCGTGACCATCGGCTAATACATCTGCGGTAACCTCAATTTGTTGACCTACAATTCTTTTAATTGGATTTATCCCCCCGTCTAATTGAGGGTAGACATTCTCTATTACAACACGTGTTTGCTTTAACATTTTTTTAGGAATTATAAAATTGCCATAAAAGTAGAAAAATAATACGTTATAACGCTATTTTTGAATGTGATTTTTTTGTGAAAAAATCAATGAACTAAAGGGGTTTCAAAAAATCAGATGTATTTATAAAAAACAGTTTCGCGACAACTACAAATTTTGATCCGTATACCTCCTTTAAAAAATTAACATAAATATTATCTAAAGCAACTGAAAACGAACACAATAGACTTAACAAAGTGTTAAGCTTTTAGTGAATTAATAAATAAAAAAAGGGGTTACTTATTGATTCCTTGTGGGGTATATTTTACTTTTTCGGAAACGGTGTTTTTTCTGATGAGTTTGTTTTTTTTAATAGACTCATCGGTCATATAACTGCGTTCATGATCTAAATGCACACAGATTGCACTATATCTGATTTGATGCGACTTTAATCCGTAATTGGTTAAACGTTCACCTAATTCTCTATCCAAACCGCCGTACTGCATGTCTTCGTTAAAACCATTGACCGCTACTATATCCGCTTTCCAACCAGAGGAATTATGACCATTCCAAGTGGCTCTGGTAGGTGTTATGGTGTTCATAAAATTAGCAAACCAACCCTTTGATGTCAATTTCGCTGATTTGATAAAAGAGGGTTGTAAGCCTTTGGCCCTGAGCCAGTCTATCGAAAAACAATTCTGTTCTACAATATCTTGATTGGATATCGCTAATGAAACAGGCATAGTTAATTTAAAATAGCCCCCCGACAGGAAATATCCTTTTTCTCTACGGGCTAAATGAACTTCTACAAAATCTTTGCGTGGCACACAATCTCCATCTGTAAAAATCAAATAATCACTTGATGATTCGACAATGGCTTTGTTTAGAATTTGAGATTTCTGAAACCCATTATCTTGCTGCCACACATGAATCAATGGCATCGCCAAAAGAGCTTGGTATTTTTTGATGAGTTTTTTGGTGCTTTCTCTCGATCCATCATCCGCTACTAATAACTCAAAATCTTGTTCTGTTTGAACAGAAAACCCAACTAACACCTTTTCCAGCCAGTCCTCAGAGTTGTAAGTACTTAATATTATGGATGCTTTCATCTATGAAAAACGGCCATCAATCAGCCGCAAAAAACCTATTTTCGTTAAACGGGAAACAAATATAACCTTAATAATATATTTCCCTAGACTTTTTAAAAAAATACAGTATGATTTTAAGTTAAAATAGGGTTTGAATGTGTAATTTTGTGTCTCGAAATTTTGGAAGACGATTATAATGATTGACGAAATAAACAAAACACTCGAAGTGCTTCATAACGGAGGTATCATTTTATATCCTACAGATACCGTTTGGGGAATTGGTTGTGACGCAACCAATCCAGAGGCGGTACAAAAAATTTACAATCTCAAAAAACGTAACTCTAGTATGGGTATGATCGTTTTGGTTAATGGTGATCGCATGATACATTATATATTTAAGGACATCCCTGAAGTTGCCTGGCAAATCATGGATTTGTCTGAAAACCCTACTACTTTGATTTTAGATAAACCCAAAAACGTAGCACCGAACATTATTGCTGAGGACAATACATTGGCTGTTCGTATCATCAAAGAACCTTTTTGTTTCAAATTACTGGAACGTTTCAAAAAACCAATTGTATCAACCTCGGCCAATATAAGTGGTGAGCCTACTCCCCTATCATTTGATCAAATCAGCGAGACTATCAAAAATCAAGTGGATTACTGCGTAGACTATAATCGATCTGCTAAAAACAGTAAACCATCAACTATTATCAAAATCTCTTTGGACAATCAGGTAAAAGTAATCCGTCAATAGTCCACTCCTCCATTATGAAATATTTAGAAGCATTAAATAACGAAATCTTCTCAATTGTATCAGAAACAGCTCACAATATAGGGATTGACAGTTATGTAATAGGTGGCTATGTAAGGGATTTTCTTTTACAACGAGGAAACTCTAAAGACATTGATATTGTGGCTATTGGCAGCGGTATTGATCTGGCATTAGCAGTTTCTCAAGCTTTACCTAATAAACCCAAAGTTCAGGTATTTAAAAATTACGGCACAGCCATGTTACGTTATCAAGATATTGATATTGAATTTGTCGGTGCCCGAAAAGAATCGTACCAAAGAGACTCCAGAAAACCTATAGTTGAAAACGGAACGCTTAAAGACGATCAGGATCGTAGGGATTTTACAATCAACTCATTAGCTCTTTCCTTAAACAAGGAAAACTATGGCGAATTAATTAATCCTTTTAACGGTGTCGAAGATTTAGAAACAGGTATTATCCGAACTCCTTTAGATCCAGATATTACTTACTCTGACGATCCATTGCGAATGATGCGTGCCATACGTTTTGCTACTCAATTAAACTTTGAAATAGAGCAGGAATCTCTGGATTCTATTACTCGAAATAATGAACGTATTAAAATCATTTCTGGCGAAAGAATCGTTGATGAACTCAACAAAATATTGAATTGTCCTACCCCTTCAGTGGGTTTTTTATTATTGCACAAAACCCAACTATTACATCATATCCTTCCAGAATTAACCGATTTACAAGGTGTAGAAGAAGTTGAAGGACAACGTCATAAAGACAATTTTTACCACACGCTTGAGGTCGTTGATAATATTGCTCAAAACACAGATAATCTATGGTTACGATGGGCTGCTCTATTACACGATATCGGAAAAGCGCCTACCAAAAAGTTTGACCAAAAAATTGGTTGGACATTTCACGGTCACGAGTTTGTAGGGAGTAAAATGGTGAAAAACATTTTTCAGCGCTTGCACATGCCGCTAAATAACAAAATGAAATTTGTTCAAAATATGGTGCGCATGAGCTCAAGACCGATTGTTTTAGCAGAGGACAAAGTTACTGACTCCGCAGTAAGAAGATTGGTGTTTGATGCCGGTGATGATGTCGAAAATTTAATGACTTTATGCGAGGCTGACATTACTACCAAAAACCCCCACAAATTCAAACGATACCACAACAATTTTAAAATGGTACGACAAAAAATAGTCGAAGTTGAGGAAAAAGATCATGTCCGTAATTTTCAGCCGCCTATTAGTGGCGAAGAGATTATGGAAATTTTTAACCTCAAACCGTCTAAGGAAATAGGACAACTCAAAAACATGATTAAAGAGGCTATCCTAGAAGGCGAAATCGGCAATAATTATGATGAAGCTTATGCATTTATGGTACAAAAAGCGGCTGGTTTAGGTTTAATAATAAAAAACGATTAACATGAAAAACAAAGGAGTAGTACTATGGTTGTTCACGGGTTGTTTACTACTTTTTATTATGGTGGTAGTTGGAGGAATTACACGATTGACCAACTCTGGTTTGTCAATGACCGATTGGCATTTAGTGACGGATACCTTCCCTCCTCTTACCCAGCAAAAATGGGAAGAAGCCTATACAGAATACCAGAAATTTCCTGAATACCAAAAAATCAACCAATTCAAAAACTTCACGCTTGACGATTATAAATACATCTATTTTTGGGAATGGTTTCATCGTTTTATAGGACGAATCATTGGTCTAGTATTCATTATTCCGTTTGTTTATTTTTTGATCAAAAAGAAACTGACTCCTTCATTAATTAAACAATGTGCATTGTTACTTTTTATGGGTGGTTTTCAAGGTTTTTTGGGGTGGTACATGGTTAAAAGTGGATTGATAGATCGTCCTGATGTAAGCCATTTTAGACTCTCTATTCATCTCACCTTTGCTTTATTAACTTTTGCGGTAACGCTAAATACTGGACTCAATGCCATGTATCCTGAAAAGCGTAAACCTATAATTCCTTTACGAAATTTGACTCGTTGGATTATCGTGTTGCTCTTTATACAAATTATCTATGGCGGTTTTGTAGCAGGATTAGATGCAGGCAAAATCCACACTACTTGGCCAACAATGAACGAAGGTCAATGGATTCACGAAAGTGTGTTTATAGAGCAAAAGACCTTATTCTTAAATTTTACCGAAGGAAAAAGCGGTGTACAGTTTATCCATCGTACGCTAGCCATAATTGTTTTTTCTTTGATTCTGTACTTGTTTATTCAGCGCAAAAAATTTAACTTAGACCGTATTCAACTAAACGCTATTAACTTGACCTTAATTTTGGTTATCGTTCAGTTTGCTTTAGGGGTGTTTACTTTGTTGTACAGTGTCCCTATAAGTTTAGGAGTTTTACATCAAGCAGGTGCATTTTTCTTGTTATCCAGTATAACCTTTACAATGCATCGCTTATCTAAATAAGAGATATGAGATACATTAAAGAACAGTGGCAGAACAAGATTAAATTAGACCCAAAATTAGGATTGTTCTTGATTCTGTTTTTTGGTATTGCTCGTTTCTTACTCTTATTAAACCCTAATCAAACCACAAGTTATGGATTGGTATTATTGCTTTTTTTGGCGATGATTATTGCTCCTATCGTTTTGTTGACCGATAAAGGAAAAGTAGCCATAGGTTACAATCGTCCAAAAAATCATTTTAAAGTCTTTACTAGTTTTCTTTATGGAATTGTTGCCAGTTCAATCATTTTCTTTTTAGGACATTTGATTTACAAAGATTCAATGAGTAATTGGTTTGTATATATTGCACACACCTACGAATCCAACTTAGCTGGGATGACTCCCGAAAACAAATTTAATCTGTTTATTACCTATGCTCTGATTGGAATGACTTTTAGCCCTATTGGGGAAGAGTTATTGTATCGCGGTATTATCCATCGTTGTTTTTCATATCGTTATGATAACAACCAAGCATCCATAATTACTAATGTGGCTTATGCTATAACCTATTTAGCACAATTTGGCATAGTCTTTATTGACAATCAATGGCAATTCCTTTTTTTACCAGCCTTACTATGGGTGTTCTTAATGTACTTAACAGGTCGGTTGTTTTATACTTTCCGTGAAAAAACAGGATCTATTTTTGGGGCTATTTTTGGGCACGCAGGGTTTAACTTTGCGATGTTGTTTTACATCTTCTACGTTATCCTATAACTAGCGCTTGGCTTTTTGCATCAAATAAACAGCGAGTATACCAAATAGTATATTTGAAGTCCAAACTGCTATCATTGGAGAAAAATCAGAACTTTCTGAAATTGTACCGAATACTTTATCAAAAAAAACAAACGTAAAAGCTATCGCTATTCCTATCGCTAAATTAACACCCATCCCTCCTCTTCGCTTCATGGAAGAAACCGAAACAGCTATTAATGTTAATATGAATACGGAAATGGGTGCGCTAAATTTTTTATACTTAACCATCAAATAGTTATTCACCTTAGCATTGCCTCTCATTCTTTCCTGTTCAATAAAGTCGTTGAGTTCCCATAAACTAAGGGTTTCTGCTTTATAAACTACAGGAGCCAATTCTTCAAAAGTAAAATCAAAGATGGTATCCATTTGCATCCTGCTGGTCAATTTATCTTCAAATTCTCCAACGTCTCTACGCTCATAATGTTTAAGCGTATAGGTGCTGTCTTTTTCGTTATAATTAATCCTAGATGCGGTTATTTTTTTTAAAAGTTTGTTGTGTTCGTCAAAAACTTCATACGCAAAATTAAACCCTACTTTACTGTCAAAATTGAAATTGCTGACATACAAAAATTCATTCGGTTTAATCTCCCTGTATACATTCGTGTTTTCTCTGGCCGTTTTGTTTCGAGTTAAATATTCATACCTAAAATCGTTGAATGATTTACTTGATTTGGGTACTACCAAAATTCCCATCACAAAAGCAAACAAACATATAATTGTAGCGCCAATAAAATAAGGTCTTAAAAACCGATTAAACGAAATTCCTGAACTTAATATGGCAATTATTTCGGACTTATTGGCTAGTTTTGAGGTAAACCAAATAGTTGATAAAAACAACAATAACGGAAACAAAAGATTGGCAAAATAGATGGTAAAATGTAAATAATATACAGCCACCTCTTCGAAGGGCACTTTACTTTCTAAAATTCTATTGATTTTTTCCGATACATCGACAATAATACCAATAGGCATAAACAGCAAAATCATCCCAAAAAAGGTTTTCAAATACTGCTTCAGTATATATTTATCAATAATACCCATAGTTTGGCTTATAACCTTTTGTCCATTTGTTTGACCATTTTGTTTTTCCACTCTGCAAAATCACCTGCAACGATATGCTTACGTGCCTCACGTACCAACCACATATAAAATCCTAAATTATGAATGGTTGCGATTTGTTTACCCAAATATTCATTAGCCGCAAATAAATGACGTACATAGGATTTAGTGTATTCTAAATCTACATAGGTTATTCCCATTTCATCCAATGGAGAAAAATCATCCTCCCATTTTTTGTTTTTGATGTTGATAGTACCATTTGCGGTAAACAACATCCCGTTACGCGCATTACGTGTAGGCATTACGCAATCAAACATGTCAATTCCTAAAGCAATATTTTCCAAAATATTAATAGGTGTACCCACACCCATCAAATAACGTGGTTTATCTTCTGGCAATATCTCACACACTACCTCTGTCATAGCATACATCTCCTCTGCTGGTTCTCCCACCGATAATCCACCTATAGCATTACCTTGAGCTCCTGCATTGGCGATATATTCTGCTGATTGTTGTCGCAAATCTTTATAGGTACTCCCTTGTACAATTGGAAAAAACGTTTGCTCATAACCGTACTTATACGGTAACTTTTCCAAGTGATTCATGCACCGATCCAACCACCTGTGTGTCATATGCATGGAGCGTTTGGCGTAATTGTAATCGCATGGATACGGCGTACATTCATCAAATGCCATGATAATATCAGCCCCAATGGTACGTTGAATTTCCATTACATTTTCTGGCGAAAAAAAGTGTACTGATCCATCAATATGAGATTTGAACTTTACGCCTTCTTCTTTTATTTTTCGGTTGCCCGAAAGCGAATACACCTGGTATCCTCCACTATCGGTTAAGATGTTACGATCCCAGTTCATGAATTGATGCAAACCTCCCGCTTTTTCAAGTACATCTAATTGAGGTCTTAAGTATAAATGATACGTATTTCCTAAAATGATATCAGGATTAATATCGTTTTTTAATTCCCTTTGATGCACCCCCTTTACCGAAGCCACTGTCCCTACGGGCATAAAAATCGGAGTCTCAATTGTTCCGTGATCGGTCGTAATTGTACCCGCTCTCGCTTTTGATAAAGGATCTTTAGAAAGTAATTCGAATTGCATAGTTTAAATTTCAGCGTGTAAAGATAGTTTTTTGCAATTTTAATTCTAATTAGTATCCAGAATTATTCGCTATAAAAAAATCCATTAATTTTATACAATTATATCCAACCAATAAGTTGCAGGTAGATTACCAAAGGATTAATTTGAATTTTTCAATATATTTGGCAGTTGTCTATAATGCGGAGAAGCCACACGTCAGAATAGATAGTTTGAACTAAAATAACGATATTTGTATAAATATTTATTGATAAATGAAGCTAGATAAATATGAATTAAAATCAGGAGAACATCTTGAATTTTTTGAGTTTGTTAGCGTTGGAACAAACGGTAAGATTCCTAAGATAGTTCAGTACACGCCAACCAACTACAAGGACTTATATAATCTTGGCTTCGGAGACAAAAATATTGAGACTGGAGAAATTGATGATTTAGCAATCTCAAACAATGGAGACAGTGAGAAAGTATTAGCTACTGTTGTTGCTACTTTATTCGCATTCATTGATAGACATAAAAATGCGATGGTTTATGCAACAGGAAGTACAAAGGCACGAACTCGATTGTACAGGATGGGAATTACAAAATATTTTGATGAGATTAAGGAGGATTTTGAAGTATACGGAGAAGTTGAAAATGGATGGGAAGAATTTCGAAAGGATGTTGAATATGAAGCATTTCTTGTAAAATTAAAAGATAACTGACAATGAGACTAAAAGATATTAATACTAAAAAGAAACCCGTTGTGTTGATTGATAAGTCACTAGACTTTTTCAATGATAAAGTTCTATTTCCTAAGAAATTGGAGAAAGCGAATGAGATGTTGAAAAAAGTCGGACTTCCAAAGCTTGATAAAAAAGCTCTTTAGCCAACACTTTGTATAAGCAATAGATTATAAAACCATAGTGT